>JAQBZH010000014.1 GCA_027622005.1 Bacteroidota bacterium | reverse complement strand
TGGGAAGGGGAATACCTGAACGCGTTACTGTATCACATCACCGTTCTAATAGCGGGGGTTGCTGAACCAAACAGAATTAAATTCTGCGAGATAAGAAGCCATCGCATTTGTAAACCATTATTCTTTTCCATCGCGTAATTTTTTAGTAATTATCGGTTCATCAGAAATTATCCCGTAAGGTTTTTTCTCCAACGCCCACTCTAAACGATTTTCCTCATCAATCGTCCAAAGGAAAATCGGATATCCCTTTTTAATGAGAGTATTGATAGTCTTTTCATCTACTTCATTGTTCACGCTCAATGCGTCAGGTTTAACAATATTTCGAATTGCTCGCCTAATAGTCTCGTTACGCAAAAACCAAGGCAGATTAACCAAATCATCCTTTTTAATTTCTGCTATAAGTTCCGGATTCCAGTTAGTATCCATAAAAATAAAAACTGTTCGGATTCGAGGATCAATCTTTTTGAGGCGATAAAGAACAAGAGGATTGAATGAGCTTAAATATACATTTTCATAAGCATTGTATTTCTTTATAATTTCCGCAGCGCGTTTCTCTATACCCGTATCTTTACTACTCGGCACCTTTAATTCCACCATGAGAATTCCATTGGGCGTTATTTCCCGCACAAAATCATCAAAGGTCGCAACATATGCATTTTCAAAACCCTTGCCATACTTTGTGGCTAAATCTAATTTTAATAATTCAGTAACAGTTTTACTATTTACTTTCCCAGTACTATTTGTGAGTCTATCAACGCTTAAATCGTGAAATATGACCAATTCGTTATCAGCACTGAACTGCCCATCAACATCAACCCCATCCATGCTATTTTGCATGGCGAGTTTAGCCGCCACCAAGCTGTTGTCTGGTGCGAGATTACCGAAGCCCCTGTGAGCAAATACGAGCACTCTATCTTGTTTCTGAATTAAACCACTATAACTTGGTTCATAAAGAAAAAGATAAACTAAACTAAAAATAACGACGACGAGCAGAGCGTACAAAATTTTTCTTAAAATCTTTTTATTTAGCATATTTTTCATAGAATTTGTTCATAAACATTTCGCTAGGGTCGTATTGAAGTTTTTTTGCAAAGAATAAATCAGTGTTCGGATATGCTTTTCGCATTTGTTCTTTTGTCGGATATAGTTGATAGGTTAAATAATAGGTGCCGGAATTCTTTATCGCCGTATCTACAATTTTTTGAGTCGTCTTCTCAATTTTTTCTTGAGCTTTTTCCGATAAACTGACATTCGTCATATAAATTATAGCAAAAGCATCCTCTGTCGGCGCATAAGCCATATAGGTCTCATTGTTCGCTTTTACATAACGAATAGTAAAGCTGATAGTATTCACTTTATCTTTCAAAAGAATTTCTCGAAACTCATCCATAAAAGGCATGAAGTTTCTAACAGGAATAAAATACTCCTGAAGTATGTCTGTATCGCCTGAAGAATAATAATCAAGCAATTCTAAAGGAGCAAGTGGCGGGCGCATGGCGTTAGTCCTAGACATAACTCGCGCCTCTCCGACACCAGTTTCAATTTTCTTTTGTAAATTCCACCTCCAATTTTTTGCCCAAGTATACTTACGCGATAAACCAAAAACAAATTTGTCGCGCATCACATTTTCTTCTTCAGTAAGATCATAAATATTTTCTTTAGTTTTGTCAGTTTTATTCCATGTAGCCACTACTAGTTCGCGCAAAAAAGTATCGGTAGCAATTGATGGTCGAACCAACATCATTTCTACTTCTGAATTGTCTTTAATATTTTTCTGAAAGTATTCGGGAAAATCTTTGTAATCCATGACAACCGACTTTTGTTCATAAACATCGTTGTTTGTAAGTTCAATATCAACATCAAGAATAACACCGAAAAGTCCGTAACCACCGATAACTAACCTAAACAATTCAGGATTTTCCGTGCGACTAAAATTCAAAATTTCGCCATTGGCATTAAGTAATCGAAATGATCTCACAGTTTCTACAACAGAAGACATATCCAAATCTCTACCATGAGCGTTTGCACTCAACGTTCCTCCGATCGTGAAAACATATGATGACTGCATTACTTTGACCGCAAGTTTATATGGATTTATATATTCCTGTACATCCTTCCATTTCGCGCCGCTCTGAACTCGGATAATTTTCTTTTCAACATCAAGGTCAAGGATTTTATTAAAGGAAGACATATCTAAAACTATCGCGTCTTGGTAGTAGGTATGACCGCCTTGGCTATGCTTACTACCGGAAATCGAAACTTTTAGCTTTTTCTCTTTTGCTTCGGCAAGAACTTTTTTTAAATCTTCAACATTGTCTAATGTATCTACTCGGTGGACTTTCAGAGGAATAAGGCGCGCAACATCTGTAATAAGAAGTGGGTCGTTGCTTTTCAAAATACGACTGTATGAAAAAACAAAAGAGCCTGCATACAGCAGAATTACGAGGAGTAATCCTAATGATAAATACAACTTCTTTTTCATTTGATTTCGTTTTACCACTTTTTAATACTTCTGGCACTAAATAATTCGCCAAAAAAATCAGAAGAAGCCCGCGCGGATTCCTCCCCAGACCCCTCCTCCGCGCGGACAAAATGCAAAAAATAAATTAGTCTCGGTTTTGCGAAAATCCATATCCCCCAAAAATAGTTTTCGCAAAACCGAGTCCGAATTGAAGCCCCGGCAAGGATTATTAGAAAAGCAGCAAGGCCATTTCCCAATACGACTAAAGCTGTCACGGAGCCAAGGCACACCACCAGCCAACCGACAAGGCTGATGAAAGTAGCCACCCTGTCTAGAGTCTGATGGGTATTGACTAACCTAACATGAGGGGCGGATTGACTCTTGGGAAAGGCGGTTTCATTTTGGCCTGAGCCCCCTTGCACTGAAGGCCAAACACCATACTTTTGATTGTAATATTTTCGCAGTTCGGAGACAGTAGCATGTCTAAATCTACGATTTGTAGTTGTCAATCGGACAGTAAAATCTTCAAAAGATTCCATTGAGTTTTAGGTTTAATAGAGTCCAGCAAGCCAGCCCAACTAAGGCGAGCGAGCACACGCCTAACAGAAAGTAACCGTTTCCAACCACTTCAGCCAGTCGTGCGAGTCCCCAAAATGCACTTATTAGCCCGCATGTCCGAGATGTTTAGAAGTCGGCACCTTTCTTCAAATTGCAATCACGACAGAGAAGTCGAAGATTTTCAACCTGGTCTCCTCCACCTTTTGAGTGCGGCACAATGTGATCGAATTGAAGATCAGTCTCTGTACCACATAACACACATTTACCTTCATCCCGCTCAAATACAATCCTTTGAATCGAAGATGGAATGTGGGCTCGACTACGCTTTAGCGCACACACCAACTTTGGAGTTAGGTAGATGAAACTCACTTTATACGATATTTTGGGGCTGTTGTACACCGCGTATATGTTGGCTGGACTAATAGTAATTGTATCATTCGTACCAGAGCTATGGGCGATCTACCCAGCGATCTATTTTTGAACGGACATCCCAGTTGAGCTATTGTCGACTCAGTTATTTATCTTTAGAGTTCCTGAGTACCGTACAGCCCAATAATTTCGGAAGCCGAATATGAAATCATTACTCCAACGTAGTCTATTAGCTCTTGCGATTGTCTTTGCACTTGGAATCTTAGGATGTGATTCTTCAGGAGATTCAAATTCCGAACCAGATTACAGTGGGAATTACATTCTGAAATCGGTTGATGGCGAATCGGTGCCAGTGGTCGTTTTTCAAATCGGAAGTGACAAAGTTGAAGTCACTGGAGGAAGTTATCGCCTCAACAGTGATAAGACGATCAGCCAAAGTTTAACCTTCAAGGTTACCGAAAGCGGTGTTGTAACGACTGAGACTGCCTCCCGCGCGGGCACTTATTCAAACAATAACTCCGCGTTTCTTTTTACGTATTCCGATAATACCACCGATAGTGGGTCGATCAGCGGGGATAATCTCACCATTATTTCAGATGGCGTTTCGTTCGTGTTCAAAAAATAAATTGGCAAAAAGCTACATTGATCTGGATTCAAACGAAATGATGCAAAATTGAAGGGTGGCAAATGAAAGCAGTTATTTTCAGCAATTCTGACCTTGTACTCTGTAGACGGGTTTTGCCAGTCAGGGGCCAATAAGCCGAAAGTATTCTTAAGCGTGGACATGGGTTGCCCGAGAGCTTCGTCCTGAAGGCTGCTTACCCAAATCCTTTCAACCCGACCACTACCGTTTCTTATGGGCTTCCTGTCGCCTCCGAGGTGCGCATCACCTTGACGGACTAGCTTGGCAGAAACGTAGCAACTTTGGTTAGCGGCACCACGCAGCCGGCAGGCTACCATACGGTGCAGTTCGATGCGGGAAGGCTTTCGTCAGTGACTTACCTCGTGACCATCGAAGCTGGAGACTTCGTCGCAACCAAGAAGCTCATATTGCTGAAATAGGAGGCGCGTGTCAGAAGGGGGTAGCACCAGCACTGTTAAATACCGTTTTACCCCCCTACTCCCTGTTTGACTTGAGGTGCTTTTACACCTAGATTTACCATTAATTGGCAACGTACTGTTGTCAAAACTGATGAACATAACCACACCCGCTGTGGTCATCATCGAACGAGGCTATTGGGAGGCAACGAGTTACAGGATTAGCAGATAGGCCTAGGCAAGGGTCTGCAAAACCCTGTACGACGGTTCGAATCCGTCCGTCACCTCCAAAGGTCTTCTGGCTGGCACATTAGTGCCGGGCAGGAGACCTTTTAAGTTTACAGGCACGGATGAGAACAGGGTTCACCCGAGGAACGCGTAGCGTTCCGAATCGATGAGGGGCGCGAGCCCCGAATAAATCCGTCCGTCACCTCCCATAGGGGAGAGCAGCTCGCCGAGAGATCAGTGGGCCGCAGCGGTACTATCAGCCGCCCCCAAGGCGGAGTGATCTTCGAGTGGAACAGCCATCCTTTGGCCCTCTTGGAATAAGGAAGAACTAGCCGGGATCTCCATTCTAACAAGTCGAATACGAGGAATTTTTCCGGCATTCCCGGTCAAAAGAGCGGCACCATTGATTAGGGTTATAAAAAAAACAAGCGCTAAAACGAGTCGAGAATATCGTTTCTTGGGCTGTTTTGAAGAGACGGACTCGATGCGAGAAGATTTCTCGCCACGATCGGATAGCGGTTGTGAATACGAAACTTCACCCACCAATCGATAGCCCACTTTCCGAATAGTCTCGATGGTTGGGCCCGAATCGGAGCAATCTCCTAGAGCCTTTCTTAATTTGGATACCGCTTGAGTAAGCGCCTCATCATTTGTGTCGTCAGCTGGCCAAAGGGCTGCGTGGAGTCGGTCCCTCGTGACCACTTGATTAATGTTTTCAACCAAGAAAAGCAGAAGCAACATAACTTGTCGCTCAACGCACACCACTTGGTCTCCAATCCTAATTTGATTCAAAAGGGGTTCAATCCGCGTTTGACCGAGCACAAAAGGTACCCATTGATGCTGTTTAGTTTGGTGATTTTCCATTTTGGGTGCCAAGAAAGGGTAAAAGAAGTGAAACGAGAGGTTTTCTTCAGGTTAACGATTATCATATAGGGTTATTGTACAGGTCATAGCGTCCAATTAACTAAAAGAAGATCATCATGAATCATAATCAAGCCCCCAAACTCCATACAACCCGCCTTTTTATTCTGCTCATGGGACTCGTTGTAAGCGCTAGTTCCGTGGGGAATGCTACCGCCCAAGACGCCGACTCCCTAAAGACGGCCGAAGTCAAAAACGTAAATGAGTACGCAGGCTCTTACGAAGGGCGAGTTTTTACGGTGTATAAAAACACGTTAAGCTACAAGCGGGACGGTATGCCTATGCCGGCCCAATTAAAGCCGATTGGAGATGACGAGTTTGAAATCATAATTCCAGCGGGAGCGCAAGTTCGTGGTGCGATCAACGGCCAGTTTCCGACCATGAAATTCAACCGGAACGAGAAGGGAATCGTGGTTAGCGTTTCGATTATAGCCCCCGATAAAAGCGTGATGGGGACCCATGCTAAAAGTTTAGAAAGTCCGAAAGGGGGTAAATAGGCCGAATTAAGCTGTAAATAGTAGGAAAGGTTGGGAAACCCAAAGAGCATAAAGGCTCGTTATTTGTTCTTCGTTTTGCCGTTAATAACCATGTGGGCGAAGTTCTTTTCGGCTCCCAGAAGCGGGAGAGGTGCATACGCAGTTAGGCATCCTGAAGCCGGAGAGCTCTAGAAGAAGAAGATCTCTGAACCCGAATGGCGATTCCCAATCCGATTGGAGCTCGCTATTGCGCCTCATCACGCGCTATTTTGGGCCTGAGCCCCACTTGCTCCCCAACCCCTACTTCCGATGAAAGCATATTTCGCCATTTTTATGTTTACAATGGTCATTGGATCGACCGCCCAAGCCCAGGCCCAAGACTGGGCCAATCTGAAGCGTTTTGAAGCGGAGAACGCCGTGCTAGCAGCGGGCCCAGCAGCTCAAGGGCGGGTCGTTTTTATGGGAGATTCGATCACGGAAGGCTGGAGCGACTTGTATCCCGAATTTTTCGAAGGGAAGCCGTATGTAAATAGGGGCATCAGCGGCCAGACCACGGCCCAGATGCTGATTCGCTTTAGGCAGGACGTGATCCAGCTTCGCCCGTCGTTCGTGGTCATTCTGGCGGGGACCAACGACATTGCGGAAAACCAGGGTCCGATCACGCTGGACGCCATCGTGGACAATATCGCGTCGATGGCCGAACTGGGATATGCCAACGGCTTGGAGGTGATCATCGCCTCTGTTCTTCCGGCCTATGACTATCCCTGGCGTCCGGGCCTGAGTCCCAACACCAAGATCCCGGCGCTTAACGAACTGATTCGCGCGTACGCCGATAGCCACGGCTTCATGTACCTCGACTATTTTTCGAGGATGACCGACGGCAAAAATGGACTTCAAGCGTCATTAGCTACGGATGGTGTTCATCTTTCTAAAGAGGGATATGAAGTCATGTCGGAACTCGTATCGGCGGCCCTAGCCGCGACGGGCCATAAGTAAAGACGGCTGTCAGCTTATTCCGTTGGGAAATAGACCGATGCGATTATATTTGACCCCGATTTGTGCAAACTGAAATAGTACGTTAAGGTCCACATGGAACGCCCCCCAGCCCCCGTTAATCCCGAAGTCGCTCTCGCCACCGCGCGATACTGGAAGAAAAACGTGGTCATCATGGCCGTTTTGTTGATCATTTGGGCAAGCGTGGGGCTCGGTGCCGGGATCTTGTTTGCCGACTCACTTAACGCCTACCACTTGGGGGGATATCCACTCGGCTTTTGGTTCGCTCAACAGGGCAGCATCATCGTTTTTGTGGTGCTTATCCTGATTTACGCTCTCTTGTTGAACCGGTTGGACCGCGCACATCACGAGGACCTCGTGGCCCTCGGACAGGCAAATGGGAGTGCGGCATGAGCGTACAGATCTGGACGTTTCTTTTTGTAGGGGTGACCTTTTCGCTCTATTTGTTCATTGCGTGGCGCTCAAGGGTTTCCGACACCAAGGGCTTCTACGTTGCCGGACAAGGAATTCCGGCCATTGCCAATGGGATGGCCACCGCAGCGGACTGGATGAGCGCAGCCTCGTTCATTTCCATGGCCGGGTTGATATCAACCCTAGGGTATACAGGCGGAATGTATTTGATGGGCTGGACGGGGGGATATGTCCTCCTGGCACTACTACTGGCCCCCTACCTTCGAAAATTCGGCCACTACACGGTGCCAGACTTCATCGGGGACCGATTTCGCTCCAATGGAATCCGGATTGTGGCAGTCGTGTGCGCCATTTTTATCAGTTTCACGTACGTTGCAGGCCAAATGAGGGGTGTGGGCATCGTGTTTTCTCGGTTTTTGGAGGTCGATGTCAACGTAGGAGTGTATGTGGGCGTCGCCATCGTATTCGTGTATGCAACGCTAGGTGGCATGAAGGGCATCACCTGGACACAGGTCGCGCAGTATTGGGTGTTGATCACGGCTTTTCTAACGCCCGCCATAGCGATCAGTCTGGATTTGACCGGTAGCGCCATTCCGCAAATCGGGTTGGGCAGCCCGCTGGTTGGCGAAACCGTTCCGTTGCTCGAAAAACTCAATCTGATCAGCGCGGACCTCGGATTCGCTTCGTACACCGAACCGTTTACCGGTAGCTGGAATAAGCTGAATGTATTTTGTGTGACGCTTGCGTTGATGGCCGGCACGGCGGGTCTGCCCCACGTGATTGTCCGCTTTTACACCGTAAAAACAGTCGCAGCGGCCCGATGGAGTGCCTTTTGGGCCCTTCTTTTTATTGCCCTGCTGTATTTGACTGCCCCCGCAATAGGCGCTTTTGCCCGGTACACGATGCTTGATGGGCTGCACGGGAAAACGGAAGCCGAACTTCCCGACTGGTTTCGAACGTGGGAGAAGACGGGATTGATCTTGTGGATGGACGATGGTGACGGGCGCCTTTCCTACACCGGCGGTGCGCGTCTGGAAGAAAATGAGCTATTTCGTAGCGGCAACTTGGGGACCATCCAAGTGGCGGGTATCCGTAAGAATCATCAAAAATGGCTGGCTGGTGAAGAAGGAGGTGAAGATGGTCGAGCGGTGCTCCGGCAAGCAAATCTGGTTGGACCAGATCAGGACATTATTGTCCTCGCCACCCCCGAAATGGCTGGGCTAGCCAACTGGATCATTGCGTTGGTAGCCGCAGGTGGACTAGCTGCGGCTCTTTCTACAGCGAGTGGATTGCTTTTGGTCATTTCGTCGAGCGTTGCCCACGACCTGTATTATCGAATTATCAACCCGAAGGCAACCGAAACCCAGCGACTGCTGATTGGACGCGTGGTCATCGGCTTGGCAGTAGTCATATCAGGATTTTTGGGCATTTATCCCCCCGGGTTTGTAAGCCAGGTTGTCGCATTTGCCTTTGGACTCGCTGCTGCCAGCTTTTTCCCGGTGATTGTCCTGGGTATTTTCTCCAAACGAGTGGGCACCGTTCCCGCCATGATCGGGATGATGGTGGGCATAGTCTTTACCGCCACCTATATTTTGGGCAGCGTGTATGGCGGCTGGACGCCCTGGGCCTTTGGCATTGGACCCCAAGGGATTGGAGTGATAGGAATGGTGCTGAATTTCGTCGTCACCATTGGGTTAACTCCCTTTTTCCCAGCGCCCGACCAATCGGTGCAAGAACTGATCATGTCGATTAGGGAGCCGGAGGGGGCCGGACCAGCTGTGAACATCGGAATGAGCGATACGGCAGAGTAAAACCTCTGGTGACGTTCCAACCTGCTATCCTCTATTCGTGCCGGTAATGTAATAAATGGACGGGGTCGGTGGACGTCGCAACAACCTCATGGCACACTCGGCAAACCCACTCAATTTTATCGGGTTTTCCCCCTGAAATCCCCCAAAAAATGGCGTACCAAAACTTGACCGGTTTATGGTGCGCTCTGGGACGGATCCAAACGCTGTTCAAATCGTGTCCGCATGAGCAGGATGCCTTTGCAGTTTTGAGGGTCTCTTGAGTGATGGTGATCATTCGAAAATCCAGCACTTCGGTTTTAGACGTTCAAGCGTGAATAGGGTGGTTCCAATTAAGGGTTGATGGTCACGCTATAATCCAAAACGAACTGCATAAATTTCGAAGCGTCAATCATATCGTCGGCCAGGTACTCAATGGTATGAGAATCAACCCGGCGCACGAATTTCAGATACGCTAGGAGCTCCGCTGGTTGATAATGCTTTAGGCTAAATTGGACGACCGGCGGGCCATATAGCTTGAAGGGCTTAAACTCGGAGATGCGCCTAATCGCTGCACGCGTTTTTTCCCGGATGAGTTTTTGACCAGCTGCCGGTGTCATCGTCGTCGCGGAGTGAAATCCGTGATTCATCTTGACCACGGCACCTTCAATCGGGCCTAGTGCCGCGCTGACTTCCGCTACGGCTGCGTCATCGCCGGTAACCAAAATAACAGGGACATTAAAGTGGCCTGCAATGGCCGCATTCCATGACCCTTCCGAAACGTGCTCCCCGTTGAGTTGGAGGTCTGTCAGGTTGGCGCTCGACTTGGTGTGCGCCCGGACCCCCTCAGAGTTAGACGTACTCGAGTGATATCCGACAAAAATGACCCCGTCAAAAGTCTCGTCGATACCATGCATCATTCCCAAAGCCCGGGGCCAAGAACGCACGATCTGAACATCGTCCGGAAGCTGTTCGATCAGAAGATTTTGGCCGTTACCATGAGAGTCGCTGACCAAAAACTCCGTCGCGCCCTCTTCCCTTGCAGCTGAGATTACGGCGTTGACTTCATCGGTCATAATCTGACGAAATCGAGCGTATTCGAAGCCCGTTGGGCCGAGTTGTTCGCCCGTTACTGCTCCTGTGAGACCTTCCATATCGGCCGAAATGTATATTTTCAGGCCTTCGCGATTGGATTGGGCAGCCGCAGAAAGTGAAAACGCGAATAAAAACGTGTACAACAAAAAAGTACGCATGAGTCCGGGTGGTCTAACGATTGGGGTAGGTACGCCGGAAAGGTAGCACTTTTCACGCCGGAAATGCGGCGTTTTGAACTATTACTCGCTGGGCATCAAGCGGACATGAAGCGAGAGAAAGAGACCAAAAATGGCCCCCAAAACCGCCGCAATTGCGAAGCCAAGAAAGCCAAAGGTCGTCCACGCATTGGCCAAGTTAATCATGGCCACTAATGCATATCCCAGCATTCCCAGAACAGAGAATAGGGCGGCGGTTTGAATCCACATTTTGCTGGCAGCCAACGACCGACGCTCCTTGATCGGGAGGATGTTTTTAAGTCTTTCGTAGTCCCATAATAACAGATACAGACAGCCCAATGTCATAAATAGAGTCACCCAATTCGTCCCTACGAATCCGATAGACCACGTGACGATCGTAATATTTAGGATTATTGGGAAGTACAAAATGGCCCCAAGAGTCGCCGTTCGCGGAAATAAAAGTAATAAGGCAGCAATTACTTGCGCGAGCCCCACGGCTAAATAGAACTCCTGCGCCTGGAAAAAAGCATCAAAAAAGTACCCGACTGGATGAGTCGTAGGTAGGACGGTAAACGGCATTCCCAGAACTTTTTTCAGGCCAGGGGCAAAAAAACCAATAGCCAAACTGACTCGCGTAAACGCAGTGAACATCCGAACTAATGCGATGGATCGGAGCCGGGCGATGAAGGATGAAAACATAAAATTTTCCAAAGGAGATTAAGGTCCAACGATGCGCAACGGATACGGGACGGTTACGCTCAGGTTACCTAGGCCCCTCGTTTTAGGAACTCTAAAGGCCCAAAAACACCATCACCACTAGAAAAATGGCCGCTAATAGGGAAAGCCTCAAGAATAAGGGCACCATAAACCGAAGCCACTTGTCATACGGAATTCCCGCCAATCCAAGCATCGCCATCAAGATTCCCGAGGTTGGTATGATGGTATTGGAAAGGCCATCGCCGCAGGTAAAAGCAAAAACGGCCACTTGGCGAGAAAGCCCTAAGACATCAGCCAGTGGCGCCATAATGGGCATAGTCACCGCAGCCTGGCCAGAGCCCGAAGGAATAAAAAAGTTCAAAAAGGACTGGAAAACGAACATCCCGATGGCAGCAACGACCGTCGAAAAGTTTTGAAGTAGGTTTGCGGCATAAAACACGATGGTGTCGAGGACCTGGGCGTCCTCTAGAACGACCTGAACTCCGCGGGCAAATCCGACAACCAGCGCCGCGACCACCATTTCCTCCATACCCTTAGCCATGGCGCTGGCCGCGTCACTCAGCGAGATGCGGGAAATAGCGACGGCCACGATGCCCATCAACAGAAATCCGCCTCCCATTTCCGCCATCCACCAGCCGTAGGCCTGAACCGCATATAGGATGAAGCCAAAAATGCCTACGCAGGAAAGCAGGATCCAGCGGTGTCTCTTCGTGAAGGAATCGATTTGAATGTCAACATCGCCGAGGTCAAACGGATCGTCGGGCATGACCGATGCGCTTCGGTCCGCTTTTACGCGAGCGCCGTAGCGCAGGACGTAGGTCAGCACAACGGCCAGCGCGCACACGAGAAACACGGTGCGAAATCCCAACAAGCTATTCAAGGGGAGTTCAGCGATCCCCTGGGCGATGTTTACCGTAAATGGATTGGTGGTGGATGCGGCAAACCCCGTTTCCGCCGCCACAAAAACCAGCGCGAGTCCAAAGGCGCGGTCATAGCCCAATTCTTTAGAGACGATCAAAAACAGGGGCACCAACGGGATAAACTCCTCTCCCATGCCCAAGGTGGAGCCACCAATGGCCACGGCGGACATCAACAAAATGATCAACAGTGTTCCGGAATGTCGAAACCGCGTCAAGAGCGAGTGGACTCCCGAAACGATGGCGCCGGTTCGCTGGAGGATTCCGAACACGCCTCCAACCACAAAAATGAAAAAGATGATATCTGCCGCGGCTTCCATTCCCCGAGGAATGGCGCTTAAAAAGCCTTGGACGCTGACGGGAGCCGCTGCTCCTTCCACCGATTCAGAAAGCAAAATTCCGCCCGGTGAATAGTGTTTTGGCGTCTGAGAATAGCTGTCAGGGACTATGACGTTTCGCTCAACGGATCCCACCTGCATCGGACGGCGCTCATAGGATCCCGAAGGGATGATCCATGTCAACAAGCTTGCAAATAGGATGACCCCGGTCAGCAGGGTAAACACGTGTGGGACTTTTATTCGAGTGAAAAACGTTTGCGACACGGGTTTGGTGGATTTAGTTCGGTGCTAAATTGGAAATAATCCGCAACATACCAAATCAGTGGGTTAACGCCCAATTTTCGGATTTCGTCCGGGGTCGGGCTTGGGGTACGTTCCTAAGACAACCTTTTTTTGATGTAGAAGTAACTCCACGTAGGGGGAACTCCTACCGGAAGAAGGATTTTGCTTCTTTTGCTTGTTGATCCCTTAAAAATCGTGGTATCTTGCGAGACTCCATCAAAACCCGATCTCTATTGAGGCTTCGGGCCCAACCGACTTTTTGACTGTAACCCCATGCGCCGCCTAGTTCTCCTACTTTTCGTTATTCTAATAGGATCTAGTTTTACAACGGCACGTGCTCAGGCCGTGAATTGTGTGGCTGGCAAGCTCACAGCCCCTGCCTCCGGTGTTGAACATGCGTGCAATAATGTCACGCTGTTGGGCCACATGCCGGCGGCAGATATGGGTCAAGCCACGCGATTAAATGACATTTGGGGTTGGTCAGATACGGAGACTAATTTAGAGGTGGTTCTTTCCGGATGGGCGGATGGCGTTTCGGTAATCGATGTGACCGATCCGACGAAACCAGCCTACATCGCTCTAATTCCTAAGACAGCAGGCACCTCGGCGAGTACTTGGCGTGACATTAAAGTGTATAAAAACCACGCTTATATCGTTTCGGAAGCTCCTAACCACGGAGTCCAAGTAGTCGATTTGACAGCTCTGCGCGGGCATTCAGGGCCGCGACAAGTGCTACTGCCCGTAACAACCTATACGGAAGTGAGCAAGGTTCATAATATTGTGATCAACGAAGAAACGGGCTTTGCTTACGCGGTGGGAAGCAATGGCCCTTCTGTCGGTGGGGGTGTAGGCCAAACGTGTGGGGGAGGTCTTCACTCAATTAACATTTCGGTGCCCGGAGCTCCGGTTTTTGCTGGTTGTATAACTGATTTGAGGTCTGCCCGCGGATACACCCACGATTCTCAATGCGTCATTTATCGAGGTCCGGACACAGCGCATACCGGCAAAGAAATTTGTTTTTCATCCAATGAAAATTCGATTTCTATTGCAGACGTGTCGAGTAAAATGAGTCCCGTTTTCCTTGGTCTTGGGAAGTACGCGAACGCACAGTACGTACATCAAGCTTGGTTGTCGGAAGACCAAAAGTATCTTTTTCAGAATGACGAACTCGACGAAAATCGACTCGTAGTTCCCACGACCCGAACCCTTGTCTGGGATGTGGCCGATCTCGACGACCCGGTTTTGGTGAAAGAGTATTTTTCAGCCGTTACCAGCATCGATCACAACCATTACGTGAAGGGTAATATGTTGTATCAGTCCAATTATATCGATGGACTGCGAATCCTTGACATTTCAGACCCCAAGAATCCTTTCGAGACCGCTTTTTTTGATACTCACCCAGCGACTATTACGAGTGTTTGGGATGGTACGTGGAGCAATTATCCGTATTTGAGCAGCGGAGCTGTAGCCGTTTCGAGCGACCCCGGTGGCGTTTATTTGGTGTGTTTGGCAGGTCAAAGCTGCATCGGCCAACGGGTTGACAAAGAAGACGAAGACGTTCTTCCAACGAGCATTGAATTGAATCCGGCCTATCCCAATCCGTTTAATCCGTCTACTAACATACCGTTTACGCTGTCCGAATCGACTACGGTCCGAGTTACGGTGAGCGACGCGTTGGGCCGTGAAGTAGCCGTTTTGATTGACACGCGGATGATGTCAGCCGGCTCCCATGTGACCGAGTTTAGCGGGGCTAACCTTCCTTCCGGAACGTATCTGGTTCGGCTCGAGGCCATGGGAATCGTAAAAACGAGACAAATCGTTCTTCTCAAATAGAGCGCAGATCAGCCTGCTATGAGCCCTGAAACGACCAAGCAGATTAGAACTAGACGGTTCTTAAGGGTGGCATTTTGGTGATTTGGAGTGTAGGCGGCCTATTTCCACTTTACGAGTGTTCCAGTCTCAAGCTGACCGGACCATGTGGCCCGATAAATGTACGCGCCTGCAGGTAACCTTTCAGGTCTCCAGGCCATTTCATAAGACCCTGCCGATACCGATTGATCCGCTACAGTCGCCACTTCGCGGCCATCAAGGCCGAAGACTCGAATTTGAAAGAAGCCATCTTCGGGGATGTTTACCACAAATGTGACCCGATCTGAAAAGGGCATCGGATAGGCCGAGACAATGGAAAACACGAGCGGAATATCATCCGAAAAGTGAACTAAGCTGGCATCGGAGCTGACTTTGAACCGGAATAGGACCGAGGTGGACCCAAGACGAGGATCGGTTGCCGTAACCTCCGCTGAGAACGTGCCAGCCCGAGTAAAAAATGCGAATAGACTATCGTTTTCAAGTCGAAACCATTCCGGCGAATCCGTTGTCAGGCTTAGGGTTGGCGCTTCTCCGTCAGGGTCTTCAAAGGTCGAGGCTACGGACTTGGTATAGGCCGTCCGGATGAGTACCTGGGATAATCCAGGCTCTAGGACGACAATGGGAGCGAGGTTTACAGGCACTACAACCTTTGGAATGACGTTTATGACCTCGGTATAGTCGGCCAGTCCACCCCGTCCATCGCTAGCTTGAATGCTCAGCGTCGCGCGGCCGATGGACAAGGGAAGGATCGATATCACGTCGTTCGAAAATGAAAAAGCGATGTTCTCCGGGTTCGAGACCGATATTTGAAAGGTCAAAGGATCGCCGTTTGGGTCCGCGAACAGATCGATCATTCGACGATCGATTCTTTCGCCCAGGGGTAGTGTTGTTTGGCTAGCCGTAGGGGAAAGTAGCAGCGGTGCTCGGTTAATCGGATCTGAAAACGGATAATCCAAAGTCAACTGGAAGACCATGGCGGCGGACAACCCATCGGGATCCTTGGCGGTTAGCGTAACCACGCCCTGACCGGATCGCAGCAAGATGGGAGCGACAACGAGGGAATCGTTTCGAATCGAGGCGGTAAAAAGGCCGACCGGCTCTGAAGACAGCGAAATTTGCAATGCATCCGAGTCCGGGTCGGTAAACAACGCTGAAATTCCGGAAAGGCCAAATGGGCGATAGTTTCCGACACCAAAATGAATGGGAATCGGCGTGCCTACGATAACGGGCGCTCGATTAGCCAGACGTGAATTAAAGGAGTGTATCTCGCTCCAATCCGAAATTCCGGCAGGATTTATCGCTTTTATCCGCGCGAAATAGGACTTTCCGCGCTCAAGGGGCCCCAATGAGGCCTTCGTTGCTTTCGACGCCAAGCGCACAACCGAATCGCTAAAATCAGCCACCGTGGAGACTTCGATCTCGAAAGAGGCAAACCCTTGATATGGCCACTCGACGTCCAAAAAATCACCAGAAAGAACCGTGTTTGATGGACGAACAAACGAAGGTATTGAAGGGGCCACAACCGTTTCGACGCGATCAGACCCAACGAAAAGTAGACGAGATAGGAGATCTCGGCTGGCAGCATCCGAATCGAACGAGGCTGCGGACAGTGTCGAAATAATGGTAGTTCCGATTTTCGCTGCTACAACCTCTCCGCTAAGCGTTGCGAGGGCCGTCGCGGTAGGTGGGAGTTGGATCGAGGAAGGCCTCGCGCCGGGAGATAGGTTCGCCTGAAACCCTTCCAGATGGTTCGCTCCCACAACGGCTCGATCAGTCCCAATCCTGGTCTGAAACTGGACGCCAAACGTGGCCTGCATCCAGGCCTTCGACACGTCGTTGACCGGATTTTCGCCCAAAATGACCAGCTTTCCTCCCCCGCTAACAAATTCCGATAGCTGGTCCATGTCAGCTTTTGTTCGCAGTGGAGCCGAATGACGACCGGATATCACGACATCAAATTTCTTTAAATCGTTGGTCTTTATCTGGCCTCGCGTAAGTTCGTCCCACCAGGAATATCCAAAACCAAGGCGGTCAAAGACCTTTTCGTGCGCTTTTGTTTGAGATCCGTTCTCGTAAGTCGTCCAAAACAAAAAGTCATTATTGGTGGTGAAAGGCACCGAGGAATAGTAGGAATCCGAAATAAGGGTGCTTTCGTTTCCGTGGACATCGACCGTTCGAATAGCTAGGCGATAGTCGGCCACGATACGCGGGACGAATTTGGCCGTGTATATACCATCGCCTTTCACAATATCGAGATCGCTTTCGATGCTACCTGAATCCCGCAGTGGAATCGAGTGCAGGATGATGGATTCATTGTCCCGATCGAGCATGAGAGCGGTGAGTTCACCAACGCGGCTACCATCCAAATACCCCACTCGAATTTCCATTTGTTCTCCTGGAGGGGCGTATGCCAAACCTGGGAGGCGAATCGCAGCGTTTGGAATGGGGGCCATGTCGTCGGGTCGGTCTACCCGAATCGATAACGTATCTGCGAATAAGATTTGATCGGAGTCCGTCCGGATGGAGTACGGCAAGAGGGCATCAAACGGCGTGGTGGCCGTGCCATCAAACCAAATGGCCGGAATGCGCTTGGTTAGGTGTCCTGAATTGAAAGCCGAAATCGTCCAGTCCGGTGATAATTCGATGACCTGGTTTCCGGTCAGACCCGAGAACGTATAAATTCGTGGGTCAAACCGGGAGTCGATGTGGAGTTTCAGACCAGAAAGCCGAGACGCAGAAGCGCTCGAAAAAACAAAAGTAAGCCCATAAACCCCTCCGGCAGCGGCTGTTTGAACTCGTCTGCCGGCTTCCACTTCGCCGGAGTGCAAAAGTCGAGGACTTTCCAATAGCTCGAATCCGGTCAGCTCTGCAATGGGTACCACGTTAAATTCGAGACGGTCCTGACTGACTGGTAAATCGATTTCAAAGGACGACGGAGAGAAGCTAAGAATGGGATCTGATGGGAAAACCGTATACCGGCCGGGAGGAAGATCGGCCAAATAAAAGACGCCGTCCTTGAGGGTTCTAAAATCGACCCATTTAGGGCCCTGAACGTGAATTGTCACGTCTTGAACGCCAACGTTCCCGATCGTAACCCGGCCCGACACCGCAGAAAGGGCTTCTCCATTAAAGACCTCGGCGGCCTCCCCGATTATCAGAGAAAAATATTGCGCCGCAGTCGTCAGAACCCCTGGCGCTCGAACCTGAACCGTATAGAGCCCTGGCTCGGCTTCAAAGAGGACTTGTTCGACGTTGTCTCGGACATTTTTGCCTCGCTCGGCAGGACGAGCAGGATTTTTGGGGTCGAGTGTCCACGCAAATTGAGTTCCACTGGGTCCTTGCACCGTTAAATCAAGATCATGAACCAATTTGATCGTTGGATCGTCGAGGACGGGAAGGGTTTGCGGGATCGAGCGTCCATGCTAAGTGCGCTCCGCCGGGTCCCGAAACCGATAAATCAAGGTCATGGACTAATTTGATCGTTGGATCGTCGAGGAGGAGAGCCCCGACTGCCGCAGCCGGATCCGTCCAAGCTAACGTAGCCCGAAAGGGCTGTTTTTTGGTGATATGAACCGAGAATTCCAGTAATGCACCAGCCGCGATGCCGCTTTCAATGACCTGCGCTGGAAAGGGGGCAACTGGAGCGGCCGACCGAGAAGAGATCCCCGCTTGATGTAAATGAAGTGCCGCGCGCTCGGTATTGAGCTGTCCCCATCCAAATTGATAATCGGGACCCTGGGCCACCCCCGCCTCATCCGCAGAATGAATGATCAACCCTTTAATCGTTGAGGAAAGCGGTTTCCCCCGCCCCAATTCCCGTTCGAAGAGCTCTTGCAATAGCACGGCCGAACCAGAAACGACGGGCGCCGCCATCGACGTCCCACTGGACGGGCCATAGTCCTCGTCCGAATTGGCTTTGGAGGACATCAATTGGACGCCGGGAGCCACGATATCGGGTTTGATTCGGCCATCGTCTGTTGGTCCCCATCCAGAAAAATCCGTCATTTTTACGTCCTCGGGCTTGGTTATTCCCCAAGGTGCGCTCTCAGTCGCGCCCACGGTCAGGACGTTTTTCGCGACCCCGGCATCTCCTATCGTGTCATACCCAAGACCATCGGCATCTGGCAGCCGCGTGTCGGTACTGATGAGCCAACCATTATCAAAAACATGGTGTGGTTCGCCGTTTCTCGGACCTTGCAATTCCCGCTCATTTCCGGCACTTTTTACAATCAAGTAAAACGGTGCCGCGTGAGAAATGGCATCCCAAGTGGCAGAAAGTTTGTCGTACCAACCGAAACGGAAGTCCACCAGATTGGAAATTTTGGGATCCCCCATCCAAGCCCAAAGGCCATCGCCGTGGAAATTGGGGGTCCAACCAAGCGGCACTCCATATGAATGATTCGATAGCGTAAGACCTTTAGCGGCTGCGTTGGCCATTTCAACGACATCATCAATCCAGTTGTACGAGCTTACCGTGGCTTCCGGGGCCATTCCGCGGGCTACCTCCCAAATGCCCGAAGCAGCCATCGTTCCGGCCACATGAGTAGCGTGCGTGGCTCCGGCAATGGTTGTATCTCGTTGAGCGGCACGGCCTTTCAGTTCCCGATGGGTAACCAATACGTTTCCCGCGTCCCAGATCGCGACCTCCCGCTCGGCGCCGTGGAGGCCAAGCCCGCTCCGCCCGGTGGAATGAAGAGAGGTAGTTCGCACCGAAGCCGCAGCGCGTCTATTGTGCGTCGTGTAGATCAAAGGCCGACCGCCAAGGAGACCGAGAATTTGAGTTTCCAAGTGAAATCGACTGGACTTTGGCGCGAAGATCTCTGTTGAGTCCGGACTAGGAGAGGTCCTTTCGGGTAAGTACGCCAACGAGTCGGTCTTGCTGAGAGCCGCCTGGTACTCCAAACCAATTCGTTTTAGAGCTGCCAAGTCGGTCGTGGCCTGCGCCCGGACGGAAATCGGGCCCCCAGCTATGCATAGCCAAAGTCCTACAATCCATATGTTTGAAGTATGACTCAGATTGCCATTTCGGTGATTGTGTCCACGACTGTGACTTGGGCATTTACCATCCGCCGCTTGGATTGGACGGTCCGCCTTGCATTGAAAACCATACACCCAATTCAAAGTACAAATTAACGCGCTCAGAGCGACCTTTTCATATCCCTTTGAAAACGATTAAGCGAAGCATGAGACACCGATTCCTTTTTCTGGTTATGATTGGCCTTGCCGGCATGACCTCCTCGTGCTCTGATACGACGATCGATCCGTTCGAAAATGAAGATAAATACTTTACGATTTGGGGGTATTTGGATCAATTATCCTCAAACCATTCGATTCGAGTAATCCCCGTAACCCGGTTTGCCGAACGAATTCTAAGCCCAACCGACGATGGTGCTCAAATCGATGCCGAAGTCTTTTCAACGGACCTCGCATCGGGTGAACGCACGCGGTGGAATCATACTTTGGCAGAGCTCGAGGATGGTTCGTACGGACATGTTTTCAGCAGTCATTTTCTGATCAATCCGAAACGTAGCTATCGCATTGATGTGGTGCGATCGGACGGGAAAACGACGAGTGCAGAAACACGGGTTCCGGCCATTAATGCTGACACCCTGTTTGTTCGCGGTCCCGTTATTTGGGAGCAAGACTCTTCGTTCGTTTACCAGGATATTTATATCCCCCAAATAGCGTCCCCCTGGGAAATTAAGGCGCTTTATCGGTGGCATGGGGGCGATCAATCGTTTAGAATGTCCGTTCCCTACGGTCGCCCGGGGGTCCGTACCGAGGACGGAGGTTGGAAAGTCCGCCTCAACATTACGGAGGATCGGCCGGAAGTTCAGAAAACCGTTGATTGGGCTATAAGCATTGGTATGATCCCACCCAGCGGCCGACATCAGCTGGTAACGATGGGATTCCAAGTGCGCATTCTGGATGCCAATTGGGATCCTCCCAATGGTATTTTTGACCCCGAAGTACTCGCCCAGCCTGGCGTGCTTTCCAATGTCGAAAACGGCCACGGATTTTTCGGAAGCATTGGCCTGTTTATTCAAGAGTGGCAAGTTGATACCATTTCCAAAGCGCTGGGATATCCGTACTGAGCGGACGCGGGGTCCGTCTTTGCATCTAGGCGAAGAACTCGCCGTATGTTGGAGTCGTGATCAAACCATCACCCTTATTTGGAGCCTCACGTGTCGATATTTTCAAAATTTTTCAGAGCGATAACCACAAGGCTGTTTTTTTGGCGGAGAAATCCGTTTCGATAGGCCGGAATCCGGTGGAAATTCGCCTATCTCCCTTCTGTATTTGATGCTAACAGCGGTATATTCGGTCACTCTTTAAAACCGGAATCGCATGTTAGAACTCTTGTCGGATCCCAATGCGTGGATCGCTTTTGGCACGTTAACCGCCCTTGAAATCGTTCTAGGCGTCGACAACATCATTTTTATTTCCATTTTGTCCTCGCGGCTGCCCAAGGATCAACAACCGCGCGCTCGGTTTTTGGGACTCGCGATGGCGTTAGTAGGTCGAGTAGTTCTACTGTTGTCGCTAGCGTGGATCATGCGGCTAACCGCCCCCTTGTTTACCGTTCTTGAAATGGCGGTTTCTGGAAGGGATTTGATATTAATCGGTGGAGGCTTGTTTTTGCTGGCCAAAAGCACTCACGAGATTCACAACAAGCTGGAGGGCGAGGAAGAGCACGCAACGGGTAAAAAAGTGGTCACTTTCGGGAATGTACTATTCCAAATTTTCCTGTTAGACATGGTTTTTTCGCTTGATTCGGTCATAACCGCAGTTGGCATGGTCGACCAAATTCCAATCATGATTGCCGCCATAGTAACCGCCATTTTGTTCATGATGGTCAGTGCAGAAGCAGTTTCAGCGTTTATCGAGAAACACCCGACGGTAAAGATGCTGGCACTCAGTTTTCTGTTGATGGTCGGCGTCGCACTAATAGCCGAAGGCCTCGATTTTCATATGCCTCGCGGTTATATCTACTTTGCCATGGCGTTCTCGGTATTAGTCGAGATGCTGAACCTAAAAATTCGCGGGAAGCGATCAGAGCCTGCAAAATAAACCGGTCCGGGCAGGAGGGCTATGGTCGGACGAAAGCAGGCCAACGAAGCCCTTCTCTAGAGGTGACGCTTGACGACCAATAAGGTGCTATCGTCTTCCAGTAGGTCCGATTGATGATCGAGAGCCAATGCATACTCGAAAACACGGTCGACCATCGCTTTTGCAGGCAAGTCTCGATACTTCTGAATACATCGGATTAAACCCTCTTCCTCAAACAGGTCACCGCTTTTTTCGGTGCGCTCGGTTATTCCATCGGTATACAAAACCATCATTCCCCCTTTTGGAATATCGGCGAACCCTCTTTCGAGCGGAATATCGGGCAATGGTCCCATAATTGGGCCGGTAGGATCCAAGCGAGTAATGTTATCGCCGTGAAGGATGAGTCCCGATGTGTGGCCGGCATTTGCGTAGAGCAATCCTCCGTTTGCGTTCAGTTCTCCGAAAAACACCGATACAAAGCGGGTGGAAAAAGTGGTTTCATGAAGCACCCGGTTCAGTTTTTTAAGGGTGTACATCATCTTGAGGTTGGAGCCGACCCCCATTCGAATACCCATAAGAACGTCGCGCACCAGCAAAGCAGCTGGAAGACCATGTCCGCTGGCATCGCCGATGGCGATGCCCATCATATCCTCTTCCAGCATCAAAAAGTCGTAGAGGTCGCCGCCTACCGCTTCGGCCGGCTGCGACCGTACGGCAATGTCAAACCCCGGAAACACGGGCGCCTTTTGGGGCAGCAAACTGTTTTGAATGGCGGCCGCCGTGTCCAATTCGCTTTGTACAGCATCCGATTTCAAGCGGTAATTGAGTGCAAACCGAACACCGTTTAAGCAAAAGGCCAATTCATCACGGACCCATCCTGACCGCAGGGAAAACAGATAGAGGTATCGGTGTCCGGGATTCCCATCGATCCGTAAAGCCACAAATTCCGGAGCATAGTCTGGACCAGGAGAAAACCAAGACGGAATTTCTGCTGGCGTTTCATACAAAAAGGCCCCGTGTTCGAGGACACTAAGAACTGCCGGCTCGGTAGACGAGAGTCGGGCGGGGAAAAGATCGGCGTGGCCCGTTGTGTGGTGCAGTTCGTATTCGCCAAATAATTCGCGGTACATATGGCCATTCCCGAAATTTAATTCGGGGCCAAAAGAGTGCACGAGTTCCTCCAGAATGCGATGCAAAAACCGACCATCGTGCCCTTCGCTCGCGATACGAGCGAGCATTCGATCCATTTTTCGGTAAAACTGTTTTGGATCAATCATGAGAGAAACGTAAAAAGCCGCTGGAATTTTGGCTCAAGATACGGATCAGAAAGGAGCCGAATGGCCTCCAGGAGGTAAAGCGTTCAATTCATCCGAATCTCCTTCTGGAATGTAATCCGTTGCGCCGTAATACGTTGTGAGGTTTTCGAAACGGGCGTATTTGTTTACCCAGGCCAAAGAGACATCGCCAATCGGCCCATTTCGTTGCTTTCCAATAATGAGCTCGGCTAGGCCCTCCGTAGAGTTTCCGTTGACATCGACTCCGATCTTGTAGACCTCCGCGCGATAGATAAAAGCGACAACATCTGCGTCTTGTTCGATCGACCCGGATTCACGTAGGTCGGAGAGCTGCGGACGGTGATCCCCTCCACGCGTTTCGACGGCTCGGCTCAGCTGCGAGAGGGCAATGACCGGCACATTGAGCTCTTTCGCCAGGCCTTTAAGGGACCGCGAGATATGGGCGATTTCCTGTTCGCGGTTGGAGTTTTTGCCCATGCCCGAGCCGTGCATCAACTGCAAATAATCAACTATAATAAGCCCAATGTCGTGTTCGGCTTTGAGGCGCCGACTTTTAGCTCGAATCTCCAGAATGGTGAGGCCGGGTGTGTCATCAATAAAAATGGGGGCTGCGGAGAGTCTACCGGCTGCGCGTGCGAGTCTGGGCCAATCATCGTCGCTGAGGCGTCCGGTTCGAGCGGCCTGGGCATCTACCTTGGCCTCGGAGGTCAGCAGACGCTGGGCCAACTGGCCGGCGCTCATTTCTAACGAGAAAATGACGACACCGGTCGGCTTTTCATGGTGCAGCGCAGCATTTCTGGCCATGGACAGTGCAAAAGCGGTTTTTCCCATGGATGGTCTGGCGGCAATGATAATCAAGTCCGACGGTTGCCATCCGCCCGTCATTTTGTCCACCCGCTGAAAACCACTCGGGATGCCCGTAATTCCTCCTTCTCGGCCGTGAATGGACTCAAGTCGTGTGAGGGTCTCCTTGAGGACCTCGCTCATGGAGGTCGCACTTCGGCGAAGTTGTAACTCCGAAATCTTGAAAATATCGCTCTCGGCTTCATCGAGTAGCTCAAACGCGTCCGCTGATGGGTCATACGCCCTCCCCACCATGTTCGTCATGGTTTCAATCAGATTCCGAAGAAGCGATTTTTCAGCCAGAATGCGGGCGTGGTACTCAATGTTGGCGGCCGTAGCCACCGTCGTGGTAAGCTCGGTGAGGTAGTAAGCCCCGCCGATTTCGTCGAGTTTACCCCGCCGGGCCAATTCATCGCCCAGCGTGATCATATCAACCGGATTTGCACGCTCGAACAGACTCAGGATCGCGTCATAAATCAAATTATGGCGACCGGTATAAAACGAGCCTCTGGGCAGGATTTCAATCGTTTTTGGAATGGCGTCGCGTTCAAGCAGCATAGCGCCTAAAACGGATTGTTCAATCGATACGGCTTGCGGGGGAATTCGTCCCGCTGGTAACAGGGCGCCTTGCGAGAGGGGAACGATGGCGGCTGAATGCCCAGCTACCGGTGGCCGTGAGGAGGATTCCTGAAAAGAGTCAGACATAGTCAAAGTTTAAAATCAGGCGGTTAAAGCGTCGTACTTGTTTCGAAGTAGTTGAACATCTTCCCAGGTTGGGCGCTTCCAGTTGGGGTTCTGAAGCAGGTCGGCTGGGTGATAGGTGACTAACACCGGTATTCCGTAGTAGTCGTGAAAAATTCCTCTCATGTCCTTTAGTGAGGAGTCTATGTCCAAAAGCGAAGTTCCTGAGGTCCTTCCCACGCAAAGAATGAGTTTTGGCTTAATAAGAGCGATTTGTTTGTGCAAAATGGGAATGTGGGCTTTCAACTCCTCGGGCAGAGGGTCCCGATTTCCGGGCGAACGACTCTTTAGAATATTTGCGATATAGACATCGGATCTCTCAAAGCCGATGGCACTCAGAATTTGTGTCAAAAGCTGTCCAGCACTGCCCACAAATGGCTCGCCCTTTTTATCCTCGTCGGCGCCGGGAGCCTCGCCAATTACCAGTAGGTCCGCGTTTGGATTTCCCACACCAAAAACCGGATTAAGACGCGTTTTGTCGAGCTCAATCAGGTGCGTGTTCGCTACGTAGTCCGCCACCTCCTGCAACGTCGTCATGGAATGCATTGGAGAATCGGAGGGAATCAGAGCTTCAATACGCTCGTATATATCAGGAGGGGTTATTAGAGATAGGACACGAGGCGAATCGGATATAACCTTTTTTGAGTCCTCTTCGGTCGACAGGTCAGCACGCACTTTGTCAGGAAAAACAAACGGACCGTAAAGGGCTATTTGGTGTTCAAAAGCAGCTCGAATATCGTCTAAGTGGGTTGACAAATCGCGCAATTATAGGGATGGAGAACGGGTTCGAAAGGACGGAAAGCCTGTACGATCAAAGGTACTCCAAACGGGCGCAGGCATTCGCAAAGTTTCCGCACGAAAGATCCCAGCTAATCCACGCTAGGGTGTGAATAACACCTTCAGGATACCAACTCAAGAATAGCTTCGGCTACTTCGTCTTTTGGCATTTTAGGCAGTTCGATCACTTTTCCCTGTTTGGATAACAAGGTGACCCGGTTTGTACCGGTTCCAAATCCCGCACCATCCTCTTTTGGATTGTTTAATATGATCCAGTCGAGGTTCTTTCTGTTCAATTTGTCGGTTGCGTTCTCTACTTGGTTGTCGGTCTCCAACGCAAATCCTACCAGGAGTTGACCTGAACTTTTTGAGGCCCCGAGAGACGCCAGGATGTCGACGGTAGGCTCGAGCTGAAGGGTGCGGTTCGAACCGTCTTTTTTGATCTTTGAAGTCGAGACGGTTGCAGCGGCGTAGTCTGCTACGGCGGCCACCATAATAACTATGTCAGCGTCTACATGCTCTTTCACTGCCTGGTGCATCTCCGCAGCGGTAACGACATCGATTCGACGAACATCTTTCGGGGTTTCCAGGGAGGTGGGTCCACTAACCAACACGACGTCCGCCCCTCGCCTAGCCGCTGAGCGGGCCAATTCGTACCCCATCGTTCCCGTAGAATGGTTCGAAATGTATCGGACTGGATCGATCGCTTCGCGGGTTGGACCAGCGGTAACCAGGACTTTTTTCCCCGCAAGAGGCCCTGTTTTAGCCAGGGAAGCCGCTTTCAAAATCTCAAGGGCCCGGTCAAAAATGGCCTGAGGCTCTGGCAATCGGCCTTGTCCTACCAAACCGCTAGCCAACTCGCCAAATTCGGCTTCCATAACAAAGGCGCCGCGTGCCCGTAGAGTCTCTAAATTGTTAGACGTAGCCGCGTGCACATACATGTCATGGTCCATTGCTGGACACAAAAGAGATGGACACCTGGCCGTAAGCGCAACGGCGGTTAGCATGGAATCGCAAGCCCCACTGGCCAATTTCGAAAGCGTTTGAGCGGTGGCGGGCGCGACCACGAACAAATCGGCCCATAGCCCAAGGGAAACGTGCTTGGTCCAAGATCCACTTTCGTTTTCGGGAAAGATCTCTATGAAAACCTCATTTTCGCTCAAGGTGCCCATCGTCAGCGGCGTCACAAACCGTGTTGCGTCGGGCGTCATAACAACTTTTACCTCTGCCCCTGCTTTCTTAAAAAGCCGCACCAATTCAGCCGTTTTGTACGCGGCGATCCCTCCCGAAACACCGAGTAGAATGCGCCTTGCCGTCATTGTATTTGGTGATGATGAATTCATGGCTATGAGGGGCGGGAGATAAATTCTTTTACCAATCGAATCACCTCCGCAACAGCGGTATCGAGATCATCATTCACCACAACGTGATCAAATGACCCCGAATAAGACAGTTCGTTTTCGGCTTTACTCAAACGAGCTAGGAGAGACTCCTCGGTTTCGGTTCCTCTTGCCTCGAGCCGGGTTTTTAGCACGTTAAGTGACGGAGGGGAAATGAACAATGCCAGGCATTTCGAGCCGTATTTCTTTTTAACGTTGATAGCTCCAATCACGTCAACATCCAGGAGTACGGGTGCTCCCCGGTGAGATTTCTCCACTTCGCTCACGAGCGTGCCGTACCAAGATCCGGGATACACTTCCTCTGATTCTAACAGACGCCCTCCAACGCGGTGCTGCTCAAACTCGGACAGGGACATAAAGTGATAATGGACGCCCGTCTTTTCGTGATGCCGGGCAGGCCGCGTGGTGGCAGAAACCGAGAAGAAAATCGATGGAACAGCGCTTAGTAACTTCGAGGCAATGGTCGTCTTTCCGGAGCCGCTAGGCGCCGCCAGAATGATGATACAAGGGCCTCCAAGATCATTCGACATTCTCGACCTGCTCGCGAATTTTTTCCAACTCTTCCTTCATTCCAACCACCAAATGGGACATTTCCGCATCATTTGACTTAGACCCGATGGTATTTACCTCCCGATTCATTTCCTGAGCCAAGAAATTCAATTTCCGACCCACGGCTTCACCTGAGGCAATGGCCTCACGAAACAACACCAAATGCGAATCCATCCGGACGCATTCCTCGCGCACATCCAGTTTGTCCGCCAACATGGCCATTTCAAATTCCAATCGGTCAGGGTCGATGCGGCCATCTTCCAGGACTTCGGATAGCCGTTGATTCAATCGTTCCTTGGTAGAAACTACTCGGAGCGGGGCTAATCGTTCGACTTCTCTCAGCTTGGACTCCGTTCCATCGAGGCGGTCTACTAACTCTTTGCGAAGGGCATCGCCTTCCTGGAAGCGCATGTCTCGCATGCCTTTGCACGCGATTGCAAGGGCCTCAACCGTTGCATTCCAGGCGTAATTTTCGGTATCCATCGGGGGCTCGACAGATTCCATGATATCTGAATATCGAAGCACGTGCTCTAAACGAATGGCTTCTTCGATGCCGGCCGCAGCACGAACTTCCTCAAGAAGCGCCACGTAATTCCGGACGGCGACCTTATTCACCCGAAAAGGTGCCTTTTCTGCAACTGGTTCGTCAATTTGAACGGAAACGCTAATTCGGCCCCGGGAAAAAGTCTCTTTGATGATCCGAGTCAACTCCCCTTCTTTATCCGAAATGGATTTAGAAGTGCGCGGGCTAATTTCGCAATAGCGACTATTGACCGAACGAATTTCGACGGTAGCTACATATCCGTGGCTAGATGCTTCACCACGGCCAAAACCGGTCATACTTGCGATCATGCTACCATTCCGATCTAAGGTTCAAAAAGAGGTCAGATCAAGAATATACGCCGATTCGGTCATCGTGGGGGGATAAGTTCAGGAATCTGCTGATTGATCATAAAACGAACCTGAATCACCCCGTCGTCGTCGCGGCCCAAAATCACCAAATCCATGTCCTTATCACCGTTGTAATCTCCGAATGCGACGGATGCATTTCGAAGTCCTACCAGGTCTATTTCTGCAGCAAATTGTCCATTTTCATTGCGAAACAGCCGTCCAACTCCCCTTCCAAAAGGACTTGAACTTCCTGAGATATACAAATCTGGGTCTCCATCGTTTTCGTAATCTCCCCACACGGCTTCACCCGACAAAATACCGTCAAACGGGAACGGGTGCCGTTCAAAACGGCCATTTTGATTCACAAACAAGATCGATTGACCCAACAGGGTTCCGGGATCGATTTTTCCACCGGTCACGAAAAGGTCGAGATCCCCATCTACATCAAAATCCGCCCATGCTAGGGAGCCATCGAGTAATGGCGGAAGACCAGCATGGATATCCACAAACTGCCCGTCATCGTTTCGAAAGATGCCGGTGTAAAGCTCGCCCCCTCCTTTATCGCCGGTAAGGGCAATGTCAAGATCTCCATCTCCGTCCATATCACCCCAGGAGGCATCCCCAAAGGCAATTCCGGGGAGGTTGGCACCAGCCTCCCGGAAGACCAAATTACCCTCATTTAGAATGATTTGGGTGACGGCATTAAAAGGTGCCGTCAAGTTTTTGGCACCGGCCACAAGCAAATCGGTATCCCCATCCCCATCAACATCTCCCCATTCCACCGCGCCTGACCAGACATTCGGGATTGCATTCGAGCTAAACGGATTAAAACCTGTCCCAGTATTGAGATAAACCGATGTTTCAGGGGTTTTGTTGAGCGTTGAAATTCCGGAAACGATAAGATCCTGCCGGCCGTTGTTTGTCACATCACCGAAAGCGGTTTTAGGATACTTAACGGCTTTCAGGGGGATGGAAGAAAGGGCGGGTGCTTTGAAGACGTAACTTCCTCCATCATTCGGAAGAAGAATGATTCGGTCTTCGGTCAGATAGAGGCTCAGGATCCCGGAGATGGGGCCTTCACCACCAAATAAAAGGTCTAAGTCCCGATCTCCATCAACGTCTGCAAATCGGGCAACGCCCTCGGAGACTTTTGGGAATCCAAAATCATATCCCACAGGCTCCCTGAAAGTGGACAGCGGATTACCGGCTTGTCCAAACGTAAACTGACGCTCTTCGCCACTATACCGGACGGAATGGCCATCCGTAGCGCGAACAGACCATTCGTACACCTGATCAACGGGTAAGAGGGCAGCGGATAGTTCAAAAAACGGTTCCTCCAGATCAGGGAATGAATATTTTATGCCGGGGCCGGACACGGATAACGTGTACTTAACGGGGTCTAAATCCTGACTCACTTGCCACTCAAAACGGATTTTTTCGGCCGAGGGCTCGATAAATCCCGCTGGGAGAGGCATTGTCTGGGTGAAGGCAGATGGGGGTTCGTTTCGACCGATTCCACGTACGAAAACGTAATTATTATTGGCGGCAAGATTGGAATACGTTTCCGAAGCACCCGTCGGCCAAACAATTTCCAATTTCGAGGCTTCGGTGGCTGTTCCTAGACCAAAATGAGCCTTCAATTGATCTCCGTGACCTAGTCCTCCTGTTCCGGCTTCAATGACCCGCGTTTGAATGCCAGCGCCTGTAGTTAATCGCAGCGTTGCCCCAACGCCAAAACGGTTCCGAGCATCCTCTTTGACCTCGATGGTGATCCAGTTGTTAGAGCCTCCATCATTGTACAGAATGCCTTCACCCGGAAAAAACAGATCCATCCATCCATCGTTGTTAAAATCGCCGGCTTGGGTCACGCCAGGGGCTAGAAACAGCCCCGTGGCTGCTCCATAGATGTCAGTAAAGGTCCCATTTTTGTTGTTATGATAGAGCTTACCTACCCCATTGATGGGGAGATATACATCTTGCCAGCCGTCGTTGTCAAAATCAGCTACAACCAGCGGCGCTGGCCCTGCATTTATGCGGCCTCCAGTAATCCCAGCTTGTGCCGCTCGATCCACAAAACGCCCATTGCCTTCATTATGATATAAAAGATTGTCGGAAAAATTGGTGAGTTCTTGAAAGTCGTTAGCCACCAGCATGTCCAGCCAGCCGTCATTGTCATAGTCGAACCAAACCGCTTCCTTGCTCCTTTGAGAACTCGCTACACCTGCTATAGACGCTGAATTAAAGTATCTAGGGCGTACAATGCTTCCCGATTGATTTAGGAGCTCGTTCGGCGCCGTGCAGGCCGACACATACACGTCGACATCTCCGTCCTTATCATAATCAGCCGGAGCCAATGAACAGGTTTGATTACTGCTTCTGAAGGCGTAAAAAGCTCCTTGGTCTGAGTAGCGCCCATTGGGAAAACCCGTCAGTAGCGCATGATTCCCCTGACGGTAAACAGCTGTGAAGTCAAGCCACCCATCCGAATTGAGGTCCCTCCAGAAGCCTCCAATGGGTGGGCTGGTTAGTTGAATACCAGCCACAAAATTTCCAAGCTCGAATTTTCCTCCGTTCCGGTTAAAGAACACTTTACTCCCGGGCACGCTATCCATGATGAAGAGGTCCAACAGGCCGTCGAAGTTGGCATCTCCAAAAATACCTCCGCGCGGTGCGTCTCCTTCAGAATCGATCCCGGACGCACCAAGCACTTCTTTGAACCAACCATTGCTCTGTTGTCGATACAAGGCACCGGGGAAATAGAAATCAAGCCTTCCATCACCGTTAAAATCGGCCAACGATACCGACGAAATGGAAGTAGCTGGTAAAAGCGGAGGATCGAAGATTTGCGAGTTGCCCGTAAAAGTCTGACCGAGGACCGGTAACGTGGCCGCTGAGACAAGGGCGCCTACTGCGAATGCTGAAAGGTTCATTCTGGAAAAAATTGGGCGAAAAAAACATCGAGCAGCGGAGAACGACAACCTACGAAGAAATCGGGTGATGAAAAATGCAAACAGTATCCCAAATGGCCTGTGGTGTCCGAAGAGGAATGCGTTTAAGAAAAAGTCGATTAGGTCGATACCCACCGAGCAGATCTATGATACGCCCACTGTTAACCGACAGCGAAGCTTAAATTAGCTAATCGTATCACACTATGAAGAAGTCTGCCTTTCAAGCGCTCCGTGCGTTAAAACCGACTGTAACATCGGTTTTCCTGTTTTTTCTAGGGACTTTTGTTGCCCTCATCGGAGCGGATATCTTCCCGATTCTACCCATTGTGGGAGTCGATTTAACGCTTTTCGGAAGTTCAGATCTTGTGAATGAGTTGATGATGGTGGGATTGGTCTATGGTTTGCTTTGGATAGGTACTTATAGGAAGCCTAAGAAATCCACCCAGATAACGAGCAAGAGCACAGATGATGAAATCATACTTTTGTTTTCAGAATCCATTCGCACGACCTCCGACGGCCTAGGCCTTACAGATGCTTCTGGAACGTTTGTCTGGGTCAATCAGGGCTTTGCCAATCTTACTGGTTATTCGATTGATGAAATTGTGGGCAACAATCCCCGCCTTTTCAAATCCGGCAAACACGGACAGGAATTCTATAAGCGGCTTTGGTCTACAGTCCTTTCGGGGCACATCTTTCGGGGGGAGGTCTTCAACAAACGTAAAGACGGCACTTTTTATACGGGTGAGGTAACGATTACACCCATTCAGAACGCTGCCGGTGAAATTTCCCATTTTTCGGTGATGGAACGCGATATATCGCGTCGGATAGAGCGCGAAGAAGCACTCAAGCAGGGAAATGATAAGTTTCGCACGCTGGTCGAGACTATGAATGACGGGTTGGCCATGTTTGACGTTGACGACCATATTACATACGCCAACCCCGTTTTCCTGTCCAAACTGGGATACTCCTGCGCCGAAATAGTTGGGTCCTCCATCGACAATATGCTCGATGCCAAAAACCAGGCCATCGTTGCGAAACAGTCGACCGAGCGGAGGAAGAATAAGCGTCAACATTATGACCTCGAAATGATCACCAAGGCGGGGACACGGAAGCTTTTCGCGATTTCACCCAGCGGCCGGTACGACTCAAAAGGTGAGTTTATTGGTAGTTTTGCTATTTTTAGAGAGGTTTCGGTGGAGCGTGAAATTGAGGACCGCCTGAAAGAAGCCAAGGAAAAAGCGGAGTCCGTCAGCCTGTTTAAGTCCAGTCTGCTGGACAATGTAAATCACGAACTTCGAACGCCTTTGACAGGAATTATAGGCTTTGCCGACTTACTGGCCGAATCCGCTACGGAGAATCAACAGGAAATGGTCAGCTTGATTCAATCGGAGGGGCTGCGACTGCTTTCGACCCTCACAGCCGTTTTAGATATGTCTACAGTTTTGTCTGAGAATATGGTTACCAACAATCAACCCTGCCATTTGACCGCAGAAGCGCTTCAGTCGGTCAGGAAATGGAAGTCCATGGCCAAGGATAAGAAAATCGGGTTGCGAGTGGAGTCTTTCTTGAAAGACTCTAATGTCGAAATGGACAAAACCTGCCTGGAGCAGGTATTTAATCATTTGATCGGAAACGCGGTCAAGTTTACAGAAAGAGGCGAAGTTATTGTGGAGCTTCGAGACTCCAAGATCGACCCAGCTTTGGTAGAAATTGTTGTTCGAGACACGGGTATCGGAATCGAGGAGGCCGCCCAGGGAATCATTTTCAATTCGTTTGCACAAGAATCTAGAGGAATGAACCGGTCACATAATGGGCTGGGACTCGGTCTGTCTTTTACAAAGTTGTTGGTTGAACAAATGGGTGGATCGATAACGGTTACGAGCCTTAAGCACATCGGGAGCGAGTTTGTCGTTACGCTACCTAGAAATCCAGCTAAAAAAGGGTTGGGGAGTCCATCAGCTGACACCCTTTTGGGCGATCCAATTCAGCGTACATCCTCAGATTCAGCCACTTTGCGTCGAATTCCAGTTCGAAATGGACAACAAGCTAGAAAAACGGACGGCCCAGTTAAATTGTCGACCAGCTAGAAAAACCAGCGGCCCAGTCAAATTGACGACCAGCTAGAAAAACCAGCGGGTCTCCGTTCGTGTCCTTGTGTCCCCAAACCTGAAACGGGTTATCTTTGCGGCATCTTGCTTGTCGCATTAGCATTAACGCGGTTCAATTTGGCTTATCCTTTAGATCTGAAAAGCTCCGGCTTTCCCCAAAAGCTTCCAAAGAGCACTTTTTGGATCGGCCTTTCTCTTTTTCTTACGCTGCCGATAGCAGCTCAAAAGGTCGATACCCTGGCCGTTCACCTTCCGGGGGTCCAAGTAGAGGCTCTGCGTTCTGCTTCCACTGAAGGAAGCGCCCCGTTTGCCTTATCGAGGATGGCCCGGACTCCGAATGATGTCGCACTTCAGCCTGGGCTGTCTCTTCAGAGCACTTTTCAAGGAATGGCCGGCGTTACGGTTAACGATCGGGGACACGCGGCTCTTGGAGAGCGGTTCTTGATTCGTGGGGTGGGTTGGAGGTCGGCCTTTGGCGTTCGGGGCATTCAAGTTGTGCTCGATGGGATTCCTTTAACGCTTCCAGATGGGCAAGGAATTCTAGACATCGTCGACCCGGCGTTTATTCGCAGGGCTGAAATCGTGAGGGGCCCATCTTCCACTTTTTGGGGTAACGGAAGCGGCGGCGTGCTCATGCTTTCAACGGATGCCTTTCAAGACTCGACACGCATCGGTATTCGGGGCATGGGAGGTAGTTACGGGCTTCAACAGGTTTCAGCCGATTTGGCGATTCCTGTGGGAAAACACCGCTTCTACGGCTACGCGTCTTCTGTGACGAGCGAAGGTTATCGAGATTATTCGGAAAACCGGTTTACCCGAGGGATGCTTACTGCTCTGTTGAGCCTGGGACCTCGCACTCAATTACGCGTCGTTTCGGGTTTTGCGGTACAAGATTCAGAGTCGCCGGGGGCATTGACCCTGGTCCAAATGACTGAAAATCCTCGAGGGACCGATGTTCGGAATGTGAATGCGCTCGCAGGAAAAGAGAGTACGCAGTTTCAAGTAGGGGCCACACTCAATCGTCAAACGGGAGTCGGCCTGTTATCCGTCACGGCCTATGCCCTGACGCGGCAGCTCGACAATCCGTTGTCCTTCGCCTACATCGATCTCGGACGAACGGCGGGCGGCGCCCGCATTCAGCTCCAAAACGACTTTAGTCGGGGAGGATGGGGACTAGGAGTTGATGCAGGATTTCAAGCTGATGACCGTCTAAACTTCAACAACGTGGGGGGCGAACGGGGCTTAGCCGTCACCGTCGATCAAAAGGAAGATGTTCGGAATCTTTCAGCCTTTGTGTTCGGGCAGTTCAATTTGATATCCTCGTTGACACTTACGGCCGGGCTTCGTGCGGATGCCATCGATTTTACGCTCAAGGACCATCTTCCCGGGCACGAAGCCCTTTCAGGTGATCGGTCTTTTTCGGCTGTAAGCCCTTCAGTCGGGCTCGCATATCGAGTTGGACCCGGCCTGTTGTTTGCCAACTATTCCACCGCATTCGAAACGCCTACCACCACCGAATTGGTCAATCAACCCAATGGCTCGGCCGGTCTAAATGCAGAAGTCGGCGCTCAAAAAACGAAGGGATTTGAATTGGGTGCGCGCGGTAAGGTTGGCAGGATTTCGTATGACTTGGCCGTTTTTCGGATGTCCGTGTCCGATCAGCTTGAGTCGTTTCAGGATTCCCAGGGTCGTACCTATTTCCGGAATTCCGGGGAAACCAAGCACATCGGCATCGAAATTGCGCTTCAGGCAGCCATAAACCGAGTATTCAGTCTCCAGACCTCTTACACGAAGAGTCAGTTTCAATTTGACCAAGGAGAGCTTCAAGACCTCCGGCTTCCTGGCATACCCGAGCACCATTTATTCCTTGGTTTACGAGCTGAAAAGGGGGGTGTTTACGGACTCTTGGTCGCGGATATCGTCTCATCAACCTTTGCGGACAACGCAAACAAGACCCGTAACGATGGTTATCAGATTATCGATGCCAATCTGGGCTACACCAAGCTTTTTGTCGGCGGAGCGCATATTCAGCCTTTTATAAAGGTCTCCAACCTACTTGATCGGACGTATGTGGGATCGATGGTCGTAAACGCTTTTGGCGGGCGATATTTCGAGCCGTCGCCGGGACGTACGTTTCAAATGGGGGTCAGCGCTTCGTTTTAGACGCTCAGTGAGGGGGATGAACGATTTACGAAGGTGATTTTGAGGCATAAGTAGCCTCAGGTCTGATTGGATCAATAAAAAAGCCCTCGGTTCGACTTCAAAGGTCAAAACGGGGGCTTTCTTTTGGGTGATTCCGGAAGGGCTCGAACCTTCGACCCGCTGATTAAGAGTCAGCTGCTCTACCAACTGAGCTACGGAATCGGATTGGCTTTAACGCCGCGGCCCTAAAATAGCGCAGAATGGATAATATGTTGCGCAGGGATTCGTGATTCGTGTGTGAAGGGTAATGGGACCTTTATCCTTCAACCCAAAACGGTCGTCTAGAACGGGATGGAATTCGGATTCCTGTCACTTTGGGCGTCGATCTTCATCGGTGTTAGTGGGATTTAGCGTGCTCGCCGTGGTCGGCTAACTGAGCATCAAACCAAGAATGGAGCGCTTTGACGAGCTTCGGATCCTCACTAGAATACGTGATTTCCGCGCCGAGCTCGATCTCGTGGTACTCAATGACCAGTTGCTCGTGTCCCATCACCAAATCATGTAATCCACCCATATCCTCTCCGTGTATCATGGTTGGATCATGAAAATTACCGGCTGCAAATTGAGTTGATATTTTTTGCTAGTGTTCGCGGATCAAGCGAACATCTTCAGAATCATTGGAATCCGCAAGTACTTGTTGCACACCACCTTCAAGCGTTTTCTTGAAGATGTGAGTGGAAGCGTCGAGGTCAAAAGGCATGACTTCCGTGCCTTTTTCGGCAACTTCAGCTTGCCGATCTGCCAGTTGGCTTTGCTGACTGGAGCGGCAACCGGTTAACCCCAAAGTCAGAACCATTACGGCGATATAAAGTAGTTTCATTGTTTTCTGCGAATTCAAGGCCGATTTGCCTTCAAACGAGCTACGTCAAAGAGTGGCATCCAATAAGTGTAAGGTGGGCCCCAAAGGGTCAACAATATACGATAGTTGATTTCTATTGTGGCTCCGGAAGAGATAATACTGGAGCCGAAGGGAGTCCTTTGTTAATCTTGATCACGTGCTGTCGTAGAGAGGACAACTGTTTCAAAAAGGTGCGACCGTGGTAATCCTGACTCGCGTATTGGGGAGATTCAACCGGTCGTCGCAACACCAAGCAAAAGGTAGTTGCATTGAGGAAGATGAAGAGACGGTCAGACAAAGCGGGACTGGGCAGAATTGGATCTATCGGGCGTTCAGTTCTTGTCAAAAGAAGAGCCCTCAAGTTTTGATAGTACAAATTCGTATCAAAAGTTCAGGTCTTACTGGAACTTGTAGGCTTCCCCATTTTCCGGGGCATTCAAAAGAAGAGGTTTTTGATACGGAGAGAGAGGATTACGGCTCGCTTCGCTCGCCGTTAGCCCTGGCACTCCTTACCAATGTCCGCCCCTTCCGCGCTTCGCGCGGCCGAGTCGTTTCTTTTCCCCCTTCGAGAGCAAGCTCTCTTCGGTAAAAAAGAAACGCCCCGGTTGCTTTCGCAATCGGGGCGTTCGCTGGACGCGGAGAGAGAGGGATTCGAACCCTCGGTACAGTTCCCCGTACACACGCTTTCCAAGCGTGCTCCTTCAGCCACTCGGACACCTCTCCAATGTCAACTGCCACTTAATGCGCCTTTGGGCTCGTTGTTTCGGCCTTTTGGTGCAGGAGTGGTGAATCTTGATCGCCTGGCCCGGGTCTGGCCTTAAACTTCCATAATCTCGGCTTCTTTGTGAGCCAGCAACGCGTCGATCTTTATAATGTGCTTGTCGGTCATGGTTTGAAGCGTTTCTTCGGCCTCGTACATCATGTCCTCCGAAAGCTTTTCTTCCTTTTGGGTCGTTTTGATCATTTCCTTCGCATTGCGACGCACGCCCCGGACCGCAATTTTAGCATCCTCGCCTTTAGTGCGGGCGGTCTTGGCTAGGTCGCGGCGCCGTTCTTCCGAAAGCGGAGGTACCGGAAGCCGAATCATCACCCCATCATTTCCTGGATTTATTCCCAAATTGGCGGCCATAATGGCTTTTTCAATCGCACCGAGTGCAGAAGAATCCCATGGCTGGACGGTCAACAGATCGTGCTGCGGGGCGTTAATCGACGCAATCTGATTAAGGGGTGATATGGAGCCATAGTACTCCACGCGCACGTTTTCGAGCATGGCGGGCGTTGCTCGGCCGGCCCGAATGGATACCATTTCATGGCGCAAATGCTCGATGCACTTGTCCATGCCTTCCGATGCGTCTTCTAAGATGAGTTCTAAATCTTCGTGTATCATAAAACGAGCTAGATGAGGAGCTGAACTAGGCCATTTGGGTGGTTCTATCAGATCTCCAGTGGACCAGGGTCCCGATGGATTCGCCTCGAACAATGCGTTCGAGATTACCACCAGTATCCATATTAAAGACGATAATAGGCATTTTTGATTCCTTACACAGCGTAAAAGCGGTCATATCCATCACTTTTAGGTTGTCGGAAATGACGATATCGCCGTGGATATCCCGGAAGAGCTTGGCATTCGCATTCTTTTCGGGGTCAGCCGAATATATTCCGTCTACCCGCGTGCCTTTTAGGATGACATCGGCATCCATTTCAAGCGCGCGAAGGGCAGCTGCGGTGTCGGTAGTGAAGTAGGGATTCCCGGTACCGGCTCCAAAGATGACCACCCGTCCTTTTTCCAGATGACGAATGGCACGGCGGCGGATAAACGGCTCCGCGATTTCATCCATGTTGAGGCTCGATTGCAAACGGGTCTGGACGCCAGCTTGCTCCAGTGCGTCCTGCAATGCCATCGCGTTGATCATGGTCGCGAGCATGCCCATATAATCGGCGTGAGACCGGGTCATGCCTTTCGTTGCATTATTGACGCCTCGAAAGATATTTCCGCCACCAATAACGATGGCGAGCTCGATTCCGGCATCTACGACTCGTCGGATTTCCGCTGCGTAGGCATCTATAATCTCTTCGTCAATTCCGAATTGCTTCGTTCCCATGAGCGACTCGCCGCTCAGTTTGAGTAAAATTCGGCGATACGTACGCCCGTTGGTGTCTTTTGCGTCCACTTCTTTGGGTTGGTGGGGTGAGGTATGCAGATGCAATCAAGCTAATGTATGAGCCTGTCAGTATCAATTCGCTCCCTGTTCAGATATTGAGAATGTGAACTAACCCGGACGCCTGAAAGGTAGAAACTCGCAAATGTCAAAATATATTCGTACCGTCGAGTCAGCTAGTTATTCAGGCGCCGGGAGTCGGGGATCTGTGTTGGGGAAGCGCCACACCCTCAATTAACCTTTCGGAGATTACGATATGGATTCGAAAACTCTTACCAACGTCGCCATCGGCGCCGTTACCTTTTTCTTATTGGGATACCTGCTGTATGGCTTAGCGCTGGGATCTTACCTAGCAGATCACTTCACGGCGGGCAGAGAAGTCCCCATTTGGTGGTCGTTGATCGTCTCTCAAATTGCACTATCGGTTTTAGCTTGCACAGCGATCAAATGGAACGGTGCTGCAGACTATATGAGCGGCGCAAAAGCAGCGGTTGGCATCGGGTTTTTCTATGCCGTGGCTTATGCATGCGATGCGTATGCAACGATGGACGTTATGGATACGACGGGCGTCGTAGTCGGCATTCTTGGAGAATCATTACGGTTTTTCGTAGTAGGTGGAGTTCTTGGATGGTTTGCTGGTCGAGGAAAATAGGTCCACACCAGACTCTAGTAGCTCACCCAATAGGGTCAAAAAAAAGAGGGGTTCGCGCGCAGCGCGAACCCCTCTTTACATTCCAAAAGAAACCATTAAAAACTATTCGCCCGGTTATTCGCCCGGCTATTCGCCCAGTGCAAAGCGGGCAAACGTCTTGACCGTCGCGTTGGCGCTTTTAAGCATATCGCCCACGGTTTGTGCCGAGTCCTTCACAAAGGGTTGCTCTAGCAAAACGTAATCTTTGTAGTATCGCTCCAGTTTGCCCATCGCGATCCGCTCAATCAGCTGTTCTGGCTTGCCTTCTTCGCGAGCCTGTTCGGCTGCGATCTGCATTTCTTTGTCTTTTACGTCCTGAGGCACGTCGTCCCGACTCGTTGCGATCGGGTTGAGTGCAGCAACCTGCATCGCCACGTCCCGACCAGCCGAATCCAGATTACCTGCTCCTGACATATCAACCAAAACCCCTAAACGAGCTCCCGGGTGGATATAGGAAACGATTTTTCCGTCGGTGCTGGTAAGAACCTGCGTACGGCGAACGTCAATCTTCTCTCCAATTTTACCGGTCATGTCGGTAAGAGCAAGGGCCACGGTGCGGCCATCTTTCATTACCGAATCCATAAATGCGTCGCGATCAGTTGGAAGGTCAGCTAGTACCAGGTCACGGATTTCACTCGCAAACGACTGAAAACCGTCATTGCGAGCCACGAAGTCTGTTTCGCAGTTGACTTCAACCAAAATGGCTGTGCGGCCGTCAGCGGATGAGCCCGTTGCGATAATGCCTTCCTTCGCGTCCCGATCGGCGCGTTTGGCGGCTACTTTTTGGCCCTTGGTTCTAAGAAGGTCAATGGCGGCATTGAAATCCCCATTGGCTTCTTCCATGGCTTTTTTGCAGTCCATCATGCCGACCCCAGTCAGGTCGCGCAATTTTTTGACATCTGCAGCAGAAATAGACATATTCTAACTAAGCTTATTCGATCGACCAGAAAACGCCATAATGGCCAATCCGGTTGACAGTGGTTAACTAATAATGGTTCGAAAACTCGGCAAATCGTCCGAAAGCGAGAACCGCCTTGAAGCGGCCTTCACCCGAAGCCCCAATCACCCAAAAGGGGAATTAGGCTTTGTCTTTCGACTCGTTTTTATCCTGAGTGCGCTTTTCCTTTTCGAGTTTAGAAGCGGCATCTGCAAACTGACGCTCTTTTTCGCCTTCTTTAATGGCGTTCGCAATCACAGCAGTAATTAACTCGATCGATTTTAAAGCGTCGTCATTGGCCGGGATCGGGAAATCAACCACATCCGGGTTGCAATTCGTATCCACAATGGCAATGATTGGAATGCCAAGCTTCTGGGCTTCCTGGACGGCAATGTGCTCACGGTTAATGTCCACAATGAACAGTGCTCCGGGAACGCGCGCCATGTCTTTGATACCCGACAATACTTTTTCAAGTTTTTCGAGCTCACGGGCTTTCATGAGGCGCTCTTTCTTTTTGAGCTGGTCCATCGTGCCGTCAGCCTGCATCTTAACCAACTCGTCCATGCGACGAATCGAACGACGGATGGTTTGGAAGTTGGTCAGCGTTCCACCGAGCCAGCGCTCAACCACAAACGGAGAGCCACAATCGATGGCCAGTTTACGGATGATGTCACGACCCTGCTTTTTGGTGCCAGTGAAAAGGATTTTCTTTCCTTTCCGGGTGAACCGCGCAACGGCTTCGGCCGCTTCGTCCAAGTAGGACTGGGTATGATTCAGGTTGATGATGTGGATTCCGTTGCGCTCCATGAAGATGTGGTTGCGCATTTTCGGATTCCAGCGGCTCGTAAGGTGGCCGAAATGGGTTCCCGCCTTTAGCAGGTCTTCTATCGACGCGCGGTGCGCCGACTGTACTTTTTCTTCGCTCATTATATATATGATACGGGGTTAAACCACTACGCTCTTCTCGCGCCTGCCGAAACCTCAAAAGGTCACCCCGGCAAACATCCAAGCGTATGAGTGATGATGCGAATAGCGGCACTGTGCCAATACTCGCAAATTTTCGATCCTATCGTTTCGAGAACTGGAAACGCTTGCGTGCTTTTGGTTGTCCGTATTTTTTACGTTCAACCATACGTGGGTCACGGGTCATGAAACCAGCGTCGCGGAGCGGTTTGCGAAGTTCTTCGCTGTACTCAACGAGTGCGCGTGCAATGCCCAGACGACAAGCTTCTGCCTGTCCGGTCATTCCGCCGCCTTTGGCGTTGATTACGACATCAAACTGACCAGCTGTAGAAGTCACTTCAAAAGGAGAAATGACTGACGAACTGCGCCAAATTGTTGGAAAATATTCGGTCAGTTCACGCTTGTTAACGACCACCTTTCCGGATCCACCCGGACGAAGGTACACGCGTGCAACCGCATTCTTGCGGCGGCCTATTGCGATGAACTGATGTAGGGCTGTTGCCATGATTCAGTAGTTATTCAATTACTCGGGGAGAGGGACTAAAGAGAAAGAGCCACAGGCTGCTGAGCACCATGAGGGTGTTCGCTACCTGCGTACACTTTCAATTTGGTGATCAACTGACGGCCAAGCACGTTTTTAGGAAGCATTCCTTTCACGGCGTTCTGCACCATGAATGTTGGCTTACTAATCCGTACTTCTGCAGGAGTGCGCAAGCGAACTCCACCTGGATACCCGGTGTGGCGGAAGTATTCTTTATCCGTCTCTTTCTTTCCGGAAAAACGCACTTTGTCAGCGTTGATCACGATCACAAAATCACCACAATCAACATGGGGGGTGAAGCTGGTTTTGTGTTTTCCACGGAGAAGCGTAGCCACCTTAGTTGCAAGGCGGCCTACAATCATATTTTCTGCATCGACGACATGCCAAGCGCGTTCGACTTCCGCCGGTTTCGCACTCATCGTCTTAAAACTATTGACGTCCATCGGGACTCTATATTCTGTTTGGAGGTAAGTCCAAGATTTGAACTCCGACCTAGGCGCAAAACGAAATTCTTGCTACCGGGGGGAGGCCGGAAAAAAACACAGACGAACAAAATACGAACGATTTTGTGATTCGTCAATCGATCAACCCCGTAAAAAGTGCGCGTCTCGGGAGAAAAGCACGTTTTTCGAGGTTTCATGCACGCGTGGGCATTCTAAAAGTTTTAGTTTTCCACATTCTTCCGCCAATCTTGAAAATTCGAAACGATAAAAGCGTAGCGAACGGTAGGATCTAGGGAATAAATGAGAGCCTCGAAGGCTGAAATTGACTAACTATGGCCCTTAAAATGCTAGAATCTTAGGACGATATCAACTAATCTGGGACGATCACAAAGCTCTCATATTACGGGCGACAAAGCGGATGAAACGGATTACACTTTTATTATCCCTGGTTCTGGTGGTAGGGTCGGTTTCTGCTAAACAGTCGGGCGAGGTTCGAAAGCAGGGCTTGGCCATTGCCGTGAAGGCCGGAACGATGGGTCCCGGGGTTGATATCGCCCTACCCATAGGTAGAAAGCTTGTTGTCAGGGCTAGCGGTTCCGCCATATCAGCCAAAAGGAGCCAAACGGAGACCGATGACGATCTCTCGATACGCTTGGATGGAGATGTAACTTGGGGTGCCTATAGTGGTCTCATCGATTTTCATCCATTCAGAAACAACTTTCGACTTACGGCCGGCGCGTATATGGACAATCGGGAGGTGAAAGCCGCCGGTACGCCCATCTCGACGTACGATTTAGACGGTAAGATTTTTCAACCTGAACGCCTCGGATCGTTATCTGCAACCTTCAAATACGACCAGGCGGTAAGTCCCTATTTGGGTATTGGATTTGGGGATATGACTAGGGGAGCCCGAGTCGGATTTCTCTTTGATTTGGGTGTGATTTACGTCGGCGAACCCACGTTTGAAATGGTGGGCACGGGCATGATTGCCCAAACAGCCAATTGGGCGGTGACCATGGAGGAAGGGCTCAAAACGTTTACGTGGATGCCGGTCGTCTCATTTGGATTATCGTTCCGCATTTTATAGAAGGAGGGCGTCCTCCGGTGAGCGGCGCTTTGGAAGTGAGTGGCATTTTATTTTTTGATGATAGAGCATTTTGGGGTGCTCCCGATGAAACACAACAGTAGAAACGGATTATTGGCCTTGGTTTTGGTGTCGATCACGGCTTTGGCCGGATGTGACTTTCAAGCGGTACAAGACGCGCTTGACGACTTCAACGTGATCGTCGCGCTGGAGGAAGTCCACACGACGGTTTCCGTCAAGTTTATCGACGCTGCATCTGATTCGTTTGTGGATATTCCCATCACCATGAAGTTTGATGGGAACCAGACAGGCCAAATCATTGATACTTTTTCAGACCCGTTGACTGAAGCTCGGGTGAAAGGTGGCCTTGGAAGTTTTGGGATCAGGAACAGTGTGGTCCCTTCGGGTGGCAATCCGGTTTCCATCTTTATTACGGGCAGTGCGTCCGGATATCAAACGGGTTCGGCCACCGTTGACATCAATCAAGTCGGTGCCACGGAGATTACTATTCACATGATTCGCTCTGGACAAGCCGTTCAGGGTGCGGCCTCCGGATCGTCTTCGACGGCGTTGACAGGTGGGGCTGTTCAGCAACCCACCGTCACTTCAACATCGGGGGGCGCCTCTACGAATCAAACGGCGGCTTCGCTATCTCTTCCTGCTGGAACGAGTGCGCGCACGACCTCTGGACAATTGGCAACTGGATCGTTGGCCACTCAAGTTTCGTTTTTCTCGAACGCATCCGGAAACGGTGCATCGGCATTTCCCGGCGGATTTACACCGGTGGTTCAAAATTCAGCAGGGGCCAAGACTCGTCAATCCATGACTACGGCAGGATTCGTGGATGTTCGGGTCACCGATTCGGGCGGCAACCGAATTACTCAGTTTAATCCACCAATTCCACTATCGGTCACAATTCCTGCTTCAACCATCAACCAATTGGTTGGTCGGACCATTCAAAACGGGGACCAAATTCAGGTGTTTAGCTACAATGAATCGGCCGGAACGTGGTTTGCTGAGGGCACGACCACTATTTCGGGCCCCGGTCAGAATGGAAACTATACGGCTACCTTTTTGACGGGTCATTTGTCGACCTGGAATTTTGGGTATTCTGGACAAGGCTGTAGTAGTGGGATGTTTAATCTGAATAGAAATGGTACGTTGGGCGCCGTAACGCTTAGGGCGTCTTCAACCGATGGTTCTTGGGTATCGTCTGACATAACGGTGCCCGCCGCAAATTCGACTTTTGTGGTTTCCGGGGCCCCCAGTAACCTCAATGGATACGTGATTCACAATTCTGAGGGGGTTCAAGTGGGTTCCGGCTCCGGTAGTATTTGTAATGCGACCGGTACGGCAACACTGCCTACGCCAGCACCAAATGAAATCACGGTCACATTCAGCCTCAATTTTGGCTCCAATTGCCCCCGACTAAACATTGCCAATTTGGGACCGGCAATTACCGTGTACTATCGCAAAGTGAACCAGCCAGCTTCGGCTTCAAAAAGCTTTTTGATTTCCGACGCGAATTTGACCAAATCCCAAGGGACCATATCGGGCGGGTCGATCACGGTACCGGGCTTACAGTCGGGGTCTTCGTACGTGTTCCAGGCGAGTATCGACAACAAGCCGAACGAGCGCATCGAGATGATTACCGGGCCAAACATTAGTCTCAACGTGGCCGCAGATGTGGATGGTATTTGTATTAAATAGGCCGTGATTTTTCCGGTCTGATATGGTTACGGATGATATTTATATGGTTTGATATTTTTACGCCCTGAAATTGTTACGGATGATAAACGCGCGGGCCGCTTTGCGGCCCGCGCGTAGTTTTTTTACCCGTATTGAAGCGCTCCTCAAGGGTCGCTTTGTGAAATCGTACGAAAAGCGAAAAAATGTCGTTCGGTTTGAACTTCTGGCGTTTCTATTAGAGAGCAGATGCAACTTCCCACCCGCTGTTGCTGGCACTCCCCGTTTAGCCCCCCCCAGATTAGCCTCCCAGATTAGCCTCCCAGGTTAGCCTCTTGGGGGCTTAGCTTTCCGGTCCTCATGTCCTACAAAACCGAACTAACTTCGCTGGAAGTCTTAGCTTCCAGCCTCCCTTTCCGACTTGACGAAGCCGAGCGCGTGAACGAAGCGTTTAGCTCCTATATGTCGAGTGGCCTCAAGCAACAGAAGGTCTTGATCGACCTCTGGACCTACTGTTTCGTACGCCGATATTTCCTGATGAAATTTCTAAAGGAAAGCGCCTTCCGGTCCGCGGAATTGGATCAAATTGTTGAAAAAACTTACCAAAAAGTTGAAAAAAGCAGAGGCGATATCGAAAGTCATAATCGATACGCCCAGTGGGTCAGCGTCGTTTGCAGGAATACATTTATCAACTTTGTGACCCGCCGCCAGGCCATCATGGGACTGGATCAATTGGTCATGGATCCGCCGGATTATTCAGTCGGGACGGAACTTGAGGATAATGTGGCCGGAATTCATCTTGCCCTCGTAAGGGCTGTTGAGTCACTCCCGGAATTTCTCAGACCTACAGCCAGAATGAAGTTCATAGAAGCACTTTCGTACGAAGAAATAAGTCGCATCATCGGGAAGCGCGTGCCTACGGTTAGATCCTACATCCACAAGATCTGTTCGAGGTTCAGAAAGGACCAAGCGTTACGAGCTTGGGCGAGTCAAATTTTTGAAAATGATTAAACGGGTTATGTCCACCCCCTTTTGGTGTCAACATGATAAATCCATTCACAACCCCCTCTTTTATGCGTTATTGGGCCACCTCCCGTACACGTGCAATGCGGTCTTCCACTTTATCATTGAATTGGCTGGTTCAACGACTCCGTCGATTTGGTACGGATTCGCTTAGTCGCCTCTCCTTTTTGAATTTCAAGGAACGAGCACAGTATCAGCAAATGGGTTCGTTAATGAGCCCTTCTCACGACGAAGCCAGTTTTCCGTATTGGGTGGCTGAGGCCGTCATCGAACCGGAAAATGATCTTCCCGAGCTCGTGGTCGCCCGGAATCGATTTATGAGGCGAATTCGCTCCAGCAGAGAAAAACTGATTGAGTGGAATCAGTCCATTATCCGGGCACAATCTCTGAATTCAGAACACGTTTTTGATCATTTTGCTGCCATTACCGGGCACTCCATAGCGGATTTGGAAGCCTGCAAAACCGTTCGGCTCCCATCCGCAAAGCCGTCTGTCGTATCTGAAAAAGCGTATAAGGCGCTGGGATTGTCCGCATTTACCACGATGACGTCAACGAGACTGAATCGGATGGGGTCGAAAGTGATTGCTTCCGCCGTTTCGGCGTATCTCGTTCTCATTATGGTGGGATCGTGGACACCCAGTATAGATCCGATGGAGTATACCAAAGGGCTACCTGAATATTCGTGGCTTGAACTCGGCGCAAACCCCCGTGGATACTACATCCCTCGTGAGTTCTATGTAACGCGTCGCTATAAAGTGGCTTTAAACAAGCTTTTGAAGGCCAATACAACGGTCTTCGGGTATTTGCCCGGATTTAAGCAAGATTTGCTCAACGAAGGTATTCTGGAAATGGAAGATGCCGTTGATTTCCAGCGAATGGGCGGATATGTATATCCACAGGCCCTGCTTTTCCTGGCTGATGCCTATATCCGGGCTGGCCAAGTGGAGAAAGCGGTTCCGTTGATTGAAGAGATCATCCAGCGAAATGAAAGACGGGCTTTGGAAGCCCGCCTATTGCGCAAAAAACTACAAAAACAGGGGTTTATCGACTAAAAAGGTGTTTTGCGAGAGGTCAGGGGTAGTCGGTCCCTTCGTACTAAACATTTTGCGTTTGCCTGTAACAATACCTTGATGATAGAAGTATGAGGGAGCTGACTTACCTGGATCATCCATTTATAAGCCGCTTACTATGCTTACTCGTGAACTTGCCGGCGCAGCAGCAAGACCCATTATTCTTGCTATTCTTTCTCATAGGGAAAACTACGGATATGCCATTTTGCAACGCATAGAAGTACTCTCTGGTGGAGAGTTGAGTTGGGACGACAGCACGCTCTATCCCGTCCTGCATCGCCTTGAGAGTCAGGGTCTTCTCACATCCTCGTGGCAGAAAGCCGACAATCAACGCCGCCGTAAATACTATGGTCTTACGGCCAAAGGACAGCAAGAACTGGCTGTAGAGAAGCAACAATGGCTTAGTGTGAATGCAGTACTTGCCCAATTATGGGGCTTGAAGCCTCAGATAGCTTAACCCTTCCGAGTATAAAATCATGTTCAATCTTGAAAATGCAATAGCTGCGTGGCGTCGCCCATTTGAGGTCGATCCGGTGTTCTCTCCCGACGACATTGAGGAATTGGAGGGAAGTTTGCGTGATCGCTTCGAGCTGCTTAGCGCCAAGGGACTCTCAGATGAGAACGCGTTTCGCCAAGCCGCGAAACAGTCTGGTTCATACATCAGTGCAGAAACGGAGTATCGGAAAGTCCGCTGGGGCAAGCGGAGAAATGAGGGACGACTCATGGACGAATTTGTCGGGAGGATATCCATGGTAAAGAACGATCTCACCATAGCCCTTCGCATTCTAAGAAAGCAAAAGGGGTATGCATTTATCTGCGTGTTCGGATTAGCAATTGGCCTAGCGAGCTGTCTATTGATTGCCAACCATGTGTACAACCAGTTGTCATATGACCGTTTTCACGAGGATGCGAACAACATTTACCGAGTAAACATCATCTTTACGGACAATTCAGGGACGGCCACGAGAATGGCCAATTCTCCGCCTGCGTTACTTCCAGGCGTTTCAGAGGAATTTCCTGAGATAAAAAGATTCGCTCGACTCAGATATGCAGGCCGAACCATTTTTGAACAAGGCCAGAATCGTTTTTACGAAAATAGCGGATTTTATGCCGACTCATCGTTCCTTGACATTTTCAGTTTCCCTTTGATGCTTGGTGACAAAGACACGGCACTAGATCAACCAAATTCCATTGTGATCACCGAGGAGATCGCCACGAAGTATTTCGGGGATGAAGATCCCGTGGGAAAGCTTCTGAATATGAATAACGGAATCCCGCTCAGGGTGACCGGCATTCTGGCATCAATTCCAGCTACTTCCCATCTGCAGTTCGATTTTCTGGTGTCCTTTTCGACCTATGTCGTTCCGGCGGGTTATCGGTCTGACCTCACAAGTTGGAGTTGGTTGGGATTTCTGACCTTCGTGCAGCTGCAGGACGGCGCCTCTGGGAGTGAGCTTCGGGATAAACTTGATAAAGTTTATCGAGACAATAGCACAGGAGATTGGGTTCCTTTCCAAACGGAAGTCCAACCCCTGACTGACATTTACTTTGGCTCAGCAGGTTTGGTCGACGATCTGGCGAGCGGTCTGCAAAGCGCAAATCTGACTACGGTCTACGTCATCGGGATTGTGGCGCTGATGATCCTTCTCATTGCGTGTTTCAACTTTGCAAACCTGGCAATGGCTGTATCGACGGGTCGCAGAAAGGGCGTGATTCTGAGAAGAATTTTGGGTGCGGATAGAGGCAGGTTGGTTCGACATTTATTGGTCGAACCGATCGCGTTATCATTCCTCGGTCTTGCGCTTGCTTATCTGCTGAGTTTAGTCGCTTTTCCTTACATCAAAGGTGTTCTTGGTTGGAACTACTCGATCGATTGGACGCTCGTTCAGCTGTCAATTCCGATCGCCGTCCTAATCGCTCTAATTTTGGGCGCTATTGCAGGTTTATATCCGGCTTTGGTGCTTTCGGATCAGAAGGCCGTGTTAGCCCTCAAGGACGATTTGCGAACAGGCTCAGCCATGCGGAAGACCCTCATCGCGTTTCAGTTTTGCATTTCAATCGTACTCATCGCCTCTACCTTCGTAGTCAACGGGCAGATTCAATATTTGTCAGAGCAAGAGTTGGGATTTGAGGGGGAAAGTGTGGTTGTTATGAAGCCACTTTCTCAAGAAATGGCCTCCCATTACGAAGAGTTCAAAAGCAGGCTCTTAAGTAACAGTGATTTTGTCAATGTGAGTCGAGGTGAACGATCGATGGGGGAGCCCTGGCCAGTCAATTCCATACTCGTTGATGGTAGGGATGAATCTGAAAGCAAGCAGGTGATGGGTAATCATGTTGGATATGATTACGTCGAGACGATGGGTATCAAGCTGGTTGAGGGGCGGACCTTCTCCAAAGAGTATCCGCGAGATTCGACAAACAGTATCATCCTAAGTGCAAGCGCGGTTGAATATCTGGGTTTGGAGAATCCAATTGGAACGGAGATACAGCATTTCACCTTGGACGGACCTCGTACGGTAATCGGTGTGGTAGAGGATATCAACTATTCTTCTCTTCATCATGAAAGGACCCCGATGGTCCTGATCATGAATTTCGTCGACGTCGACTACCTCTTCATTCGATTGAGTCCGGGGCAATTGTCAGAGAAGATTGCAGCATTGGAAAAGGTATGGGAAGCAACGGTCCCAGGGCTACCAATGGAGTTTCGTTTTCTTGATGATCAGGTGACGGAACTCTACCAAAAGGAGCAGACCTTGTCTTATTTAATAAACGCGTTCACCGGATTGGCCATCGTTTTGGCTATTCTCGGCCTGTACGGGTTGATTTCTTTCGCCGTTAACCAGCGCATGAAAGAGATCGGAGTACGAAAGGTGTTGGGTGCGTCTTTTCCATCTTTACTGGTCTTGTTCTCCCGTCAATACGCACTCCTTCTAGTCATCGCATCTGCAATTGCTATCCCCGTAATGCGATACGTGATGGGACTTTGGTTGGAAGACTTTGCGTATCGGATGGAAATCAGCTGGTGGATTTACATCCTGCCGACGGTCCTACTGGCCTTCGTGGCTTTGGCAACAATCATGCACCGGACAGTTTATGCTTCTTTGGTTAATCCCGTAGAAGTCTTGCGAAGTGAGTGATTGAACAAGGCTGACCAAGACTGATTCTTTATGTCTGGGCAAGTAGTAGGCCCGGGCTAGGCGTAGGTATTGAGCATCACGGGCATAATGAGCATCATCATGCTTTCTCCTTCCTTTTGGATGGATGGCGTGACGACGCCCGCGCGGTTTGGTGAACTGAACTCAAAGAGCACGTCTTCCGAATCCACGTTGGACAGGACTTCGGTTAGGTAAATGGCATTAAAACCAATAACCAACGCTTCCCCATCGTAGTCGCAGGAGACCGTTTCTTTGGCTGAGCTAGCACGTTCGAGGTCTTCAGCCGAAATAACCACTTCGTCTTTATCTACCGACAACCGAATCTGATTGGTCATGGTGGAAGAATAAAGCGCCACGCGTTTGACTGCGGCCAACATCGTATCCCGGTTGACGGTCATTTTCTTATCGTTATCAATCGGAATGACCGCTTGATAGTTCGGATACGGCTCATCAATCAGGCGGGCGAGAACGCGCGAGTCACCAAAATCAAATCCGGCGTAACCGCTATCAACGGTCAATGTGCACGTATCGTCGGTGGCCACTTTGGCGGCCAAAGACATGGCTTTTTCCGGCACAATAAAATCGAGGTCTTCGGTGCAGCTCAGGTTGTCCAACTGGAGCTTTACCAACCGGTGGCCATCGGTAGCAACTGCTCTTCCCAAGTCACGGTTGATCTGAAAGTATATCCCCATCATGGCCGGGCGAAGGGCATCTCGCGAAACGGCGAAAGAGGTTTTCTGGATGGCCCGGCGAAGCAACGCTCCATCGGTTTCTACGGTTACACTGTCTGAAAGCTCGGGAAGCGCAGGATAGTCGGCTCCGTCATACCCAACCATTTTGTAGTGGCCCTGATCGGTGTCGAGAGCCACGTTGAAATCGCTATCGGCAGAAAAGCGTACGGGGACATTAGAAAGGGCCCGGAGGGTATCAATCAAGCGCTTTGCTGGCACGGCAACGCGCATGGGGCCGTCTACATCAACCGAAACATGTAGTTTTTGGACGATCGATATTTCGAGATCGGTCGCGCTCAGACGAAGCTTGCGGCCTTCCACTTCAAAAAGAATGCATTCCAAGATTGGAAGGGTGCTTTTCGACGGAACGGCTCCGCTGACGGTTTGAAGGGCTTTGAGAAGTTCAGCGCTGGAAGCGGCGAATTTCATATTGGTATCCTGAGGTTGATGGTTCTGCGCAAGTTAACATTTCCGCACCGCCGAATCTAACGATTTTTCAATTATCGGCTGCGTAAATCAATCTTATTGGAGATCTCTTCAATCATGTCCTTAAACTTTGGGTCCGTATCAATCTGGTTTTCGACGCTTTGATTGGCGTGAATGACCGTTGAGTGATCCCTTCCACCAAAGTGGAGGCCAATTGTTTTGAGCGAATGCCCCGTCAACCGCTTGCAAAAATACATTGACACTTGCCGCGCTTGGACGACTTCTCTTTTGCGAGTTTTCGCCCGGATCAAATCTTCCGAAATCCCAAAATACGTGCACACCAGATGCTGAATCTGGTCGATAGTAAGTGTAACCCGCGTGTCGGTAATGAGATCTTTGAGGACGTCTTTAGCCAGAGAAAGGTCGATTTCCCGTTTATGCAGCGTGCCATGGGCCAAAAGGCGGATCAGTGCGCCTTCGAGCTCCCGAATATTGGACTTGATGCTGTGGGCCACGAATTCAAAGATGTCATCGTTAAGTACGATGCCGTCCTCCGTCGCTTTTCGGCGCAAAATGGCCATCCGGGTTTCAAAATCGGGAAGCTGAAGATCGGCAGAAAGTCCCCATTGAAAACGGGACAACAGACGCTCCTCGATTCCCTGGATATCTCTCGGGGGCCTATCTGCGGACAGAATGATCTGTTTGCCGCTCTGGTGCAGCGCGTTGAAGATGTGAAAAAACTCCTCTTGGGTTTTTTCCTTTCCCGAGAAAAATTGGACATCGTCAATGACAAGCAGGTCAATCTGGCGATAGAAGAGAGAGAAGTCGCTTACGCGGTTGTGCTGAATGGCGTGCACGAATTCATTCGTAAACTGCTCGCTCGACACATAAAGTACCGTCGCATCCGGCCGGTTGGCCTGTATATAGTTTCCAATGGCCTGAATCAGGTGTGTTTTCCCTAGCCCGACGCCACCATATAGGAGAAACGGATTAAAACTGGTTCCTCCTGGTTGCTGGGCGATGGCTACCGAGGCACTTCGAGCCAAACGGTTGCAGTCCCCTTCGATAAAACGATCGAACGTATAATTGGGATTGAGGCGAGACTCAACCTGCACCTTCTGGATGCCCGGAATAACAAACGGATTGGTGATGGGCCCCATGTTGCCCATGGTGGACTGAGGGCCAAACCCGAATCGGGCTCCGGACGGAGCTGCTTTTCCAAACGAACCACTAGTGGATTGACCCGTTTGCCCCCCAAGCGAACCGATACGAGGTGCACTTACGGCGGATTTTGGTTGGGGTTCATTGGCAGGCTGGCGCGCCGGGAGTTGCATGACCGTGCCATCAAAACCCGATTCTGAATCTACATTTTCGATAACAATGTCGTAAAAAAGCCGGCCTTGTGGACCTAAAACTTTCGTTACCGTTTTTCGAAGTAGGCCAAAATAATGCTCTTCCAACCATTCAAAATAAAAGCGACTCGGTAGTTGAATGGTCAATTTGCTGAGTTCCTCGCCCTCTTCAAGGCGGAGCGCTTTCAATGGGGAAAACCACGTTCGGAAACTTTGTCGGCTGACATTGTCCCGAATAATTTCGAGGCATTCTTTCCAAACCTGGTCCGGGGTTCTCGGCATGCTGATCAACAGAAATTCACTTCAGCCTTTCTGGCTGATCTCGTTGTGAACGATGGTGGAAGTACGGGACTAAAAGTAAGGCCTTTGCGTTTTGCGTAGCTAGTCGTGGTTCGCCGCTCAAGACTCCATTTATTGAAAGTCAAGCGCTACCCGGCCACTTGAAATGTTGTTATTCACTTTTTCTCAACATTTCGTACTCGAAACAGCACGCGATTATTCTCAACAATTAAAAATGGATCAAATGGCTGAAAAAGAGACGGTCAGCGCATTGCTCAATCAATAAATCGTTGAAATACATCGATTTAGAACCAGTTTGGTGACATCGACTCAATGTGGATGATCGAGGATTTCTGAAAGGTAAATCGAGCGTTAAGCGCTACAGAGCTCACTTTCAAAGAAGTGCGCACGTTGTCCACAAAAAAAGGATGCTTGGCCGGTCCTACTCGTCCACTCAAAAAAAAGCTGACTCAAGCTTCTGATAATTCAGAATCTTTGGGGGAGAGACGATTTATTTGAGACGATTTCTGTTCAAAAATGGGTGCTTTTGGACGCCTGTTTCTGTCAGGTAACCCCACCCGTTTCTGTCAGGGACACACACCCGGTGTTGCAAGAACCCAATGTGTTTAAACCGTATTTGATGGTAGTGACTGAGGGCCCAAAGTTCAAGATTACCTGCCCGAAATTCAAGCAAACCTGCCCCGATTTCATATTCTAACGACCGATTATCGTCAAAACCTTCAAACTTCACACGCTATTCGGCATTTGAACGGGGCGAATGCCTTTGCTAAATCCGGACATATTGCCGTATCTTGTCCGTTCTGTATTAAAGTTAATTCGGACAAAACCTTGAAAGAGGGGAAACGAATGCTGCGGATTGATATTCGGCCTTATGCTAAGGGAGTCTACGAACTAGACTTTGAACCTTCTGCTGAGGAACTCGAAGTCGACGCAGATTCCTTTTCGAAAATTAAGATTGAAGTCAGACTGGATATTAGCGCGAGTCGCATTTATGTCCAGTTTCGGATCGCGGCCATTGCAAAATTGGTTTGCGACCGAACGTTGGTTGATTTTGATCAGGCTATCGAAGGGTCTTATGCGGTGGTTTTTGTACCACCAAAGGACATTGATCCAGATGACGAGGCCGACAACCTTTTTCCGCTTGAAGCGGGAGCCGAGGAAATCGACCTCACCGAAATTATTAGGGATACCTTGCTGTTGGCGGTTCCGATTCGAAAGATCGCGCCGGGAGCAGAGGATGAAGACCTTCCCATCACTTTTGGCGGCCCCACGGACGAAGACATTGATCCTCGCTGGACGGCACTAAATGAACTGAGGTCCAAATCCGACGGGGATGACCGTTAACATTAGAACGTAGAAACGCTAAGGTTGCATTATGGCTAACCCAAGACGTAAAAATTCAAAAGCGCGTACGCGCCAACGCAGAACAACCTATTACAATCGGTTGAGCGCGCCGACCACGATGGAATGTCAAAATTGCAGCGAAACGAAGCTTATGCATCGTGCCTGTCCGAACTGCGGTCATTATCGCGGTCGTTCCGTCGTTGAGCGCGAAAGCGCATAATTAAGGACTTAGAAGAAGTATGACTTTTAGGGGGCTTAGCGTGACTAAGCTCCCTTATTGTCGTTCATGCACGTTGTACGGTTTCGCTAGCTCGCTTAGCACGTTGCCATCTTCTGACGTATCTTTTTCTGAGTGGAGGGCCCGAGTCCCAGCGCCTTTGCACGAACTAGATTAAAAATTACCGGAAGAGCTTTATGCCCACACGAATAGCCGTCGACGCGATGGGGGGTGATCATGCCCCGGATGTAGTTGTTGAAGGCGTTGCAGATGCTATCCGAGCGAAACCAGGAGAAATCGAGATCTTATTGGCCGGCCCGGAAGACCGGATCAACCCGCTCGTTGAAGGACTTGAAGCCGAAGTAAGGGCTCATATTCGCGTGATTCATGCCCCGGATATTATTGGCATGGATGAATCGCCGGCCACCGCCATTAAAACGAAACAGCGTTCTTCCATTCACGTTGGGCTGGGCCTTTGCAAGGCCGCTCAAGCCGACGCCTTCATATCTGCAGGTAACACCGGTGCTGTTATGGCAGGTGCGCTCTTCATCTTAGGGCGTTTGCCCGGCGTTTCCCGGCCCTCCGTCATTGGGTACTTTCCTACGACAAAAGGATCGGCGATACTCCTCGATGCTGGGACGAATGTGGGCTGCAAACCCGAGCATTTGGTCCAGTTCGCTCGGATGGGGGCCGTTTATGCCGAAAGAGTAATGGGCGCCAAAAATCCTTCGGTTGGTCTTCTAAACGTAGGCGAAGAGCCCGGAAAAGGCGACGAGTTGGCCAAGGCCGCCTATGACTTATTAAAGGATGCGGCCAATCTCAACTTTATCGGCAACATTGAAGGCCGAGATATCATGGAGCATGCGGCCGACGTTGTGGTGTGCGATGGATTCGTTGGCAATATCCTCTTGAAGTATGGAGAAAGCGTTGCATCGGTTCTGCCCCGTCTGTTAGGAGCCGAAATGCACCGTTTGGGAATGAACGAAGCCGAACAAAAGACGGTCGCGAAAGCTCTCAGCGGTGTAAAAGCCCGATTTGACTATAAAGAATTTGGCGGGGCTCCCCTTTTGGGCGTAGATGGGACGGTGTTTATTGGCCACGGCAGCTCCAATGGGTATGCCATCAAGAACTTGACGTTGGCTGCGGACAAAATGGTTAGGCGGTCTGTTTCCGAGACGATTGCATCCGTGATGGAAGCATGATTCGGTTCACAAGATCAAAGCCTTCCTTGTTCGAGGTAACAAATGTGTTGCGATCGGTTTTTTCCGAAAGGCGGACACACGAGATGGCCAAAAACAGTGGTAATGCAAGAATTTTAATGGTTGGCCAATTTGCATCGTTGCAAACCGGCCAATTAGGTATTTAAAAAAAGAATCTCATGCAGAAGGTACGAGCAGCCATTACGGCCATCGGTCACTTCCTCCCGGAAGACCGGTTGACGAATGCCGACCTGGAAAAATTGGTGGACACGACGGACGAATGGATCCAGTCGCGTACCGGCATTAAGGAGCGCAGAATTCTAAAAGATCCTACCAAGGCTACATCCTTTCTGGCTACGAACGCAGCCCGCGAAGCGCTACGAAAAAGAGGCATTTCTGCGGAAGAGCTTGACCTGGTGATTGTAGCTACAGTGACTCCAGACATGTTCTTTCCAGCCACAGCTTGCTTGGTAACGGCAAACCTCGGTGCAGTAAACGCGTGGGGATACGATGTTTCGGCAGCCTGCTCTGGGTTTTTGTTCGCCCTATCGACCGGCGCACAATTTATTGAGACGGGTAAGCACTCCAAAGTGCTCGTTATCGGCGCGGACAAAATGAGTAGCATCGTGGACTACACGGATCGAACGACGTGTGTTCTTTTTGGTGATGGAGCCGGCGCGGTCCTGCTCGAGCCTAGTACGGAAGGTGTCGGGGTGATGGATTCCATTGAGCACACCGATGGGACTCAATGGGCCTCGTTGTGTATGCTGGGAGGTGGCAGTCTAAATCCACCAACGGCGGCAACTATCGAACAGAATTTGCACAGGCTGCATCAAGAAGGGACACCGGTCTTTAAATCGGCGGTCAAAGGTATGGCCGATGTGTCGGCACAGATTATGGAGAACAATAATTTGACCGGAGACGATGTGCGCTATTTAGTACCTCATCAAGCCAATTTGCGCATCATTGATGCCACGGCGCGCCGAATGGGTATTAGCATGGACAAAGTAATGCTCAACATCGAGCGTTACGGTAATACGACCGCAGCAACGATTCCGTTGTGCTTGGCCGATTGGGAAAAGGATCTCCGAAAGGGCGACAATTTGATTCTTGCAGCATTTGGAGGAGGATTTACATGGGGTGCATCGTATGTAAAATGGGCCTATGATGGGGACAAAATCGGTTCGGAAGACAAGGTCGGTTCCGAGGACAGGGTCGGTTCATAGACTCACCCCCTGAAGCGGTAAAGGTGGCTGACCACCAAGCATCTAAGGCGTGGTCCATTTAGAATCAGTAAAAAGCAGGTATGTCGAAAAGAGCTTATTTATTTCCGGGACAGGGATCCCAGAGCGTCGGAATGGGCGCTGACCTCTACGAAAAGGTGCCAGCTGCGCGGGCAGTGATGGATCGGGCCAATGAAGTACTTGGTTTTTCGCTCACGAACATCATGTTTGGTTCTGGTTCACCTGAAACGGCAGCGGAAGATGCGAGCGCGCTGATGCAGACGCAAAACACGCAACCAGCCTTATTTGTGCACTCGATGGCCGTTTTTGAGGCCATGAAGGGCACTTTCGCAGCGCCAGACATGGTTGCGGGGCACAGCCTCGGCGAATACAGTGCGTTGTGCGCCGCTGGAGCCATGTCATTTGAAGATGCCTTAAAAACCGTCAGACTCCGCGGAGAACTCATGGCAAGCGCCGGCGAAGTTCGACCCGGTTCGATGGCCGCCATATTGAACATGGAAGATGCAGACGTCGAGGCGCTTTGCCGTGAAGTGACGGAAAGCGATGGAGGGACGCTCGGCGTAGTTCAAGCAGCCAACTATAACTCTCCGGGTCAAATTGTGATTTCGGGTGATGTGGCGGCTGTAGCTAAAGCGGTGGAATTAGCACCTGGCAGAGGAGCGCGGCGAGCGCTTTTGCTTCCGGTGTCCGGAGCGTTTCACTCGCCCCTCATGGCGTATGCCACCGATGGTTTGGGAAAA
>JAQBZH010000064.1 GCA_027622005.1 Bacteroidota bacterium | reverse complement strand
CGCTATGAATGCTGTCACGGCTTCGACTAGCTGTTCAGGCTCATTACAATCAACAGCGAAGCCCAAGTGATGTCGGGTAATATTTCGTCCCACCATTCCGTAGCTGCTACCTAGCACCGGCTTGCCTGCCGCGGCAGCCCGGATGAGGATTCCACTCGATCCAACGTGTTGTGGGTAAGCGGCTAAAACAAGGTCGCTGGCCTCGAAAAGTGCTGTCATTCTGGCGTCCGATATTTTCCCCGAAACGACAACAATTCGCGCTACTTTTTGCGTCTCGGAAATGGCCTCATAGATTTCTGCCGCCTCACTCGGATCGGCCGAGCCTGCTATCACCAGACAAACCGGAAGACCAGACAATCCTTGAAACGACTCAAGTACTTGAAAAATGCCCTTTCTGCTGCTGATAACTCCAAAAAACAAACAAAACGTTTCCGAATCCGAAACGCCGAGAATTTTTCTAAGCGTTGCTCGAGCTACATCGGCGGGAGCTATGGAGGTACCATCCGGTAACCAACGGGCTATGTTTCGCCCAGCTAATTGGTTGATGGCATCGGGCGCCTCTGGATCCAGACAAAACAGATGGGTTAGGGCCGAAGATTGTAAGGCCGACTTCAATATTACTTTTTTTCGGATGGAAGTAATCCGAGATATAAATCCAGACTCTTTCTCGTGTAGGGTAGGCCGAAAGAATAAACCCGAAACCGAAACCCCAGCTTTCGAAAACGCCGGCGAGAGCGCCACTACCGCGTTTTGTGCATGATCAAAAAACATGCAAACAATGTGATCTGGTTTCAGCTCGAGCGCTTCTAACAAAGCACTTTTGTGCGCGCGATTGGCAGCCAATAGTTTTGCCAGTCCCGTTTTCCCATCCACCTCATAGGAGCTGGAAATAGTGGCGAGGCCCACGTTCTGTCCGGTCAATGCCTCTAATCGGGATACGAATGCCGGGTGAGAATCCAAAAAAGTAGTCGAAACGAGCAGCGTCAGGCGTCCTTTTGGACGTGTTTCAATCCACTCATCAACGACCATCTCCAGATAGGAGCGATGATGACCTCGGTGGTATAACTCAACCAAAACAATATGGGGGCCTTCTAAGGTCATAAATCCGTGCGTATGCCGGAATTACCTTCCGCGAATGGGGATCCTTCCGTAGCGACTAGACGATTCATTTCCGATTTGAGATGTAAGGAGTAGCAACCACCAACAATTCCAGTCATGACGCTGAAAATGAACATGGGGTCGTTGATATAAAACGGGTTCGATGTGTTGGCCGATAACGAAAAAGCCGCCAGGCACGCGATTACGGCAAGACAGGCTGTTCCGGCTATATGATTGCCCTGATTTCTACGAACCACCACGACTGCCCTCCGAATACAAATACCGAGGAATGAGAGGATTAAAGCCGGCCCCCAAATGCCAAATTTGTACCACAGGGCGAAATATCCGTTGTGGATGAACGGTTTGGAGTCCGAAAACTCGTATGTGAGGTCATAAAATCGGTAGGATACGCCCATCCCGTGACCCAAAATGGGATTCGTTTTGATGTGCTCCCAAACAGCGCCCGTTTCGAGAAATCGATTGACGAGCGAAATATCCTTCGTAGTTGCTGTCCCAATGGATAACAACCGGTCTAGCATTCCTCCCAGCACCAAAATCAAAACATCGCCCAAAGCAAGAACGGCCACGGAAAACACAACCGCAAAGGTAACCACCCCCGTGACCAATAGGCGGCCTTTTTGCTGGCGGGGAATCAGCAGAAACAAAATCGCGGCCCCGAGCACGAATGCCACCCAATACCCACGGCTTTGGGTGAGAATCAGTCCGGCAAAAAAGGCAATGAATAGCCCTAAAAAAGCCGTTTTTTGCTTCCATTCAACAGAAAACAAGTACATCGCCAACGAAAAGAATGCCGGCACCATCAGCAGGCCTTCATTCGTTACAGCTCGGCCTTTTGCTATTTCCCAGGCTTGTACCGCATCCGTAATTGCAAGCATGTATTCCATTCCATTGCGGGCGAGCACGTATAAACCAACAAAGAGGATCACCCCGATCATGACCTTAAGTCCCTTGTCGTATTTAATGACCGCCTCCTTCACCGGGAAATAAAATGCCAGTAAGGAAAGGGAAAGCCATTCACCTAGCCAAAGTTTAAAGGTGCCGCCGAACAGCAAGGTTAAGGGAATAGAAAGCGTAACTAAAATCAAAAAAACCCAGAGCGCCTTTTCTTCTGCGCGTTCAAAAACGGGATTATGGTCCAAAAACAACCTTTTAAAGAACCAATACCCCAAAAAACTCATGTAATAGAGGCCATAAAACACTTCCGTGATTTGAATGCCTTCTTCAAAATCGGAAATCAATACAAATGAGCTCAGGACGACGGCCAAGTTGAGGAGCGGACGTTGAAACAGCCACCACATACCAATTCCGCCTATCAAAATCACCGGAATGAACGGAAGCACCCAATCGACTTTCCAGGTGATGAAAGCGAGTAGCATCATCCCAATGCCAAAAACGGCAACCAACAGGGCGGACCCCCAATGGCGCAGCCATTGGTCGGAAGGTCCCGGTCGGGCTATAAGTTCAGCGGCGCTCACGTATTTCTATTATCGGGTAGATGATTCCCGTAGTCTCGCGGCAAAGCGGGCGCTGTTACGGAGCCACCAATCCATAACCAAGGCAAACACCAACGACAAAATGAAAGCGGAAAGCGTGGCGGCTATCACAATGATCATCCGTTTTGGTTTGGCTTTTTTATAAGGGGCAATCGCCGCGTCCACAACTTGAAGGGCCTCTACTTTTCGCTCTTCTTCAAACCGGGCCTGCTCCAACATGGGCGCTACAAACTCAAGAATCTTTTCCTGAATCATTCGCTCCATGGTCAGATTTAGATATTGGCGGACCATTTCAGGTGCTTCGTCGCGCGCGACCGGCATGACCACTTCGCGGCCATCCATCGCTCCTTGAAACGATAACTGGGCGGCGTCCACGTACGTTTGCATGGTCTGAACGCTTTTATTATCTGCGCCAAACTGGGATTTGAGCGCTTCAAGTTGGATTTCGTATTGAAGCGTGTTGGTCCTAAGTTCGGCCAGCTGGGCAAAATAGGCCTCTGTTTGGGCCTCGAGGTCCATGACGCCGAACCGGCGTTGAAACTCGGCCAAAGAATCGAGCATCACCGCACGGTCTTGCTGTGCTTTCAAATAACGCGATTCTACGTATTGCCTGAAATTGCCGGCCGTTTGAGTGGTCAACCGATTGTTTACTTCATCTAAAAGTTCAACGTAGAAATTGGAAATATCGGCTGCGCGTTGGGGATCTTGGTCAAGTACTTCGACTGACAAAAAGTCGAACTCATCGTCAATAACAATATCGACATTGTCAGAAAGGCTCTTGAGCGTCTCTTCGAGAGGAAATTCTTCATCTGAGTTCTTGTAGACCGAAATCAGTTCAAATTTTTCAATGATTTGAACCTGTACGTTCCGGCTATTCAAAATGGCCATATAGCGAACGTAATCGCCGCCGCCGGTACCAAGGAGGGATTGAGCAGCAGACCCCAGATCGCCGAGAAGGGCACTCGCCAAACCTCCACCATTGGAATCAGACAACAGTAAGCGGGAACTGGCCTTGTACCAATTGGGAAGCATCAAGCTAATTCCGACTGAAGCAACCGCCATAACGACGGTCGAGATCACGATAAAACGTCGCCAATTATAGAAGACACCCAGGAAATCCCACCATTCTCGATTCGTCTCGTCACCATTCGATGGGAGTTGTTCTTTGGTCGTCGAGTCCATTTTTGAAGGAGTTTGGTCTTTCATATTACTTATCGACGAAGGCTGATGATGAGCGCTATGGCCGAGGCCAGCGTGGCAACGCTTTGCAAAACGGTCTGGACTGTTCTAAAACGAGCGTCGGTTTTGACCCGGTACTCTTCAATAACGAGACGCTGTTGATCGGCGGTCTCTGCAAGTGGCTCAATGCGATCCACAAAAATCACATCACCCGAAAAAACGGGTCCATTTGAAAGATCGGAATAACTTCCTGTGGCCGGATTAACGACAATCACTCGGTCTGCGGACTTTGACCTTCCACCCGCCGCCGCGATGTAATATTCCGCGGTCATCCCCGATTGCACGGGAAGATATCCCGGCTGGTTAACTTGCCCTAAGACATATACCGATTGCACATCTTTTGGGATGATGATGCGGTCGTCAGACTCAAGATAAATGGGTCCCGCATCGGCCGACAAAGCATCCACCAGATTTAAGGAGACCCGATTTTGGAGCCTGGATTCCATGGTGAAGTAGGCCCGACTCAGAAATCCAAGATCGGTAAGTCGGAGGTGCTGCATGAATGCCAAACTATCGGAGCTTTGCATTTTTTTCAGCAGTGCCGTTTCTGACTGAAATCGGTCAATAGGTGGTGATGCGCCGCTCTTTGAGGTAGACTTTCGCTCAATGAATGCGCCACGTAATAAAGCATCCGCTTTGGGGCCCCCGGCGGCGGCCATTAAGTCTTTCAAGGTGGTTTTTCCCGAGACAATCGGGTACGTGCCAGGGAATTCAACGCGGCCTTCAATACTCACAAGTCCTTGGCCTTCATTGATTTGCGAAACAGAGATGACATCTAGGGGCTGAAGTACGAACGCCTGACCTTTCTCTCCAAAAGCTTCGGATCCAGTAAAAGAGTGCGTCTGAATGGATCCGTTTGTCGTCCGAGAAACACGAATTCCTTTAATATTTGGGTCGTCCGGCCGGCCACCTGCAATACGAAATAGGTCGGCTAAATGGTCACCCTGCTTAAAGTCATAGCGGCCTGGGAACGGTACATAACCGCCAACCGAGACTGAATTAAAATTCGGATCGTGGGATGGGACACTAATAACGTCTCCATCGGTCAAATATGGGTTGGCAGACACATCTCCCATCGCAAAATATCGAACGAGGTCAACACTGCTAGTCGAACCGTCGGTATGAAGTAGTTGAATGTTTCGAAGCGAAGGTCGAAATACTGAATTTGCGACAGCGGACGTGTCGGCCAGCGCAAATTCGAGGACGCTAGAGACGCGCGCAACAGGGAGCGCTAGGTAGCGGCCGGGTCGAGGCACAGAGCCTGAAACGTGCACGTAGAATTGACGACTCTGAACGAGAGCAATCTCAATCTCAGAACGGGCGAAGGAAACACGTAAAGCACGCAACATGTCTTCGCGCGCCTCTGCGAGCGTTTTTCCACTCACTTGCACGGCGCCAGCATCCGGAAGTACAATGCGGCCATCGATTCCAACAACAACCGGGGCAGGTGTAACGCTTTGGCCTGCTACGGCAATTGAAAAACTATCTCCAGGCCCTACGATATAGCTTAATGGATCAACGGCTCCTTCCAGGGGAATCCCAGCGGCCGTCATGGCCCCCTGCGAAAGGCGTTGTTGAAGCAGCAAAAGCGGGTTGGTGCTCGACGGATCCATCGATTTCTGTGGCGTTCCGGATGAGATCTGTGACCAACCGAGGTCTCCGGTCACAGAAGCAACAACCACGCTCAAAGAAAACGCGACGATCAGCTTTCTAGCTGCTCGAACAGGATGATTGAAATTGGACATATGAAAAGATTTCAAGCTCGAAAATTCAGCGACTCGATGGATGTACCTCGCAAAAGGCGTCGATTCATCATGCGTTAGCAACATCGAATAACGTGGCTACAAAAAGGTTCGTATAAGAACATAAATTGGTAGCGAGTGCGAAATAGGCGGCTGAAGTTTTTCTAGGGGGTCCTGATAGGACCATACGAAAGAAATGGTCTATTTTGCGTTAAACTACGTTATTCGCCTTGTCCGCGCAATCCAGCACCGAGTCTATTGAAAAGCTTAACATTGCCCGCTTTTGCAAAAATCAACCTGGGATTGCACGTTCTTCGCAAAAGAAAAGACGGATATCACGATCTGGAGACGGTTTTTCTGCGAATTGGGTGGAAGGACGAGGTCACTTTTGAGACTAACCTAGGCAAGAATACTTCAGGTCACCCGTCCATTTCCATGTCTTGTTCGGACGCGGAATTGCCAGTCAACGAGACAAACTTGTGCATGCGGGCGGCGCGGGCGCTTTTGGAGGAGGAGCCGACAGGCAGACCCGTTTTGGACGACCTGCACCTCAAACTCGACAAGCACATTCCCTATGGCGCTGGGTTGGGTGGAGGATCAAGCGATGCAGCAACTGTGCTAGAAGGTTGTTCGGCGTTGTGGGGAATAAAGCGTGATTTAAAGGCAACAGGGAGTCGATTGGGGTCCGACGTCCCATTTTTTTTGGGTCCAGGAGTCGCTTTCGGGGCCGAAAAGGGGGATGTTTTGGATGATATAGAATTTCCGCTGGCGTTACGAGATACGCGTTTGTTGGTCGTGGTCCCCGAGCAAAGGGTCGCCACCGCGGATGCCTATCGCATGGTCGTGCCTAAAGCGGAAGGCCGGGGGGATTTAAAGAAACTGGTTACTTCCGGCACGCTTGCTGACTGGAAGGCTCATTTGACCAACGATTTCGAGCGAAGCGTTTTTGCCCAATATCCTGTTATTCAACAGTTGAAAGAGGAATTTTTACGTTCGGGCGCGGCGTATGCATCCATGTCGGGTTCCGGATCGGCCGTGTTTGGCGTTTTTCTTTCCCAGTCCGATTCGCTTGCAGCGCTCTCGTTTATTCAGTCCAGATGGCCTTCAATTTCGTTTTGGGAAGGAGCGGCCGATGCGGCTGTGTAGTGCCTGCCTCGCCAAAGCAGCAACTCCTTTCTCTCCGCCGAAACTACCAATCCAGCCGGGTACGCCTGTTTTCACTCGCTTTCAAACTGTCTGCTGGCCCAGCGTCGCCTTCGTCAGCAAACCTGGTCGGAGTTGGGAAGCGACTACTTCTCGAAATAAACGCTTCGTTTCCAGTAGTTAGCTCTTGCATGAAATTCCCAACTACGTGCAGAGCCGTGTGGGCTCCCTGACCCCAAAATTCGGATCGAAAACGGAAACTTGGGTCATTAAAACCGACCCAAGAACCCATTACCAAATCCGGATGCATAAGCATAAACCACGTATCAGCCGCGTTCTGCGTCGTTCCTGTTTTGCCTGCTATATCGTAATCGCCCATACGGTACTCCGATATCATCCGAATGGCCGAACCGCCATTCGTTCGAACTACTCCCCTTAACATATCGACCATCGTATAAGCCGTTGCTTCTGACAGCGCTTCTCGGGGAGATGGGGACGCTTCGTAAAGCAAATTCCCCATTCGATCTTCAATTCGCCAGATTAAAGTGGGCTCATACAAGAGCCCACCATTCGCAAAGGCACTGTATGCCGCTGTCATTTCCAACAATCGAACATTGCTTGTCCCAAGCGCAAGTGAATACACTTCGTCAATTCGAGTCGAAATCCCTAATCTTTTTGCGTAGAACGCGACTTGAGAAGGGCCTACGAGTTCAATCAACCGAGCGGAAATCGTGTTTTTGGATCGAGCCAATCCCTCGCGAAGGGTCATGGGCTGACCGGTCATGTCTCCAAAGTTACCTGGCGTCCACAACGTTCCAGAACCGTCTACAATTCTGACGGAATCGTCCATCAACGTCATATACGGACTATATCCGTTATCGATGGCCGCCGTGTACAGAAACGGCTTGAACGTAGAACCCGCTTGCCTTTCAGCGATCGATACGTGATCGTACCAATCTTTGTCTAGGCTTCGTCCACCGATCCAGGCTTTAATGAATCCCGTTTGCGGATCCATAGCCACAAAACCCGTTTCCAGCCTCGTTTTCTCCGTCTTAACCGAATCCATAAACGCGGTATCTGCCATTAAGCGTTGTAACACCTTATCTCGATTTTCTCCACGACCTACTTCGCGACGGTATCGGTCCGTGTTTTTGGCAGCGTTGCGCAATAAAGTTGGATTGAGCTTCCAAAATCCGGCCCAAGGAGTAATCTTTTCGCCGACATAAGCACAATAATCGGTACTAAGTACCCGGTTATCGATTCCAGTACGGTCACTCCACTCCCAATCCGCTACCGCTTCCAAACAGGGAAGGACCTTGTTTACGGCATTTTGCGCGATCGCCTGAATACGGGAATCAAGTGTTGTATACGCGACGAGCCCATCATCATAAATATCAAGCCCATTTTGATCAGCCCATCGAACCAATTCTTTGCGCACCGCTTCGGCAAAGTGCGGTGCTAAGCTCTGGGTGATGGCGGCGGACCGATAAATGGCTCCTACCGAATCAGCCCGATGAATTTCGAGATATTCAGGATCCAAAAGATCTCTTTTGATCATTTGAGAAAGGACAACGTTTCGACGAACTCGTGCTCGCTCCGGATTGCGGACAGGATTATACCAAGTCGTTCCTTTGAGCATCCCAACCAGTGTGGCGCTTTCCGACTCATTTAGGTCGATAGGTGCTTTCGCAAAGAACACTCTGGAAGCTGCATCAATTCCATAGGCACCGTACCCGTACTCCACGGTATTGAGGTACATTTCCATGATTTCAGCTTTGGTATACCGCCGTTCCAACTGAACCGCGGTAACCATCTCTTTCATTTTTCGCCCAATAGTTTGCTCAAAACCGATCCGTGAATTGTAAAGGTTTCGGGCCAACTGTTGGGAAATGGTCGATCCACCTTGGGTATCAAACCCGGGCACATATAATTTGTCTAGGATGGTCTGTGTTACTGAAGAGACTGTTCGAAAAATGTCCAGACCCCAGTGGTCATAAAACCGATGATCCTCGGTTGCCCACAGCGCATTGATTACGTGCGGACTGATTTCGCTATAAGTTGCCCATGAACGGTTTTGGCGGGCAAATCGAGCTAATTCCTTCCCATCGGCCGTGTAAGCGATGGTCGCTAGCTGAAATTCTGGGTTTTCAATCTCGTTAAGCGGAGGTAATTCATCAATCAATGACAAAAAGTACCCACCTAAAATCAGCGTTACGGAGAGCGTTCCGATAACCACGTAGGACAAAAACGCTGCGGCCTGAACTTTGCGTTCATCGTCAAATTTCTTTTTCCAGAATCCGTAGATCGGGAATTTAAATCGGGTTTTTCCTTTGCGAGAATTGGAATCCTCGAAGTACTTGGACAGCTCTTCGTCGGAGTAAGACCCTTTAGACATGTGGTTCGGGTTTGAATGGGCTCTTGGCCTCAAACGTCGAGACAAACAAAAATGTTGTCGACTTTCATAAAATCTCTTCGGCTATTAATTCTACCCGGTTTTCCGACCATCGTAGAAGCCGAACTCGATCGGAGATTGTAACAAAGGTTCGGGCCTCGTACCAATCGCCAGTATTGGCGTAAATGCCCGATCCAGTATCGTTTGAATTACTTTCCCCGTGACCCGGGGTATTACTTTGATTCGGTTTGGAGTCCAATCGATCAAAGCGCTGCAGGCTAGAGGTATGGCAATGGCCCATGATCACCAAATCCGATTTGTTTTCTAGAATCAACTTTCTCGCATGGGACTTTAGCGCAGCCACTGTGCTCGGCTCCGGACTATAATTCGAGAATCTTCTTGAGACCGCGGCCGAAAGCCAATGACCTGCGCCAAACGGGAGAAATGTTCTGTAAAGTCGATACGCCCAAGCGCGGTCCGATACGTAACGTAAAAAACGGACCACGGGGGAGTGGTTGGCGACGCAATCGCCGTGCTCCATCCAAATCCGGTGTTTACCCCTACTAATTTGCCTCGGAGAACGAAGAACTGGAATATTCAGAGCACGTGGAATGTGTTCGAGGTGCCAACGATCGTGATTTCCAGAAAAATAAACGATTTCTAACCCGTCATTTTGTAGCTCCAGGGCCATTTTCGTCCAAAGCGTGACGGGTTCAGGAATATGCCCGGGGTATTCGATAAATGCATCAAACGTATCACCCAAGAACACAATTTTGCTTATTTCAGTCTTTAAAGATCCAATACAATTGCGAAACTCAGAAAGACTTTGTTCATCGCTCGAAGAGACTTTACCCAGATGTAAATCGGAGACGACTAAAATCACGAATTAGTACGGAAAACTCAGTTTTTTGGAATGATACCCGTCGAGATCGGAGTAATACGTTGGATGGGAAGAGTCACGACCTCTACGTCTTCAATCGCTTCCGAGGCAGGACCTGAATATACCGGTTTTGAAGGATATCGGTACCCGGCGGGGGCATTGAAACGACTCGTTTTTAAAAATGGCCCAGGTCCTTTAGTGGCTTTTTGCAGGAAATCACCCACGAGGAGCAACGCATTGTGTCCGCCTTGTCCCCAATAATCCGATTGAAACCCTATTCGTTGGTCGTTAAATCCTACCCAGGCGCCAACCACGAGGTCGGAATGCATGGCGATAAACCAACCATCCGCATTGTTTTGGGTGGTGCCGGTTTTGCCCGCAACGTCTCCGCGGATACCAAATTTATGTCGAATGGCTGCGCCCGTTCCGCGATCGATCACGTCGCGCAACATATCAATCATCGTGTAAGCTGTCTGGGTACTAATGGCTTTCTTTGGCTCCGAAGGAAAAGTGGCGATTACTTTTCCATTTCGATCCTCGATAGAGGCTATTACCGATAAGTTGTGAAACGTACCGTAGTCAGCAAACGTCGAGTACGAGTGTACCATTTCCAGAAGCGTAGTTTCACTCGTTCCAAGCGCGAGGGACGGCACGGGCAACAGAGGTGACGTAATTCCCATTTTTCGCGCCAGGCTGATCACTTTTTGGGGGCCCACTCGGGAAATGAGGTGTGCCGACACGGTGTTTTTCGACCAAGTGAGGCCTTGAGCCATGGTAACCAATCGACCGCTGGCTCCTCCTCCCGCATTGGTTGGCGTCCATGTTTCACCGCGAGTGCTCGTAGTGAACGTCTTTAAGCGATCCTCCACTAGGTAGTAAGGTGAAAAACCGGAGTCGAGTGCAGCGGCATACAAAAACGGTTTAAAAACCGATCCAGGTTGGCGTGCCGCTGAAGCGACCTTGTCATATTGATCAATATTGTAGTTTCGACCGCCTACCCAAACTTTGACCTGTCCCGAATGCGGATCAATGGCCGCAAATCCGGCTTCCAATTGCGCCGCCGGGGCTCGAACTTCATCTATGAACGCTCGATCGTTTTTTAAGGTAGCCAGTGCTTGGGCGTCACTGGTACCGGACTCTATCAATCCTTTAAAAGCAGACGTTTTGCGTAAGAAGTCGTTCTCAATCGGCTGCCGAGTCCGCCAAAACGCATCGTTTTGCCTTGATCCAGCCAATCCAAACTCCCGGGTGATGACGTTTTGGAGGCTCTGAGACTGCTTCGCTACTGATTGAAGGGCCAAATTTTGGAGATGGGGATCGAGTGTAGTTCGAATTTTGAGGCCATCCTTTTTCAAATTATATCCATTTTGGGCGGCCCATTCTTCGGCTATCCGCCTGACGTAGTCCACAAAATGGGGAGCAATGGATTCAGAAGGGTTATAGATAGTCGGATTTAAACCTAGCGGCTCGGCTACAGCCGCATTTGCCTGTGCGTCCGTGATCATGCCCAAATCCTTCATGCGCAAGATGATCAAGTTTCTGCGTTCCTTTGCGATCTGAGCGTTCGAAAAAGGATTATATCGCGACGGGCCTTTCAAAACGCCGACCAAAAGCGCTGCCTGACTAAGCGTTAGCTCGGATGCTTTCGTGGAAAAGAATCGTTTAGCAGCGGCCTCGATTCCAAAGCTGTTCAATCCGAACGCCACGGTATTGAGATACAATTCAAGGGTCTCATCCTTGCTGAATTCGGCTGTAATCCGGCGCGCCATTAACATCTCCCGGGCCTTTCTCTCCGCCAACGTCGTACGTTTCACCGATGGAAAATAATTTCTGACGAGCTGCATTGTAATGGTTGATGCCCCCTCGGGCTCACCATTAAAGGTTTTCCACGCCGCTCCAGCAATTCTTCGGAAGTCGATGCCATCGTGTTCAAAAAATCGATGATCTTCGGCCGCCAAAAGGGCTTGAATTGTTATGGGTGATATCTGGTTGAGGTGTACAAACGTTCTCCGCTCACCAAAAACGTGGCCCAGTTCAGATCCATCACTTGCAAGAATTAGGGATGATTCAGACAATAGCGCCGCCGGGTCCGAGGGCAGATCCGGAAGTGCTGAAACCTGGTTCTGAATAAAATTGTAGAGATACACGCCTCCGATCAGGCTAAAGAGTAGGAACAACACGGCTATGGCCCGGAAGCCGTTCACAAGCCAACGACGTCGTTTTCTGGACGATTTGCGGGTTGTTTTTGACGAGGCGTCGGGAGCGTTTCCGCCGGCGATCGCGGTGTTTCCGGCTA
>JAQBZH010000013.1 GCA_027622005.1 Bacteroidota bacterium | reverse complement strand
CCACTTTTTTTATACATAAGGAGCTTATGTAACTCTTATTCATTGCTATACGTAAGGACACTACGTATTAAACTAGCTTTTTTATGCTCCCAGCAGCCATACACGCAGCCACTAATAAGTCATTGATTTTAGCCATTCTTGCTAAATGCGAAGAAAGCTACGGTTATGAAATCATCCAACTTGTTCAATCCCTTTCAGAGGGCGCCATTCAATGGAAAGACGGGATGTTGTATCCCGTTTTACATCGAATGGAGAAGGATCGACTGGTGGCTACGAGATGGGAAATAGCCGAAAACGGTCGCAAAAGGAAATACTATCGGATCACGAAGAATGGTCACGAGGCGCTCGCAGAACTAAAGCTTCAATGGGAACAGGTAAACTCAACGATGAATAGAGCATGGCAACTAAAAATGCGTTTAGCATCGAACTAGCAATCGCAGATTGGCGAAAGAAATACTCCAAGCAAGCAGACATTTGGCCTGTTGAATTGGACGAATTGGAGTCTCACATTCGCGAATTGTTTGAGTCCTACGTGGAGTCTGGACTCTCAGAAACAGTAGCATTTGAACGTGCAACGGAATCGCTAGGTAGCCCTCAGGAACTGGCGATAATGTACCGTGACAATCGCTTTTCAGATACCGTTCTAGGCCAAACAGCCCGGTTCTCTGACCGATTTTTCCCGGCACTTTTTCAAAATTACTTTCGAAGCGCTGTTAGGAGCATGCGACGAAGCGGCATTTACACCTTCATTGCAACCTTTGGCTTGGCCATTGCGCTAGCCTGCTGTGCTTGGATTTTAGTCTATGCCGGCCATGAGCTGAATTACGATCGATTCCACGTCCAATCGGACAACATTGTACGTTTAGTCAAAGGAACCTCAGTAAACACGCCTGAAAGATGGTTAGCACCAATCGAAGGATCGGTAGCGGGCGTTCAAGACGGGGTACGGATCATGAATGGGGCCTTTGACCAAACCGTTTTTAAGTATGGCGAGATGGTTTCTATTGAGAGTCGGGGAATCTTTGCAGACAACTCCATTTTTGATGTCTTCTCCTGGAAACTGGCTCTAGGCTCACCTGAAACCGCTCTGGCCCGTCCCTACACTATTGTCCTAACCCGCGAACTTATTACAAAATTAGGGCTCCCAGCCAACCCAATTGGAACGCAACTTGATATTGCCGGCATTTCTAATTCCGCAGAACGCAGAACCTACGAAATAACGGGTGTATTGGAGTCTTCTCCAGGCCTTTCTCACATTACCTTTGATTATATCCTATCACTTGAAACAGTCATCGTACTGGACAATCTCGGTGAATGGGGTACTCCCTTCAGCTGGACAAATCGAACGTTAAAGACGTATCTCCTACTCGAGCCCGGTTCCGACCGAATGGCGGTCAGAGACCAAATAGGCACGGTCCTGCGTTCGTTCATCCCCGATACACGCTACGCTCTCGACGACCTGGAATTGCAAGAACTTGGATCAATCCATCTTGAATCCACAAAAAGAGGCGATTTTCAAGGTGGGGGTAGCCTTAGATATGTTTACCTGCTTTCCGGATTGGCCGGCATTGTATTGATTTTGGCAATTGTCAATTTCGTCAACCTAGCAGTTGCTCGTGCCTTCTTTCGGTCCAAAGAAATTGGAATGCGAAAAGCGATTGGTGCCTCGAAGGGACAGATTCGGACCCAATACCTTATTGAGGCGGGTGCCCTAACACTTGCTTCTCTAATGGGCGGCTTGGTATTGGCTTATTTGATTAAAGACTTTGTTTTTCAAATCACACAAACAAATCTCACCCTGCTTTCCCTTTTGAAACCAAACTATGCCTTCGGAATGGTCGGAATTGCACTTCTGACTAGCTTGGCATCCGGTTTTTATCCCGCATTGATTCTATCTCGATATGAGCCAGTGGATGCGCTCAAACCCGGTAGTTCTTCCCGCTTCAAAATGTCTTGGATTCGAAAAGGTCTAATCGTTTTTCAGCTTGCAGCGTCCTTTGGATTAGTCGCTACCACCCTCATTATGCAGGCTCAAATGAGTTTTGTCGCCAATCGTCCTTTGGGGTATGCGACCGAAAATGTTTTGGTCGTCCAATTTGGTCATAGCACGCGTATTTCGGACAATATCCAGAGCATACTTCAACGGCTTCGGAACGATACACGAGTGGTCGACGCGTCCGCCTCCCATTCGCTTCCAAGCAGCTTCCTGAATGGTTTTTCTTATTTGCCTGAGGGAGCTGGACCGGACGAGACGGTTTCGCTCGGAAATCTTGCGTTAGACTCCCATTTGATGAACGTCTTGGAGATCGAAGTCCTTGTCGGTCGGACTTTTCGCCCCGATGATCCTGCAGACAGTTTGGCTTTCGTACTTAACGAATCCGGAGCACGTGCTTTGGGCTGGGAGCCCGACAATTCTATCCTTGGACGCAACATCGTTTGGGAAATGGGAGACCGTGGTTTTACCGCTCCCGTAATTGGAGTCGTTAAGGACTTCCACTATGGGTCCCTCCACAACGCGATATCCCCGATCGTTTTTAATCTCTCACGGTTTGGATCGTCCAATTTGATCGTTAAGGTACTTCCTGAACACTCTGCTGCCGTTCTGGAACAGTTAGAATCGGATTGGAAGCAATACGAATCTGATTTTCCTTTCGCGTTTTCGTGGATGGATGACAGGCTTGAAAACCAATATTCCAACGAACATCGCCTCGGGAATATTTTCACCTATTCGGCCATATTGGCTCTTCTTCTCGCCGGATTTGGTTTGTTCAGCGTAACATCGTTTACGACGAAGAGCCGAACGAAAGAGATCGGAATTCGAAAGACCTTGGGAGCTCACACTCATAACATCTTTTTGTCATTCACCTTCGAGTTTGGACTTTTAATTCTCTTGGGCCTGATTTTGGCTGTTCCGCTCACAATCCTTTCAATTCAAGAATGGTTGAACTCATTCGCCTATCGAATTGACTTAGGTTTAGGTCCGTTTGTTTGGTCGACAGTCATTGTGCTTAGCGTTGCTCTTTTAAGTATTGCGTATCAAACCTACCGGGCCGCGTCAGCCAATCCAACCATTTCACTTAGATCCGAATAAATGGGGAATGCTGCCCTTGGAAGCTAGCGGAAATAGAGTGTTAACTCGACGGTAGGGAGCTAGATTTAGTTGACCCAGAAACAGTCTGCCACGTATTTTGTAGGCTTGAAGACCCCTGATCAACTTTGCATCGATGACGTTTTTATGCTACGTAGTTGCTACCTGCTGTTGGCCGTTTGCATCCTAAGTACGGCCGGTTGGGCTTCTTCCCCACCAAACTCCGGGGCTGAGTGTGTATCCCCAACCTTTAGGAGTGATTATTATCAAATCAAGCTAGTCGGCACCAATAAGGTTCGAGGAGCCCGAATGGCCAAAGGTATGACCGGCGTCACGTTTGCTCAGTCTCCCTTTGGTGTTGCCCTGTCTGAAAGCGGCACTTACGTCGTCAATTTGGAGTTGGCAATGCAGAACGTGACCCTTGATGAAGGCATGTCATTGGTCGCGTGGGTTTCCACCCCTCAAATCGATCAAATTAGGGTCATTGGGCGCTTTGACAGTCAGTTTAAAGTCGCTGGATCGACCGATTGGAATAAGTTTTTGGTAGTTATTACCCTCGAACCCAAGGATACGCCACTCGGTGCTACCTGGACGGGCCCAATCGTTGCCCGTGGTATGTCGCGCAGCGGCTTGATGCACACCTTGGCTGGACACGGTCCTTACGAAACCGAACCGTGCGCGGTCTACGGATACTAATTCATAAATGACACCTAAATCGGAATCTTCTTTGATCGTTTTCTTACGGTTCGGCATTTGTATGACCCTCTTGGTCGCGTTCACGGCGAGCCTGTCTGGCGGTCAAGACCACTCAGGGCACAATATGGGTGATATGAACATGGGCCCCGGTAGTAAGATTGCCTGGCGCATGGTACCCATGACCGCCACGATGCCTATGGCGCCAGACATGATGGACGATGTGCCCAACGTAGCACCTTTTCTGCCGGGTTACGGGATGGATGTTTCCATGTTTGCTGAAGCAAAACCATCAGAAATAATCGACTTGGCACACGGGGATACTCTTCGAATGGATGCATCGTTGGTAAGGCGAACCATAGGTGGAAAAGAGTATGTGATGATGGCCTACGGTGGTATGTACCCCGGACCCCTACTTCGGGCCGATCGCGGTTCGAAAGTAGTCGTGGAGTTCACCAACAACATCGAAATGCCCACCACCGTGCATTGGCATGGACTGCGCCTGGACAACGCTTTTGATGGTGTCCCCGGAGTTACTCAGGACCCCATTCTAACCGGCGAGACCTTCACTTATGAACTGATATTCCCAGATGAAGGCATGTTCTGGTATCATCCGCATATGCGCGAGGATGTTCAACAAGATTTAGGTCTTTACGGCAATATGCTTGTCGACCCTACGACGAAAGGATTTTACGGCCCAGCAAACCGCGAAGTCCCTTTGATTTTGGACGATATTCTGATTGACGATAACGGGCTTTTGCCGTTTGGTGAGTCTGGTCCAACACACGCGCTTATGGGTCGATTTGGAAACGTTCTGATGGTCAATGGAATCACGGACTACAAACTACAAGTCGATAAGGGCGATGTGGTCCGATTCTATCTCACAAATGTCGCGAATACTCGATCATTTAATGTGACTTTTGGCGGCGCTAAAATCAAAATTGTGGCGAGCGACGTGTCCAAATACGAGCGCGAACAGTTCGTTCCAAGTGTGGTCATCTCGCCGGCGGAGAGGTACATCGTTGATGTCTTGTTCGATGAAACCAGGGATTATCAGATCTCGAATTCAATCCAGGCTATTGACCATTACCGGGGCGTTTTTGTACCCGAGGTACATGCGCTTGGTAGGGTCTCCGTTTCGAGTAAGCCTTCAAACCCGTCCTTTGTGACCGATTATTCGGTTCTGCGCACGAATGCTGATACAATTGCCGACATAGATCGATTTCGTAAAGATTTTGGTCGAGAACCGGATCACAAACTTCGATTGACGCTCAAGGTCCACGGTCTACCGATGCCTACCGTCCGAATGATGGAAATTGACACCCTATACGTGCCTCCTATGGAGTGGAATGATACGATGCCTATGATGAATTGGCTGTCGTCTCACGATCAGGTGGACTGGATTTTAAAGGATGAGGAGACCGGAAAGGAAAACATGGATATCCAGTGGCAATGGAAGGTGGGAGATGTTGTCAAAATCCGCATTTTTAACGATCCTAAAACGTTTCACCCGATGAATCATCCGTTTCATGTGCACGGTCAGCGATTTTTGGTTACGTCGATGGATGGCGTGGCAAATACCAATTTGGTCTGGAAAGATACCGCGATTGTTCCGGTGGGAGCCACGATGGATATCCTAGTCGACGTGACCAACCCTGGGACTTGGATGGCGCATTGCCACATTGCCGAACATCTGCACTCGGGAATGATGTTAGGTTTTACTGTTTCTAAGTAGCTCCCCGTTCAGGAGGATTTTCGTACGAAGAATTATTTTTCGCCTTTGGCCGCTAGTGCTGCTTCGATCGTTTTGACCATGGCCGAACCTGAAGCGTTTGTTGGGTCGATTCGCAACGAAGACCGGTAATGGACCAGCGCTTCCTTAAGTTTGCCGGCCACATATAAGCCTTCTCCAAGGGAGTCGTGCACGTTTGCGGAAGCTGGAAAGAGTTCCGCATTGAACTCCAACACCGACACGGCAAGATCGGTTAATCCTTGACGTAACAGCCTGTACCCCAACGAGTTAAGAGACCCTTCATCGAATGCCTCTGCTGGCAGGTCAGCTTTTGACGATTGGTACACGACTTTGGCTTCCTCCATCCCACCTGCCAACAGAGCATGGTGTAGTCGACGGCCTAGCTGAAATTGCGGATCATCAAACGATTCGTAGTTGAGCCATTTGACAGCAGCCTGCGGACCACCTATCAACTTTTCGTAGATATACGAGAGGGCCAGCATTCCATTGGCGGAATTGCTCATCATCACAAATCCTTTTTGTCCGTCGGCCGATAAAAAGGCGAACGATTTATAGCCGGGATTATCACCCCAATGCCACATGGATGCACCGGACAGCGAAGGTTGTAGACCCCAGCCCAATCCCCAGAAGATGCCATCACCAGCGGATACTTGTACGGAAGTAAAGTCCTTCTTTTGACTGCGCGTCAGGCCTTCCCCGTTGTACATGGCCAGCATAAATCGTGCATAGTCGGCGGCGGTGGTGTGCAGGCTGAACGCGGCATTGGGGGTTTGTGGGGTAAACTTGTCGAGCGCTGCGCTCATATCGGAATGCCCAACGGCCACGTTTGAAGCAAATGTGGACTGCCAGATGAAGCTGGATGACGTCATTTTTAACGGCTCAAACACGTAGGAAATCGCCAGATCTTCCAGCGATTTAAAAGTGATGTGCTCCATGATTCGCTGAAGAAATACATAACCTTCACCCGAATAGCTAAACATAATCCCAGGATCAAACAAAACCGGTAGGTCGGGGCGGTTGTTGCGCCAATTGGGGAATCCCGACGTGTGTGTTAACACCATTCGCGCGGTAATTTTCAAATAGCGCGGATCTGCCGAGGCGTCCGGGTACGTAGCGTATTCAGCGAGTGGTTTGTCCAGATCGAGCAATTTCTGCTCGACTAGCCGTAAAGCGATGTAAGCAACAATGGGCTTACTCAGAGACTCAGCTTCAAAAACCGTGTTGGCGGTAACAGGTGGATTGGTTGCCGTGCTGCGAACGCCCCCATAAAAAGATTCCCCAATGGCACCCTTTTGAATGGAAACAACCGCGAGCCCCGCGATTTCAGCTTCTCGAATTACCCGATCAAAATCCGAGGTTTGACCTACCGAAATCGTAGGAAACGGTAACACATAGGCAACTAAAAAAAAGAAAATGAGCCTACAAATTCGTATCATAGCTAAAATAAAGACGTGTGGGTCTGAGTAAGACTTAAGGCTTCAGGGGTTCCTTGACCCATGAGGTTTCACCCACGCGGAATCGTTTCTCTTACACTCGACATGAATATCTCCCGGAGATCTTTTTTGACCAAGTCTGCGATGCTGGCTATGATTTCATCGCTTCCAACGCCGCTTCGTGGCTTAGGAGCTGGATTCCAGCCCAATAATTTTACTCCGATTCGCAGAGGAGTTGGCATTTACGAAAGCCGAGGTGGAACCATTGGATGGCTCGTTCGACCTGAAGCCCTAGTCGTGGTTGATTCTCAGTATCCGGAAAGCGCCATCACCTGCCGGGAAGGACTTCGAGAGAAGTCTGGAAGATCCCTAGACTTTTTAATCAATACCCATCACCACGGCGACCATACCGCTGGAAACGCCGTTTTGGGCGCGGATGCAACCCATATTCTGGCCCATGCTAACGTTCCGACTCTTCAAAAAAGGGCGGCCGAGCGAAATAACACGTTAGATGCTCAAAAGTATGCAGACGTGACGTTTGAAGAAGTTTGGGAAGAGTCGGTTGGTGACGAAAATATTAGGCTCTCTTATTTCGGACCGGGGCACACTAGCGGAGATTCGATCATCCATTTTCAGGAAGCCGATGTGGTCCACATGGGCGATCTAGTCTTTAATCATAGTCATGCCTTCATCGACCTTGCGTCTGGCGCCGATACGCGAAACTGGATAGCGCTGCTCGAGCGGGCCTACAAAGAGTTTTCGGACGATACCATTTTCATTTTTGGGCACGGGAATCCGACCTATGGAATTTTAGGAACTCGGGAGGATCTTCTGGCCACAGCTGATTATTTTACGGCTCTTCGCCAGACGGTCAGCGATGGTATCCGAGATGGCAAAACGTCTGATGAGATCGCCGAAGGAGGACTAGACGGATTTGACAGTTTTAAAGTGAACGGTTCTGGAACCGGAATTGCTAATAATTTGAAGACTGTTTATGAGGAAGTGACCAGAACGGTGGAGTAATCCATTCTAGTACTACTTTTAGCTGAATCTCATCGGTAGCCGCAGACCTTTATATAAAAAGAGCGCGCCCAAGGGCTCTAAAGACACCACAGACCAGACACCAAAACCTATGAAATCTTTACTTGGTATAGCATGCCTCTCGCTGCTGTTAGGCGCTTGCACACAGACCGAAACACCACCAGCGGTGGCGTTAGAATATCCCGACCGCCCAGATGCATTAAATCCAGCTACCCCTGTTTTTTCGTGGCCTGGTAGCTGGGAATACCGTCTTGACGAGCCAAACGCGGAGTTAGTGGTTACCGGCGATAGCTCCGTAGCTACCCCAGATGTGTATTTTACTTCCATGACTCCTGGATGGCATGTGACCATGACTCATGCAGCTGGCATTTTCTGGCATCCAGCCAGTACAGCCGAGGGCGATTACACCGCTTCTGCTAACATTTACCTATTTGATCCCGGTGACTTGAACGAAGGTTACGGAATGATATTAGGTGGGTCTGATCTGGCAGGAGATGACCAACGTTACCTGTATTGGCCCGTCGCACAGGTGAGTTCTTGATCAAAGAGCGCAAAGCAGACCGCACCTACGTCATCGTGGATTGGACTGCCAATGAAGCGGTCGCAGCGTGGACGCCCGAATCCAGCGGTACGATCGAAAACAATTTGAGTATCCAGGTCCAAGGCTCCACCGTTTCCTTTATTGCAAATGGAACGGTCGTTCATACCCAGGATAAAGGAATGCTTCCGCTTGATGGCATTGTCGGACTTCGCCTGAATCATGCCACGAACGTACATGTTTCTTCGCTGAAAGTGACCACCGGTTCAGAAGCCGCCACCGCCGATTCGACCATGGCGTCGGCAAAGAACTAGTGTTGTCTCGGAATCAACAGTAGTTTTTCCTGACGGGGGTCGATATAGGTCACCTTTGACCCGTCAAACAAAGCGTCTTCTTCCAACATTACTCGCACGGTCTGCCCATCCCATGATGGGATGGGTACGGCCGCGTTGAGTTCGATGGAGTACGCGGTCATCGGGTACAACGGGTAATCTCCACTTCCCGGAACGCCCCCCTGCTGATCCCAAAGTCCGATCGTTGGGCCCGCAGCGTGTCCATGAAACCCAATCGGGTGGGTGTAGATGGTGGCATTGATGTTTTCCTTCTTTGCCTGTGCCAATGCCCCGTGCAAGATCTCATTTCCAGTGCGTCCCGTAACGAATTGATCCGTTAGGATGTCTTGAAGACGATTTCCGATTTTTAGCGCTTCTCGTAGGTCCTGCGGGGCCTCTTTTTCGTCCTGTTTGAGGACATACGCGAGCATTTGGGTATCCGTATTCAAACGGAGGTAGGTAATTCCAAAGTCGATATGCAGCAAGTCCCCGCGCTGGATCACGCCTGGTTCTTCCCGGTTCGAAAAATCGGCATCCCGCTCTTTCGCGGCAGGTCGCTGGATATCAACAGAAGGATGAAACCACGTAATCAGATTCAATTCGGCTATTCTTTCCCGATACCACCACTCGACATCGTCGGTGCGGGTTACCCCCGGCTGAATGACTTTTTCGGACAATCCTTCACTGATGATGCTCCTGGCAAGGCGTACAATCATGGGGTAGATCTCCATTTCGCTCTGGGTACGCGTTTCTAGCCAACCAACGGCCAATTTTTCAGCCGAAACCAAGCGAGACTGAAACGAAGTTGGAAGCGCGTTGGTCATCTGGTCGCGCTCAGAAGCGGTTAATCCATCGGCGTGCCCAAATGTATCTGATACGTTAATCCCAATCTTTGCGGGATTGCGTTCCTCGACGATTTCAGCGAGGCGAGCCCACTGATCGGGTTGCTCTTCAGGATTCCAGGCACTCTTAAAAGATGTACCTATGTTGTATCGGGCAACCGCCAGGCGCTCTATCCCTGCCTCCCCACGATCATAAAATACTAGAATGGTCCGGCGACGGGCTGCAATCCACGTGGCAGGAAGCATGGTTCGGATTACGGGGTCTTCATTGTATTCGCGAGCAGCTACAATCCACATATCAATCCCTTCTCGGCGCATAAGAGCCGGAACGACCGTATCAAGACGATCTTCGAGTAGTTTGTCGATGACTTCCGCCTGCTTTCGAACCGAAAGTACCACGGGATCATCCGCCGAGTGAGCGGGCACGAAAAAGGCCGTTGCTGAAACGGCAATAGCTATAACGGTTATAGCTATACAGGCCAAAAATATCCGATTCATGATTCGCTTGGTTTCGGTGGGTCCACTCTGAGGGCAGTAGGAACGTCGTTTTGCTGTGGGTTTGGATTGACTAGCGCCCCTACCATGGGCGTTTCGAACGCAGTAACAAAATGGGCGATGGTTTGGAACCAGAATTCCTGCTGAAATTCAAAAAATTCCTCGTTAAAGCCGCTTTGCGGTCCTTTATGCCCCTCGATATCGAGATAAAAGACCCTCGGCCAATCCGGGTATTTCTCCTGAGCTTCCCGTATAAGAGAAAACGCTTCAGTCGCAGCTTGATCAAATGTATCCTCTGCAGACACGATCTGGTACAAGGAAACCGTGTTGTCGAAGTTCATCGCGATTCCGGGCGAATCGGGCTTGCTATACGTTGGGTTGCTCACGTTTCTTGATTCCTTTGATACTTCGTTTACGACTTTAACCGCGTTTCCGCTCTTTCCCTTTCATTTCCAGGTTCCTGGGCGTCATCACCCGAATCGTCATCTGTGTCGTCCATATCCTCGTCATCGTCATCATCGTCAGACGCGAGGGCATCCAGATCAATTTCTTGTTCAACCTCGGTCACATCATGCAGTATACGTGCCAGCTCTTCCGCCAAATAGTCCCCTGTGGATGTCCCGGAAAGGGCCAGTTGCTCAGGGGTGCCAGAAAACAGAATGTAGCCGCCCTCATTACCCCCATCAGGACCCAGGTCAACCACATAGTCAGCGACCTTTATGACGTCCATGTTGTGCTCAATGACGAGTACCGTATTGCCCTTGCGAACCAACGCTTGAAGGACGGCCAACAAATGCCGGATATCCTCAAAATGCAGTCCCGTTGTGGGCTCATCCAGAATATATAACGTCTTTCCGGTCCCCGGGCGAGACAACTCTTTTGCAAGTTTGACGCGCTGCGCTTCCCCACCTGAAATGGTCGTGGCCTGTTGGCCAAGTCGAATATAGCCCAGTCCAACGGAGTGCAGCGTCCGAAGCTTTCTTTCGATTTTTGGGATATGCTCAAAAAACGACAACGATTCTTCAACCGTCATTTCAAGAACATCCGCAATATTTTTGCCCTTAAACTGAACTTCCAGTGTTTCGGCGTTGTAGCGCTTCGAGTTACACGTTTCGCACGCCACATAGACGTCGGGTAGAAAGTTCATTTCCAGTTTTACGATTCCCGCCCCTTTACACGATTCACACCGCCCTCCTTTGACGTTGAAGGAGAATCGTCCGGGTTTATAACCTCTGATTTTAGATTCAGGTAACTGGGCAAATAGGTCTCGAATGTGATTAAAAAGCCCGGCGTACGTGGCTGGATTGGATCGAGGCGTGCGTCCAATGGGGCTCTGGTCCATATCAATCACTTTGTCGATATGCTCCAGCCCCTCGATAGAATCATATCTCAACGGGACGGTCAGCGCATTGTGGAAGTGCTCGGCTAGAATCGGATACAGCGTTTGGTTGATTAAGCTGGATTTTCCTGAACCTGAAACGCCCGTTACGCAAATAAACGTGCCTACGGGCAAGACAATGTCATTTCCCTTCAAATTGTGGCCCTTGGCGCCTTTCAGGGTGATTTTCGCCCCGTTTCCAAATCGACGAACTGCTGGAACGGCAATAGACCGGGTGCCATTGAGATAGGCTGTCGTCAAACTTTCTTCGGCCGTGACGACCTTTCCGCCCAACTCACCCGCGCCCGGGCCAAGATCGATCAAAAAATCGGCGGCTTCGATCATTTCTCGGTCGTGTTCAACCACTAACACAGAGTTTTCGAGGTCCCGGAGATGTTTGAGCGATGCGATCAGTTGTGCATTGTCTCTGGCGTGCAGCCCAACGGATGGCTCATCCAGTACGTACAAGACGCCAGTTAACTGCGTCCCAATTTGCGTGGCCAATCGAATTCGTTGACTTTCGCCACCCGAAAGCGTGCGAGCTGAGCGATCTAAATTCAAATACCCCACGCCTACGTTCAGCATAAATACTAAGCGCTCCCGAATTTCCTTTACAATGGGTCCACCTATAATGGTTTGACGCTCGGTCAATTCCAGCTCATCCAGGAAGGTTTTTAACGACCGCAAATCCATGCGGGTCAGGTCCGCAATCGACTTTCCTCCAAGCTTAAAGGCAAGACTTTCAGGCCGCAACCGTCCACCATTACACACCTGACAATCCCTATGGCGCATGTAGGCTTCGGCCCACTTTCGTGACGTGTTGGAAGCAGTGTTTTCATACGTATGTAAAACATGCCCGTTGATGCCCGAAAAACGATGTTTGTACGTGACTTCGCGGTCTTTGTACTTGTAGATGATGTCGAACTGCTGCTCTCCAGCCCCTTCAATCAACACTCGAAATTGGTCTTCTGTCAGGTCGCTGATAGGCGTATCAAAGGAAAACCCAAATGCATCCGCCACGGCCTCGACCTGGGAAAAAATCCAAATATCTCTAGGCACGCCCAAGGGCAAAATGGCCCCCGTCCGAATCGACTTCGACCGATCCGGAATGATCAAATCCGGATCCAGTTCTTTTTTCGAACCCAATCCGTTGCATTCGGGGCAAGCACCATAAGGCGAGTTGAATGAGAAGGTATTGGGTGATGGGTCGTCATACGAGACTCCATCTTCCGGACAAAACAGGTGGCGACTAAAAATGCGATCGCCAATTTCTTCCGTGCCTTCAATGATCTGGGCGATGACCGTTCCCCCTCCCATTCCCAGAGCTGTTTCCACCGACTGTGCTATGCGCGTCCGAATACCCGGCTTGATGACCAGTCGGTCTATTACGACTTCGATATCGTGGGTTTTGTAGCGGTCTAGTTTGGCTCCTTTTTCAATGTCGACGACTTCGCCATCGATTCGAACCCGCTGAAAGCCCTGCTTTCCGATTTGCTCAAATAGCTCTCTGTAATGCCCTTTTCGACCCTTCACGAGAGGTGCAAGCAGCAAAACACGGGTGTTCTCGGCCAGTCCCATGATTCCGTCTATGATCTCATCATCCGATTGCTTGCGCATGAGGCCGCCGGACACGTGCGAATAAGCGGTCGAAACTCGCGCAAATAAGAGCCGGAGGAAATCGTAGATCTCGGTAACCGTTCCCACGGTAGATCGCGGATTGCGGCTTACCGTTTTTTGCTCAATCGCGATTACCGGAGAGAGCCCGTCTATAAAATCGACATCCGGGCGCTCCATCATCCCTAAAAACTGCCTCGCATAAGCGCTAAGGCTTTCCATATAGCGGCGCTGTCCCTCCGCATAAATCGTATCGAAAGCGAGCGAAGATTTACCCGAACCCGACAACCCGGTAATGACCACCAGCTGATTGCGCGGGATGTCTAAGTCGACGTTTTTTAGGTTGTGTTCGCGGGCTCCGCGAATGACGATCTGCTCGGTCATTAGACGAGTTCTTCGGATGACGATCAAAAGGACCGGAATCTATCCTTAACCCGTGCAGCGCCTTATCGTTTCAGGAAAAAAGGTCAAATAATTTCGTTGGGCCTATTCCAACCGGTATCTTTAGGAAACGATCGGTTTGGCCTTGGAGGGGCGTGGAATCGACCCTTTTTTCGCCCCTTTACCATTATTGATTAGCGATCCGATGTTTGTTGAACAAAAAAAGGGTGGGTCTCCTTTGGAGACCCACCCGAATGTCGTTTCTCAATTACCTGAGAAGATCCAGCAACGCGGTTTTTCTGATCTGTCAGAAAGACGCGTTGGTGAAGCCCTAATACAGAAAATCCGACTCTTCTTTATTCTGACGGAAGAACGTATTTCCTTGAATCATCTCATCGATGGCCATTTCTGTCGGCTCAGGTCTTAGTTCAAATTCAACCGAAACTTTTGCCTGCTCTTCCTGAAAGCGAGGATCTTCTAATTCCTGTTCGAATCCCTCAAAATAGGAAAGCTTATCATCCAACTCGGTCTTGATGTTGGTCGAAATCTGTCGCGATCTCTTTGAAAGAATGGCAACGGATTCAAAAAGGTTACCAGTCATTGCCGCCAGGCGGTTCATATCGACGGTTTTGATTGCCATGTCAGTAGGATTCCAATCGTGAAAGAAAGCTCATCTGAGCTAGTGTAGTGCGGACCTGCTTATTGTCGTTAAGATAAGGTTGGTTTCCCGTGCGTCAAAACTTCACAAAGCCCGGAATGGTCGGATGGAATTTAGAGAGTCACACCTGCTTAGAATTTACAAATCAAAACGTTTAAGGCGCGTTTGTGAGTGTCGATACCCCCTTTAGGCCAAAATTCGACAAATAGGACCATCATGAACGTTCGAGCCCGCTACATTTTTGTACTTATCGCGCTGTTTTTCGTCGTTTTCACGACCGGATGCGATGTTTTTTCCTCCAAGGACGAAGACGGTGGAACCGTAACTCTCTCCGGACAGGTTTTAAACGAAGCCACGAATAATCCAATTACCGAAGCGTTTATTCGGGTGTTGCCCCACGATTTGTTGTTTGAAGTAGACCCCGAAGGTAATTATTCCTTTGATGTGGAAATCGACAGTACGATGGAATTGACCATTACCGCTTCGGCCGATGGATATCGTCCGGTAGCGCTACCCGTGTTGGCTTTGGCAGGAAGAGTGATCCAAGTACCTTCATTTAAGCTGACACAGATCATTTCCGAACAAGCCACATCGGGTAAAGCAGCCAACATCATTCTATTGTCCCAGTCTGTGGCTTCCATAGGCGTGCGTGAATCTGGATCTGAAGAACTGGTATCCATAACATTCCAAATGGCTGATTCCCTTGGCAAACCCTTGGTGTTAGGTAGTTCGGCCCAAGTGAATTTCCGATTCGGGGTTCGCCCAGGTGGTGGTGAATACTTGTCTCCTTCCTCGGTCAAAACGGATAACAACGGCCAAGCAGTCGTAAGTCTTTCAGCAGGAACCCGATCTGGAGTGGTTCAGGTGATTGCTGAATCGATTGTGGATGGTCGCGTAATGCGATCACAGCCGGTTGCGATAACGATCCATGGAGGACTCCCCGATCAGCGTCATTTCAGTCTTGGACCGGCCAAACGGAATTTCCCTGGGCTTAACGCATTTGGTTTGATTAACCCCATTAGTGTAATTGTAGGGGACAAGTACAGCAATCCGGTTCGAATTGGAACGGCTGTTTACTTCGACACCACACACGGGGTAATTGAGGGCTCATCGACAACAGATGCTCAAGGACAAGGAGGAGTCAATCTCCTTTCATCAAATCCGTTGCCGGCCGATGGTATTGCTCATATAAGTGCCTATACCGCCGACGATCAGCAAAATGTGGTTTCGGACAAAATCCCAGTTGTATTCTCTGGAACACCCGTTATCACGGTTAATCCGGGCTCTGCATCCCGCAATACGACCTACAATTATACCGTCATGGATTACAATGGAAATCCTCTGGCACAGGGGACGAACATCAGTGTTCAGGTGGAAGGTACTGCCGTCAAAGCGGCCGGTCATGTATCCGTTCAATTGGACGATACCGCTTTTTCAGGTGGAATTGATTATCAGCACGTAGTTCGAGGTCCCGGGATAACGCACTTTACGTTCCGAGTTCTGGACAATGTTGATCCGCTCAATCCCGAAATACCCGTTGTAGATGTCATTAGCATCAAAAGCGCTGGTCCAAACGGAACGCTCGAAGTGATTTTAGGAGGATCAGGAGCTCCTTTCAGTCGCACCGATGGGGCTCGAATGATTCGCCTTGCGGATGGTCAATATCGTTTTGAACTGTCTGACTCGCCGGTTCAGCGTCATTAACAATAGCGAGCGCTCACAAGCAGCTCGTATCTGGTTGATATTTATACGTTTAGCGAAAATGTTGGAAATACGGAAATAACCGTTTCTTCCTCATTCGTTCACACAATAAAATATCAATATTTGGTAGGTTTATGTGACTGTACACCCCAAGTGAAATACCCTCTTTTTTCGCTTGTTACTTTCACCTACCAAATCATGTGGATATGAATTATAAGCTACGTTTTCGCAGCCTGGCCTTTGCGTTGACTCTGCTATTAGCAGGCTCCGCCACTGCCCAGCTTCAAGTCTCCGGAACGGTTACCGATTCCGATACCGGAGATGCGCTTCCTGGCGCCCAAGTCGTGATCGAAGGAACGACTTTTGGCGCTGTTTCTGACAACGATGGTAAATACTCCATTGCTGGTGTAACCGCCGGGACACATACGGTTACTGCGCAGTTTGTTGGTTTCAATTCTCAGTCAAAAGTTGTTACGGTGCGCACCTCGAGTGTAACCGTTGACTTTTCGATGCAATTTTATAGCCAAGCACTCGGTGCTTTGGAAGTTTTTGCTTCCCGCGCCGTTGACCGGAAAACGCCGGTTGCCTTCACCAACGTCGATAAAGTCCAGGTTCAACGCGAACTTGGGTCACGCGACGCCCCGATGATCCTTAACACCACGCCTTCCGTTTATGCGACGATGCAAGGTGGTGGTGCCGGCGATGCCCGCGTAAACGTACGCGGTTTTAACCAACGCAATGTGGCCATTATGCTCAACGGCGTTCCAGTCAATGACATGGAAAACGGCTGGGTTTATTGGTCGAACTGGGACGGGGTCGGAGATGCGACTTCTTCCGTTCAGCTACAACGCGGACTTTCGGCTGTTAATCTGGCCACCCCTTCTATCGGTGGCACGATGAACATCATTACGGATCCATCAGCCAATACCCGCCAGGTTCTAGCTAAACAGGAAGTTGGGAACGATGGATTCTTGAAATCGACTGTTTCACTTTCCACGGGACTGATTGACGGCAAATATGCTTTCACCGTTTCGGGTGTTCGCAAGACCGGCGACGGGTACTATGATGGTACCTGGACCGATGCCTGGGCTTACTATGCTGCTGCTGCCTGGAATATCGACGCTAAACAACGCCTCGATTTCTATGCCGTGGGTGCACCACAGCGTCATGGTCAGAACTTATACCGGCAAAACATTGCAGCATACGACCATGAGTATGCGACCGAAGTGTTGAAAGAAGATGGGCTTTCAGCAACTGATATTGCCGGTGTTCTGACTAAGTATAAAGAAGCTGGTCGGCGTTGGAATCAGAACTCATCGCCTGTATCAAACTCCTACGGAGACTTCGGAAACAACGGTTTCGGTTCTGTGGATCGCCCTCGCAATAACATCTTAAATGAACGCGAAAACTATTTCCACAAGCCACAGATCAACCTGAATTACTTTAACCAGTTGTCCGACAAGTCATTGTGGTCAACGGTTGCTTATTACTCAGGTGGTAAAGGGGGCGGAACAGGTACCCACGGATCCATGGTTTGGGACTTTAGCGGTCCGAGCCGTCGTGTTGATTATGATGCAACCATTGCTCGTAACGCAGCCAACGGTACCTCTCGCGGAATTCTGAGAAACAGCCAAAACGTTCAGTGGACGGTTGGGGCTATTTCCAAATTCAAGCACGAATTGAATGAAAACGTAACGTTGGAAGCCGGTGTTGATTGGCGTACAGCGGAAATCGAGCATTACTACTCGGTTCGCGATCTTTTGGGCGGAACGAGCTATGTTCGCTCGGACAATGATTTTGTCGGTAGTCAAAACCTCAAACCCGGAGACAAATTCAATTACTTCAATACCAACACGGTAAATTGGTTTGGTGCTTTCTTACAAGGTGAATACACCAAAGATCAATTGACCGCTTACGGTATGGCTGGTTATTCCATGGTCAAGTACAAATACATCGACCATTTCAGGGATGATGGGACGGGCAACGAGTTTGAAACCGAATCCGACAACATCGGTGGCTACCAGGTGAAAGGAGGTGCTTCCCTTTCTATCAACGACAACGTAAGCGTTTATGCCAATGCTGGTGTAGTATCGAAAGTACCGATTCTTGATGGTGCCATCGACGATGTTACCGGTGTTGTCAATCCAGATCCGAAAAACGAGCAGTTTATAGCTGTTGAAGCGGGTGCCACCGTTCGTTCTACAGACCGCAGCTTGGCCGGAAAGATCAATGTTTACAACACGTCCTGGAATGACCGCACCATCACTCAGTTCGTTCAAGAACTCAATGGCGATGATGGTCTTATCAACATCTCAGGCCTCAATGCGCTTCACCGCGGAATTGAAGCTGAATTCGCGTACCAGCCAATCGACCTGGTTCGTGCTGATGTTGCTGTTTCCCTTGGCAACTGGACGTATACCGACGACGTTTCGGCGAAATACACGCCAGATACCGCCAACCCAGGTACCCAGAATTCGGTCAACCTGTATTTGAAAGACATCAAAGTTGGCGATGCGCCACAAACGCAGTTCGCTTACTCCTTGACGTTTTTCCCACTAGAAGGTGTTTATGCGAAGGTTACTGGTCGTTCTTACTCAAATTACTATGCAAATTTCGACCCAGTTAGCCGCACCGTTTCCACGGACCGCGAGCAAAGCTGGAAAATCCCTGCTTACAACGTGTTTGATTTGAACTTTGGCTATGACATCCCTAGTAAAATGCTGAAGCTATCTCGCTTTGATATTCGTTTGTTCGCAAACGTATTTAACGTATTTGATAGTTTCTATGTACAGGATGCCACGGACAACTCAGCATACAATGCATACACCGCAAATGGTAAAAACCACAAAGCGGACGATGCCGAAGTGCATTTAGGTCTGCCACGTGCGTTTAATTTCGGTACGCGCATTACCTTTAAGTAAGAGAAGGGTCTACTTTCTCTGCTAAATAAACGGGGAGTCATCCCCATGGTTTGATAACTTTCAAACTGCTTGCAGGTGGCGGGCGGGGGGTCAGGGTCGATTTCTAATCGCCGCTGACCCCCCGCCCTCTCCTTTTTTGGCCCTTTGAGGTTGATGACGGGCACTGCACCAAATTAAGGGGCACTTGTTTTTTCATTTCAAACGAGTCATTCAAAGACGTACACTTACACTTTGAAAATCGACCAACTTCGCCACCATGAAATTCGCCCGATTCCTTTCTGGAATATCGTTGACCTTATTCCTAGGGTTTCCCGTGGCATGCGACGCGGGTCAGGCTGATCCTAAGGGATTTGATACGTCAATTCCCCAGGATAATTTGGCGGCGTCGCTCGCTACTCTGGAAGCAAAGGTTCAAAGCTGGGTTGACTCCGGGGCTGTCGTAGGAGCGGAATACTTGATAATCAAGGGAGATGAAATTGTGCTCCATGGTGCGCGCGGCCTCCGCGATCGAGAAAAGGGGCACTCGATGGTAATCAATACTATTTTTGATATCCAGTCGATGACCAAGCCAATCGTGGCTACTGGAATATTCCGCCTGGCAACAGAAGGCCGGTTGGATATTGATGATAAAGTATCCAAGTATCTCCCGAGCTTTGAAAAACATTCTACCACCATTCGACAACTTTTGTCAAGGACGGATGGATTTACGCGGATGCCGATAACCCCCCTTTCCTTCCCCTCGCTGATGGTAGCAGTGAATGAATTGGGTCGATTGGGCCCCGACTCTCCCCCTGGTTCAGTCTATGCCCGTAATTCATCCGCCACGATAACATTGGGAGCTATTATTGAATCTGTTACCGGTGTCTTACTACCCGAGTATTTGAGTGAAACCGTGTTGTCCGATCTGAAAATGACCGACAATACCTATGTTTCTTTGGCACCCGATTCGCCTTGGCGGGCCCGAATGAGCTCGGTGTATCTTCGAAATGGCGCTCAATTCCAACTTGTCAGAAATACCGCAGCTCCGACTATTTTCAGATTCTTTCCCGGCGCTGCTGGTTTGTATTCCACGCCGATCGACTATGCCAAATTCTTACGTTTGTGGCTAAACAGAGGCCGAATTGGGGCTGTACAGTACATCGACGAAAAGTATGTCAACGAGGCTTTGACCCTGGAGCCCCTAAGTATGATGGTTTCAACGTCCTACGGTCAGACCCCTTATGGCCTGCATTGGGATTTGGGCCCGAGTGTCTTGCGCCCAGGTACAGGTATTGCTTCGTTTGGCCATCCAGGAGCCTCAGGCACGATTGGGTGGGTCGTCCCCGAAAAAGAACTCATCATCCTTTATTTCACCCAATCCGGTGGTGGAACGACCCATTATCAATTTGTTGAGGAAGCTATTAAGCTCCTCGCCAATTAACGCGCTGAACTTTAATTCGCCTTCTTTGCTCTCCGGAATGGGAGCAGCATGAGGGCCATTAGTACAATCAAAATCCCTTCCAGAATTGGGATGTACCAAGGCCACTCTGGGAAATAGTCCATAACGGTGGCCACCGAAGGTTTGTCCACCACGTAGAGATAGTTGGATCCGACGGCTTTGTTGATGAAATAGACTACAAATGCATAGGCGTTTAGCCCGAGAAAGGCATTTAAGGCAGATTTGAAAGTCGGGCGGTACTTTTCAACGAAAACCACCCAAAAGCCACCAACGACCAACAAACTATGGGTAATCATGGTCGAAATAAAACGGATATGGGGGAATGTTTCATTCGCATTTGGGGTAATTATAGCCTGAATGGCGCCCGCGATCCCCAGAAAGTATATCAGTCCATACACCCTTCGGTCTTCGAACCACAGGCCGTACATACTCACCCAAATCATCACGCTACAGAGATGCAGCGGCAAATTGATATCCGTCGACCAGACCCCATGCCACAAGTGCCACACTTGCCATTCGATTTCGAAAAAAAGGAAGACGAGCGCCATTCCCACGCGAATCCGCCGTCGAGAGGACTCGTTCGCCTTCATTCCTTGTCGAACTAACAGAAACCCAATCACAGCCAAAACAGCGCTGACCGTAAGGTGAACCGTACCGAAAAGAATAAATGGGTTATTGGGCTCTGTAAAATGCGCGAAGATGGAATCCACAACGATAGGGTTTTAATGGAACCGCAAAATTAAATCTCAAATTCCTTAAATAACTCGATGTCGTACTGTTCAAAATAAAATTTGTGTTCTCCTTTGGCTCTGCCATAGGGGACTACAAAACATCTGCAATCCTCGGGGGCCATTTCTTGTGCCGCCATTCGAAATGATTCGGAAAGCGGTTTCGAAGAAAAAACGCTCCAATCGTGACCAACGTGCGCGGGTTCAGGTAAAATGATGGTTGCCCCTAGATCAAGAAGTCGAACTATAGCGCCAAACGTGTTTTTTTCATTGGATCTATTAACCAGAGCGGTCAACTCCTGGCCCATTGGATTAAAGTTGGTGACCAATAAACTTTCAGCAGGCATAGTTACCAAAGCCTGTAAGATGGTATCGGAGCTCGATAAAAGCTGAGTTTTTATACTCTCGTTGGCCCCGGATCCTCTACTGAAATACCATCCTGGCCCTTCTATGACTTGAGCTAAAATTTTGGCCGCTGCCTGATCTTCTAGGGAAGAACCACCAATTGTCCGACTTTCTAGGTCAGATGCAGCCAAATATCCGCGATAATGACGCGCAGCGCCAGCAAGAGTGACGTTGAAACTAACCACGCCCAAGAAGCTTTCTGATGCGGATTCTTGGAAATCCAACAAGGTTGGCTCCTCAAAGAAATATTTAATGACGCGCATGCGGAAAGAACGGTCTATTTTGTGGGTCCGAAACCTCTATCAAAATACGACGCGCTTTCAACTTGATTGTACTTCGATCTGTTTGGGCCTGGGTGTCCATCTCTTTATTGATTGTGATTTGGCTACCGGTCATGGCCATAACCCATTGGACTGACCGATCAGATCCAGGAAAGTACCGAACGGGTCGGCAGTTTCGCAGACTTGGATACCTGATGGCTTCCGTCAATCCGGCTTGGACCATTCGAATCAGCGGGAAATATCCAAAATCGATGCGAAACCCCTACATCGTGGTGTGCAATCATCAATCTTTTGCGGATATCCCCATCGTAAGCCGCCTTCCGTGGGATATGAAGTGGGTAGGTAAAGACTCCCTGTTTAAACTTCCCGTTTTGGGATGGATGATGAAGGTGGCCCGGGATATTCCAGTATCTCGCGGAGACCGCAGAAGCCGGGCCCAGGTCATGCTCGACACCAAAGAACGCCTCGAACAGAAGGTGAGTGTAATGATCATGCCCGAAGGAACGCGTAGCCCCGACGGACGCGTGGGCGAGTTTAACGACGGGGCTTTCAAGTTGGCGCTAAAACTTGGTATACCCGTGCTGCCTATAGCCCTGGATGGATCGTTCGATGCACTACCCAAAAGCGGTTGGTTATTTGGATCAGGATCTATTATAAAGCTCCACGTATTTGACCCGATCGAGCCCTCTGATTGGGAGAACGACGGAACGGGGATGTGCGATCACGTCCGAAAAATGATCATCCACAAAGTGGCTGATTGGCGCGATACAACTCCAGATACGGTCGACAGCTTAGCCACTCTCGCAGGCTAATTACTCCAAAACTCATCGGCTACTCTAAAAGTTGGACGGGAAATACACCTTGCGATTCCGAATAGGTAAAGACTCAGTAAAAAAGACCTCTGGGCTTCATCCGCCGGAACCGCGACGTTGCAAAGCGCATAGATGCGACGTATTTACACAGATGCGATTGTAGTATACCAGACGATCGTCTCACGTTGTGAGGGCCGCAACCATTTATTGCCCTATAGCTCAATTGGCAGAGCGTCGGATTCTGGTTCCGGAGGTTCTAGGTTCGACTCCTAGTAGGGCAACCTTAGAGGACTGAGAAGGAATAACTCCCTTTTCAGTCCTCTTTTTTTGTGCCATAATCGGCCCTAGTCGCTGCAATATCCAAGTCCGAAAAAAACGGCGAAACGCGATCGTCGTCAGAGACGGAAGGATTGCTCTTTCACCCGGATGAATTACTTTAAGTCTTGAATCATAATTATCCGGTCCCCAATAATGAAGCCACTTTTCGTCGCAGCACTCGCCCTAATAATGGTTTCAGGATGCAATGGCAAAACGCAAATCGAAGAACCAACAAGGCGGCCGAATGTAATTTTGATCATGGTCGACGACCTTGGATGGACCGATCTCCACATCCAGGGAAACGAAAAATTGGAAACGCCGAGGTTGGATCACTTCGCGTCTCAAGGGATGCGTTTTACCGATGGTTATGCAGCCGCTCCAGTTTGCTCGCCAACGCGCGCTGCCATTATGACCGGAATGTCGCCCGCCAGATTGGCCCTCACCAACCATGTGTCGGGTAACCAGGAACGATTTCGACCACCTGGAGCCACGCTGGGGGCTGCTGAAATGATCGATTATCTCGATCTCAACTATGTGACACTTGCCGAAAGACTCAAGGATGGTGGATACACGACCGGCTTTTTTGGAAAGTGGCATCTTTCGGGTACCGACCGTGAAATGGAGACGGTCGAACCGAGCCGGAGGCCGCAACATCAAGGGTTCGATGTCAATGTGGGCGGACTGAGTTTCGGCGGCCCCCCTAGTTTCTTTGACCCCTACAGAAATCCGGAATTGAAGGACCGTCAAGAAGGTGAGTACCTACCGTTTCGGCTCGCCGATGAGGCCATGGGGTTCATTGAAGCGCATCAAGATGAGCCATTTTTCGTTGCTCTTTGGCCATACACGGTCCACTGGCCGATGGAAGCCCCCCAGGAATTAGTGGACAAGTACGCCAATCGCCCAGGATTCAAAGATTATGGCGATGGCATCGAGTCGAGCACCACGTACGCGGCCATGATTGAAGCAATGGACGATGCTGTGGGACGCGTATTAGCAAAGCTGGATGAATTAAACCTTGCCGAAGAGACCCTCGTTATTTTTACCTCTGACAACGGCGCGTACGGCGGTGTTACCGACCTCGCTCCTCTTCGCGGCGTAAAAGGGCATCTTTACGAAGGCGGAATCAGGGTTCCTCTTATCGTGAGATGGCCGGGCCAGATCAAGGCGGGGGTCGTGTCGGGGGAACCTGTGATCAGCACGGACTTCTTTGCCACCATCCTTGATGTCGCAGGACTAGATCCTACTCCAGACGTACCGCTGGATGGCGAAAGCATCCTTCCCATCCTTCGCCAAACAGGAAACATGGAAAGGGAAGCCATTTACTTCCACTACCCTAACTACGCTTTTCATGGTGAAAACCGACTAGGAAGCGCTATTCGTCAAGGCAACTACAAGCTCATCCATTTTTACGACCAAGACGAGGTGGAGCTTTACGACGTCGTTAACGATTTGTCGGAAACAACCAACCTTGCAAGAGAAATGCCTGAAAGAGCCACCGAAATGAAAGCAAATCTTGGGGCGTGGCTGAAGGCGTCCGGGGCTAAGATGCCGAGGCCTCTTTAGGGTAACGATTGAGGTCGATCACAGAGTATCAATCCGAAATCCCGTGATGGTTTTTTACTAAGATATGTACCGAATCAAGCGCGGACTCTCCTGACACCCAATTAATACGTCCAATGAAACGATCCCTATTTCTGACTTTTGTTTGCCTTTTGGTGGCATCGAGCGCTCATGCCCAAAAGTCGGATGCTTCCAAGCTCTCGCTGGAGCGCCTTTTCAGCTCTTCTGATTTTGCGAGCGAGCAGTTTGGTCCGGCCCGTTGGCTCGAAGATGGATCAGGATACACGACGGTTGAGGCTTCCGAGCCCAAGGGTTAAACTCATTCGATCGAAAGCGGAATATCAATAAGCTTCTTGTCAGTAAACCAAAAGCATTTCGGCCATGTTAAGACCATTAAAAAGCATTCTTCTTTTCGCGGTTGGAATCTTCATTTTCATTACTCCAAATCGTGTTTTGGCGCAAAATGAGGTCGTTTATGACCCCGAAGCGCGGCTTGTTGAGCTAGGAATAACACTGTCCCCTCCCGCCAAACCGGTGGCCAATTACGTGCACGGGGTTCGGACCGGAAATTTGATATTTACCGCCGGAAAAGGGCCTAAGAACCCAGACGGGACAGAATTACACGGAAAATTGGGCGCCGATCTGACCATCGAACAAGGTTATCAAGGCGCTCGCCAAACGGCCATCAACCAACTGGCTGTCTTGAAAGACATGTTGGGTAATCTGAATCGTGTCGTTCGCGTGGTGAAAGTACTTGGAATGGTGAATTCAGACCCCAGTTTTGGAAATCAACCTGCGGTTATTAATGGGTTTTCGGATCTGATCGTCGAAGTTTTTGGAGAGCGAGGAAAACACGCGCGCTCGGCGGTCGGAATGGCGACATTACCGCGGGGACAGGCCATCGAAATCGAAATGATTGTTGAGGTCATGGACACTGGCGTGCCTATCGCTCATGGCGACAACGCTCGAACTCCGCTATCCATGAAATATCTGGGGGCTGCCGGCTGGGAAATGACCGATGGAAAAGTGACCGTCCTTGTCGATCCCTATATCTCCCGCTTGAAGTATGGCGGTGGAGGTGACCCTAATGATCATCGCCCAGACTTTGGACGAGATGCCACGGCCGTTTCGGACACTGTTTTGATAGACAGTATCATTAAAAAGGCGGACTTCATCTTGGTTCATCACGGCCATTTTGATCACCTCGGAGACGTGCCTTTTATCGCACGTAAAACGGGCGCGAAAGTCATCGGCACCGAGACGACGATGAACATTTTGAGAGCCTATGGTATCCCTGAAGAGCAATTGTATGCAGTTGGAGGCGGCGAAGACTATCAGTTTGATAATTTCTCCGTTCGGGTAGTCCCGTCCATTCATTCCGCCTTAAATGAAAAACACTATTTCGATTCCAGACGGTTTGATGAAAACACGCCCCTCAAAGCGCCCCTTCGCATCGATCAATTCATCGAGGGAGGATCGCTCATGTTTTTGGCACGTTTTGAAGGCCACGAGGTCCTAACCATGGGGTCCATGAACTTTGCAGAGCGTGAATTGGAAGGCATTCATCCAGACATCCTTTTGGCCGGTATCAACGGATCCAGACTAGGACTCTACAAATACGATGAGCGACTTTTAAAAGTAACTGGGTACCCGGCCATAGTTATTCCGACTCACTGGGACAATTTCAGGCTGCCCTATGATTATTCCCAACAGGCCGGTATCGATCGAAACATCAATCCGTTTATTGAAGCAGTTGGCAAGATTTCGCCACACTCTAAGGTTCTAACACCGGTTCACTTGGAGACGATTATCGTCAACTAATTCGAGGCGCGTTTAGGCACATTCAAATGGATCCCATTTAGCTCATCAGAATTCGCGACTCCGATATCCGGAAACCCATCACCGTTCACGTCACCTACGGCAATACCGTAGGTCTGGTCCTTAGCTCCCCCAAACGACACTTCAACAAAATTCCGACCGGTTCCGTCATTGAAATAAGCGGCATTTTGTGAGCCCACGTTCGCAATGACAATGTCTAAATCACCGTCCTTATCTAGATCAACAAGTAACGCATCGTAACTCTGGCTGTCCGAAGTGCCAAACGTTATCCCCTGATCGAACTTTCCTTTTCCGTCGCCAAAATAGATTCCATTGGCCTCCCCAATATTTGCTGTCACAAGGTCGAGATGTCCATCGGCATTGAGATCGCCAACCACGGTCGAGCGCGTTTCGTCTTTTCCACTTCCATAGGGAATTGATCTGGAAAAGCTCAGTTGGTCATCATTCAGATAGATAAAGTTGGCCCCTCCGTCCCGATTTGCCAACACCAAGTCTGGTTTGCCATCCAAATCGATATCTGCGACGGCCACCGAAATGGTGGAATCGTCGCTCGTTCCGAATGGTATTTTGGCGCCAAAAGTACCGTCACCATTTCCGAGATAAATGACATTTTCCTCACCTCTGTTCGTAACGATCGCATCTTGTTTTCCATCGCCATTCAGATCGGCAATCGTCACACTTCGAGTTGAAGCGACTTCCGGTCCAAGCGGTGCGATTTCATGAAATCGACCCTTGCCATTATTCAAATAGACTCTGTTCTGTGTAAGGTCGTTGGCTTCGATGGCATCCAAATCCCCATCTCCATCTAGATCTGCCATGGGCAACGTGTAGGTAGTCCGGCTTTCTACGGCTAGCGGATAGCTTTCCATAAACCGCCCCATGCCGTTATTAATAAATTCCTCGTTTTGCGCCGGCCAATGCCGGCCATTAGCTACCAAAACGTCCAAGTCCCCATCAGCATCGATGTCGGCAAACGTGAGTGATGCCGACCGATCCGTCCGCAGTCCAAGAGGGATTTGGGGCGACTCGGAAAAAGTTCGGGTTTGGGCAGCGAGCGGTTGACCATTAAAAACCACGATGGCAAGTACCACGGCTAGGCAGGAGATTGATTTGAGAAGAGAGGTCATGATGCCGAAGTTTTTGACTGGAAAGGTTCCACCAAACCAACCTTAAGAGAAGGGTCCAGGATTGGAAAGAATAGTGCTCAGCAGAAGTGTACAAATATTATTGGTGGTACCCAGCAGCTGACTCTACCCAGAATACGCTACGCCAAGCTTTTCATCCGTGCCTCCGATCAACTTGACCTGCAGTATTACCATCACCCAGACACCAATCCTGACCTTGATTCAGCCTTGGTGGGTGTGATGCGTTGGATCATTTCTTTCTAAGTCTTGGCTTTGAAGAGATAAAAAGTAGGTAGCTTGTAATTACTTGTTATTACATAACAATTTTTACCATTTTTTACTTGGAGCGAGTAAAATCAAAGAACCTAACAAAAAGTTTGAGGTAAAGACGGCTTCACTCAATTTATCGGAATCATGCGCAACTTTTTAACTCTTCTTTTAGCCCTGCTGGTAGTCTCTCCAAACCTATCAAACGCCCAAGAACGCATTGCTTCACCGCGCGGAGAAGCAGCGACACAAGTTGGGGGATCCATGGCAGAAGGGCGTTATACCGGTGGAAGCTGGGTTGTGGTCGAATATGGACGCCCCATCCTTCGCGGACGAACTAACATTTTTGGTTCTGGTGATAGTTATGGGAAAATGCTCCAAGGCGACGGAGAAGTCTGGAGAGCCGGAGCTAACAAATCTACTCGGTTTAGCACGGAAATAGATCTAGTGATTGGGGGCAAACGCCTCGCGGCCGGAGAGTACTCCCTTTTTATTGATTTAAAAGAAGGTGCCTGGACCCTTGTAATATCCAATCATAAGGCCAAAAGCTCCGGCGACTCCATGGAAGAAGGTATTTGGGGAGCCTATGAGTATCAAATGGAAATGGATGTACTTCGGACCCCGATGATGTTGTCTAAAAACTCCGTTTCTGTCGATCAAATGACCTTCCTTTTTGTTGGAATGACCGGGGAGAAAGGCACCATGGTCTTCCTATGGGAAAACGAAATGGCCATGGTTGATTTTTCGGTCGCTCGATGAACTGATTTTCGGTTGATTCCTTTTGAGGCCCGCAATACAATGTCTTTTTATCCCAATGACGGAGTGGTACGAGTTGGTCGCGAAACTAAGGGCCGAAGGGGAAGTGGCGTAACCGTCATATCGGGACTCCCAGGTAGCGAAGACGCGCTCAAACAGATTGCCAGCAAACTGAAGGCGCAATGCGGCGTCGGAGGCACCGTAAAGGACCGGATCGTCGAAATTCAGGGAGATCAACGAGATCGATTGGTCAAGATTCTGTCCGACGCTGGGTATACAGTTAAAAAAGCCGGCGGTTAGCGAGTACGTCTCGAAAAAGGCTTCTACTTGCTGTTTCATCGAAAAACGGTCCTCCATCGCTGAAAATTAGTTAGTTAAAATTTTTGAGCCCACCTCGATTTATGCGATCGACCGTTTTGTATTCTAGTGAATAAAACGTATTTCTGTCGGGACTAAAAGTAGTCGCCTCCATAACGTATCACATTTCCCAAAACGACCAATGTCAAACACCATGGACTCGAGCGTGGGCGCTCGTTTTTCTTCGCGCTGGGGCTTTTTCCTGAGCGTACTCGGAATCGCTGTAGGAACAGGCAATATCTGGCGATTTCCACGAATAGCCGCGCAAAATGGTGGCGATGATGGAGCTGGAGCGTTTCTAATTGCATGGGTGGTGTTTCTGTTCGCTTGGAGTATCCCCCTAATTATGATCGAATACGTGTGGGGGCGCCGCAACCGCGTTGGCGTGGTCAGCACGTTCATAAAAGAAGGCGGAGATCGATTTGCCTGGATGGGTGCATTTGTGGCCTTTGTCGCCACAGCGATCACGTTTTTTTATTCGGTGGTGGTTGGGTGGTGTATTTACTACCTCATACAAATGGTTATTTCACCCCTACCACAGTCTACGGAAGCGGCGATGGCGGTTTGGGATGATTATCAAAGTGGTGGTTGGCCGCTATTTTTTCACGCGATCGCAATGGGGTTGGGCGGCCTAGCCATTTATAAAGGGGTATCCTCGATTGAGCGGGTCAATAAGGTGTTGGTCCCGACGCTTCTGGCCATCGTGGTGATAGCCACGGTCAGGGCCTTGATGCTACCCGGCGCTTCGGAAGGACTGGTTTACCTCTTCACTCCAGATTGGGCCCAGTTAGCCAAACCAAAGATTTGGATCGAGGCGCTGACGCAAAACGCCTGGGATACGGGAGCCGGGTGGGGCCTTTTCCTCACGTATGCGGCTTACATGAGCCATAAGCACAATGTGGTTAAAAGCGCCGTGGCTACCGCAGTAAGTAACAATTTCGTGTCTTTGTTGGCCGCAATGATGGTCTTCTCAACCGTATTTGCCGTTTTACAAACCGAAATGGGTATGAGCCGGGTCGAAGTATTGGAAATCATGCGAAACAGTGGGCCAGCTTCCACGGGGCTGACCTTTATCTGGATGCCTCAGCTATTCGCACGCATGTTTTTAGGGAGCCCGTTGGCAATTATGTTCTTTCTCGGACTCACTTTTGCCGGTTTTTCGTCCTTAATTGCTCAGCTTGAACTACCGACCCGGGTGTTCATCGATGCTGGTTTATCCAGAACGAAAGCCATTTTGATGGTCATCGGATTTAGCTACCTGCTCGGAATTCCTTCTGCCGTAAACCTAGATATTCTCGGCAATCAAGACTTCGTCTGGGGGGTTGCCCTGATGGTGTCTGGGGCCTTCGTCGCATTTATTGTGATCCGAAATGGCGTCGAAAAAATGCGAAGCGAAAGTCTTGACGGTGAAGATGGCGATTGGAAAGTCAGTCAGGCCTGGGTGATAATCGTCAAGTATTTCATTCCAGTTGCTGCCGTGACTCTCCTCGCTTGGTGGTTGTCCCAATCAGTCACAGATCGCTGGTTTGATCCGTTCGATCCGGGAAGCCTAATGACGCTGTTGGTTCAATGGGCGCTAATGATCGGATTGTTTATAATCATCAACAAATGGATCGTTAAGCGGATGTCTGGGTCGATTAAGTAAGGCTATTTAACGCGTGCGTCGTCGCAGGCCTTATCGCCGGCGACGACGCCCACTTGAAGATCCACCAGAGTTTCCGCCGCCGTTTCCACCGCCACCAGAATTTCCGCCATTCGAGTGACCGCCGTTTGAACGTCCGCCACCCGAATTTGAGTTCCGGCTCTTTCCGCGGCCTTGCCCGCCGGAAGACTGGCCTGATTTTCCACCGTTTCTCGAAGTGGCGTGCATGAGAGCAATCCGATCGTCGTGAAAACCGTGGTTCAGATCCACTTCAACCTTTTGTTGAATGATCTTTTCAATGTCTCGCAAATAGTCTATTTCATCCGCATCACAGAAAGAATAGGCCATCCCTTCTGCGCCAGCGCGTGCTGTTCTACCAATACGGTGGACGTAGCTTTCTGGTTCATTGGGAAGATCAAAGTTAACGACGTGAGAGACGTCATCTACGTCGATTCCGCGTGACGCGATGTCGGTGGCCACTAGAACCCGGACGTTTCCGTCACGAAATCCTTCGAGCGCGCGTTGACGCGCCGATTGGGATTTGTTGCCGTGAATGGCGTCTGCCTCGATACCGTGCTGGCCTAGATATTTGGCTACCCGGTTGGCACCATGCTTGGTCCGGGTGAAAACGATGGTTCGATCCATAGCGGGGTCATCAAACAATTCGTTGAGCAAACGCTGTTTGTTGGATTTCTCCACAAACATGACGCGTTGTCCCACTCGATCCGCGGTTTTGGATTCCGGCTTAATATCGATATGCTCGTATTGGTAGAGAATATCTTCTGCAAACGATACGATAGCTTCAGGCATGGTAGCCGAAAATAAGAGGGTCTGCCTTCTGGTCGGAAGTTTGGCCACTATCTTGCGAACATCCCGAATGAAGCCCATGTCGAGCATTCTATCAGCTTCGTCGAGAACGAAAATCTCGACCTGGTCAAGGCGGATAAAGCCTTGATTCATCAAATCGAGCAAACGACCCGGAGTTGCAATCAGGGTATCAACGCCGCGGCGCATTTGGGACACCTGGGGTTGCTGTCCGACACCACCGAAAACGACGGTGTGTCGTTGATTGAGGTATTTACCATAGGTTTCCATGCTGTCCCCAATCTGAATAGCCAACTCTCTGGTTGGGGTCAAAATGAGGCAACGCGTTGCATGGGGTACCAGACGTTTGTTGGTTTCATCCAAACGCTGCAAAATTGGTAGCGTAAAGGCTGCCGTTTTACCGGTGCCGGTCTGGGCTATACCCAATAAATCGGTACCACGAAGAGCTGGGGGTATAGCCGCAGCCTGTACAGGAGTTGGTGTCGTGTAGCCTTCTGCTTGCACGGCACGATTCAAGGGCTCAATGAGTCCTAGATCAGAAAAATGTTTCAAAAAATAAGGGAAATAAGGGTAGCGCTCGTTTTATCTGAAGATTAAAAACTGCTCCAGACGAGGGCAAAAGGATCCGTGGGGGCGCGCCACCTACGGAATAAGAAAGAAAGGCAAGCTCGGGAAGTGACGTTTCGGACAAGTGGCAAGAATGCCAAGAAGTGTTCAAACGCCCACGTGCAATCGCCGAGGACCAGTTGGGTTGTAAGCCCTCTGGCTTTTTAGGCCAGTTCATTGGAATGACCGAATTGATTAAAGGTTCCTGAGCAACGCCTCGGCGGCCAAAGGCGCCTTATTTGCCCACCTTGGGCCAGTTGGACTGGAAGAATCAGTCCACGTTTCCGCCATGGGCGGGCCCCATCGTCCCATCCAGTAGTGGCTGATTTAGTCGTTTCTGAACCAAGCGCCATTCAGGCAAGAACCTATCCATAAAACCCTTGAAGCGAGCGTTGTGGGACCGTTCTAAAAGGTGGACAAGCTCATGTACCACAACGTATTCGAGGCACTCAATGGGTTTTTTGACCAGCCCCGTGTTAAACCGAATGGTATGTGCGCGGGTGTTGCAGCTCCCCCAACGGGTTTTCATCTGGCGGATAGAGAAAGACTGAGCCTTTACGTTCATTTTCGGCTCCCATTCTTGTAGGAGCGAACCAATGGCTTCAACCAAGAGCTCCTTGATCCAGGCCTGAATGGCTTTCTCCTTTTGGAGAGCTGTTGATGACGGTCGGATGCTCAGCAAAAGTTCAGAATCGGTCAGTTCTACACGAGGTTTGCCCTTTTGTGGTAAAACGACCAGAGAGTACGCATGCCCCCACACAAAAATGGCATCGCCTGATTCGTACTCGATCGGCTTGGGATACTTCCGAGAGCGAATTTCCGATTGATGTTGTTTGATCCAATCGATTCTGGATTCCACGAAAGCCCGAATCGGAGCCAAAGTCATCCGGGTAGGAGCTGAAATCAAAACGTCCCCGTGTGGCGGTCGAATGGTCATTCGAAGGTTTTTGACCTTCTTAAACATCACTATAGCAGTAACACTACCAACCTCGATCTGCACTTTTCGGACCGCAGACACCGAGGCGGACTTGGTCCGCTTTTTCGGTGAGACTTGCCCCCGGCCAGCGCCCCCAAGAAGTGCATTCCAATCCATTTTTGCGGAGGGTTATCCTGCTATTCAGATTTCTTCTTTTTCTTCTTCAGCTTCTTCGGCGTATCCGTTCCGCCTTCCTTGGACTTCTTATGGCGTGGTTGTTCGAGAGGAGCAATGTCCAATTGCTGACCGCAAACCCAAACTTTCTTTAACTCCAGGAGGACTTCAAAAGGCATTCCACGCGGTAGATCGATCAAGCTATGGTCATCCTGAATATCTATGTGACCGATATACTGCGAATCTAGACCGGCTTCATTCGCGATTGCGCCAACGATATTGCCTGGCTTTACGTCGTGCTTATACCCAACTTCAATTCGATACCGCTCCATTCCGCGACCAGGGAGCGTGCCCGAGCGACGAGCCCCTGATTCGCCAAACTTCTTGCCGCCACCTTCGCTTTTCTCGCGACGGTCTCCCCTTTCCCCGCGAGCGCTTCTCTCTCCTCGGTCGCTTCTTTCCCCACGGTCGCTTCTCTCTCCTCGGTCGCCACGGTCGCTTCTCTCTCCTCGGTCGCCACGGTCGCCGCGATCGCTTCTTTCAGAGTGGCGCTTTTCTTTGGCCATTACCAGATCGCGATCGCCAATAGCCATTCTTGATAAGGCAGCGGCAATTTCAATGGCAGGAACGTTGTGCTCAATCTGATACTGTTCGAGCAGACTGCGCATAAAATCCAGATCTCCACCTGCCAACGTATCGCTGATGGCCTGCTTAAAGTCTGCTATCCGCTTATTGCTAACCATCTCAACGGTCGGAAGCTCTAGCCGCTCAATTTCCTGACGAGTCGCTTTTTCGATTAGAGCAAGCATTCTGCGCTCGCGGGGAGCAACAAAAAGAATAGCATCGCCATCCCGGCCGGCCCGACCCGTTCGTCCTATTCGGTGAATGTATGCTTCTGCACCATTGGGAATGTCATAGTTTAAGACGTGCGAAATCCGCTCCACGTCAAGACCGCGAGCTGCCACATCGGTTGCAATCAGGATGTCCAACGACCCTTTTTTAAGGCGGTCGATCGTCTGCTCTCGGTGGTTTTGGGCCATATCGCCATTTAGAGCCGCGCAGGAATATCCACGGGCTTCCAAACGCTCGGCCAGTTCAACCGACGCAACTTTTGTGCGAACAAAAATTAACATCGCGTCGAATGGTTCGACTTCCAAAATGCGAGTCAAGGCATCGAGCTTATGTAAGCCACTAACTCCCCAATAGCGCTGACGAATAGTCGCGGCTGTCGCTGTTTTGGTTTTGATCGATATGAGTTGCGGATTTCTAAGATACTTTTCCGCGATTCGCTGGATTTCTTTGGGCATCGTAGCCGAAAAAAGGGCCATTTGGCGCTCTCCAGGCGTTTGTTCGAGAATCCATTCAACATCATCAATGAAACCCATGCGAAGCATTTCGTCCGCTTCGTCCAGAACCAACGCTTTCAAATTATCGAGCTTGAGGGTTCCTTTCCGCATGTGGTCCATTACTCGACCTGGCGTTCCCACCACCACATGAACTCCCCGTTTGAGCTGCCGAAGCTGGCCCGAATAGTCCTGGCCACCATATATCGGTAGCACATGAAATCCTTTAATGTGCGCCGCATAGCGTTGAAATGCTTCAGAAACCTGTATAGCCAGCTCGCGAGTAGGCGCCAGCACCATAACCTGAACGCTGGTGTTCTTGATATCGAGACGCGAAAGCAGGGGTAATGCAAACGCAGCTGTCTTTCCAGTTCCGGTCGGGGCTCGGCCCAGTAAATCCAATCCAGCTAACAAATGCGGGATGGCTTGGGCTTGAATTGGAGACGGCGATTCGTAACCAATTTCTTCAATAGCGGACAATAACGCTGGCGCTAAATCGAGGTCGCGAAACGCGATATCAGAAGTAATAGACTCTCGATTTTCGTCGATTGCTTCGGGGCGGGGGGCTTTTTCTTTGGTCATAACCCTCAGTATACCACTCCAGAAGGGTTTTCTCGCAATTCATGTCAAGAAGAATCCGCAGAAACACTGGGGAGATTTCGAGCAGAAAGGTACGTTTGGACTGAGATACAGACGTTATAATGAGGGTTTCCCCGATTAAAAAAGTCCAATTTCGGAGTTTCTCAACTCGCTAATCAGAACGGCTGCCATTGACGCCGGAAGCCCGACTGCGTGCCAAGACTTAGCCATTAAGAAGGCTCAGCAGGGTTCAACGCAGGTCTAAATAAATGCGCACTTTCGGCAAAATGATCGGCCGTTCCAACGAGAACAAGACGGTCTCCTTCCAGAACTAAAAAGTTGCCAGCTGGGCTCGCAATCGTTTTTCCGGCCCGACGAACTGCCAGAACCGTTATACCGTAAAGCCTGCGAAGTGCTAATTCTCCCAGTGTTTTTCCCGTGGCTTCGGCCCCAGCTCGAACGGCAACTACCCTAGTATGCATTCCGTCTTCATCGAGACCCTGTAAAACCATCAGATGCGCCTCCTGAATACTTCCTCGCATAATTCCATAGTCCTGCTCCCGAATAATTTGAATCTGACGATCCACTTCCTCAGGAGAAATCATGTACGCGCCTAAAACGTGGGAAAAAATGCGCACACTCGTCTCAACTTCTTCGGGCACCACAATATCAGCCCCTAGTTTTTGGAGAGGCCCCATCGATTCCAGGCTTCGAGTTCGAACTATAATTTGAAGGGTTGGATTGAGGTAGCGAGCCTGTTGGAGTAGTCTCGGAACTACACCAGGATCATTCATCACAATAGCGCAAAGTTTGGCGGTTTCAATTTCCGCAGCTTCTAGTACGTGCGCCCGCGTGGCATCACCAAAAATGGCCGGAATCCCCGCTTTTCTCATTTCTCGAATCAGAACAGGATCAAATTCTACGACAACAAAAGGTATCCCTCTATCCTGCAACACCTGCACGAGACGCTTGCCAGAAGGGCCATATCCGACAATGATGACGTGATCCTCCAAATGGGATTTTAGAGCCTCCGTTTCAAGCTTAGGACTCGCTTCCGTACGAAACGGGCTGTGCGATTTTCGGCGTATTGAACCGAACTTTACGAGAGACAGCCGAGCACCAACCCAGGTACCCAACTGCATCTGAAATGGAGTCAAGAGCATCAACAATACCGTGGCGGCCAAGAAAGTTTGGGCACCCGCTTCTCCCAAGCCGGCCGGTGTAAGACCCGCATCTCTGCCAGTGCGCTCGAGTACAAAGGAGAACTCTCCTATTTGGGCTAAGCCTAAACCGGCAGCCGCCGCAATTCTGGACGAATACCCCAAATACAGGACGCTTCCGAACGTTGTAAAAGCCTTGATAAGCAGCACTATGCCCGCAGCGGCCAAAACCAGCAGCAGATTTTCGGACAAAAACTGAACGTCCAACAACATTCCAACCGACACGAAAAAAACAGCGTTAAAAATGGTCTTTAGCGGCAATATTTCACTTATTGCTTGAGTGCTGTACTGGCTTTCGCTGACCACAAGTCCGGCTAAAAAAGCGCCCAAGGCCAAACTTATCCCCGCTAAATTGGATGCCGCAGCAGTCCCAAAGCAAATGGCTACGATGGTCAACAGGAAAAGCTCGGGGCGTCGAGTCATTGCAACTCGTTCAAGAATCCAAGGGACCACTTTTCGAGCCAGAAAGAGAACGGCTGCGATCAACACGAGCGCCTGGCCCAAAACCAGGAGTACTTCCCCTAAAGACCCGCCCTCAACACCTAGAACTGGAACAATCAGGACCATTCCAACGATGGCCAGGTCCTGAAAAATGAGAAGGGACAAGGAGAGTCTTCCCGTAGGCGTATCCGTTTCCTTACGTTCTGACAGCAATCCCAACACAATAGCCGTCGAACTCAACGCGACTAAAAAGCCAGTATAAATCCCCACTTTCCAGCTGACGCCGAATGCTAGAAGGGTTAACATCACGACTAGGATACTCGATGCCACCTGAAGTCCGCCGCCTAAAAATATGGCTCGGCCCGAACGTAAAATCTTCTTAAGACCGAGCTCCATGCCGATTACGAATAGAAGTAAGACGACACCAACTTCGGCCAGGACATCTACTAGTTCCTTGTTTTTGACCAATCCTAAGGCGCTCGGTCCAATCACAACCCCCGCAATCAAATACCCGGCAATGGGTACGAGTTTAAGCCGAAAACAGACGTAGGCAATTAAGACACTAACTGCAAAAAGTGCGACTAACTCATTGAGAAAGGGAATTGTAGCGGCAAAAATCATGGTTTGGTTGTTCGGCGTGGATTCTTTGGGATCTTATAAACTACGAGGGGGCGGGCACGAATCCGTTACGTGAAGAGCGACCGAGGGCTAATTACATTTGGCTGAGACGCCCTACTAAATGTAGGGCTCGCATCGCGGCTGGACCGATTTTAGAAAGAATATCCAACACTAATCCCCATTTCGGGCCATCTTAAGAGATGATCGGTACTCATCACCATGGAAGCCGGCCCCATAGGCGTTCGAACACCTAACTCAAATCCAAAACCTACGGACGCCGGCTCGGCCAGCAAATCGCTGACTTCAGCAGGCAGCCTTGATTTTTCGTTATCTATCGATAGGTCGGATGTACCGCCGGCGTTGAAAAGAATTCGACTATAGACATTTTTTCGAAACTCCCATTGCGCGCCTATGGCACCCAGGTAGGCTTTCCGACCGAAACGAGCCTGGGAGTCGAGGCCGTAAACGGGGAAAAAGATGCCATGAAGCACCGTCGTGGGACGGGTTCCACCAATAAAAGTGTGATAGTTTAGCGGTAGAGCTGCCCCAGACCCGTATCCCAATGCCGTGCGAACAAAAACGGATAAGGTTGGCGTTACCGACACATATCCTTGCGCATCGAAGCGAAAAAATTGAAACCGTGACCCGCCAGATTTGGAAGAGGTCGAGATTCTTGGTTCAGCGTTGGAAAATCCAATACCGCCTCTAACCGACAATTCCATCCCGTTTTCGGGAAATGAGCGGTCGTCGAACGTGTCCCTATCAATGGAAAACGAAGCTGTTATTGCCGATTGGTCTTGGTTCCCAGTGGGAAGCGGATCAAAGACGCCCGGAGCGGTGGAGAGGGTAGCCACCTCACGTCGGACTAGAATTTGTTCAGCTTTGATTCTGAATCCTAACTTAGTGGCCGGGTCTACAGAATAACCAGCCAATAAATTGACACTGAAAACATTCAATCCGATGCTTAAAACCGACACGTCAGGGTCTGTATCGATGGACTCCGCAAACCGATCAGGAAGGAAAAATCGAACAGGAGCCTCTGAATAATCGACGCCAACACCCACGTTAAATTTTTGATCTCCTGTATTGGCACTCATATAGACGGCTTGTACCTGTTTTTGCCGGCCAACACTGACCCTAAGCTCAGTGATGGATCCGAATCGCAGCCGATTTCGCAGGGCGACTGAATACAATATTTGCGCAGCATTTTCTGAGTCGTATCGAACTCCCAACCCTGCGCGATCTGGTGTTTTTCGTGGATGTGCCTTAATCACCAACGTATAGGTACTATCGGATATCGGTCGAAACTCGTAGGTCACTAAGTCAAATAGTCCGGTAGAATAGACATTGGAAACGGCGCTATCGACCTCATTTGGGCCCAAAAGAGCTGGAAGAACGAGGCCGAGTCGTTGATCGACCAAAATCGCTGCTTCTTCGATTCCAGCCTCAATTTCAAGATTAGTTACAAATTTCGATACCGGCTTAGGAAGACTGTAGGGTCGGGTCGATCTGGCAATTCCCAACGAATCTAATAACTGTTCTATTCGAGGGAGCGCAGCGCGAGCCGCTGCTTCCCCGCGCTTTACCCATTCCTCTGCATTTTCAAAATCCGTGATGGACAATTCGGAGATATCGGGGCGAATCAGAACATCCAGAAGTGCTCGCTGCTCTAAATCGGACTGATATCCCAAATAGGAGGCGGTGCGCATCAAAACATCAATCAGGGTCGGATCGTCAAGATTTTGGTCGTCAACCTGTGAGCCGACATCAACCCCGATCAAGATATCTGCTCCTAACTCGATAGCATCGATCGCCGGCAAATTCCTCGAAACGCCACCATCGATGTACGTTGTACCAGAAATGTCAACAGGGGCAAAAAGGGTCGGAATTGACATACTCGCGCGTAGCGCCGTGGAAAGAGATACCCCTTTCAGGGAGACTGCCTGCCCCGTCTTTAGGTCGGTTGCGATCACGGCTAAAGGAATGGGCAATCGGGTCAAATCGACTTCTTCCTGAAACGACCATGTCCAATTCGCCAGCAGCGTTATGATCTCTTGGCCTGAAATAACACCGCTCGGTATTTTGAATTCCGTCCCTCTTGTCGGAAGTGCAATCAGAACACCTTGAGAAGACACCTTGCTCATCAAATTCTGATCTCTACTTCGGACCGCGTTTCCCAAGGTTTGCTGCCAGTCCGGGTCGTTTACGATGGCCTCAAGTTGCTTCGCCCTAAACCCAATGGAATAGAGCCCCCCGGCAATTGCTCCCATGCTCGCCCCAGAAATCACATCGATTGGGATTCCAGCTTCTTCAAAAACCTTTAGCACTCCCACGTGGGCGATTCCTTTTGCCGATCCCCCACTCAAGACGAGGCCGATTTTGGGCCGGTTCGCTGAGTGCGTCTCGACTTCCTGCGCGACCACATCGTGATCGTTAAATACCAAAAACAGCAGTATTAAAATAAAAGGGCGCAAAAAGTCCGCTCGTAAAATGCCTTTGAGTGTTCAAACCAAGGCCTAATGTTACTAAATCTACAGGTAGCAAAAACGGTTCCTACGATTCATTAATCGTACGGTTGGTGTTTCGATTCTTATTCATCATCCTTGAGGCTTTGCCCGTACAAAGTGTAAATTGAATTGTTATGAAACGATACTCTGTTTATGTCATTGAGCTCGACACTCAGGTCCGTGGGGCAAAACGGTTTCGCGACGCCAATCCGAATCTTAATCCATTAAAGGAGTGCTTTTACGTCGGGAGTACTTATCGATCGCCCGATGAGCGATTCGACCAACACAAGAAAGCGTACAAATCAAACAGATATGCGCGGGTCTACGGGCTTCATCTCCGTCCGGACCTATTCGAGGCCTATAATCCAATTCCATCTCGGAAAGATGCGGAAGAATTAGAGGTCTATTTGGCTGAGCGACTTCGCCAAAAAGGGCATGGCGTATGGCAGGGGTAATTCATGGCCGTCGCACCATTATCACCCGTAAAAAATGGAACGCGGCGCCCCAATGGGTGTATGCACGACTCCCCTAGACCCAATTTCCTACTGCAATGAAAATGCTCAAATCCGCCGCTGTGTTAGCCGTATTAGGCCTCGTAACCTTTGGTTTCTTTTCCTTCAACTCCGGCGATGACCCACCAAAAGTCGGCGACATGGCCCCGAAATTTGCTTTAGTTTCGAACGAAGGGACTGAAGTAAAACTCTCGGATTATCTCGGTCAATGGGTCGTTCTTTATTTCTATCCTAAGGACTTTACTTCCGGTTGTACCCTTCAAGCGCACAATTTTCAACGGGATCAAGCACTCTATCACGAGAAAAACGCCGTTATTTTGGGTGTGAGCGTAGACAGCGCTGAATCCCATGCCGATTTCTGCGCCAAGGAAGGCCTCGAATTCAAGTTACTAGCTGATGTTGGCGGAATGGTTTCATCATCCTATGGATCAATCCGAGGAGTTGGAACCGCAGTTCTATCAGCCAGAAATACTTTTGTGATCAACCCGGAAGGTAAGGTGGCGAAAGTGTTCATGAGTGTAAAACCCGACCCTCATTCGGCGGAAGTGCTAGCGGCATTGACCGAATTGCAAAAGGGTTAAACCCAGCCAGACGCTTAGGTTGCTGGAAGAAATAGATCAATCGTCTAGTCAAGTATTTGTCTTAGCCCTCGCCATAGGTTTTGGGTGATAGTTGACGCCGCTGCGCAATCGGATCGAGTAGCGCTGATCACCGAAATGAAAGGTGAGGTGGCCCTTGCGAAAATGGGCTAGATTAGATGGCAACTCTTTGAAAATTAGGGCTAGAAACCGCTGCCGGACCTCCATCTAATTACTTCTTTTGGCACTGTGACCCCATCATCTCCAGAATTATACAAACCTTCTCTCCTGCTCAGGCCGTGCCACATTCACACTGTTTATGCGAGCAAACTCAGGTACGTTCCGGCGCCAAAGTACGTCCGTGAGCGTCTTGAAACCCCCGACGGAGACTTTTTGGACTTGGATTGGGTGCGATCTGGTAATCAACGAGTCGTCATTGTGCTGCACGGATTGGAAGGCTCTGCAGATAGACCCTACATGCGCGGCATGGTTCGGGCGCTTAGTACCGATGGTTGGGACGTGTTGGCCCTGAATTTCCGCAGTTGCTCGGGCGAAATGAACCGAAAGCCCTACTCGTACCACAGCGGTGCCACTGACGATCTTAGTTTTATCATCGACCAAATCCAACTGAAGTACTCCACCATAGCCGCGATAGGATTTAGTCTCGGCGGTAATGTCTTATTGAAATATTTGGGCGAAATGGGGCTCCAAACGCCGGTTCGAGCAGCGGTAGCCTTTTCAGTTCCATCTGACTTGAAGGGCAGCTCTCTAGCCTTGACTCGTAGCGAAAACAGACTCTATATGTGGAATTTTCTGCGACTCTTAAAGGTTAAAGTCCTGGTCAAGGCCGAGCAGTTTCCGGATCTAGTTAGCGCCGATGGCTTTGACAAGATCTCTTCTTTTCAGGAATTTGATGATCGATATACCGCCCCGCTAAACGGTTTTAAAGATGCGGAAGATTACTGGGCAAGATGTTGCTCTAACCCCTTCATCCCTGACATTCGCGTGCCCACCTTATTGGTCAATGCCTTAGACGATCCATTTCTATCCGAAAGCTGTTATCCAGTTACCCAGACCAACAAAAACCCCGCTCTCACGCTTGAACGTCCCCGATTTGGAGGGCACGTCGGCTTTCAACAAAAAGGCCAATATTGGTCGGAAAGCCGCGCAAAAAAATTCCTTAATGAAGCGCTCAGAGCCCAGTAAAACACAGGCTCATCTCAGTGAAAAGTTTCCCGAATAGTTTCCCAAACGGCTGGGTCTTCGGCACCAAGCACCCAAATTGATACCCCTCTCAACCCCGGATAAGCGTGAAATAAGTCGATTTTGGCTTGAAATGAGCGCACGTTCTCCAGAAAAACCCAGTGAAAAACACCGTACTGCTGCCAAAATCCGTACGAAACACCTTGATCGGGTAACCAGATCATCTCCACATTATTGGCTTTTAACAGTTCCGAGGCTCTGGAAAAAGACACTTCATTGCCCCTGACTCGAGCCATCCCGTCAGAAAAATAATCAGGATGCCAGTACCCGGAATAAAACGGAAGACCTAGCGAGATTTTTCCCGCCGGAATACCCAAAGAAAGGGCATAATCTAACATTTCCTTCATCCAGGGGAGGCCTGCGATCGGTCCAGGAGCCGTCGGTCCACCGTGCTGAGCGTAGGTCATCAACGAAATAAAATCCCCGGCGGCAGCCAACTCGACCATATCAAAATTGCCGCGCCAGTTGTCCTGCATATAACGCGAGAAACCTCGTTCTTCGGCCACGTTGTTGGTTGGAACCACGGCTACGGAGGCGGTCATCCCAGCCAAGTGCAGAGCAGCCGCTGCTGCCTTAAAAAAAGCCGTAAATGCATCTCTATCGGATGAATGGATATTTTCAAAATCGAACTGCCAACCCCAAAATCCGTGCTTAACGCCCTCCTTCACCATAAAATCGATGGTTTTGGCCTGAGCGGCCAAATTTCCCAATAGTCCATGGATCTGCGCCTGATTGAAACCGGGATTCATAATGAGCGGCATAAGGCGCGTATTCGTTTCCCGGGATTCACGCAACAGCCGCTCCGGAACCCCTCCGGTTACTACGCCCAGCGAGTCCACCCCATAGACCTGGGGAGATATCACATCGATTTGGTCGGCGCGCGCTAAAAACTCATCGGCGCCCCGGCCGCTTCCGCTTCCGCCATAAACTATTACTTCCTGCCCGTGCGCGGGTAGTACCAGAATTAGGAGCGCAATCAAGCCTAATAAGCGCATGAAAGCTTACCCGAAAATGAAGAGAAGCATGAAGAAGAAAATGGCCGATAAGGCGCCAGCAATCGGAAGGGTAATAATCCAAGACATGATAATTTTTCGAATCATACCCAAATCCAACGCTCCAATTCCTCTCGCCAAACCAACGCCCATTACTGCCCCAACTAAGATGTGAGTGGTTGAAACGGGAAGTCCGGTTCCGGATGCTATAACGACGGTCGATGCCGCAGCTAATTCCGCACAAAATCCGCGAGTGGGGGTCAATTCGGTGATGCGTGTGCCAATGGTTTTCATCACCCGATACCCCATCGTTGCCAGGCCGGCAACAATACCAATTCCTCCGACCAGCAAAACCCAAATGGGAAGTCCTGACTTTTGAAGAATCTCTCCTCCCGATCCAACAATACTAACCACGGCCGCGAGCGGCCCGATGCCGTTGGCCACGTCGTTGGAACCGTGCGCAAAAGCCATGGCGCACGCCGTAAAAATCATCATTGGAGCGAAGACTTTTTCGACACTAAAAAAGCGATGACCTTTCTCGGCTTCGAGGTCGCGCTTGGCCCGTCGCAGCAGGATGCCTCCTGCCAGGGCCGTTACGATTCCCATTCCAACCGCCAACAATAAACTGTTGATCGTGCTGATTTCGATTTCAAGGTGGGTCAATCCTTTGCTGATGGTCACCAAAGAAATGATAAAACCTACAAAAAAGATGTAGTAAGGCCCCCATTTACGAGCCGCCTCAAAAGGATCCTCCTGGTTTAAAATCAGCGCCCGAACGGAGTGCATCAAAGTAAAAGCCAGGAGGCCTCCGAGAATAGGCGACACGACCCAAGATGCCACGATCGCCCCAACCTGACCCCACTGGACGCTATCCGCGCCAATTCCAACCACTCCAAAACCAACAAGAGCTCCAATTATAGAATGAGTGGTAGATACTGGCCATCCTTTCCAAGATGCCGTCATCAACCAAAAACCGGCTGCCAGCAGTGAAGCCAACATCCCATAGACCAAGAATTCCGGGTTATCGGTCAATCCAGCCGGATCAATAATACCCTTTCGAACCGTACTTGTGACACTCCCACCAGCTAGAACGGCACCGGCAAATTCGAAAACTGCAGCGATGATTATGGCCTGCTTGACAGTTAGAGCTTTTGCCCCAACAGAGGTGCCCATGGCGTTGGCTAGATCATTGGCGCCCACGCCCCAGGTCATAAACAGACCGAAGACGAGGGCTAATCCGATAAACCAAGGGCCATATTGTGCAATAATTTCCATGTGTCAACTGCGAAAAGGTTCAAAAAAGGAGATTATCGTTGGGCAATCATGAGTCGAAGTCGATTTCCGACCGCTTCGGCATAATCAGCGGTATCTCCGATCCACTCCAACAGTCGATACCAAAAAATGACAGAGACAGGGTTTATTTGATCTTCGTGCGCGAAAAGTGCTCTTGACACGGCTGCGCCCGTATTGTCTGATTCCTGTTCGGCGTCGTTGAGCCGATCTATCATTTCACTCACTTTTCGCGCCTCTGGTCCGGAAAACCCGGTTTCCAAAAGTTCGTCCATTTCCTCCATAATCGTGGCGGTAAGTCGAACCACCCCAACGCATTCCCGAACAAAGGGCATAAGCGGTTCTGAAATTCCGGAGGGAATCTGCATTTGCCGCTCAACCAACAGCCCAGCAATATCCTGTGTGACATTGGCAATTTTGTCCTGCATTTCCAGCAAATCCAGTAGGTCCCTACGATCTACAGGAAGCATAAACGTTCGAGGCAAATGCTGCCGAACGGTCTTATGGACCTGATCTGCTTCGTTCTCTAGCCGATCGATCTCCCCTTGGAGGCGTGCAATTTCTTCCGAATTACCCTCCAATATGGCTCCGAAAAGCGCAGGGAGTTGCTCCGCACAGTCCTTTGCCAACCGCATGTGTTGTTTAAGGAGGCTAAATGGATTGGGACCGAACAAGCGGCCAAGAGGATTTGTCCCTAGCATAATGATTCAAGCTGAAAGTTCAGTTCAATTCGTTCGCAAATCAGATTCAAAAATAGAGAATGACCTCCGAGATTCCGACAATAATGAGTAGAAAGACGCTATATTCTCGATGCAAGAATTTCCCCGACAAAACGCACAACAATTCAAATGCTGTCAGATTTAGATCGCTTCCAGCGTCGATTTTTATTCGGATTGGTTGTGGCCATCACGATTCTATTTTTGTGGATGGTTCGTAGCTTTTTGATCACGCTTTTTCTAGCCGCCATTTTCAGCGCGCTAGTGAATCCGGTTCACAGGTATCTGTGCTCCAAGCTCAAGCTGAAACCCGGGTATATCGCCATCTTGACGCTGCTGATCTTCATTTTCATCGTCGCAATCCCCGTTTTCGGCTTTTTTGGTCTAGTGGCCGCCCAAGCGTTGGACGTAAGTCAATCGGCAAGGCCATGGATTGAATCACAAATTATTGATGCCATTAGTTGGAATGAATTGATGTCGACGTATCCCTTTTTGGGGAGATTTTTACCCGAACAAGCTGAACTTCTTGCCAAATTGAGCGAAGTAACTCGCTCTACCGGACAATTTCTGGCCAATAGTGTTGTTGGATTTACGCGCGGTACAGCGGCTTTCACTCTTCAGCTTTTTGTCCTAGTGTACTCGATGTTCTTTTTCATTCGAGATGGCAGTGCCATTTTGGATAAGATTCTATATTACATCCCCTTACCGCCCGAATCCGAACAGGAATTGATCCAAAAGATCGTTTCTGTGGTCAAAGCGGTTTTAAAAGGCTCCTTGGTGATAGCAGTCATTCAAGGGGCGCTTGCCGGGTTGGCATTTTGGATCGTGGGGATCCCAGGATGGGCTTTTTGGACAACCGTAATGATGGTTTTGTCTATCATTCCAGCCATTGGTTCCCCGTTAATATGGATTCCGGCAGCTATTGTATTGTTCATACAGGGTCCGTTCTGGGTTGCACTTCTTTTTACCTTGTGGTGCGCCCTGGTAGTTGGTACCATCGACAATTTCATGCGCCCTTGGTTAGTCGGACGCGATACGAAAATGTCGGATTTGATGGTATTGCTAAGCACATTGGGCGGCATCTTCCTCTTTGGAGGCATTGGTTTTATCCTAGGACCCATCATTGCATCTTTGTTTATTGCCGTCTGGTATATGTACGGAGATGCTTTTGCAGAAAGTCTCGGCCAGCGCCCGGATTCAATGTCTTCCGATTCCTAGCCTTTTTTGGTGAACCGATAAATCATCACCAAGAATGAAGTTGGAGTTTTGAATACCAATTTGTCAAATCCATGATCGTTGTCAATACGGATTTTATCCCCGGCTATAAGATTACTAAAACCCTTGGTATTGCGAGGGGCAACACGATTAGAGCTAAGCATATCGGTAAAGATATCATGGCTGGTTTTCGGATGATTGTAGGCGGGGAAATCAAAGAGTACACCGAAATGCTTACGGAAGCTCGCAACGCAGCCTTGGACCGGATGAGGGCAGATGCGCAGTCTCAGGGCGCAGATGCTGTGATCAATGTTCGGTTTATGACGAGTCAGGTAATGGCTGGGGCTGCAGAACTCTTGGCTTATGGAACGGCCGTGCTTATTGCCAAGGAGGACTAATATCACGGCGGCCTTCGACTTCATCGGAATAGGATCGCACGATTAAATACCATTCAGTACAATTAAATCATTTACCCAGAGGTTTTGATTATGCGAATTCGAATTTGTTCTGTTTTTCTGGTGATGTTCACCCTGGCTGTTTCCGGCTTAGTGGTAAAACAAGCGGCGGGTCAAGATCCGCTTACCAACCTTCAAGTATTTCCGAAAGACATCTCAAGACAAGCATTGATTGCGGAAATGCGTCAATTTGCCTTTGCGCTTGATGTCCGTTGCACTCATTGTCATGCGCTCGGCGCAGATGGTCAAGGCAACGACTTTGCAAGCGACGAGAATCCAAATAAAGAAAAGGCCCGGGCAATGCTTCGAATGGTGGCTGCCATCAACAATGAACTCCTGCCATCGGTGCCAAATCGGGATGATCCGCCAGTTGTCGTAACGTGCAAAACGTGCCACCGCGGAACCACGAAGCCGCGTTTATTAGCTCAGGAAATGCTTTTAGCCGCGCATCAGAGCGGTGGTCAAGCCGCCGTAAATAAGTTCAAAGAACTTCAGTCGGACTTTAGCGACGTCGGAGCCTATGATTTCCGGGAGTGGGAGACGAATACAGTTGCTGAAGACTTAGCTAGCGAAGGCAAATTTGAAGATGCACTGATCATCTATTCGATGAACGCCGAGCGATTTCCCGAATCTGCCTCCATTTGGACCGGAATCGGTGAAATGAACGAAAAGTTGGACCGAATCCCAGCAGCTATCGAGGCCTACGAAAAAGCAGTTGTTCTTGACGCGAGAAGCCCGGCCGCTGCACGCCTCAAAGAACTGAAAGCCAAATAAGGTCGCCCCTTGATTGCGACCCTTAAACGCGGTTTCTTTGGGCTCACCAAAATTGTGTTCAGCCCATGAGAAAGTTATTCCTTTGCCTTATAACCATCATGGTTGCTGCGCCCGTTGGGGCGCAGGACCTGGTGGATCAAATTGCCAATGCGCTCGAGCCCAAGGTTATTGAGTGGCGGCGAGACTTCCATGCCAATCCTGAGCTATCCAACCGGGAGTTTCGGACGGCCGGCGTAGTGGCTGAACATCTGCGCAATCTGGGTCTCGAAGTGACCACGGAAGTGGCGCATACTGGTGTGATCGGGATCTTGAAAGGAGCCTTTCCGGGCCCAACCGTTGCCCTTCGAGCGGATATGGACGCGCTTCCGGTAAAAGAACGCGTCGATCTTCCATTCAAATCGGAAGTGATCAGTCTTTATCGAGGTGAAGAAGTGCCGGTCATGCATGCCTGCGGACACGATACCCACGTGGCTATGCTTATGGGGGCCGCCGAGGCGCTCGCCGGGATGCGCGACCAACTCCATGGAACGGTTAAATTCATCTTTCAACCCGCCGAAGAAGGAGCTCCTCCGGGAGAAGACGGCGGTGCGGAATTGATGGTCTCGGAAGGCGTGATGGAGGGTGTAGACGTCATTTTTGGACTACACATAGCTGCCGGGACTTATGTTGGAAAGCTTGAATATCGGCCAAAAGGCATGATGGCCGCCGTCGATGACTTCAGAATTACCGTTAAAGGCAAACAAGCACACGGATCTGCTCCCTGGATGGGCGTTGACCCTATCGTAACAGCCGCTCAAATCGTCAATAATCTTCAAACGATTGTGAGTCGTAGCCTCGAATTGACCAAGGCGGCGGCCGTGGTGACCGTCGGGGCCATTCACGGCGGAGTCCGGTCCAATATCATCCCGGAAGAGCTGGAAATGATCGGAACCATTCGCACGTTCGATCCCGAAATGCGCACGCAGCTTCATTCCCGTTTTCGAACCATTGTAACTAATACGGCTGAGTCCAATGGTGCTACCGCCGTTGTCGATTTGCCTTACAGCGCTCACTATCCGGTCACGTTTAATGATCCTGGGCTGACCGACCAAATGATGGATACGCTGGAACGTACGGCCGGCAAAGAAAATGTTGTTTTGATCGATGCCAGAACCGGCGCCGAAGACTTTTCATTTTTCGCCAATGAAGTACCCGGGTTGTTTTTATTTGTGGGGGGAAAGCCCCTTTCCGTTCCCGCCGATGTTAAAGTATCCCATCACACTCCTGACTTTTTTATCGACGAATCTGGGATGAAACTGGGACTTCGCACGCTGATAAATCTGACGCTAGATTACATGAATCAAGCATCCACCCAATAATCAATAGTATCATGAAATATCTAATTGCGCTCGCCCTCTTTTTGACCTTTACGGGCTGCCAACAAAGCGAACTCGCCGAAATAGCACCAGTCGAGACTCCAAAGCCAGAAGTGGAATTCCTCAACAGTGAAAGTGCGCTCCCGGATGCTCCGTTTTCACAAGCAGTTCGGGTCGGAAACATGTTGTATATGTCCGGTCAAATTGGCGTTATGCCCGGCACACGTGAGTTTCCGGAAGGCGGCTTTGATGAGCAGGCTCATCAGGTAATGAACAATATCAAAATTACGGCTGAACAATTTGGCTCCTCGATGGACCGAGTGGTCAAATGTCTAGTCATGATCGAGGATATGAGCCGTTGGGCCGATTTTAATGCGGTTTACGTCCAATATTTCCCCGGCCCTAAGCCAGCTCGCTCTGCCTTTGGATCTAAGGGATTGGCTCTAGGAGCACTTTTTGAAGTTGAATGTATCGCGACGTTGCCATAATGGGCTCCTGGCGCCGGCCACGGGCTCCTGGCGGTCATCGGATTTTTTTAACTGTGGATTTACTTGTAAAACTAGGTTTTGACTAAATATTACTTCGTTCTTTTGTTGGTCTCTTTCCTGACGGGTGCCCAACCTGTTCTTGCTCAGTACGCCACTTTCTCGGATCACGAATTCCGAAGCGATAAACCGGTCCTCATTCAGCGTATGAACGGAGCGATCGCGATTGATGGAAAGGTCAATGAAGCGGCGTGGCAAGAGATTACTCCCATTCCGTTTCACGTTTACGACCCTTCGTATGGAGCTCCTGCAAGCCAAAAAACGGAATTTCGGGTCGCGTACGATGATCAATTCGTCTATTTCTCCTGCGTCTGCTTTGATTCAGAGCCGGATAAAATTGCACAAACAACTTTTAAGCGCGATGCGTGGGAGTCTAACTATGATCAAGTAGCGCTAATGCTGGACACCTTTAACGACAAGGAAAACAACCTGTTGTTTATCGTTTCTGCAGCGGGTGTCCGAATCGACGTAGCGATTCTCAACGATGCGCAGGGAGAGGCTCCATATAATATCCCTTGGAACGCCTTCTGGGACGCTGAAACCAGCGTTGGGAGCCATGGTTGGGATGCTGAAATTCGAGTCCCGCTCTCAAGCCTCCGCTTCAATTCAAGCAACGATGTCACAAAAATGGGCCTTGGCGTCTATCGATATTTGTCTCGAGCTAACGAGATGCACTTATATCCAGAACGACGAAAAACCTGGGGCTTTTTCAGCTTATTCAAGCCTTCTATAGCACAGGAGGTCGTTTTTGAGCGTATTGAGCCAAAACGTGCCACGTATATCACCCCTTACTTACTGGGAGGATCTAGTCGCAGCAATACCCTAAATGACGCCGAGACCGCCTACGAACAGGATTCAGGACCGACTTTCGATGTAGGGCTCGACGTCAAAGTGGGTCTAACCAGCAATTTGACGTTGGATTTGACGGCAAATACCGATTTTGCTCAGGTCGAAGCCGATGATCAACAGATCAATCTGACCCGTTTTTCTCTGTTTTTCCCAGAGCAGCGGTTATTTTTTCAAGAACGATCCACCAACTTTGAACTCAATTTCGGTCAAAGCAACCGTCTTTTTTACACCCGGCAGATCGGGATCAATGACGAAGAATTGGTACCTCTCCTTGGGGGGGCCAAAATTGTAGGCAAGGTGGGAAGTTGGGATGTAGGCGTTTTGAACATGCAATCTGGGCGACAAAATGGCTTGCCTGCCGAAAACTTTGGAGTCGTTAGACTTCGCAGGCAGGTACTTAACGCCAACTCGTTCGCTGGTGGTATTGTCACAACGAGGATTGGAGAAAAGGGCGGGCAGAACATTGGACTTGGAATCGACGGCATCGTCAGACTTCGAGGAGAAGACTACCTTTCATTGGCGGCCGTTCACACGTTCGATGAAGAGGTCGAACGCGGTTTTGACGCGACCCGACTTCGAGCGCACCTACGACGGGAAGCAACCGAAGGATTTAGATACTCTTTTGAATTCAACCGAGCCGGGATCGACTATCGACCTGACATGGGGTTTGAAATGAGAGAAGATTACACAGAAGCCAAGTTCCAAGGTGGATGGGGTCGGCTCGGAAAAGAGAGTGATAGGCTAAAACGAATTGAAGGATTTGCCTATACCGATGTGTTTGTTGGCAATTCGACGCAGCAGTTACAAACGCGAGAGTCGACCATAAAAGGGACCATCCAGACCTGGACCGATTTCACAGTGGAATTGCAAGCAAGTCGCTGGACTGAAAACCTCGATGAAGCTTTTGAACTGTCAGACAAGATTGAAATTCCGGTTGATCGATACACCTATAACGAGGTAAAGATTACGGCGACAACCTGGGGATCAAAGGCTATAACATCTACTAATTTTGTCGTTCTTGGGCAGTTTTTCGATGGCAATCGATTCACCATCCAGACCGCGCCTAAGTGGAACGTCTCGAAGGTGTTGGAACTCAGTGGGAGCTACCAGTTTGACCACGTGAAGTTTGCGACTCGTCAAGAAACGTTTGATGCGCATACCATGCGTTTGAAAGTTGGACTGACCTTCAATCGCAGATTCTCCGTTTCCAGTTTTGTGCAGTATGGTTCCGATGCCGATTTTCTGCTGGGCAACTTCCGCCTTCGTTTTAACCCGAAAGAAGGAAACGATTTCTATCTGGTTTATAATGAAGGGATTCACACGGATCGATTCGCGAAGGATCCAATCGCACCACGGCTAAGTGGGCGAACGTTATTGTTGAAGTACAGCTATACTTTCATTAAATAGAGCGATCTTTCACCCATTCAAAAGGACCTATGAATCAAACTGCTCTCGGCGCTCGATTGTCCGTCATGATGTTTCTCCAGTTTTTTATCTGGGGAGCCTGGTACGTGACCGTCGGTATCTTCATGGGGGACAACGGGATGGGGGATATTTCTCATTGGGCCTATACCGTAGGACCCCTGGCTGCTGTCATTTCGCCTTTTTTCTTGGGCATGATCGCGGATCGCTATTTTGATGTTGAAAAGGTTCTAGGGGTGATGCATTTGCTGGGCGGCGTGGCCATTATTGCGGCACCTTTTTATTCGGGATCCCCCGTCGTTTTCATCGTCCTGTTGGCGGTTCACATGCTGTGCTACATGCCAACCATTGGGCTGACGAATACCCTCGCGTTTCACAACATAACCGATCAGGAGAAGCAGTTTCCGCTCATTCGGGTGTTTGGAACGATTGGCTGGATTGTGGCCGGTGTGATGGTCAGTTTGGGCCTTAAAGCGGAAACGACTGCGGTTCCGTTTTACGTGGCCGGCGGAGCCTCTATTCTTATGGGGTTGTTTAGCTTCTCGCTCCCCCACACACCTCCTCCTGGGGCCGGAAAGGGTAAAATTACCGCTCGCGAGATTTTGGGCCTCGATGCCATGGCCAAGCTGGGCAGTCGCTCGTTTTACGTCTTCATTATCTCCTCCTTCCTGATCTGCATCCCCCTTGCAGCGTACTATAACTTCGCTCCCATCTTTGCAAACGACGTCAATCTGTCGAATGTGGCCTTCAAGATGAGCTTCGGGCAGATGTCCGAGGTCCTCTTCATGGTACTTATGCCCTTCTTCTTCCGGCGTCTGGGCGTCAAGTGGATGCTCGTTGTGGGCATGGGCGCTTGGGTGCTCCGATATGCGCTTTTCGCCGCTGCAGCACCCTCCAGCGTGGTCTGGATGATTATGTTTGGCGTATTGCTCCACGGCATTTGCTACGACTTTTTCTTCGTCACCGGTCAGATTTACGTAGATAAAAAATCAACACCTGAAATCCGCGGGCAGGCGCAGGGCCTTTTGGTCTTGATAACGCTGGGCCTCGGCATGCTGATCGGCGCTCAGGTCTCCGGTTGGCTGAATAACTTATTAAAAGATGGCGGAGAAACCCTTTCCGCTGCCGCCTGGCAGTCTTTTTGGTGGATTCCAGCGGCATTTGCCTGCTTGATAATGGTCTTGTTTATCTTTGCATTTAAGGACCGGGTAGATTCCTCAGAGGTTTAATTATGATTGATCGACGTGATTTTATGAAGCGCACCGCTCTCGGCGTGGCAGGAGCCAGCTTATTTCCCCTTGCTTGCGCCCCCGATAAGGAGCCTATCGCTATTCCGGTGGCGCCTCTTTTTCAGATTTCTCTAGCCCAATGGTCGTTGCATCAGGCGCTACAGGCCAAAGAAATGACCAACCTTGAGTTTCCAATAAGGGCTCGGGAAGCATTTGGGATTGATGCGGTGGAGTACGTCAATTCGTTCATGAAAGAGGAATCAAGGGACCCAAAGTATGTTCAGGAGCTCAAGAATATCTGCGTTAATGAGGGCATAACGAACGTCCTCATAATGTGCGATGGCGAAGGTCGTCTCGGCGATCCCGATGAAAAAGAACGGATCTTGGCGGTCGAAAACCACTATCGCTGGATCGATATCGCTAAAGAATTGGGTTGTCACTCCATCCGCGTCAATGCTTCCAGCGAAGGGATCTGGGAAATTCAAAGGGATCTAGCTGCAGATGGACTGAGAAGGCTGACTGAGTATGGCAATCAAGCAGAAATCAATGTAATTGTTGAAAACCACGGCGGTATTTCTTCCAACGGCAAGTGGTTGGCTGAGGTCATGACGACCGTAAATCTTCCGAGATGTGGTACCCTTCCAGACTTTGGAAACTTCAACATGGGCGAAGATCTGGGCGGTTGGTACGACATGTATTTGGGTGTCGAAGAACTCATGCCTTTCGCCAAAGGTGTTAGTGCCAAGAGCCACAATTTTGACGCAGCTGGAAACGAGCGCGATAAAGACTATATGCGCCTGTTGCGAATCGTTCTGGCAGCAGGATATCGAGGCCATATTGGTATTGAATTTGAAGGCTCTGAAGTTTCTGAAGCCGAAGGCATCAAGCTAACCAAAGACCTTCTTGAGCTCTGCCGCACTGCGCTCGAACCTGAATATGTTTAACTTTTTCACCTTCCAATACGAATGAAAACCCTTCTTTTTATATTGATGTTTGTGGTCTTTACAGGCTGCCAGTCAAGCGATAAAGCTGAATCAGAAATGTCAGAAATGGATCACGACGCCACGGGGCACCAGTGGATTGCACTATTTGACGGCACTTCCATGGACCAATGGCGGGGCTACAAGCAAGAAGTGATGCCAGTCGGCTGGACCATGACGGAAGGGGCTATGTTTGCATCGACCCCAGGCGCCGGAATGGATATCATTACCCGGGAAACCTTTACCAATTTTGAATTGGAACTCGAATGGAAGGTGGCTGCCGGTGGAAATAGCGGCATTATGTGGCATGTGGACGAATCCGCTGGGGATGCACCTTGGATGACAGGCCCTGAATACCAATTATTGGATGATGCGGCCTTCAACGACGGAGTTATTGGCAAAAACAGTGCGGCTTCAAACTACGATGTCCAAGCGCCTTCAGAAGCGGCCAACAAGCCTGCGGGTGAATGGAATAAAACGCGGATCGTGGTCGACGGCAATTGGGTTGAGCATTGGCTCAACGACGTCAAAGTAGTCGAATACGAGAAAGGAAGCGAAACGCACACAGCGGCTGTAGCTGCTTCAAAATGGGTGGATTATCCAACGTATGGCACCACCACCACCGGCCATATCGCTTTTCAAGGTGACCACGGCGAAGTATGGTTTAAAAACATCCGCGTGCGTCGTATCGACAAACCCGCTGCAGAATAGTCGAATCTAAATAGACGAATTCTTCTGATCACATCAGATCAATTCTGCCCAATACACAGCCCGCTTAGCGGTCAGAAGACTATGGCCGCTAAGCGCGTTTGTTATTATAGCTTGGTTGCAGAACCGCCCGGCACGCTGCGATAAACGGATGTAGCACCCGAACCGTCAAATGTGATAATATCGTACGCGTCGTAGTTCTCAGGGGACCCTTGCTCCATCCCGGGAGTGCCCACTGGCATTTGGGGAACGGCCAATCCTAAAATGGCTGGTCTCTCGGCTAGTAGGCGTGTAACATCTTCGGCTGGAACGTGTCCTTCAATGACATAGCCGTCGATCACAGCCGTGTGACAGGAAGCAAGCGATCCGTTAACGCCCTGTTGCTGCTTGACCGCAGTCATATCCTCGACATCATGAACCTCAACAGTGAATCCTGCTTCCTTCATGTGCTCAACCCAACCTTTACAGCATCCACAAGAAGCACTTTTGTACACTACCAGTGTAGGGGCACCGTCGCTCTTGTAGGCAAAAACGCCCGCTAGGGACAAGAGTAAAACACTTACGAGGATGATGGCTTTCTTTTTCACGGCATAGGATCGGTTTGTTGAGGCTAAAAATCAGTATGGCAGCGTTTAGTAAAGGTTCCGTCCCTCGTCTCGGATGACGGACCGAAAATGGATGGAATCCCAGGAAGGAACATTCCAAGCCCAAAACATGACTAGGAATTGATGTCAAACATGTAAATTGGGGCTCCACCAACTCACTCCGATCATGACACGTAATTTTCTCGTCGTAGCCGTCCTATTTGTCCTTGGAATTGGCTGTTCTCCTTCAGAACCTATAGTATTGTCCGTCCAGGACCCCATTTGGGAGAGACAATACGACGACACGACTTCCTTTTTTATTGGCATTCATGCTGTAGATACCACTACGGTGTGGGCGGCGGGAAGTGCTGGACGAGTCGTCAAAACGGTTGACGGTGGGGTTTCATGGTCGACCATGTTTGTCCCAGGCGCGGATACGCTGCAATTTCGCGATGTCCATGCCTTTAACGGGCAAGAAGCCTTTGTATTATCGATTGGAAACGGTCCATCATCCCGGATTTACAAAACGGTGGATGGCGGCGCGGCTTGGACCCTCTCCTTTGAAAATCAAGATCCCAAAGCTTTTTTTGATTGCTTCTCTTTTTGGGACAATCAACATGGGCTAGCATTCAGCGATTCGTTTGAAGGAGAATTTACCCTTATTCAAACCTCAGACGGCGGTGTTACGTGGTCGCGAATCGATCCAGGATTAGTGCCGGACGCCCGCGAAGGCGAAGGAGCTTTTGCCGCGAGCGGGACCTGTGTCCAGACGGCTGCAGGCGGGCATGGTTGGATTGCGACAGGAGCTTCTGCGAAGGATACGCGGGTCCTACATACATCCGATTTCGGGGCAACGTGGTCGGAAGTTATCACACCGATTGAAAGTTTAACCACCACACAAGGCATCTCAACTCTATCTGTCCTCGATACCAACCATTTAGCTGTTCTCGGTGGAGATTTTACTCAACGGGATTCCATCTATCAAAACGTCGCCATATCAACCGATGGCGGCGCGACTTGGGCCTTTGCAGGAAAAGCCCCCATTGGTGGCTCGGTTTACGGATCGTCCTACGTACCTGGAGCTCCAACCCCCACATTGGTAGGGGTTGCTCCTACGGGAACTGCCTTTTCGTCCGACAACGGGTTGACCTGGTCAAGGATTAGCGATGATAATTTCTGGACGGTTTCTTTCGTTGATGTCGACCATGGATGGGCAGCGGGACCGGGTGGAGTATCTCGCTTGGTGAACCGAAGAATTCAATAAGGCGCTTTTTAGCAGTTACTCCGACGCATGGCTTCTTCCATTGAGCCCATTTTAGCCCAAATTCCCTTTGATGACGTCCTCCGAAAGGTGGGCGAAGTGGCAAAAAGCGAAGGGATCGCAGCTTATGCTGTAGGTGGAGTGGTTCGGGACGCACTCTTAGGACGCGAAACAACCGATATTGACTTCGTTTGTATCGGCCAGCGAAGCGGAATTCGACTAGCAGAAGCGCTTCGAAGAAAAGTGGGCGGCGATGTAGTCCACGTTTACGAAAATTTTGGGACAGCGGCGCTTCGAATTCCCCACAGCTCCGCTCCGGGTTCACTGGGTTCACTGGTTTTAGAGTTTGTCGGGGCACGTAAAGAAAGTTACTCCCGGGACTCACGTAAGCCAGTCGTGGAATCTGGCTCTCTTTCTGACGATCAACACCGAAGGGACTTTACAGTCAACTCCATGGCCGTGGATTTGCATCCCGACCGATATGGTAGTCTTCTTGATCCGTTTGGAGGTATAGCCGATCTCAGCAACGGGGTGCTTCGTACCCCGCTGGACCCGATCGCAACGTTTGAAGACGATCCCTTGCGCATCATTCGGGCAGCCCGGTTTGCGTGCCAGCTTGGATTTATCATCGACCCGATCACCTTTACCGGGATGAAGGACCGTGCGGATCGGATTTCGATTGTGAGCCCTGAGCGGATTGCCGTGGAGCTCGAAAAAATCATGCTCTGCTCCAAGCCGTCATCGGGATTCAAATACCTTTATGAGTGCGGCGTACTGCATCATTTTTTTCCCGATTTGGTCGCGTTACAAGGCGCTCAGATCCAAGATGGTGTTGGGCATAAGGACAATTTCTTCCACACGTTGCAGGTCGTTGACAACCTGGTTGAAAGCGTCGCGGATCGGCCGGCAGAGGAAACGCTGTGGCTGCGCTGGGCCGCACTACTTCACGATATAGGTAAGCCTAAAAGCAAACGATTTGCGGAAGGGGTTGGTTGGAGCTTCCACGGGCACGAAGAAAAAGGCGCTCGAATGATTCCCAAATTGTTTACGACCCTACGCCTACCCTCAGATGATCGAATGAAAACGGTGCAGCAGCTTGTTCGATTGCATCATCGTCCGGTTTCCTTGGTTGATGACACCGTGACAGATTCAGCTATCCGCCGATTGTTATTCGACGCAGGGGACTTAATAGAAGACCTGATGCTCTTGGTTCGCGCGGACATCACGTCTAAAAATACCAAAAAGGTTCGCCGCTACCTTCGGGCCTTTGATTCGGTTGAGGCCAAGTTCAAAGAAGTCGAAGAAAAGGACCACCTTCGGAATTTTCAGCCGCCTGTGGATGGGGCAGAGATTATGTCGGAGCTAAACCTAGCTCCTTCGAAAGCCGTCGGCGAAATTAAAAACGCTATTCGGGAAGCCATTTTGGATGGCTTAGTCGCCAACGACCACGATGCCGCTTTTGCCTACATGATGCAAATTAAAGATGACATTCTTGCTTCTCTCCCGGAAACTGCTTTTCGGGCTACGCCATAGCCAGTGGCATTCGGCTGGCAATCAGTCCCAATGATAAGTTCTTGGCTAGCGTGTGAGAAAGGTCTTCTGCAAAGTAGACGCATCCTACCATTTGGTTTTCCGTAGAGGACACCAAACAAGGTGAATTAACCTAGAAAGACCCCTTTCTACATAATTTGAGAAAGCCTCATGGCAGATTTTTTACGCGTCGTTCTCTCCATCATCATCCCCCCGGTCGGCGTTTTTTTCAAAGTGGGTTTTGGGATGCACTTCTGGATCAATATCGTTTTGACCATTCTGGGATACATTCCCGGTTTGGTACATGCTATTTGGGTGCTGGCTACACACGGACGGAATTAACGTCCATTACAAATAGAAAAGAGGGCGCGGCCTGGGTGATCTTCG
>JAQBZH010000063.1 GCA_027622005.1 Bacteroidota bacterium | reverse complement strand
GGTCACGCTACCTGGCTTTACAAGCACCATTCCACGCTCTACGTCGTCTTTCTTCGTACCACGAAGAAGAACGCCAGCGTTGTCTCCGGCTTCCGCGCGGTCTAGCAGCTTACGGAACATCTCAATGCCCGTAACCGTCGTTGACTGCTTGGTTTCTTGCATACCAATGATGTCAATCACGTCGCCCACTTTGATGATTCCACGCTCTACACGACCCGTTACAACCGTTCCACGGCCCGTAATCGAGAAAACGTCTTCAATCGGCATCAAAAATGGCTTGTCGTGGTCACGAGCTGGTGTTGGAATGTAGGAATCAACGGCCGCCATAAGCTCCATCACTTTCGCTTCCCACTGTGGCTCGCCGTTTAGCGCGCCAAGAGCCGAACCCAAAATGATCGGGGTGTCGTCGCCTGGAAACTCATACGAGTCCAGTAGCTCACGAACTTCCATTTCGACAAGCTCTAATAGCTCTTCGTCGTCCACAAGGTCCACTTTGTTCATAAACACGACCAGGTAAGGAACACCTACCTGACGAGCCAACAAAATGTGCTCGCGGGTCTGCGGCATCGGACCGTCGGTCGCGGCTACCACCAAAATTGCACCGTCCATCTGAGCAGCACCCGTGATCATGTTCTTAACATAATCCGCGTGGCCGGGGCAATCTACGTGCGCATAGTGACGATTGGCCGTCTCATACTCCACGTGAGCCGTCGCAATCGTAATACCACGCTCGCGCTCTTCTGGAGCATTGTCAATCGAATCAAACGAACGAAGAGCGTTACCCGGTACGTGCTTGGATAGCACCGTCGTGATTGCCGCTGTTAGCGTCGTCTTTCCGTGGTCAACGTGACCAATCGTGCCCACGTTTACGTGTGGCTTATTTCGAAGGAAGGTTTCCTTTGCCATTTTGCTTACCCGTCTGGTAGTCCTTAGTCGTTAATTTTTAAGCTTCCACTACGCCTTTAGCAGCCGAAATCACTTCTTCAGAGACGCTTTTCGGTACTTCAGCATAATGATCAAACTGCATCGAGTAGATAGCTCGACCCTGAGAGATCGAACGCATATCTGTTGAATAGCCAAACATGTTTGAAAGCGGAACGAAAGCCTTAATTACTTGAGCGTCCGTACGCTGTACCATGTTGTCAATTCTGCCACGGCGACTATTTAAGTCTCCGATCACATCACCCATATATTCTTCTGGAGTAACCACTTCAACGCCCATGATTGGCTCCATTAGCGCAGGGCTTGCGGCGCGAGCTGCGTCGCGGAAAGCCATACGTCCTGCGATTTCGAATGACAATGCATCCGAATCCACGTTGTGGAATTTGCCGTCGTAAAGACGTGCGCGGATACCTTCAATCGGATATCCAGCAAGTGGTCCTTGACCCATCGCGCTCTTGATTCCCTTCTCTACAGCAGGAATATATTCGCGAGGAATCGAGCCGCCCTTGATGTCGTCAATGAATTGAAGTCCAATGACGCCCTCTTCGGCTGGTCCGATTTCAATCCAGATCTCGGCGAACTGACCACGACCACCCGACTGTTTCTTGTGGGTGTATCGCTGGTCGACCATTTTGCCAAGAGCTTCGCGGTAAGAAACCTGTGGTTTACCCACATTGGCCTCTACTTTGAATTCGCGCTTGAGGCGGTCTACGATAATTTCAAGATGAAGCTCTCCCATCCCTGCAATAAGCGTCTGACCCGTTTCGTGGTCGACGTTTACTTTAAAGGTTGGATCTTCTTCGGCCAGTTTCTGAAGTCCGTTGCCCAATTTGTCACTATCCGCCTTTGTTTTAGGCTCAATAGCAATCTTGATAACGGGTTCAGGGAACTCCATTTTCTCTAGGATGACCGGGTGATCGATGTCGCAGAAGGTGTCGCCGGTATGTACCTGCTTTACGCCCACACCTGCAGCAATATCACCTGCACGCACTTCATCCACATCTTCACGTGAATCTGCGTGCATCAACAAAATTCGTCCGATGCGTTCTTTATTTCCAGAAGTGGAATTCAAAATCTGGGTTCCCTTAGCCAAACGGCCAGAATACACCCGGAAGAACGTCAATTTACCGACATAAGGGTCGGTCATAACCTTAAAAGCGATGGCTGAAAACGGTCCGTCAGGGTCAGCCGCGCGTTCAATAACCGCATCGGTGCGGGGATGAACACCCTTGATGGGCGGGACGTCGATCGGGCTAGGAAGGTAATCGATTACACCGTCCAACAAACGCTGAACGCCTTTATTTTTGAAAGCCGTACCGCAGAATACTGGGGTAATGTCCAGGCTCAGCGTGGCTTCGCGAACAACGGCTTTTAACTCCTCAGGCGTAATGGCTTCGCCTTCCAGATACTTCATCAGAAGCGCGTCGTCGTGATCAGCAACGGCCTCAAGCAAATTGATTCTCCAATGACGAGTCGCGGTTACAAGATCAGCCGGAATCGGAATCTCGTCAAACGTCATACCCTGAGTCTCTTCATGCCAGATGATCGCCTTATTAGTAATAAGGTCAACAACACCCTTGAACATCTCGCCTTCGCCGATCGGAATCTGAACGGGGACCGCATTGGCCTTTAGACGATCTTTCATGGCCTTAATGGTAGCTTCGAAATCAGCTCCAGTACGGTCCATTTTGTTCACAAACGCGATGCGAGGAACATGATATTTGTTTGCTTGGCGCCAAACGGTTTCAGACTGAGGCTCTACACCACCAACCGCACAAAACAATGCAACTGCGCCGTCGAGAACACGCAGCGAACGCTCCACTTCTACCGTAAAGTCAACGTGACCCGGCGTGTCAATAATGTTAATTCTGTGATTTGCCCACTCACAGGTAGTAGCCGCACTCGTGATGGTAATCCCGCGCTCTTTTTCCTGCTCCATCCAGTCCATGGTAGCTCCACCTTCGTGAACCTCTCCCATGCGGTGTAGCTTTCCGGTGTAGTACAGAATGCGCTCAGTCGTAGTCGTCTTACCAGCATCAATGTGGGCCATGATGCCGATGTTGCGAGTACGCTCTAGAGTGAATTTATTTGTAATGCTCATTGAAAGAATTTAAAAGCGGATTCGAATTCCAGTCGATTAGAAACGGAAATGAGCGAACGCTTTGTTGGCCTCAGCCATACGGTGCGTATCGTCTTTCTTCTTGATTGCACCGCCTTCGCCCTTGGCAGCACTGATAATCTCATTAGCTAGGCGATTGGCCATGCTTTTGTCGTTTCTGGTCTTCGCATATTGGATTAACCAACGAAACGCCAGTGCCGTACGGCGATCTGGACGAACTTCGATTGGAACCTGATAGGTAGCACCACCAACACGACGGCTACGCACTTCAACAAGAGGAGCAACATTGTTGACCGCCTGACGAAACACTTCGACTCCTTCTTCTTCTGTTCTGCTGTGGATCAGATCGAAAGCTTGGTAGACGAGGCCACGAGCTACGTTTTTCTTTCCACTTTCCATTACAGCGTTTACAAACCGCGAAACCAATATATCCTTGTATACCGGATCGGCGGGAGTTTGTCTACGCTCTGCTGTTTTTCTACGCATGTTATTCTACGCGCTATCTGTCTCTTAGAACTAATGTCTTGCTTAAACACAAGCCGGGATTCGATTCACTGAACTGAACCCCGAAAAATTTGGGATCTTACGTCCTAGAATTACTTCCGAGGCCGTTTTGCACCATACTTGGACCGGCTTTTTTTCCGATCTGCCACACCCGACGTATCGAGTGCGCCACGTACAATGTGATACTTAACACCCGGAAGGTCCTTAACACGACCGCCACGAACGAGCACAATGGAGTGCTCCTGGAGGTTGTGACCTTCTCCCGGGATATATGCAATGATTTCGATTCCGTTTGTCAAACGGACCTTAGCCACTTTCCGCAAGGCCGAATTCGGCTTCTTAGGAGTCGTGGTGTATACACGTGTACAAACACCACGACGCTGTGGACAGGAATCCAAAGCACGCGACTTTGTTTGATTTACTTTAGGCTTACGCCCTTTTCGAACCAGTTGTTGGATCGTAGGCACGAATAATTACCGTGTTGTTTCTGTCAAATACCAGAGCTTCAGAAATGGGAAAAAAGTGACCCAGTCCATTTAGTCTCAGCCTCACAATATAAGGACTCTTTTGATTAGTGCACGCGCCCTTTCGTGAAGAAAGCTTGAGGAGGGTATATTTTAAGCATTTTCCGCCTCAATGCTTGAAAAATCAGTCCAGAACTCGTTATGGTGATATATACTTCTATATCAAACTAACGAGATTGTTTTGGCGTTTCCGTCTCTCCTTTCAGCTAGACCTGGTCCGCCCCATCTGCTGGTGCTTTGACGGCAGGGGAATCGTCCGGGGTGTCCGATTCCGCAGGAGTGACGCCATTTGAACCAGCTGTCGTTTCAGCCGGATCGGAATCCGTGACGGTAACTGCTTCGGTTTGGGAGTCGGCTGTGGGAGGCGTTGCGGAAGGAGTTGCGGCGCTTTCCTTAGGAGGTTTTCCCTCGTAATCAACGTACTCCCCGTGCGGACGCGTACCCAAAAGGGCCACCAGTTCTTTAGGGCCCAGCACTTCCTTGTCTAGAAGGGCGGTGGCCATAGCTTCCAGCTTATCCGCATGAAACTCTAATAGTACTCTGGCACGGGCTCTGACTTCATCGATAATCGATCTTACTTCCTCATCGATGATTCTAGCCGTTTCTTCCGAATACGGCTTGATGAATACCGGACCATCACTGCCGCTTCGCGACAGATTGAACGATACGTATCCAACCTTTTCACTCATTCCGTAATCCGCCACCATTGCATAGGCCATGGCCGTGATTCGTTCGAGGTCGTTTTGAGCTCCCGTCGAAATCTTCCCAAAAACGATCTCTTCGGCTACTCTGCCTCCCATCGCCATGACCATGCGATCTGAAAGAGCTTCTTTGGTATACAGGTATCGCTCTTCAGGTAAATATTGGGCATAGCCCAAGGCGGCAAGACCACGAGGGATAATAGACACTTTTACAACTGGGTCCGTGTACTGCAAAAACCAGCCGGTAATGGCATGTCCTGCCTCATGATAGGCTACAATTTTCTTCTCTTCTGGTGATATGATTTTGTTCTTTTTTTCTAGACCGGCAATAACCCGATCAATAGAACGCTCAAAATCGGCCATGGAAATGAATTCCTTGTTCTCCCTGGCCGCCAGCAATGCGGCTTCGTTACAAACGTTGGCAATCTCTGCGCCAGCAAAGCCAGGCGTTTGACCCGCGAGAACTTCTTCATGGACGTCATCTCCCAAAATCAAATTCCGGGTATGCACTTTAAAGATTTCGGCGCGCTCGCGGCGGTCCGGTTTGTCGATCAGAATCTGTCGGTCGAATCGTCCGGGACGAAGAAGGGCTGAATCCAAGACGTCTGGACGGTTAGTAGCCGCCATAATAATGACACCGCTATCGGTGTTGAACCCGTCCATTTCAACCAGAAGCTGATTCAAAGTGTTTTCGCGCTCGTCATTGGCTCCCATCATCATCCCTTTTCCACGAGAGCGCCCAATTGCGTCGATTTCGTCAATGAAGATGATACAAGGCGCTTTTTCCTTGGCCTGTCGGAACAGATCTCGAACGCGGGCCGCCCCAACGCCTACAAACATCTCCACGAAGTCCGATCCCGATAGCGAAAAGAAGGGAGTACCCGCCTCGCCGGCGACGGCCTTGGCCAAAAGGGTTTTTCCGGTCCCCGGAGGTCCAACCAACAGAACGCCTTTCGGAAGCTTGCCACCCAGCTTGGTGAACTTCTTAGGGGTCTTTAAGAACTCAACGACTTCTTCGACTTCCTCTTTTGCTTCTTGAAGTCCCGCTACGTCCTTAAATGTGAGCTTGTGCTCGCCCATGGCATCAAACAACACGGCTTTGTTCTTGCCGATGTTTAACACCTGACTGCCCGGGTTCATGCGCTTGATCAAAAAGACCCATAGCGCAATGATGATAATCAAAGGAAAAATCCAACCGAGTAGTCCGCCGAACACATCGTCATCCTGACGGGCATCAAATGCTATTTCCCGCCCCCCAGCTGTGTTTTGCTCGGTATTGTAATCAATCAGAAATTGGACCAGCTCGTGGTCAGCAGGTTTTGTCGACGTAAATGCATTGGAAGTCTCCGGGGTGTTACCCGTTAAGACGCCTGGCTTGATGGTTTTGACTTCCACCTTTCCTTGTCCGACCGCATCGGCCGTGTAAACACCCTCCACTTTTAGGTCGTTCACCAAGACCACGTCCTGAACGTACCCCTTTTTAACCTGCTCCAAAAATTGGGAGTATTCCACCTTCTGAGGCTCGACATCGCCCATTCTTAAAAAAATGTGCAGCATGAGCGCCATAAAAGCCGCCAAATAGATCCACAGCATGATCCGCGGACGACGATCTGCAATTTTCGGGCCCTTTTTGGGCTCGGATTGGCGGTCAAGCTTCAATTTTTCTCTTTCGTCTTTGGACATCCAAGTTGGGTTTGGCAGATTCAGTATGGAGGCGCCATTATGCGCTTCCTTCGATGGAAAAGGTGATATGAACTACGCCTAGGAAGGCGACTCGACCGTACAATTCGGGTCCACAATGGTTCCAAAGAAACGGCCGGACTAGGGCTTACGGGGTGTTGGTGCTATGAGGTGCAAATGGTTACGGCTCGGAGGGAGAAAAGCATCATATTTAACGATGGATTCATCTGCTAGCTCCTTGGATTCGAAAAGGCCCCATCCAACTATGAACTCAAATCGCTCTCCTTCCGCATTCGTGATCAAATAAATTGGGATCCGAGCTCCTCCCAACTTGGCATTTTGGACCTGTAGGTCGGCTTGCGCTGCTTCCAGAGTAATATGATTTCCAAGCATAACGGTCCAGCCGACAGCGTCCATATTAGGTCTGCCGGTCGGAAGAAGAGGTTTCAAATTGGATGATGTTCTAGCTCCGACAGGGCGGTCATCTTCCGAATTGAAAACATCCTCCGTTTCAGGTGCCCCATTCGGAATGGCGGCTATCGTTCCCGGCGATCCCGCCATTGGTACGATTAAGGCCTCGGTTGAATCTTGCTCCGCGGAGAGGACCTGACCACCTTCGACATCGCTTGGTGTCATTGACGAGTCGGTTTGAACTTCCAGCCCATCGGCCAAACGTAGGGAATCGGTAGGGATTCCGCCTTCGGCTAAAACCGGCCCAAGTATTTCGGTCTTTGTTGTATCGGGGGGAGGCGTTCGGCGCTCAACAATCGCTTTTCTCGTGCGATCCGCAGCGATTCCCAAGGCCCTACCGCTGTAATCGCTGGCTACTTTGGCAAATATATCTTCGACGTACAGCGGATCTCGCCTTTCGTGTCCCTCGACGATTCGGTAGGTAGGATTGGCCACGATGCTAGATTCAGTAGTGCCAGAATTAGAAGCAACCGGATCAGAAACAACCGGAACCGCCTCGACCGGATCAGAAACAACCGGATCGACGGGCGGGACAACCTCTGAAACGGCCAAACTGTCGGTCGGAGCAGAAAGAGAGTCAACTGCCGAAGCTACGTTTACATCAATGACTGGCTCTTCGGGTTCAGAAGGAGGCGCCGTTTCGGGCGTAGTCGCATCATCTGCCACTATAACATCATCCACGATGAGTACCGAATCGGGTTCGACCCACCCAAACTTGACGGGCCAGAGTTTCTGCATCTTTTCGTAAGAAACAGTTACCGGCATAGGGGTAAATATGGTGAGTGAGTCTGCTCCAGCGTCAATCATGTAGATTCTAGCGGCAGCCAACAGGGCCTGACCACTTTGCTCATACTTCAGCCAGTCAGAAGCCACTTCCAAATACCGGTTAATGCTTTCTTCGAGAGGAGCCTCCACCCCAAATGCGTAAGCGGCCTCGTACGCACTCCGCGCCAAGACGGTCGAATCGGATTCGGCTCTGTCAATCGGATCGAGTCCAAGCCGCACCCGAACATCATCCGAAAAATCAGAATCGGGATAATTTTCCAAAATGTCGCGGTACAATCGATCGGCAGACGCGGTGTCTCCCAGCGCTCTCTGAACTTCAGCCAACGCATAATAAGCGCGTTGAGCAACTACTTGCGAGGAGTCTTCTTCTATAACGGTTCGGTACCAAGCAGCGGCTGAATCAGGCCGGGCCATCGATAAAAACAACGTGTTTCCCAGCTCATACCTTGCATTGGCCCTTGATGTGTACATCGCGGCCTGTTTCGTCGAGTCCCGGGGGACATCCGTCGTGTCAACAGTAGGTAACATCCCTTCAGCCAAGACTTCTTCGACTTCTTCGGTTTGAGCTTCCTCTTCGGCTTCTTGAGTCGCCGTCGTAACCGCTAAAACGGAGCTTCTCCGCCAATTTGGAGCCAAAACTCGCTTACCCCAGATATTATCAAACTTGGTACGCCCTTCCTGGACTCGAACGATATTTTTGTGAAACAAAAACCCATCATAAATGCCTTCCGTATCGTTAATGCCCGGTACAATCTTTCCAGGTGGAAGTCCAAAGTTGTTCTGGGCGTCGAGAGCAACCGCTCCACTTTCAAAAGCTTGCGCTCGTTTCCGCTCATCCAAGAGTTTTTGCTGGGCCGCCAGTTCCTCAGCACGTTGTTTTCGAATTTCAAGCAACTTGGCTTCGTACTCCACTTCCGGCATCAATCCGAGCCAGAGGAGGGAGTCGTAACGCGCAATTTCCTTAAACACTTTCGAAAATTTCAAAAAGCTCGTTTTGAGCTCAATGGCATCTGTAATGGCTTCCGGGGCGTACTGGATTTGAGTCGCTGAATAGGAACTGGAACGAATCCGAGATCGGGCACCCGTAGACGTTTCCAACGACGCGGACGCAGTATCAAAATGGGCTGCAGCCATAACAAAGTCGCGATCCACATCCCGATACAATTCACCCAAAGCGTAGTGAATCCTTCCCTTTAAGGTAGCGGCACCAGCCTGACCAGTTGAAATCTGATCGTATAATAAGGTGTTGTAAATATCAAACGACTCGCTGTCCCGCCCGATATCTTGCCAGATACGAGCCCGCAAAAGCTGCAATTCAGCTAAGTTGGAGAAGTGTTTGTCATCCCGCTCCATTTTGCGCAGCTTGACGAGTGCCTTGTTGGGGTCTACGTGTTTTCCCTCAACCCGAACAGCGCTGTACGAAGCCGCATACAGCAACTCGTAGGGTGGGGTGTGTTTATTAACCCTTTCATATGCTTCGATGGCTTCTACGTACCGACCTTGCCGCTCGAGTACTTGTCCGAGCAAAAACTGGGCACGACCCGCTATCATTTTATCTTTGACCCCGCCGATTGACGAGCTCAAATAGTCGCTGGCTTCTTCCCAGGCCGACAACTTGATTTTCAATTCAGCCATCAACAAGCTGTATTGACTTGCCCACTTGGAATCGACATCTTCTTTGGCAAGGGCGAAAACAATCTCTTTTTCCGCTTCATCCAGAGCGCCACTCGTAATCAGGGAGCGAGCCAGCCAAAAAACGGCCTCATCCGCAAGCGACGTGTTGAGATCGATCACTTCGCGAAACTTCTGGGTGGCACCCACAAAGTTTTCCTGGTAAAAATAGGACTTACCGATTAACAGCAGAGCGTCATCGACCCATTTTGAATCCGGATGATTTCTGAGGAGATCGGCGCTTTTGAGAACGGAGCTGTCAAAATCGCGGGATCCGGATCCGGTTGTTCGTTGATAGATGGGCAGATATCGAACGCGGTCTACCGGAGTCTGTGTTTGGGTGAGCGCCTTATAGCCTTTGTCAAAAGCCTGTCGGGCATTGTAAAATTTATTGTAGTACGCCGTAAAGTTGTCGTATCTGTTACTAACAAATTCGGGTGGTTTACAGCCAGCAAAAACCAGACTAACTACAGCGAAAACAAGAGAGCCTTGAAGCGCCCTTGTAAAAATGGAAGTGTGAGATCGAAAAAGACGCATATGAACAACGTCAGCAGGTAAATCCGCCAATTAAACAAAATTTAGAATGGTAGCGGTGGGGCTGATCGGTTTCGTCTTTAGTTAAAGAATACTGACTAAAAGCATATTGGTGCGACCTTTGGCCGGGAGAGGCATGCCTGCTGTCAGGATTACCGTGTCCCCGGTTTCGGCCAAACCATGTTGTTTTAGCACCTTGTGGACCATGGCAATCCCTTCGTCGGTGTCCGACTGAAAAGGAATGTAAAATCCTTTTGTTCCCCAGGACAGTGCCAATTGCCCCAAAACGCGCTTATCGTCGGTAAATGCGTAGAGTGGCACGTGGGGACGGTGCCGGGCTATAAACCGCGCCGTCGATCCCGACGAGGTCAAACAGACGATGGCCTTGGCGTTCACCTCGTGGGCCATAAAATAGGCTGTTTGAGAGATGGCCTCCGTGGTAGTTGGGTTCCCAATGGAGCGAATGCGGGTTATTTGTTGTTCAAACAAGACTTTTTCGGCCTCCTCAATGACCCGGGCCATGACCTCGACCACTTTTACTGGATGCGCCCCCATCGCAGTTTCTCCTGAAAGCATCAAGGCATCGCTGCCGTCCAGCACCGCGTTTGCCACGTCGCTCACTTCGGCGCGGGTCGGCCTAACATTTTCGATCATGCTCTCCAGCATTTGGGTAGCCGTAATGACGGGTTTCGAGGCTCTGCGTGACTTGGCAATGATTCGTTTTTGGGCGGCCGGAACCTTTGAAAGCCGCATTTCGATGCCAAGGTCTCCCCTTGCGACCATCAAACCATCCGAAATCGAAATAATTTCGTCGATACAATCGAGGGCTTCCGGCTTTTCGATTTTGGCCACAATCATAGGCCGATAAGGCGCTTGTCGGACCAAATCAACCAGTTGTTTGACATCATTCGGGGACCGTACAAAGGATAGAGCGACAATGTCTACGTCCATGGAAAGGCCAAATTCCAGATCCCTGAGGTCCTTCTCCGTGAGGGCTGGCGTAGAGGTTAGGATGTTAGGTAAGTTGACCCCTTTTCGGGTGAATAGCGTACCGCCCACCACAACCTTCGTAATAACATTTTCACCCTCGAATCCAACCACTTCCAACTCGAGACGACCATCGTCGAGCAAAATTTCGCCCCCAATCGAGACATCTTCACTCAGCGTAGGATAGCTGACGTGAATGATTTCTGAGGTGCCTTCCTCAATCTCATCCGGCGTGATCGTGAGCCTCTGTCCTTCTATAAGCTCCACAGAGCCATTTTGCATCAATCCAACGCGGAGCTTAGGACCCTGTAAATCTAGGAGAATGGCAATGTACTTCCCCTCCTTTTTTGCTGCGGCCCGCACAATTTCGATCAGTTTTCGATGATATTCGTGCGATCCATGCGAAAGGTTGAGCCGCGCAACATCCATCCCCGCCCGGATGAGATCTGTAATGACGGTTTCCGAGGAGGAGGATGGGCCTAACGTACAAACGATTTTGGTTCTGCGATCCATTCGGGCTGGTACTGCTCTGCGGCTGGTTATGGTTGATTTGGGTGATATCAAGGTAACGGTTTTCGGGAAACGGGGCACCATCACCCTTGTAATTACCGTTAAAACGGAAAAAGCCCCCGCAACGCACAACAGCTGCAGGGGCCTTTCTATGTTCTATCTCCCTCTCGTTCGAAAATCGTAGCCACACATCATTTCAATTGAGCAGATAGCGGTCCGGACAGCGTCCGTTGGTAACGACCGTCACCTAATTACGGGTGATTTCTTGTATCGTTACACCGCAGCAATCAAAAGGGCCCAAGAAAATGCCCTTCTTCCGATATTTATATAAAACAGTTTTAAGACAATTTTATCGGAAATACGTATATTGGCGGCGCACCCTATGAGAAAATAATGTTGCTTTCAAAAACGTCAGAGTATGGAATTCGGGCTATGCTCCACCTCGCTGGAATAGGCGGAGATGAGTATGTACCTGTTAAGAAAATCAGCCAGACGCTAAATATCTCGTTTCACTTTCTGACCAAAATATTTCAACAACTGGCGCGGGCCGGCCTAATTTCGTCGTATCGGGGCCCCAACGGCGGCGTTCGGCTGGAAATCGATGCCAGCAAGATTACGGTTAAAGCCGTGGTAGTGGCGCTCGATGGGCCCGATTTGTTCACCCAATGTGTGCTCGGGTTACCCGGATGCACGGAGGATCGGCCCTGTCCGTTGCATAGCCACTGGATTACGTCCAGAAAGGAAATAGAAACAATGTTGGGGCAAAAGACGCTGGCTGAAATCGGCAGCGATCTTCGCTCCGGCGGCTATCGATTGACGGCCGGCGCGGAATGGACCGATGCCTAAGGGGTCTTTTGCGGGCGCTGAAGTGTAATTGGGTATAAAAAGTTGGGGCCGGCATCCGAATGGATGCC
>JAQBZH010000012.1 GCA_027622005.1 Bacteroidota bacterium | reverse complement strand
CGCGGAATCCGCGCCGCTTAAGTCTGGGCACTATTTGGAACAGTTATCCATTCCCTTTCGGGATCGAATCTTGATCATTCCTATCGAGCGAGTCGTTTCGATCGAAATTAGTGAGGGTATTACACGAGTGCACATCTTGGAAGAAGATCCTGTGGGACCAAGACCCAAAATTCGACAGCACATTGTAAGCTATACGCTTGACCAGCTGGGAGCGCTGCTGCATCCAGATTCCTTTATGCGCATCCACCGCTCGGCTATTGTCCAGTTTAAACACATCAAGGAACTGATTCCCTGGTTTAGTGGCCGCTACAAACTGATTTTGACCGGAGGCCACGAAGTAATTGCCAGCCGAGAGCGTTCAAAGGTGCTAAAAGATCGCCTCATGATTTGAGCATCATCTCGAGATGGCGATGGGCTTAGTCAGGGTTTGAAACGCAGTTGTCGCTACGATGAAATACGTTCCTGGTGCCAAACGCGTCCCATCAAGCGAATTCAAATCCCACATTAATTGGAGCGTTCCACCCGTATGCGAAATTGAGCCCCGGCTAATTTCAGCTACTTGACGCCCTATTAAATCAAAAACATCGACCCTTACCGAGGTTGTATTGGCTAGGTTCAACTCTAAAGTTGCCTGGTTGAAAGCTGGATTCGGGTAGAATTCCATGGAAATCAAAGGGGTGGTCGGTAAACTTTCGTTTGCGGTATTAAGCGCAACCACATTGGCCAGATTAGACTCAACCCCCTCGATTGAATTCGGAGTCACGCCGGTAACCGCATAAAAATACCTCCCACCTGTTACTAAGGACGCGGTATCCGTGAACTCCGGCTTCCAAGAGATCGCGATAAGATTAGCTGTATCATTCGTCATATCCCGGGAATTTGGCACCCCCACGTCCGAACGCACGCGGTAAACACCGAATTTGTTCGCATAAGCGAAGCCAGTGAGCGGCGGATCCCAACGCAATACGACCTTGTTTTCATTGATAGTCGCTGTCAAGTTGTCAGGTTTGTCGGGCGAACCCGTATCCGCGTATATCATGAATGGTGTAAAAGCCTTCTGGGCATAAGTGCTACCTGAGAGCGCTGCCGTGAGCCCAAGGTTATCGGCAGATGGGCTCAAATTGGCCGCTCTAAAATGGATACTGCCTTGGATTCCGGCGGTAGCACGGCCATAGTCAATTTGAAGAGGAATTTCGGTCGCCTTGTATCGCGATTCTGGAGTGGTAAATGCGCCTTCCGTTCTGTAGACCGCTTGACCCGTATAAATGTGTCGACCATTTGATTTTGAGACCCACCAATCGGCTAATTTTCCAAAATCCTGCGCGCCCCCAAAAGCCCAGTAAAGTTGCGGGGCCAAATAGTCTACGGTTCCCAGCTCCATCCAGACGAGGGGATCTGCAAAAATAACATCGTACGATGACAGTCCGTTAATCCCTTGTGGGACACCGCTTTTCCAGATTCCGAAGGGACTTACTCCATACTTGACTCCCGGTTTTGTTGTCCGAATTTTGGCGGCGACTGTCGCAATAAATCGGTTGATGTTATCTCGGCGCCAATCTGGAAGGGTTAATTGGCCTCTGGGGTTGGCTAAATACAGATTTTCATCTTCATTGGTGATTTGGTAGGACGGGTATGGATAGAAATAATCATCAAAATGAATCCCGTCGACGTTGTATCTGGCAACCACGTCGCGAACCACATCCGCTATATAGTCGTGAATCTCTAATATGCCGGGATTCAGGATCTCAACGACATCGTCTTTGAGTAGTGGATTCGATCCTTTGTATTTCACACTCAGAATCCAATCGGGCCGCGTCTTGGCGATGTGATTCGAACTTAGTCCAAAAGGCCCGCGGTCGCTCACCGCTCTGAATGGATTCATCCAGGCGTGCAGCTCCATTCCACGATCGTGAGCCAGTTCAATAGCAAATCCCAGCGGATCGTAATACGGAGACGGAGGAACCCCCATCGTGCCTGTCAAGAACCTCGACCACGGTTCATTTTGGGAGTCGTACATGGCATCCGCTTCGGAGCGAATCTGAAAAAAAACGGCATTGATGCCGACCTTTTTCAAATTGTCAAAGATCGTGGTTAATTGTGCTTTCTGACTATCGGTCGATTGAACGGGATTCTGGGTAGGCCAATCGAGTCCAAATACGGTAGTAAGCCAAGCGCCCCTCATTTCATGCTTGATCGCTTGAGCGTTCGCGGCAGAGGAAAAGGTGATTACGACAATCACAAGTTTGATGACTCGCAGTACCAATTTGTTAAAATTCAAGGTCGATTTTGGTTGATTCGTGATCCACAATTTAATACACTACGGTTTCAATCGTATTTGAATACGGATCGAGGCCCACCTGCCATTAGACTATAAAAGCAGGTATCCTCGGTTATTTCTCACTTTTATGGAGGCATTATGCGCAAAGCTACTAATTTACTCATGGTTTTGTCGTTTCTTTTTGTAGGAAACGCTTTTGGCCAGAGTACTGACTATTCATTCATTGTGGAACGGTCGACCGATCCTCGTGCACCATATCCACCCAGCCATTCAGGGGTCCGCACGGTTTCTGGGCCACATGACCTGGACGGCGATGGTAAAATGGAAGTCCTTGTGTCGGATTATACCGGTGGCGGTCGGGTTCACGTACTAGAAGCAATTGGCCCTGATTTGTGGGAGCACGTGTATTCGACTCCTTGGCTAGACGATTACTCTGGAACAGGAAACGGTCGCGCCATTGCCGGCGGCGATATGGACGGAGATGGAAAAGGAGAAATTTACTTTTTCTCCGGTTGTGCCACCACCAGTGCTGGATGTGCTGCAAAGTTTGCGAATCCTGATTATAAAACGGGTCTATACGTTTTTGAATTTACGGGTACGGACAACGATTATGGCTCCGCTCCGACAACCATTTACGAAATGCCTGACCAGCCAGACCGTTGGACCCAGGAGCAGATTGTAGTAGAAGACGTGGACAACGATGGCAAACAGGAAATGATGTTTGGCAACAACGGAGGCAACAGCGACCACGATAACTGGTGGATTATCTCTGTTGACGGGGACATCGGATCCGGATTCGAAACTTGGAGCAACGAAATGAAGGCTAGCTCTAGAAATCGTGCTTTTGATCTCGTAGATAGAGGGGGTGGATCTCCTTATGGAATGGTATCTGCAGACCTTGATGGTAATGGAATCGTTGAACTAGTTATGTCTTCCTGGAATAACAATAACCTCACCATTGGACAAGCGGTTGCGCCGAATACGTATTTCCTTCCATCTGGAGACCAAGGAACGCATTGGGCACATATTAACCCAACAGAAGACACAGTTCCTCTCTTTGGGATCCTAAAGGTGGATATTGATGGAGATAGAACCGAAGAAGTATTTGGATCGGAATACAATACAGGAAACGTTTGGGTATTGAATTACGACCAAGGGGAAAACGTTTTGGCCATCACTCCTGACAACTACAAACTAGCAGTAGTGCCTGGTCTTTCCTCTCTCGGACTTGCTGCTGGCGATCTGGATGGTGATGGAAATATGGACCTGATTGGAAGTGGCGTATCGTTCACGCACGAACAGTACAACGCCGGAAAAGACCCCAACTGGGTAAATATCGTTGAATTTACGGGTGGGTCTCCCGAAGACCCTGCCTCCTACTCTCCAAAAACGCAAGTTTTCTTCCCGAATGACCGCACGGACGCGTTTAACCTAGTTACGAGGGACTCGGCCGGCGTAATTACAACATATCGTTCGAAAGCTGCGAATGGTCCTCAGTTTGCTTCCAAGTTTGCGTTTTTAGGTGACGTGGATAACGATGGTCACAACGAAGTTGCTCTCGGATTCCAGGGACAAAGTGATTCTCTACTAACGTTTACAGAGCGATTCAACCCAGCAGATAGCACGTACGTTGTAGATCTATCTACTCGGATAGCGGTGGTAAATTCACAGCGCGTGTTCATGCGCGTTTTGTCTGCTGGCGCTACGGGAATCGGTATTGCCGATGAACGCGTGGTTATTCCAACGGACTATGTCCTTGAGCAGAACTATCCAAACCCGTTCAATCCAACTACGAGCATTCGCTTTGAACTTCCTATTGACAAAGCGATCTCAGTAACGGTTTACGATGTTTCTGGGCGTGTTGTGAAGACCTTGGTGAACAACCAAGTGTATTCGCAAGGTGTACATGAAGTGCAATGGGATGGTACAACGGATGCAGGCGCTTCGGCAGCTAGCGGCACGTACCTTTACACGCTCAAGTTTGGCAACTTTGCCCAAACGAAGACGATGGTATTGTTGAAGTAGTCAGGCCTACTTCTTTTCGCGGGGGGGCCCTTCGGGCCCCCCCTTTTTTTTCGGTTCCGTTATTGAACCGCTTGTTTCAGACGTAGAGACGCATGTTTTCTCCGTCAAAACGCACCAATTATGCGTAGAAAAAGCCTCTTCTTTTCACTACTACTCTTTGTTGGAGCCTCTTCAGCATTTGCTCAAGGCAAAATTGCGGGACGCGTCACCGACACGACATCCGGCGATCCACTGATTGGGGTGAACGTCATTATCGACGGTACCACTCAAGGGACCACAACCGACCTGGATGGCAATTACATAATTCTGAACGTCCGGCCGGGCGGGTATTCGCTGAAATTCTCTTACATCGGGTTCTCGACCCAGGTCATTTCGGGAATCAATGTCTCTACTGGTCAAACGACCCGATACAACTTAAAGATGAGGGAAGAGATAATCGAAGGGGAGGAAATCATCATTCAGGCGGAGCGGCCGCTCGTTCAAAAAGACCTTACCTCATCGAGTAAGACGGTAACTGCGGCTGAAATTGAAGCGCTACCTGTTGAAGGCTTTTTTGGCATTCTAGTAACCCAGGCTGGCGTGAATCAGGGTCCTGGAGGAGAAATTCACATCCGTGGAGGCCGAAGCAACGAAATTTCCTACCTAGTCGATGGCATGTCCGTAGGAAATCCATTTGAGACCAATGGATTGGCAACATCGGTAGCTGCCGACGCCATTCAGGAAATGACGGTCATTTCGGGTGCCTTTAACGCAGAATATGGCAAAGCCATGTCCGGAATCGTCAATTTGGTGACGAAGGAAGGAAATGAAAAAATGGAAGGGTCTGTCAGTTTCTACGGTGGTGACAATGTGACCCAGCACAGTAACATTTTCGGAGAACCCACCAGTACGAGTAATCTTGGATTAAATGTTTTTACGGGCGAAGCCACCTTATCGGGACCCCTTCCCTTCTACAAAAAGGTTCGTTTTTTCCTTTCTGGACGTTTTGATCGAAACGAAGGGACCATCTACGGCAAGGATCTTCACCTTCCGTCGGATTCCGCCAACTTCAACGGAGACAGGAGTTTACTAGAGACCATTCAAACATTTAAACCTGGCTACGATGGCCCGCTTTGGTATTATGAGCTCCACGGAAAGCCCTGGTACGAATACGCAGAAGGCGAACCGCTTCCAGGTAAGGATGTGGCTCTCAATCCTCGAGAAGGGGGCAATTTGATTGCTAAGTTGAGTACCCGGCCGTTTTCAGGAGCCAAATTGGAATACTCCTTCCTGATGGATACGGGCAAGAGAAAGTCTTATAGTTTTTTGTATAAGTACAATCCATACGGTACGAGGAGCTCTCGCGACATCTCAATTAACAATAGCCTGCACTGGACACACACCCTAAACGATCGCTCTTTTTACACCGTTCGGGCCTCTTATGCCACGACTGATGAGAAGTCCTTTCTTTACAAAAACCCATTGGATCCTCGTTATGTGTCTGATGGAAATGTTGTTGGATTTCCAGGAAACCAGTTTTTCATGGGAGGCGACCAGAAGGGGCATGTTTACGAAGCATCAACTTCGTTTAGGATAAAAGCCGATCTAACTGCCCAAATTGGCGTTATTCATGAAACTAAAACGGGTGTGGAGCTAAACCTCCACTCGTTGGATCGCCAGAATTTCGAGATCCTTTATGATGGCGATAATTTCCCCGTCCCAACCGTTCCAGACGTCTCAACGCCGACCCATGATAAGTATGTGGGCCAGAAGGTGTTGGAGTTCAGCCTTTATGCACAGGACAAACTGGAGTTTGAGAATTTTATCATCAACGCCGGTCTTCGATTTGAGCGCTTTGACCCGAATGGAACCTACTTTCCAAACTTATTAGAGCCCCCCGTTCATGACGGAGACTACGCTAGTTTGTCGAAAACTGCTGATGCTACCATGCTGCTGATGCCGAGACTAGGAGTCTCCTTCCCCATCACGGAAACCGGTATCATCCACTTTTCTTATGGGCATTTTGCTCAGATGCCAAGACTCCGAAATCTGTACTCGAATCCGGAGTTTGAATTCGGAGTGGGTGATAACCCGACGTTTGGTAATACCAATATGCGTCCCGAGCGTACCGTTCAGTATGAAATTGGCCTGCAACAGGGACTTACTTCCACCTTGGCATTTGAAGTCACGGGTTTCTTTAAGGACATTCGCGATTATTTGGCCCTACAGACCATTCGCTTTAGTTCGATTGCTGGGGAAGACATTTACAACATCTATCTAAATCGTGACTATGCCAACGTGAAGGGCGTCACGTTTTCCCTTACTAAGCGCCGTGCTCGCAATGGGCTATTGTCAGCTGGAATTGACTACACGTTTCAGATTGCCGAAGGCAACAACAATGAAACAAACGCCTTTTTCTACAATCATTTGTCCGGACGTGAAAACGAACTTGAGTTAATTCCGCTCGGTTTTGACCAACGCCACATCTTGTCAGGCACTGTGACCATAGCTAAACCTGGAAAATGGGGATTGTCCATCATTTCCTCCTTCTCAACCGGGTATCCCTACACTCCTCTTTTGTTTGATCAAAAAATCGATCAATTGCCTAACCAGGACCGCAAACCGAGTTTGACCAAGCTGGATGCTCATCTATATCGAGACCTCAAAATGTCAGGTCGTTCTCATTTGAGATTATTTGCTAAAGTATTTAACGTGCTGGACCATTTGAATGAGACTTCGGTGTTTAGTGATACGGGAAGGGCGACTTACTCGTTGAACGGACAACGGGGAACGCATGCTTCATGGGAGCCTGCATATGGACTACCGGGAATACAAAATCTCGGTGAGTTCAATACCCGTCCTGATTTTTACAGTGCGCCGCGCGAAGTGAAAATTGGAGCCACCCTGTCTTTTTAAAAGTCTGCGCCCCTTTAAGGGGCAAACAAGACCAATTAAGAGCCAATCTGTCTAATTAAATTGATGCTCCAAAAACACGCATTTTTTATGTTCACCACGAGCAGAATGAAAACACTCTCCTTCTTTTGTTTGATCGCCGTATTGGCGCTTCCTGCTTCTTCTCAGGACCGGGAACGCGGATGGGACTATCGTGAGCAACGTCGTTGGCTCGATAATCAAGCAGCCAAAAGTGGTCGGCCGGCCGTTTCGGATTGCCTAGAAGACCAGACCACCCGTCGTGAAGCCATTTTGAATGGAAACCGCATTACGAGCCAAATTTTGAATTTCGGTTCCATTTCATCACCCGGAAATACCATTACCGATATCGTTTGGAATGGCCTGGGATACGGATACGAGTTTGGCCCCTTTGTGGCCGCTGAAGTTGTAGATGTTGGTCATAAGGATCCCAAGAGCGTCCTAAAAAGAGATGATAATGGCACTCTGGTAACGGATACTGCGGGCAATCCTATTTGGGTAATGCATATTGTTTCGGACGGTATTGTATCCAACGGAGCAGAAATTTCACCCGACCAGTCGGAGCGCTGGGGATGGCAACCCATACCCTGCGCCGAGCCCGTGGGCGCGTTCGAAGGAATTGAAGTGGTTAGCCGGGACTCCGACCAAATTCCGACGTCTGACGCCCGGGATAAGGATCTCGATGGCCGGCCAGATTCATGGCCTTCATCCTGGTATAATGACAATCTGAAGGAATACGTTTGGCCAGGCGCTCTTCAACAAGGTTCGTCGAATGCCGATAAAGAAGCCCTGTATTTCATGAATGACTACTCCAATAAGGAGTTTGCCTACTTCCCCTTCAACAATAACACCACTAAAAAGGGCCTTGGATTAGAAGTTGAGGTGCGTTTGTACCAATGGGCCAATCCACTGGCAGAAGACACCATTTTCTTGGTGTACAAAATCTCAAACAAAAGCGATACGGACCTCGAAAAAGTGACCTTCGGGATGTGGGGAGACCCGCATGTGGGAGGGCCTGGAGATTGGGCGGATGACCTCGCCTTTTTTGATCAGTCCAGAAATATGGTTTTTGCCTGGGACAACAATCAAATCGGAGACGTTCCTGGACGCATTCCCGGTTATTTTGGCTATAAGTTTCTTGAAAGTCCGGGTTTGGGGAATGAAATAATCAATGGCGTTTTTTACCCGGGAGACGGGATCGATAATGACGGTGATCGAATGCTCGATGAATCGTGGACCGATGGCATTGACAATGATAACGACTGGAATCAGGAAACAGATGACACGGGTGTCGACGGGATTCCTGGCACTGGGGACCGCGGTGAAAATGATGGTAGGCCAACAGCTGGCGATCAGTTTGACATAACGAAACCGGGTGAGCCGAATTTTGAATTTACAGATATCGACGAATCCGACATGATTGGATTGACGTCGTTTGCTTCTCCCCGTTTTTCCGGTTCCAATATTCGGGAAGACGAGCAAGTCTGGGGATGGGTCAAGCCGGGTCGATTCGATTCAGTGCCATCCGAACCAGGCGATTACGTGTTTTTGTACGGTTCAGGAAGCTTCCCTCTTCGAGCCGGTGAAACCAAACGATTTTCGATTGCTCTGATTGTGGGAGAAAACCTTTCGGACCTTCGATTAAACGCGGAAACCGTCCAGCAGATATTCAACGTAGGATATCGGTTTGCAAGACCTCCCGATAAGCCTCGAATCAGAGCAGTAGCCGGGGATAAAAAGGTTACCCTGTATTGGGACAATCGGGCGGAGTTGTCGTTAGATCCTCTCTCTCGAACCCTCGACTTTGAAGGGTATGCGATCTATCGATCTACTGATCATGAGTTCAGTGATCGACAGACTATTACCGATATCAACGGCTCTAAGTTTTTATTCCAACCCCTCACTAATAAGTTGGGCGTAGAGGCCAAGTTTGACCTAAATAACGGCCTTAGGGGCCCTAGTCCGATCGTATTTCCCCAAAGAGGAGTGTCATTTGACTTGGGTGACGATACGGGTCTATTTCATACTTATGAAGACACCGACGTCGTAAACGGACAGACCTATTACTACTCGGTCACGGCTTACGACCGAGGGTTTGCCCCTGGTCAGACGGGCGCGTTCGTTACGGGCATCCCACCGAGCGAGACGGCTAAAACCATCACCTACAATCCGGTCGACGACAGCTATATTTTTGATATTAATTCGGTCTCGGTTATCCCGAAGCCTCGAACAGGTGGTTACGTGGCGCCTTCTATTACGGAGGCAGGAGGCATTCAGCATGACACGGGGCATGCTACCGGGGATATTTCGATCAAAATCGTCGACGAATTGGCAGTGAAAGATGCCGGGCAATACCGGATGAGTTTTCAAGGTTCCCCGTTAAATTACTCCGTTGAAGATGCTCAGATCATTACAAAGACGCTTAAGGCCGTCAAGGGAAAAACTGCAGCTTTAGGATTGCAGAACATCAAGCCTGAAACATTTATCCTCAAAACTGCATCAGGGAACCAGTTGTCTTCTCCTGCAGACTATGTACTGAATGCTTCCATCGGAAATGTGTTGGTATTGGGATCCAGCATAACAGACGGCGACTTACTAACGGCAACGTTTCAATATTTCCCCGTCTATCAGAGCAGATTGCTTTCAAATCAGGAGTCTAATCCTATTTTTGACGGCTTGCATGTGTTCGTGCAAAACGATGTCTTGGGGCTTGATGAAGAAGATACTGGTTGGTCTGCTGGCGGTAAATCGATCGAATTTGCCGTAGAAGTGGCTAAGGCAGGACCTCGCAGAATTCCACAACCGAACGATTATGAGATCGTGTTTGACAACGCGAATGTTTCGACTGGTTTTTCAAACAATCTGCCCCTCCCCTTTACAGTCACGAATCTAACACAAGCCAATCAAAGAATAGACGTCTTTGTGACGGACCTCAATCGTGATGGTAAGTGGAACATCAACGAAGCCATTATTTTCTTGGATAATGTTGCGGGCGTTTTGACTGCCAGTTGGCAGGTAACCTTGGTGGACAATGGATCGATACCTGGTACAGGCGACGTTTTTTATATCAAAACCAGCAAACCGTTTGCGTCTACTGATACGTTCAGTTTTTCAACGCTGGCTGCCTCTACGGATTCAGAATCGGCGAAAGCGGCATTGCGGGACATCTTCGTAGTGCCCAACCCTTACGTAGGAACCAACGAATTGGAGCCTAGAAATCCGGTTTCGCGATCCGAACGTGGCGACCGTAGGCTTTATTTCGCAAACGTACCTAGAAAATGTACAATCCGCATCTACAGTTTAGCGGGTGAGCTGGTGGATACGATCTACCACGACTCTACTCTTGACGATGGAAAAGCTTTTTGGGACCTTCGCTCCAAAGACAACATGAACATCGCCTACGGTCTCTACATATTCCAAGTAGAGTCGGCTGAAGGGTCTTTCATCGGTAAATTCGCGGTGATTAAATAATGTCAAATTCAATTCAATTTATGTCGGCATTGAAGCGAATCGCTGCTTTGGTTGTCATTTTTGCCATTGGAATTCCTGTTGGGGCTCAAAGTCTTTCGGACGGAGGCGCCACTAAAACCATTACCAAGGTAGGAACGACCTCCGCTCAATTTTTGAAATTGGGTGTCGGGGCGCGTGCAATCGGGTTGGGCGGAACGTTTGTTGCGGAAGCCAACGACCTCTCTGCTCTTTATTGGAATCCTGCGGGTCTTAGTAAAATATCTGGGGGCGCCGTTCAGTTTTCCCACACACAATATCTAGCCAATATCTCCTATAACTATGCAGCGTTTGGGGTTAATGTCGGGCAACTGGGGACGATCGCTGCAAGTTTGGTTTACCTTGATTCGGGTGAAATGGAGGTCAGGACGACCGCTACGCCTGAAGGCACTGGGGAGCTGTTTAAAAAGCAAGACCTAGCCCTTCAGTTGAGTTACGCCAAAGCTTTAACCGATCGTTTTTCAATCGGAACGACCTTTAAATACATTCGGGAGCAAATCTGGCACAGTTCAGCATCGGCCATGGCATTCGACGTGGGAGTGCTGTTCACTACGCCGTATCAGGATCTCAGACTTGGAGCGTCTATGTCCAACTTTGGTCCCAAAATGCAAATGTCCGGTCGTGACATCATTTTCAGTACCGATCCTACCCCCAACCAAAGTGGCAACGTTGAAATCGTGAACTCTGAATATTCAATGGATCAACACCCGCTTCCGCTTATGTTTCGAGTCGGGTTGGCCTGGGACGCGGTTTCCACATCCAATCATCAAATTGTTGTGATGACTGATGCGGCCCACCCCAATGACAATAGCGAGTATTTGAATATGGGGATTGAGTACAAATTTCGAGATCTGTTTGCTTTACGCTCTGGTTATCGCAATGCATTCGAAACCGATGGCGAGCAAGGACTTACGATGGGCGCTGGAATAAATTTACGGATGGACAAATCGACGAAGGCCAGTTTTGATTACGCCTACGCTGATTTCGGGCGGCTTGAACAAACCCATTGGTACACGTTTAATCTGCAATTTTAAGTTTTCAAAAAGGATAGACGGTTATTGAGTGTATGGGAATTCGATCGATGGGAAAACGTCTCGTGTGGGGCCTGCTACTTGTTTTGGTAGCCACTTCTGCTAAGGCTCAAATGCTTGCCGACGTCGTGGACACCTTCACGGGGTTGGATAATGAAACCCGCGTTGTAGCCGGAAAGCGAACGCAGCTCTTTTATACTAGCGAATTCGTTTCGACCCCCTTTTCTGGGGTTGCCGTCGAAATTGGCAGCACGGATCCAGACCCAAAAGCGTTTTTTCGATTTTTGAACGATGATATATGGTCGGAATGGACGGATGCCTATATCAATCGATCTGCTACGGGTGGCACGTTGGTAGCAGGGTATCGCCAAGATAAGCTCATCATCGCCAGCCGATTCGAGTTTAAGGTCGACTCCAATTCGGATTTTGTTACGGTGGTTCGTAACGCGGGTGTTTTTAACAACGCATTGGATCAAGACCAACGTCCTTCCGGGGATTTCAAACCTGCGATTGGATCAAAAACGGGCTCCATTATTCCACCACCGCTGATAACTCGGGCCCAGTGGAGCGCCAAGCCGTTTAAAAGCGGTTCTCCCTCCCCCCTGGCGAATGGGGCTTACCAATTTATGACGATGCATCACGCCGCTGGATATTCCGCCGAAACGGAGGCTCAGGGAAAGGCTCAGATGCTGGCCATGCAGGATCTCCACCAAAACGTGCGTGGATGGAGCGATATCGGGTATCAGTTTGCAATCGACCGCGGAGGTCGCTTGTATCAAGGCCGGCCGTTTATGGACAACAGCACTTCGTTGTCTCAGGTGCCCGTCCTCGCAATGGGAGCACACGTAGGCAATGGAAATACGGGAAATATTGGTGTGGTCATCATGGGATGTTACCACCCACCGGAGGGTTCTAGCTGCGTCCAGCAAATTACACCAGCGGCTTACGAGACCTATAAAGTCCTTTTCGCATTCTTAAGTGAACGGTATGGGGTTGCTCCCACTTTAATCCGAGGCCACAGAGATTTCAGCACAACGGCGTGCCCCGGAGACAATAATTATGTACTTTTGCCACAACTCCGCGTGCAGGTTGCGAATTTGTTGGTGTCGGGGAATGAGCTGATTGGGGTTGGCACGATGACGGCTTCAGCGGACGCTAAGGGAAGAGTCGATCTGTCCTGGAGTATTACTCAAGATTTTGGCATAGACTCTCTCTATGTCGAACGCATCACCAGTCTCGGAACTTCCAAAATCGTACTCGATGCCCTGGGTTCGCTTTCGTTCACGGACGAAGGTGTTTTGGGCGAATCAAGGGTAACGTATTTGCTCATTGCGAGCCGAGCAGATGGTCGAAAACAAGAATTGGCAAGGATAGAAGTTGAAATTGCGGATCCGTCCACCTACCTCCTGACTTCTGCATTTCCGAATCCTACATCGACAACCGCTCAGTTTAGATACTTTTTGTCGGTTGAAGGGCTCGTTACCGTTAGTCTATACGATGCGTTAGGACGGCAAGTCCGAGAATGGGAAACCGGATTTCAAACGGAGGACGAGTGGTACTCGCAGATAGCTGATGTCTCGGATCTGTCAGCTGGTACCTATTTCTTCCGCATCAAGGTTTCGGGCTTTAATGGAATTGCGTTTGACAAAACGCATCCTTTGGTGGTGAGTCATTAAAAAAAGCATGCCCGACTCCCTTTTGAGGAGACGGGCAGCTTCACCCAGAACCAATCATCACTGAGACGTGATGCACCGACCCAAGAACCGGCCGTTTCCGGCCGCAGGATCGGTTTCGTAAGGCAACGTACTGTAACCTGAACCGGGGTTATGTAGGTCTTTTATCTCTTAAAATGTAGGGTGATTCCTTACTTGATTCCTCTATCATCAATTTTCCCTTTTTCCATTTAGGAAAATTGTTATTGGTCGATAAAACAGATGTAAGTACTTGGCGAATCACATAAGTCAGATTTAGCCAAAGATTTTAACCTATTACACTGTATTTCGACATGGTGGCGAATCCCTCGCGTCCTAACACCCTTATTGCTGGTGGTGCTGGCTTTATCGGCTCGCATCTTTGTGAACGATTTTTGGCTGATGGCCACCACGTTACGTGTGTTGACAACTTGCTAACTGGTCGGCTCGAAAACGTAGATCATTTACTCGGAACGCCCCATTTTACCTTTCTGCACCAAGATATTTCAGCTTCGCTGGACGTCGGACGCAATTTTCAGTTCATTTTGAACTTTGCTTGCCCTGCTTCTCCAATCGATTATTTGAAGTTTCCGATGGAGACGTTAGCGGTTGGATCGAGTGGCATGAAAAACCTGCTGGATTTGGCCGTTGAGTCGAACGCTCGCATTTTGCAGGCTTCAACCAGCGAGGTATATGGAGACCCCCTCATCCATCCACAGGAAGAATCCTATTGGGGAAACGTTAACCCGATTGGACCTCGAAGTGTCTATGACGAATCTAAACGGTTTGCCGAAGCTCTGATGTCCGCCTATCATCGGGAGTTGGGTTTGCAAACTCGAATTGTACGCATTTTCAACACGTACGGGCCTCGTATGAGGCTAGATGATGGAAGGGTACTGCCTACGTTTATGAAACAAGCGCTCTCCGGAGAGCCGATTTCCATTTTCGGTGATGGCAGCCAAACGCGGTCTTTTTGCTATGTCGATGACCTTGTTGAAGGCATAGTTCGGTTACTGCATAGTGACGAACCAAACCCGGTAAACGTTGGAAATCCAGAAGAATGCACCATTAGCCAGTTTGCAGAAGAAGTGGTCGCGCTGACGGGTAGCAAAAGCACTATCACGTATCATCCACTTCCCCAGGACGACCCGAAGGTCCGTTGCCCCGATATTACCCGAGCTAAATCCATTTTGAATTGGTCTCCGACCATGAACCGGAGTACTGGGCTTGCAACCACCTTGGAATACTTTGTCAACGAAGTAGCAAAAATATCAGGTGCCAAAACTCACTTCCGTAAGTCAGATCGACCCGTCGGGAAGATGGGCCAAAGAGGCGCTATTCAGAGACGCATCCGTATCAAAAGTAGAATCAAATCTCAAGACCCAAGAACATGAGCGTTCTAGACCATATCGACAACGGCTCAGCTGGCACTGGAGACCCCAGGCGTCGAGGGCATGATTCCGGGCGGGAGGCCTCAAGCAGGCTTCCGGTCAGAGGTGGTCGTCGGCAAAGCGGGCGTCCCGCCGTTGATCCAGATTTGGAGCAATTTTTAACATCTGCCGAGTTTAAAATTTGGCCAGACTGGAATGCAGCGCCATCGGATCACGATGAAGTTATTGAGCCGGAAGAAATGCGGACGCAGTCATCTCGTTCAGCGTTTCCGACCTGGCAGAAACTTAGCGATTCGCACGCTTTCAGCCCTGCTCCTCCCGTTGTTGAGACGCATCACCAGGTGGTCCACATTCCTGCGCCGGAGCCCCTGTTTCCGGACATGTTTGAAAATGCCTCGCAAAAGGTATCCGATCCTGATCGAATGATTCGGGTTCTGTTACGTCGATTTCCAGTGTTCATTTTTGTCGCCATTCTAATTTGGTCAGCAGTTGGCGTCTATGTCACTTTTGTCGATCCTCAGTATGCGGCTTTAACGACGCTTATGGTGGATACAAGGGGATTTCAAGATGAAATCAAGGATCTGCCTCGTCTAAACACCGAAGATGCCCCCATGGGAAGCTCTAAGCTTGCCAATCAAACGTTGATACTTCAGACTTCCTCCGAATTGTCCAGCAGAGCTGCAGCCGACTTGGCCGTGGTTCGATCTGAATCGCCAGATGCAGCGACCTGGACTATTTTTGAGAGGCAAGCAGCCCTTGACAAAGATGGAATCACACTCGCTACGCTTCTTAGAACCGAGTATGTAACTGTTGAAGGGAGCGCTACTGACGATAACGAACCCGACGCTATCAACATTTTAGTTTCCAGTACAGACGCTCGTGAAGCAGCCTTGATCGCGAATGTGTTTGGGCGAACCTATGTCGAGCACGTTGAAACGCTGGTTTCGCGCCATTTCGAAGAGGCTCTATCCTACTTTAGTCAACGACGAGATGCGCAAGTCAATAAATTAGAAGGGCTGTCCGAGGAATTACGGACTCTTATTCGGGCGGACGGAGGCCTTTTCGGGTCGGAAGAATCCAGACATGTGTTGGATCAAATATCATCCCTCTCCACCATTCTGGACAAAACGACTATAGAAATAGAGGAATTCAAGGCGTCTATTGAATCGCTTGAATTGGAAGTTTCTTCTATGGACGGACAGCTGGTCGCAGAACGTACTGCGCATGGTATTGAAGACCAATTGGACCAAAACTATAAGCGTATCTCGGTTTTGAATATTGCGATTGAGCAATACTACGTCAAAAACCCAGACCTTAAAGTCGATCCATCGCCTAGCAAAGACCTGACCGATAAACTAGCTGAACGTGAACTTCTTCAAAAGCAAGTTGCTACTCTGTCACAAGATTACGCGGATTCCATCACTGCGGTTGGGGGCGTAGACCTTCGATCGAATGACGGCATGATTTCATATATGGCCAGGTTGGGTCGCACGATATCTGAAGCCAAGGTGTCTTTAAATGCTGCGAGAGCAAGGGAGTCTGCAACCCTCATTAAGCTTGCCGACTACGAAGTTCGTCGCAAAGCGATGCCTGAACGCGAAGTTGAATTCAAAAACATCCAGAGTAGACACACGGCTACAACGGAGCAATTGGAAGACCTGGACGATAAGATTCGTCTCGTTGAAGAAGCATCGGACGCACGGCGCTCATTTGCTAGGATCATCCTGCCTGCTAACGTGCCATTGACCCCAAAAACCGATCCACGGCTTATCCTCATTCTGGGCGGATTATTTGGAATCCTAGCCGGTATTGGGGCCGCTATAACCTCTGAAAAAACGGATCGTCGAGTATTTGAGCAGTCGGATATTGAAAAGCTGGGAGTGGATGTCATTTGCACTATCCCCAACATAAAAAATGTGTCTCGCAAGTCGAAACGGGTTTACTATGACCGAAAGGTATCCTCCGAAATGGTGACCATCTTGAACCCTGATTCACCCGCAACGCGTTCTTTGCGATCCATTCCTTTGAGATTTGCGGGAAATCGACTCAAAAACAGCATCTTTGTTTTCTCAGGAATCGAAAATGGGGTCGGCACTAGCTTTTTGGCGGCCAATACGGCCGCTTCCCTGGCAAAGTCAGGAGCAAAGGTTTTGCTGGTGGATGCCAACATTCATCGACCTTCGCAACTCGACGTTTTGGGCTTGACTGACCAGTCGAAGTTTGACCTCGATGCGTTTTCGTTTGCTAGTGGAAAAGGTATTGAGGTCTTTTCACCTTATTTGCCCACCTTATTTGCCTTAACGGTGGACACGTCGGGGCATCCGAATCCCGACGTTTTGCTTTCGAACAACCTCGTTCCTTTGATCCAGCAAATTCGCTTGCAGTTTGATGCCATCGTCATTGACACGGCTTCATTGTCCCACTCAACCATTGCGCTTGGGCTCTCAAAAATCGCCGAAGAATTAATACTGGTGGTACGTTCAGGCGCATCGGACAGCAAACGATTAAAGGATATGGCTGATGACGTCAAAGGTTCGACTGGATCCACTGTACGTGCCATTTTGAACGGATTTGACACGGCTCGCGTGACTAATAAAAAATCCAAATAAGCGCAAAAAGCGGAATTAAGAAGTTCTAAATGGTGTGAAAATTCAGCTTCGCCATATCGTTGATCTGTGCCGAAAAGGAATCCGTAAAAACGGTTTTTATGCCGTCGTTGATCAGGGCATAATCAGTGGTATGAACTTCTTGACCTTTCTGGTGCTAGCTCGCTGGATGGAAGTCACCGAGTTTGGTCAATACATTCTCATTTTCACGGTTCTACTGTTTGTTCAATCCGTTCAACACGCCCTTATAACCAGAGCTCACAATGTGTTGGGAGCGAAGCAAGAAGGAAAAGAATACTCGCACTTGACCAAGTCGGTCGTTAAGCTCGTGTTAGTATTCGGAATGCTGACGACCCTCTTATTTGTCGGGTTCGGATTCATATTTAGCTGGTTGTCCTGGTCCCCGTGGTCTAATGGCGCCTTCGCTCTGGCCATTGGAATTCTTCCGTGGATGCTACAAGACGCGATAAGACGCATTTTATACACTTCCGAACGCATCGCAGCTGCCACCCTCAACGATGCCATTTGCTATGTACTTCAACTCGCCGCCATTCTTGTCCTGATCAAGGCTTCGGTTACGGGATCGGCACTAACCGTATTCTACGTACTCAGCGGATCCTCTCTAATTGCGGCTGTATGGGGCTTATTTCAAATCCGAACTTACTTAACCGGCTTTTTCAAAGGCAACGAAGGCCTCGGGAAGGTAGCAAAGCAGCTATGGCAATTCGGAAAATGGTTGACTACGGGCGAGTTTATTGGCTGGATCGGTCAAAACGGAAATACGTGGGTAATCGGGGCTTTTATGGGAGCACCTCTTGTGGCCGGCTACAGAGCGGCGACCTACGTTACCAACCTGCTAAATCCCTTAGACCTTTCCGTTTCTAACTACCTCCCCGTGAAGGCCTCTCAGATAGTTGAAGCTGAGGGGAGGCCCGCCATGATTGCCTGGCTTCGAAAACAGGCTCTGATGCTTTGTATACCCTATGCGATTTTAGTAATGGCCATTAGCGTAGGCGCAATGGAGCTATTAACGCTGTTTTTTGATGTCCGATATGCCACCGAATTATTCGCCGTGGTGCTATCGGTTTCGGCATTGGCCCGACTCTTCGCGTTTGCAGCCCTTTTTGCCAAGTTGGGTCTGATTGCCACCGAAAACAACAGGCCCGTTATGGTTGCTCAATTCATTTCACTTGCCTTGTTTGCTACGGTAACCATCGGCTTGATTTCTTGGGTGGGCATTTTGGGAGCTCCTCTATCTCGGATTGTTCAGCATGTAGTTATCGGTGTGTTTCTGGCTCAAGCTCTGGTAAAACCAGAATTGGCCGCGCGATTAAGTCTGGATCCAACAACTCGATGAACTCATCCACTTCCATATCAAAGAGAATTGTGGGTCGAGGTTCGGAAGCATCGGTCTATTATGATGATCGATTAAATCGAGTCGAAAAGCGATTTGATCGCGAAGGCCCACAAACGGCAGCCATGAAAGCACAACGAGAGTTAGTTGCGCTTAAAGAAGCTTACCGACGCACCGAAAATCACGAATTAGTATCCGTTCCACTTCCGTTGGGTCTCTCGGATGATGGTCAGTCGCTGTACATGGAATTTATTCCGGGTGAATCGTTACTGGCATGTCTGATGAATCGCGACCATGATTTATCTGAAATCCATCGATTGGCCGATCTCGTAGCCGAAGGACTGTTAGTATTGAATCCAAAAGGGTCCATTCTCCAACCAGATTGCACGCTAGATCACATCATTGTGCGAGACTCGGGGAAAATTACTTTTTTGGATTTCGGAAACGGATCAGAAAGTTTAAAGGGCATCCAGCATTCCGATATTCGAGCCGTTCTTTCAGAGATGGTGGGTAGCACCCTGTACGAATGTGCCAGGCCTGGTTCGTCGTTGCCTTTGTCCAGAATTTCGGCCATTGGTTCGTTTTTGGGCCGTTTGGCGTACCAGCTTGGCGAAGAATGGAATCTAGCATTTGAAGATGCGGCCTGGATTAGGGCGCAAAGTCGAATGCAGTTTGGATCCTGGGCAAGACGCATATTCTACCGTTGGAAAGGCCCAAATACCAGACAAAAACTATTTAAAAGCGCTCGGAAAAGACCACTGGCGCAGTTGTCGTTTGTCGTTGGCGATTTCCCATCCGATTTATCGACGATATCCAACGGGATCCACAAAGCTGTCCATGGACTTCTCCAGGGAATAAGCCAATCCGCCCATCATCCCAAGCTTAAACTGCTTGCCGTAGGCCCACCAGCGGTTTGCTCTACGAAATTTGGATACACGGTGGAATACTTTTCTTCCACTCGTGCCCTAAAGCAGCACCTGATGTCGCAGGACCTAGGTACGTTAACCGTTTTCAATAGTCTATTTAGCCCATTTAACACCTGGCTGGTATTTGCTCTTTGTCGACGAGACCTACCGTTCGTTTTCGCGCCTCACATGGAGCTCTCTCCCCAAATGTTTGCCAAGAATTGGGTTCGAAAATGGGTGTATTGGCACCTTTTTGAAAAAAGAGTGCTCCGCCGAGCCGTGGGAATTCACATGCTGGATTCTCGGCAAATAGACAGGCTCCAACAATTGGGCATTCATACAACGGCATTTTCAGCACCAAATGGAATTAGCGCAGCCGTGTTAGATCGGGAGCCAAAACTTTCTTGGTCGAAAGACGGCCCTGTTAGATTTCATTTTTTTGGGAGAATCGAGATCAAAACGAAAGGGCTCGATCTTTTATTAGCTGCAGTTTCCTCCATTTCGGTCGATCACTGTATTGAAGTCTATCTCCAAGGACCGGATAACGGGGATTTGGCTGCTTTAAAAAGCGAAGTTGAGAATAGAAAATTGGCCTCAATCGTGAAATTTGTCGAACCTGACTACCAAAATAGTCCTATTGACCTCATGGCTCAATATGACGTATTTCTGTTGCCCTCCCGCTCGGAAGGGTTTCCGGTAGCCGCGGTCGAGGCGATGGTTGCGGCGCGTCCCATGGTAGTTACCAATGTAGGGGGACTGTCACCGATCATTCGGGCTCATGGACTAGGCATCGTTGTCGAGCCTACCGCCGGGGGAATTGAGGAAGGGATGCGGCGTGTTATTGATGAGCGACCACGCTGGGAAACGATGGGGCTCAAAGCTCAATCATATGCCACTACCCATTTCAGATGGAGCGCCATTGGACAGGATGTTTTAGAGAATTTGAGGGGTGCCCATCTGAATGGATAGCCCTTCGTCATATTCGAGTCGCATATTGCTTTGCGCGTACGCCTGTTCGCCAGATCGAGGCTCTGAAGAGTCCGTCGGGTGGGACACCGCATTACAACTCGCGAATCGTGGTCACGAAGTCGTAGTCCTAACGCGATCATCCGAAAAGGCGCTTTCTGAGGATAAATTCCGGGATCTTAACGTCGAACACCGGCCCACTTTTGAATCGTGCGACCTTCCTGGTCCCGTACAATCATTCTTTTCAAAAATAGGAAAGATCGGCGTCGATTTTGGCTACTTGACTTGGCTGTTGAAAGCGAGAGGGGTGGCTTTGAGGTTGCATGTTGGACACTCGTTCACCTCGTCCCAACATGTGACCTATGCGCGTTATTGGATGCCTTCTCCCCTCTCCGCGCTCCCGATTCCCTTTGTTTGGGGTCCCGTCGGTGGCGGTGAGTCGGTGCCAAGTGCCTTTAACGACGTGTTTTCTTTCAAAGGAAGCCTTTTTGAGGTTGTTCGAAACGTCATGCGACGTATGGGGGAGTTTTCCCTTTTAACGAGGAAAAATGCGCTCACAAGCCATATCGCGCTGGCCAATACCCCGGAAACGGCTTCACGGATGAAAAAAATGGGGGCCGATAATGTTCAAATAATGAATGCGGCTGCACTTTCGTCTTCCGATCTTGAATACCTAGCGGGACCAACGAATCGCTCCCAACAAGTAACTTTTGCCAGTATAGGCAGGCTGCTAGAATGGAAAGGATTTCAACTTGGTCTTGAAGCATTCGCGCGTGCCGAGCTATCCGACGCAAAATACTTGATAGTGGGTTCTGGCTCCTTTAAAAAAAGATTGGTTCGGCTTGCGAGCGACTTGGGTATTAACGAGCAGGTAGAATTTATAGAGCAAATACCGCGGAAAGACATGTTCAGCCTGATGAAGACCTCCCACGCGTTGGTCCACCCAAGCCTACACGAATCCGGTGGGTATGTGTGCTTGGAAATGATGGCGGCTGGAAATCCTGTTTTATGCCTTGACACGGGCGGACCATCGTTGTTTGTAGACTCGACCTGCGGATTCGTCGCACCCATCGATTCGAAGGAGAATGCCATTGCATTTTTGGCTCACGGCATGACACTTATTGCTTCGGATTCCACTTTGTGTGACAAACTGGGTGCGGTTGGTAGACAACGTGTTACGGAGTTTTTCTCGATGACTGTTAAGTCGGACGAGTTGAGTAGGATTCACAGAGGTCTGGTATGAAAGATCTTTCTCAAATCGTTTTATCGAGACCTGGGGAGTCGCAAGAACAGTCTTTAAAGCCTGATTTGCCGACGTATTCCAATACGCTCGCGCGGACACCCTTTGCCGGACTTCGGCGAACTAGCAATCGAAAATCGGCCGACTTGCTTACAAAAGACCGTTTCTCGAGACCTCCGACGTCCTCGTTCATATCCAAATGTTTTCTGTTTGGATGGGTCTTTATTCTGCTCGGATATGGCGTCATTGGCCGCGGTTTTGCCAACCTTGGCGTGGCTCCCTTCTATGTCGGCGAGTTCGTTCTCGGACTCGGTATTGTCGCCATGATTCGGTCAAAAAGTCTTCCGACGTTTCTGAAGTACCCCGTAGTGCAGCTTCTCTTGGCGTTTTTGGTTTGGAGCTTGATGGTGACTCTTCCGCATATTCCTGAATATGGTCTCTTTGTGTTACGAGATGGTGTTCTTTGGGGCTATTCCATTTTCGCTCTAGTTATAGCCTCCATATTAGTGTCATCCCCTCCGGTTTTCCGTTGGGTCATTATGCGCTATAGAAGCTTTTCCGTCATTTTTCTGGCCCTTGCCGGGATCATGTTTATAGTTACGACCTCGGAAATCTTTAAGGGATTCAAGCTGCCTGGATCCTCCATTGACTTTTTTGAAGCCAGAGGAGGAGACTTGTTAGTGCACCTTTCTGGCGTTATGGCTTTCATTGCTGTAGGAATGAGCCGTAATCGGCTCGTTTTCGTGCCATTACTACTAATAAATCTCGGAATTCTGTTGATCAGCAAAAGGGCCGGAATGTTGGCTTTCGGGGCAGCCTTTATTCTGCTGTTATTTTTAAACCCGCCAAAATTGAAGCTGACGGCCATTAGTTACGCTGTTGTGCTTGCTGCTACCTTGGTCTTGCTCATCAATCCAAAAATTGATCTTGGACATGGCCGTGTCATTTCGGCGGAGCAGCTAACCGAAAATGTTGTTTCGACATTCGACAATTCCGCTTCATTTACACTTGAAACCACCAAATCCTGGCGAATCAATTGGTGGACGGACATCATCAACTATACGTTTGGCGGGAAGTATTTTGTTTTTGGAAAGGGGTATGGCATCAACCTCGCCTCCGACGATGGATATCAAGTATTGGATGATGATGTGCTGAGGAGCCCCCACAATGCCCACATGACTATTTTGGCGCGATCCGGTGTCGTTGGTTTTGGACTTTGGGTTGCCGTCCATTTAACCTGGTTTTTTACTCTTTTAGGGGCATGCCTGGAAGCCCGGAAGCGATCACTTCACAACTGGCACGGCATTTTTGCTTTTTTGTTAGCCTATTGGATCGCATTTGTCATAAATGCCTCATTTGACGTGTTTTTGGAAAACCCGATGGGTGGCGTGTGGCTCTGGAGCGTGATGGGGTTTGGAGTTGGGGCATATCACCTTTACAAAACACAAGTCGCAACTGGATTGGACCAAATTCCCGTCATTGTGCGCAGCCATACCGTGAAATTTGAGTAGTCCTTCCAGACATATTCTTGGAATGAAGGTCCATTCAGGTACCTACGAAACGAGCACCGATCTCATTCGAACATGGGCTCTTGCATCCGAGTCTCGTTACGTGTGTGTGGCCAACGTTCACATGACGATGGAAGCGGTAGATGCCGCCGATTTTAAGACCGTGGTCAATTCAGCTGACCTAGTCACTTCAGATGGAATGCCGCTGGTTTGGATGCTCAAAGCATTAGGTCTGAAAAGCTCCGAACGAGTTTATGGTCCTGAGTTGGTTTTGAGAGTGTGCGAGATGGCCGAGCGCGAAGGACTCGGGATTGGGCTCTATGGCGGAACGCCGTCAAGTCTGGATTCTTTTACGTCTTTTTTGGCGAAAAAGTATCCTGGGCTAAACGTCACGTTTTCCTGGGCGCCTCCATTTCGTCCCCTGACAGAAAGCGAAGACCAAAAGGTCGTGGATGACCTGCGGAATAGTCAAACAAAGATCCTGTTTGTCGGCATTGGGTGCCCCAAACAAGAACGCTGGATGCATGCTCATCGAGACTCGATTAAAGCGGTCCAGCTTGGAGTCGGTGCTGCTTTTGATTTTCATAGCGGAGCGATTCGACAGGCTCCCGCGTGGATGGGAAAATCCGGCCTAGAGTGGCTTTTTCGGTTGATGATGGAGCCTAAACGCCTCTGGAAACGATACGTGATTTACAATCCCCGATTTATCGTAGGAGCAGGCTTTCAACTCCTGGGTTTGCGGCTAAAAAGAATTGCGTTTTTTTCGATCCTTCCTCTCTTAGCGGGTTTGGTCCTTTTGAGCGGGACTGTGATACCTGAATTACCCTTCCAGTCAGCTCCAGAAGCACGTTCATTTCGTTCGTATTGGGTTAGTCAAACGAACCCGATTGCATCGGACAGCAATCCGGGTACCAAGGAATTCCCTTTTCGCACCATATCAGAGGCTCTCAGCCGCGAGATGCTCCAACCTGGTGACACCCTGCTCATTGAATCCGGCGTTTATGCCGAAGAATTGAGGCCTACTACGGGTGGAATTGGCGCCACTAGCAGAGTGGTCATTAGGGCTGCTCCTGGCCATCAGGTAACCATCACCGGCGCCGATCAGTACGGAAAGCCTACCAAGCTTAATAATACCTTGTGGGCGATCAAAAATTACACGCCTCTGGATCACTACGGAGACGATACTCTTTACCAACGAGATTTAATCGTAGCCGATGGGATCCCGCTCAAGCCCGTTTTCCAGCGATCTGAATTGAGTCCAGGGACGTTTTATTTAGAACAATCTGGTTTTTCAAAAGCCAATATTTTAATTAATACGGGTTCTGTCGAAGCCCCCATCATCCAAATTGGCAAACGCGGAAGCCTTTTTAAGCCTGGAAGTGAGTGGACCGGTTGTGACGATCCCTTGGCGCCAGGTTGGTTTCACCTCAAAAATCTAACGTTTACCTATGCAGCCAACCAAGCTCAGTCTGGTGCGGTTTGCACCGGTCCCGAAGGTACCCTGTTAGACTCAGTCCGCGTGGTTTGGACTAATGGAGTTGGTATTGAAGTCATCGGCAATAATCATGAAATTCGGAATTCGATGGCCAATCACAATGGCCAATCTGGAATCAATGGATCCTGTACGGATTGCCTCTTGATCGGGAATGAGACCTCATTTAATAATTGGGTAGGACACGACCCTTTTTGGGAAGCCGGTGGTGGAAAATGGATTGCTTCCAAACGAGTCAACTTCCTTTACCATCGATCTGAAGGCAACGAAGGACCAGGACTTTGGTTTGACGGCGACAACGAGGATCTCAATGTTTCTTACTCCAGTTTCGACGGCAATTTGGCTGCAGGAATCTTTGTTGAGCTCAGAAGCGAGGCCGTCGATATTAAACGAGTGACCATCTCCAATACTCGTAGGCTGGGCTGGGCGGGTTCTGGTATTCTAATTCAGGCAACAACGGGTGTCTCAGTTACAAATAGTCGCATAGTTCAAAATGACGGTGCAGGTATCTGGGTCCGTGACGATGATCGAGCAGAAAGCGGTTTCAATCGCTTTCTTTCCAACCAATTCAGTTCGAACGGCCAAATTCCAGGCCCAGACGTGGCAGATATCCAAATTGACGCGAAGGATATTACGCATTTGTGTTCAACGCAGGTAGTCGGACTCGATCCTGATATGGAGATGACGTCTTTTTTATATGAGGTCGCCGAGCCTTATGAAGTGCTTCGAGGAAGTGATGTCTCACATCACACTTGTCTGGTGAAATATTGAGTCTCAAATGCAGACTCGAGACCGACAAAAATGTCACTATCGCCAAAATGACTCTCAAATTGGGGTCTTGGATAGTTTGGTACGATAACTGTAGTAAGTCTGAAAACATCCCCAAATACTTATTCAACCCTGCGCATGGAACTGGTTGTTAATCGAATCACTCGAAAAAAGATAGGTTCAGACTGCTTGTTGGAAAACATGGAAATCTCGGATCACATGATCGGAGAAACCATTCGGGCACATCGCTCTCACGGCCATCACGTTTCGGCCGTTACGTTCGAGTACCGTCGATTGTACAACGCCTTCGCGCTCATGCTGGGGGATATTTTTGCTCTTACCGCTTCCCTATTTATAACCGGATCCCTTCGTTTTGCGTTTTTAGGCGAGCCGTTGACGCATTGGTGGATCGAGTTTATTGTACCAATGTGGATACTTGTCGCTATTGCGTTCAAATTGTACCCAGGTTGGGGACTCGGCGCGGTGGAGGAATTGAGGCGACAAACCCTTAGTCTTTGCATCGTGTTTTCGCTGGCCGTTTCGATGCTCTTTTGGCTCCAAATGGGCAGTATAACCAGTCGTTTTTCCCTCACGGTCGCATTTGCTCTCGGTCTTTTTCTGGTTCCGGCCATAAGGAAAGTAGTTAAAGCCCTTTTGATCAAATCGAATCAATACGGCCTTCCAGTGGTCATTTATGGAGCGGAAGAGGAAGGTCGTGATTTAGTCCGACACCTCGAATCGGAGAAAGGCCTCGGTTATAAACCAATCGCCTTTTTGGACGATCATCCGGCTTATTGGGGAGCCCACATCAGAGGCATTCCCGTTTTAGGTGATACGAATCTCGTATTGCCAGATGCCCAGGTGGCCATTTTAGCAATGAATAACGTCGAACCAGAGTATCGACAGCATCTTTTGGAAGGTCCTCTCTCCTACTATCGCAACGTAATCATCATCCCAGATTTGCGAGAATTACCTTCCCTTTGGGTAGGTACTGTAGATATGGGAGGAACGCTGGGCCTCAAAATTTCGATGAACCTGGCAGACCCCATTTCTAAGCTCGTTAAGCGCTCGTTTGATTTGGCCGCTACGGTCTTGACATCTGTTTTCTGGCTTCCGTTGGTCGGGGTTGTGGCCGGTTTGATTTGGATGGGAGACCGTAAAAACCCCTTCTTTTTACAAACACGAATGGGGCACAGAGGACGGGTTTTTCAAACATGGAAGTTCCGGACCATGGTGACCAACGCCGAACAGGTCTTACAAAAAGCCCTGTTGGACGATCCTGCACTAAAAGCAGAGTGGGAAAAGGACTTTAAGCTCAAAAAAGATCCCCGTATTACTCCCTTAGGTCACTTTCTTCGAAGATATTCCCTAGATGAAATCCCGCAATTGTTCAATGTCCTAATAGGTCAAATGTCGCTCGTGGGACCCCGTCCTCTTCCTGGCTATCACGAGGAGGAGTTGGAGGAACGAATTCGCGCAATGCGAAGACGCGTAAGCCCGGGTATGACCGGTATGTGGCAAGTTTCTGGGCGATCGGATGCAGGAACGAATGGAATGGAATTGTTTGATTCGTATTACGTGCGCAATTGGTCTATTTGGCTCGATATCGTCATTTTGGTTAGAACCTTCAGTGCAGTCGTTCGGTCTTCGGGAGCTTATTAGGGCACAAAACTTCTGTGGCGTTGTGTCGTAACAATTCGCTGACAAGTGCAATATTGCCTTTTCTCGAAATGCGTTGGATAGTCTTTTGATTTCATTGTTCGGGATTGGGTTGTCCATTATCTTAAGGACTAGTTGTAATTCTCTTCAGACCAAGCCACCGTATTACGGCGCGAAACAACTTCATGAAGCAAAACGACAGCGCCCCAAAGCGCTCATGGTCCGTTGATTGGACCAATACCCTATTTCTACTCGGCTATCATTTACTTCTTCTAATCCTCCTTCCAATCTACCTGGTCTTATCGTCGCCTTCTGCGGCTTTAATTTGGTGGACCGTAGGGCTAGGCGCCGCGAGTTTACTTGCCATTACGATGGGTTATCATCGACTGTATGCTCATAAGACTTTTACGACCCATCCTGTCATCGAGGCCGTATTAGTGTTTTTCGGTACTTTTGCCACCGAAGGAAGTGTCTTCTCATGGTCTCACGATCACCGTATTCATCACAAGCATGTGGATACGAAATTGGACCCGTACAGTGCTCCCGACGGGTTTTGGCATTCACATATGCTTTGGATGCTCAAAAAGCGCCCCGATATTAATCCTCGCGTCATTCACGACTTGGTTAAAAGACCAGCCCTCCAACTTCAGCACGATCAATATGCCTACTTTATGGTAGCCGCGAACGCCATTGGAATTGGATTTTTGTGGGCCGTAACTGGGGATTTATTCGGTGCTTTTGTGATTGGAACGCTGCTTCGCATGTTTGTTGTCCACCATTGCACTTGGTTCATTAATTCGCTGGCCCACATATGGGGCTCCCAACCTTATTCCACCGAGCATACGGCCGTTAATAACTTCATTTTATCGTTTTTGACGTTCGGTGAAGGGTATCATAACTATCATCATACATTCGCTGGCGATTACCGGAATGGGGTTCGCTGGTATCAATTCGATCCGCCTAAGTATTTTATCTGGGCGCTCAGCAAGGTAGGATTAGCAAGCAATCTTAAGTCGGTAAATAAAATTACCATCAAGCGAAATCTGGTTGCAGCCGATAGGCACCTTATGGTTGAAAAAATTCAAGCCCTTTCTATCAAAATTGATCGCGAAGCTTGGATTGCCAGAATTGAGGATGCTGCTGCCTCGCTAACGGAGAACTTGAACGGATTAAAAACCGCTTCTGATCGCTATCAAAAGTTGAAAGCGCAAAAAGACGAAGAAGTTGAAATTCTTCGGGCCAAAATCAAAGAAGTCAAAGCAAATATTGCTTTGGAGATGGCTGAATGGAAGAAAATGTGCCACTTGATTTTGGAAACGTCGGAACACAAAATGGCGCTTCGTATGGCCTAGTTAGGTCGTTCTAGTTTCAGGCGCTGATAATTGCTTGGGAATAGTTTCAATGGGGAGCAATTCGTCCAAATCCCCGGACGAATTGCTCCCCATTTCTTTGAACTTCCGTGCTGAAACTAACACTCGACTTTCCATCGAGGCTACTGCCTTATTGTAACTCGTGACAGCGCCGCCCAAATCCCTTCCAACTTTGTTAAGATGATCCGCCATGGTACATAATCGGTCAAACAACTCGCTACCGAGCCGTGAGATTTTTTGAGCATTTTCGGCAATCTGCTCTTGGCGCCAACCGTAAGCAACCGCTCTTAACAGCCCAATGAGTGTAGTGGGGGTAGCAATAATTACGTTGTTTTCAGCGCCAAACTCTATCAGACCTGGATCGTGTTGAAGGGCGGCATAAAAGAACGATTCACCTGGAAGAAAAAGGATGACCAAGTCGGGCGTCGTATCGAACTGATCTTGATAGCCTTTGGTCGAGAGTTGTCGAACATGGACCCGAATTTGCTCGGCATGCTTGATCATCAAGAGGTCTTTTTCTTGTTCTGTATTGGTTTCAATAGCTTCTAAATAGGCTGACAGCGGCGCTTTAGCGTCGACGACGATAAGCTTTCCCCCTGGTAAATGGACCAACATGTCAGGTCGCAATTTTCCATTTTCCGTGCTGACAGAATGCTGTTCTTCAAAATCACAATGATCCAACAGCCCGGCCATTTCAACAACCCGTTTTAGCTGAATTTCACCCCACCTTCCCCTTACGGTTGGCTTTCGAAGCGCATTGACCAGATTATTGGTTTCTTTTCGGATGACCGACTGAGCCTCCAAAAGCCCCTTTACCTGTTCAGAGAGTCCCGAATACGCATTAATCCTAAGTTTTTCTACTTCTTGAACGTGATCGCTCACCTGTTTTAACGTTTTTGACAGCGGATCCACCAGATTCTGCATCAACAAAGATCGTTTTTCCTCCCGGGCATCCACTTCCGTGATCATCTGTTTAACTTGGGTCTTGGCCAGCTCTAAAAATGTAGCACTATTCAAGTCCAAGGCTTTTCGAGACACAGAATCAAACTGTTTTAACAGCTCTTCTTGGGATTGTACTAATGCCCGCCGCTTCTCTTCCCAACCGATTATTTCTTGTTCACGTTTGGCCTTTAGGGCTGCATATTCTTCTCGCAATTGCACAAACGATTCGCGCACGGTTGCGAGTTCCAGCTTGGTTTGAGCTACCTGAGCCGTTAAATCTGACCTCGCTTCAAAGACGCCCGCTAGTTTTGCTTTATTAAAGAGGTGATGCCCAGCCACTCCCAGTCCGAAGCCCGCCACTAACGCTAGTATAATTTCTACCATTTTTGTCCTTCCAAACATCTAAAAAAACAACTAAAACGGGACCCCATCAGAAACCAACCAGGTCCCGTAATGAACCTCATTCGCCCATTATTCGAGCGATACTACCTCAATCTCTTTCCCCAGATGGGTCGACCAGATGCTCAATCGACACGATTCGTCCGTAAAAAGCTGGTTCCAAGCTCGTTGATAGCTCAACAATTGTGCTGAATGGCGCTCCCGTAGGATATTCTCGTCGGCGTAATCCGTCTTGAAGTCAACAATATGCCATCCGATTTCATTCCGATAAGCGAGATCGACAACGCCGCTGACCACCCATTCGTGTTGGTCTATTACTTCCGTAACGGTAAAAGGCACTTCCGTCAGCACTCGATTGGCACTAGCAATCTCTTCCCAAAGCGGAGAGTCAAAAAACGCCAACGCCGCAGAAACGGACTCTTTCAACAGAGTTTGCAGATTCAACTGGCTAAATCGAGACTGCATGACCTCAATAGTCCAAGATTCGATGTACGCTCGAGGGAGTTTTTCCCGCCGCCTTGAAATCATCGATTCAAACAAAGCATGGATCGCTGAACCGTACTCCATTCCCAGGTTAATGGATGGGTCGGTGCCTAACCTCGAAGCTGAGGAACTGACCTTATTCCGTTGGTTGTCATTTGATACCGGAACACCTCTAGAGGAAATCCCTGCGAGCGGTGCTGCTTTGTCGCTCGGCCTTTTTACGCTCCAAGTCGCTATAGAAAGAGCCTCAATTTGGTCTTTAACTGTTGCCATATCCCATTTCAGACTCTCTTCTTGAGTGGTTGCGGGATCGCTGGGGGCAGACTGATTCGGTTTTCTTGTCGACGGCCGAACCTCAGGATGCTCTGCAAACCACTCATCCAGGTCAGACACAGGAGCAACTAGAACGGATTCTACCAAATCAGTAGTCAAAAACTCAGTCAATTCATCCCAAGGACCGCTCCCGGGATTTTCGTTGGTAGATATGACGAGTTGGAGTTCAGCGCGTGTGCAAGCCACGTAAAGCAGTCTCTGCCTCTCTGCGACATCAAACAATCGTTCTTCAGCCAAAGCTTCCGCCCATCCAAAAGGTTCTAGTTCAATGGATGTTTGAAATCCGTTTTTCCAGACCAGCGGGGCCAAGCCCAAGACATCAGGTCCTTCGCGATGGGTATGGAGGATCGAATCAGGCGGCTCTTTTCCGCCCGCATCTGCCAGAAACACAACAGGAGCCTGAAGTCCTTTGGCTTGATGAACCGTCATGATCCGAACACACGATCCATACGGAACACTCTCAGAAAAGGTATCGAGCGAGATTGTCCCATCTCGATACATCCCAAAGTCCTCCACACACTTTCCAAAACTGGCTCCGCTGACTTCCCATGACCTGAACAGGTCCAAAACGCGTTGCAACATCCCTGACGCCAAGTCGGCGTCGGGGCGAAGCCGAAGCATGGCCTCAAATCCCGATTCAGCCAAGACTTTTTCCAACGCCTGATGCGGCGGAAGGACAATAAATAGTTCTCGAAACCGGATTAACTTTTGGACGGCCAGCTGTAACCTATGGGGTGTATCAGATTTTATGGGCGATGTCAAAAGGACGTTTAAAACTCCTCCGTTTCGGACGAAGTCGAACAAATCTTGATCACTTACGCCAAAAAAGACACCGCGTAGCGTTGCTATCAAAGAAACCCCGTCATTCGGATTATAGACTGCCCTAAAGAAATCGTCCAGCCAGGCCAGAACCTCCGAAATTTTCTCCGGCTTGCCCCCTGTGACACCTACGGGAATACCGGCTTGTGTTAAAGCGGCCACATAGGTTGGAATGTGTGTATGTCGTCTGACCAGAATCAAAAAACTGCCATAATCCAGTTCGCTTTTGACATCGCTGTCTAGCATGCGACGAATGTGTTGAACAATCGCCACGGACTCCCCCATAATTGAAGGATATTGACTCTTTCCGACGCTTTTAGCCACGTTAAAATGAATGATTGGCGAGTACCCACGGCTTTGATGATATGGCTTAAGATTTTCCCACGGCGCTTGATACGGAAATCCGGATTTCCCAAAAAGTTGGCCAACTGAGAGATTGACCCAATGACAAATACGTTCATCTGATCTAAAATTGACGGTCAATTTGAGATCCAATCCATGTTGGCGCTTAACGGCTTCCCCTACCAAGTGAAATGCTTGAAAATCGGCCTTTCTGAACCGGTAAATGGACTGTTTATCGTCCCCTACCAAGAATAACATTCCCGGAATTAGCGTTGAGTTAGACCAATCCGTAGGGTCAAGCTGCGACGACGCGAGCGAAAATAGCATAGCGGCTTGTGTTGGATCTGTATCCTGAAACTCATCGACCAAAATGCGGGCATACATCTGCTGAAATAGTTCTCTAGCTGTAGCGGTGGTCTGGACCAATCTTAAAGCTTCGGAGAGCAAGTCGTCAAAAGTTAGACGCCCAGCCTGAAGACGGTGCAATCGATAGCCTTCAACCGATTGCTTGCAGAAACTAAGTGCCCGGTCGTGAAGCCAATGATCAAAACTTGTAACGGAGGGTTTAACATCGTCAACCAGAAAATTCAGAAATGACTGGCCAAGTCCTAAATCTTCTGAGCCAGTAATTAACTCATTGGCTAGAATTCGGCTTGCCGTTTTGTTCGCACCCCAATAAGTAACCATTATTTTAAAGGACCGTTTGCCAGAGCTTGACACCATCCTTGACGCGGTTTTCAGTATTCGATGTTGGACAAAGGAATCTGATCCATCAAAAGCGGCCACCATAGCTTGGAGCCGTTCCATTTCGGTAACAAAGTCGTCAGGGTCGCCAGGTGGAAGATGCCTTGAAACCTCCTTTACGAATTCAACAAGGCGGTCAAAAGTTGGCTTTAAGTCGGGCTGAAGGCTCCCAGACAGTCGGAAATCGGCAGAAGCATGCTTGGAAAGTGTGCCAAACTGATGAAAGAGAGCGTCAAAGGAAACCTCAGCTTCTTGTAAGATGGCCAAATCGGAATCGACTTCAATCGCTGCTCTATTTAAATACGAAGACCAATATTTTTTACGAAGCTTTTCCTCTTCCCTATCATCAATTTGCTCAAAATCAGGAGGTATTCCGAGATTAATCGATTGCAATCGAAGCAAACGCGTGCAAAATGAGTGTATCGTTCCGACAAAGACTTGCTCAACGTTTTCGACGGCTCGGCCTACGTAAAATCTTTCCAGTTCCCAGGCCTTTTGTAGGGCTTCTTCCGATTCCGAGTGGCCTGCTTCAAAACGTGTAGATTTCAATCTATTCGCATCCAATTCCTTTCGAGATGCTATTAACCGTTCAAAAAAGCGTTCCTGTAGCTCCCCTGCTGCCTTTTTTGTAAATGTGATGGCGACAATTTTCTCTAAGGATATGCCACTTCGGACCAAGGCCAGCATTCGGTCCACCAAAACGGACGTCTTTCCAGAACCCGCCCCGGCGCGAACAAATATGGTCGTCTCTAACTGAATATGGGGGTCAAATGCCAGAGGAAGCGTCCCATCCAACACCCCTCGGATGATTTGCCGTGTGGATTCATCCGCCGGTAACTTCGAATTCGTCTTGGGACTAAAAAGGGATGGCTGGGCGCCCGATTCCGCCGCTTGGATTATTGAGTTATCCATTAATCATCACCCTTTATTTTTTCTCGTAGCTTCCAGTTGCTAAAGGCTGGTGTCAATGAATCCCCGGGGCTAAGAAATTTGGAAGTGATCTCATCCTTTCGCTGAGTCAAATCGCCACAAATAGTTTTAAACTCACAGTATTTGCAGACATCCTGTCCCGCCGCTTGAATAAAGTATCCGCTACCGTAACGGCCGGACAAATCTTCTATAATTCCGAGGACCTCTTCCCGGGATGGCGCAGCTACTTCTCGCTTTAATCCCGCCCCGCGTTTCGAAGGAAAAAAGTATTCAAATTTTTCAACAGGTATTCCCGTACTGCTTTCAACCATGAACGCGTAAAACGCCCATTGCAAATGCTCCGTTAATTGTCGGAGCTCTTTTGAAGTAAAGCCTTTAAAACTGCCCGTTTTATAATCCGTAATGACGTAATTGCCCGAACTTGTCAGGTCCAAACGGTCTAATCTTCCAGACAACGAAACGGACCCCGTTGAAACAGAAACGGTGCATGGTTTAGTATCACTATCCGGGTAATTGGAAAAGGAATATTCGACAGCCACCGGCAAATAAGATCCTTCATTCTCTTGTTCGTGCCGGAAATACAAAGCAATAGAAGCCTGCAGCTCCTTCAGCTTTCGAGCCACGAGGGCGTCCGCATTTCCTTCCATCAAGCGGGCAAATCGCGTCAACTCATCTTCCAAAAGATTAAATAGGATTTCCTTTTGGCCTTCTTCCAATCCTATTTGTTCTTCAATTCGACCTCTGGTATGTTTTTCAAACAGTTGATGAACTAGTGTACCCTCCTCCCGACTCGTTATCCAGGCATCGGTTGGAGACTCACGGACGTTTACCGACAGAACATTTGAAAGAAAAAATCGGTATGGGCAAGCCGAAAGCGTTTCAAGTTTCGAGGGTGACGTCGATTTAATGCGCCAATCCGGAGGGACATTCAAAACGCCGTCAAATTCTGTCCACGTATCAGACAATCGGTTTAAGTCGGCATCTCGTCCGAAGCCAAGCGAAGGATATACTTCGAAAGCGGAATATTCCTTTCGCCCGGCCATAGAATCGGCTATGTCTAGCCAAGCAGATCGACGTTTAGGATTAAGTTTTGTCGTCGCCGTGAGCTCAATTAAGGATGAACTTGGAAAAAGAGTTCTCCCCGAACTTAGGTCATAACCCGGAATACTGAGTACCAAATCACTGGAATATCTTCTATATAACTCTTTGGCTACCAAGCGAATAGAGACGATATCATTCGCAATAAAATTAGGTTTGAAGTTCACATCGGGGATAAGTGAATATTCGTTATCTATTGATTCGCCGGAATCTGATGAGGCTTGGTCGTCTAATCCCAGAACATAAATTTTTCGAGCGGACCCGTACCCAGCATCACGAATGGGAAGTACCCATATACCCAGGGAATGAGATGACTTTGACCCCGGAATGCTCTGGATCACTCTTTTTGCTATCCAAGTGGCATCCGATTCCAATTGATCTAATTTGGCCCCAAAGGAAAAATGAGAGGCTAAAAAGTCAGTGACCTGTCTTAATTCGGTATAGTCCCCAGCAAAGGCTTCTGTCAACCGGATGAATTGATTTTTATAGTCAAAAAAGGAAAGCTTTCTGGGCACCACAAAATCAATAAACTGATTTACAAATTGCTTAAGAGCGTTTAGTTGAGCGGAGCGAACGTTTCTTCCAGACGCCTTTTCCGCTATGACCTGCCAAACGGCTGGGTCGCACATTCGCTTCAGACTGATCGGAAAAGCTTCAAAAGCGCTCGCGATATCCCCTGGAATAACCTCCAAATGACGTACATCTAAAAGCTGACTCCTCAGCATATCAACCAATACCCGGGTTTCGTACCCGGAATAAATCCAATCCGAATACGAACGTAGCAGTCCACCCAGACGGTGTTCAACCGGAAGATGCGGCGAGCTTGATTGCCACGGGATGCCAAATCGTTCACAGGCTGAAACTATTTCGCTCTCATAAGCACCGGCATCGGTATAGGCCAATTCAATTTGATCAAACGACACGTTTCCACCAACGATATCGGCAAGAACGCTTCTCACCTCCTCTCTTCGGGTTCCAGCCTGAATTAATTGAATGGTCGATTCTTCTTGAGCGTTTTGAGCGGCTTGGGTGCTTGGATCATCCTTCAATGTCGAATCTTGGGGATACTTCCAGTTAGGCAATCTTGAACTTTTTCTGTGTCCCGATCCGATCAAACATCGTATGAATGATTGCTCGCCCAAGGTTGCAATCAGTGAAGCTTCCGACTCTGTTAAATCAACCATATCACAAAGCGCTACTAGCCCTACATGACGTTGATCCACAAATTGATCGACCAGACTTTGGGATAAGATTCGAATATCTCCATCATCCAATTTTTCAGCCGATGTTAGATAATCGTTGTATTGAAGAAAAAGTGCGGCATAACTCTCTTGTGTGGGAGTATGTGCTCGCTCCGACAATTCTTTGAATGAACGACCCCGTAGTTTATCCAATTGAATGGACTCAAAAACCGTGCTTACTGAATTGCGCAAAAGATCGAACTCCGCAGAGGACCGTTGACCGGCCAATGATCCCAATACATATTCGGCAGCAGATCGGCTGATGTATTTAGCTCCGTCCTCGGGCCTAACCGCTTTCCATACATGACGGGCAAGCCCCGTTGGGGTTACTGCCTCAATATTTATAAGAGGAGTACCGCTTCTGGCCAACGCCGTTCTAATCGCTACAGCCGCGTGACTGGTAGGTGCAATGACAATCTTTAGATCGGACACATGCCGGCAGGTCAAAATGGCCTGAAGAATTTGGCTGTGGATATATGATGTTCTGGCAGAAGTCAATTTTTAAATGTCGGAATAATCATGGACACAGTCGGAAATGTGAGGTTTTTCAGGTCCTTCGTTTTAAAGGTATCACCTTAATTTGAAAATAATTACCCGGCTATGACAGCAGGATGTCATATGGTATTATTTATTTTTCAATCACTGGGAAAAGAACTTAGTTAAACACCAAATTAGATAGACCGAGCGCACCAAACTCTTTTGAACAGTATAATTAACGATCCGAATGAAAAAGTTAAATAGTTGAATATATCAGTGCCCCCTATGAGCAAAATCATGATCGCTTTCGATGTTGAAACCACTGGGAAGAACCCGGAAACCGACCAAATAGTCGAGATTTCGATGTGTCTTTATGAGGGTGGACGGGAAGAAAGCTACTACCAACTGATTCGTCCTGAGGTCACCATTACTAAGGGCGCAGAGGCGGTCCACGGCATTTCAATGGAAGACGTGGCTGAAATGCCTTCATTTAAGGACGTCGCTGACGAGATCGAGGCCTTTCTTTCTCAAGCGGAAGTGTTTGTCGGCTACAATGTTCGTTTTGACATCCGATGTGTGGAACAGGAATTCGAACGCATTGGACGAAGTATCGATCTCTCCTCAAAATTAGTGGTTGATCCGTATAGGATATGGCAAGCTCTGGAACCAAGGAGTCTATCTGATGCCTACCGAAGGTTTGTGGGGCCTGAACTGGAAAATGCCCATAGCGCGGAAGCCGACGTTCAGGCGGCCGTCGATGTTCTTCGCGGAATTAGACGGACGTTTAATTTAGAAGAGGCGAGTTGGGAAGAGTTGGCCAAGATGACCAACCCTGAAAAGGATCTCTGGATCGGTCCGTCCCATCAGTTTGTCTGGTCAGCTGGAGAAGTAGTTTTCGGATTTGGGAAGTACAATGGGCGCCCCATTTTAGAAGTAGCAGGGAGAGATCCTGGATATATGCGTTGGATTCAAGGTGCAGATTTCGCCCCCCACGTGAAAAGCCTCTGCAAAGGCGCTCTTTCCGGGCTGTCTGAAGAAGCATTTAACGCGCGCATCATCGAACATTTTGGCGCGCCTCCGTCTGACCGTTAAAATCCCAGACAATTTGAGACCCTATGGAGGGTTGATAGAAAAAATGTCTCCATCTTGCAGAAGTCCTGTGAAAAACGGTAATTAGTACTTCCCCTCAACCAACCGGAAAAAACGATGGACGCACCTGTAAACTATCTGGCCATTCTCGTTGCTGGATTGATCCCCATGATTCTCGGTTCCATTTGGTATGGTCCCCTTTTTGGAAAAAAATGGATGGAACTGGAAGGCAAAACGGAGGAAGAGCTCAAAGCTGGATTCAATCCACTGAAGTCCTATGGAGTAACCTTCCTTTTTGCTCTTCTCATGGCCTATGTCCAGCTCCACGTTTTAGACGCATTTTTTTTTAAGAATGGCCTTACCGGCGCCATGGCCGGAGTGCAAGGCGGATTTTGGATTTGGTTAGGATTTGTTGTAACCATTGGCTGGCAACAAGTGGCTTTTTCAGGTCAAAACATCGTTTTGTGGCTCATCAACTCGCTGTATAACTTGACTGCCCTGATTGCCATGGGTGCTGTCCTAAGCGTTTGGAAATAGAAATACCTAGCGGATGCGGCTCGTTGGTAACACTTTGTCGATTGCTCTCGTAATTTTGACTTGTTCAACACAATAAGATTAATTGTATGCCAAGCAAATACGAAACGGCGGTTTATACGCAAGAGCAACTTGAAAATGCACGAACCAAAGGTCAGTACATAGGCTGGGTCCAAGGAGCCGCATCTGTTGGTATTTTACTTTTTCTACTCCAGTTTTTGGGTTGGATACCCCTCCTTTTGATAGCAGGACTAGTTGGATTTGGAGCGTTCAAGTTTTTGAGACGCAAAAAACAATAAAACGCACTTAGAGCCGACTAGCCTTGAAGACAACCAGTTAGGTCCGATTTTCGGACGTAACAAGCTACGTTCTCAATGAATCGACGCGATGCCCTTTCAAGGATTGGAATACTCGTTGGCGGAACGATATCCGCTTCCACGATGTCAGGCCTTCTTGCAGGTTGTTTTACGCCTGCTGCAGAACAGTTTACGCCTCAAATCCTGTCAAGTACTCAGTATCAACTATTGGGGCGGATCGCTGAAATTATAATCCCCGAAACAGATACGCCCGGGGCTTTAGCCGTAGGAGTCGATCGATTTATCGATAACATGTTGGCCAATTATTACGCGACCGAAGAAGCAATCTCCTTCCAGTCTCATTTGGATGCGTTCAGAATAGCGAACGATGCGGATAACATGGATACCGCTTCCCTCGAATCAGTGTTAACCCAAGAGGACGCGAAGGCATATGACGGGCTTCAACCATCGACTCAATCTTCAGTTTGGTTTTTTCGCCTATTAAAAGAGTTAATTGTTTCAGGTTATTATACCTCAGAGATCGGCATGAATGTGGAACTAAGACTTCGGCCATTCGGGAAGGCCCAAATGGATATCGATCGTTCAGAGATTGATCGAACTTGGGCTAATTAATTCTAAAAAGATGCACTTTCACAAACGTATAGAATTTGATGCCATCGTAGTCGGGTCCGGGATGACGGGCGGCCTAGCGGCAAAAGAATTATGCGAAAAGGGACTTAAAACGCTCGTATTAGAGCGTGGCGTGCATTTTGAACACGGGACCAGTTTTGTAACGGAGCATAAAAAGCCGTACGAACTTCCCAATAGAGGGCGGATTCCTGCTGAAGAGCTCGAACGCGAATACGCCATTCAGGGAAAAGTTTATTTGTTTGACCAGGCTACGAAGCATCTTTTCGTAAAGGACAACGAACAACCTTATATCCAGGAAAAACCGTATGACTGGATTCGAGCCAATCAGGTTGGAGGCCGTTCTTTGATGTGGGCCCGACAAACGTATCGCTGGAGCCCGATGGATTTTGAATCCAACCTTAAAGACGGTCACGGTGTTGATTGGCCCATCCGATATGCAGACATCGAACCGTGGTATGACTACGTCGAGTCGTTTGTTGGAGTCTCAGGTCAAGCTGAAGGTTTAGCCCAGCTTCCCGATGGAAAGTTCTTGCCCCCCATGGAAATGACGGCGGTTGAAAAACATGCCAAAGCGGCCATAGAGTCCTCTTTTTCAGATCGAAAAATGACCATTGGACGATGCGCCGTCCTTACCAGCGAGCTCAATGGAAGGCAACCCTGTCATTATTGTGGCGAGTGCGAACGGGGCTGTTCTACCCGGTCCTATTTTTCATCCGTTTCCGTCGCTTTACCTGCCGCGGCCGCCACCGGAAACCTGACTATACAGCCCAATTCGATCGTACACAGCATCATATATAATCCGGAAACCCTTCGTGCAGAAGGTGTTCAGGTTATCGACGCTGTTACAAGCGAAATGACGGCTTATTTTGCCAAAGTGGTGTTTATGTGCGCCTCGACCTTGGGTACAACCCAGATTATGTTGAACTCTAAAAGCGAATCATTTCCAAACGGCATAGCCAATGGAAGCGGAGTTTTAGGGCATTACCTCGGGGACCACCACATGGGAATCACGGCACAAGGTTTTTCGGATTCCTTTGATGATCGATTCTATATGGGTTCTCGCCCAAACGGGATCTACATTCCGCGTTTTAGAAATCTGGATGATAGGTCTAGGCGAAGCGATTATGTACGGGGTTTCGCCTACCAGGGCTCATCTTGGCGGAGTGGCCCAGATCGCGGAGCTTCTTCTTCTGGAATCGGGGTCGACCTAAAAGAGCGCATGCGTGATCCCGGCCCTTGGGAAATGCAATTGTGGGGCTACGGCGAGACCTTACCTCGATTTGAGAATCATTGCCGCCTTTCGACCGATGCTGTCGACCGATGGGGAATCCCCCAACTGATCGTGAGCGCCGATTGGGGAGATAACGAAAAAGCGATGCGCAAAGACTGTGTCTCTTGCGCCGAAGAAATGATGTCAGCGGCCGGCTTCAGGGACGTATCGGTTACGGACGACATCAAGAATAATCCCCAAGGGCTGGCTATCCATGAAATGGGTACGGCAAGAATGGGACGGGACCCGAAAACGTCTGTTTTAAACGGTTTTAATCAGGCTCACGAAGTACCCAATTTGTTTGTAACTGATGGGGCTTGTATGACCTCCACTGCAGTCCAAAATCCTTCGATTACTTACCTTGCGCTGACCGCGCGCGCAGTCGATTACGCTGTTAGCCGATTGAAAAAAGGCGAAATCTGAGGCGGGTGGCATCTTTCTGGGTTTTGATGTTGAGAATCGCACCTTTCAATCACTTGACGGTCATTTGGGGTAATTCCAAAGGGTCCTGGCGGTCTCGGTAATGTGGAACGGAGGTTGTTACGCGATCGCGGCACCCTCGGTAAAACCCAAGAGATGACCTCTAGTTAAAAAGCAGCCTGCGCGCCAAGAGGATAATGGCCACTAAGATTAGGATTCCGAGCACTTTTTGAAGTGTTTGGGGCTTCCATGGTCCGGATCCGTAATGCGAGCCCAACATACCTCCGACCAAAACGGCAACCCCGAGGGGAATCAGTTGATTTAGCGGAATGTCAACTAGGCCGGCGCGCGCAACCAAACCCACAATTGAATTGATCAGGATAAATGCAGCACCGGTTGCGGCGGCTTGCTTTTCGCTTCCAATACCTGTCAGAATAACGATCGGCACGAGGTAAATGCCGCCGCCAATTCCAACGGTGCCGGCCACAAATCCCAAAATAAAGCCCAGTAAAAGCGACACTCCCAGCTGAAATCGTCGGGTTTGAGGCAATTTAAATACCGGGTCAGTCCACAGGTAAATTCGAGCCGCCACTGTAATGAGACTGATCAAGAGCAATGCTTGAAAGACCTCTTCGCTCAATTCAAGCCTTCCGCCCAAATAGGCTGCGGGAATGGATGTCAGAACAAAAGGGGCCAGGATGGACCATTTTAAGTGCTTTCTTCTCCAAAACTGAAACGTAGCTCCGCAAGTGACAATGGTATTTAGGGCAAGCGAGAAAGACGGAATTAAAACGTAACTCAAGCCGAAAATGGTTAATAGCGCGGTATAGGAAGACCCTCCCCCAAGACCAACTGAGGAATAAGAAAACGCAATGACGAATGCGGCCAGAGACAATAAAATGATAGAGAAATCCACTGTTGGGTGACCACCCCGACTAATTTATCAAGATCTCACAAGGTACGACAAGTCCAAAAGATGGTTTGTGATCCTCTTGTCGCAATTAACTTCTGCGGTTAGATTGGCGGATCATTAATCCATTCCATCTCCATGCTTCTCGCCTTCTTTTTCGTTTTAACATCTTCGCTTGGTTCCCAGCATCCAACCGTGGTTATCCAGCCGGATTCTCCAATTCAACGGTTACATTCCTCATCACCCGAAAACAACCTGCCTGTTCGATGGGGTCGGGATGGGCACAAGATGGTTTGCATGATCGCCTGGTGGGAAATGAAGTCAACCACTCGATCGGCCATTTCGACTCTATTAACTGAAAACGATGCATACCCTCGTTTTATGGAGAGCTGTTTGTGGGCTGACGATGTTCGCGGGAAAGAAGAACGATTTGACCGTTGGTCTACATCCCACTATGTCAATTTACCTCGAGGCGCCACTTCTTTTGACGCCGAAAGAGATTGCGGAGAAGCTTTTTGCGTTGTGGAAGGGATCGAAGAATCGCTCCAAGGACTTCGAAATTCTTCTCGAACAAAAGTCGAACATGCCGAAGACTTAAAATTTGTATCCCATTTTGTGGGTGACATTCATCAACCGATGCACGCCGGCTACGCAGATGACCGAGGTGGAAATGATACAAAGATCACCCTTTTTGGGAAGCCATCCAACATGCACGGCATGTGGGATTATGGACTACTAGAACACACCGGAAGGCCGTGGTTGGACTATGCATCAATTCTTTATTTTCAGATCTCGGATGACGACCGGACGGCTTGGGCTTCGACTAATCCTGCGGTTTGGACGGAGGAGTCTTTCTCAATAGTAACGGCATCAGCGTACAATTTAGCTGGAACAGATGTCGGTCAGGCCTATTACGACCAGCATATTGGCATTCTCGAAAAGAGAATCAAACAAGCGGGAGTCCGGCTTGCCGACCTATTAGACACAGCTTTTTCCGATTAACTATGGATATCGATCAAAGCTTTGAGTTTCCTGCGCCCTTCCTCAGACAGGACTCAGGAATGAAGTATCATTACTTACCGATCCCGAACGAGGTGGCGGAAGCATTGATTTCTAGCGGAACGCGCCGCGTCATCGCAACGATAAATGGAATTGATGAAAATCGGGCCATTCACAGTAATTCCGAAGGAGGTTATCATCTGGTGATGGGGCTTCCTGTATTGCGCAGAGTTCTGGCCAAACCGGGCGACGTGGTCATTGTTATCCTTAAATCCGATCCTGACCCAACGAACCCCGATCTTCCAGAGGAGCTTACCCAAGCACTCCAAATGGATAGCGCCGCCTCAAAACGTTTTTATGCCATGACTCCTGGCATGCAGCGATCCATTGCGATGTATGTAACAGGTGTCAAAAGTCCTGAATCTCGCGCAAGAAGAGCCATGGAGTTGGCTTACAAGTTAAGCTCCTATACCTTACACGGAGATCGGGAGCAGTCGGCCCCGATTGAATAGTCAAAGCAGAGAATCTGAATAGAACCAAACCTACGTAGATGGTCTAATTCCATGCAATCACCCTCCCGCCTATCTCGTTTGACAACAATCATGTTGTTGTCACTTTTCCTTGTATCCTGCAGCACTAATTCGACGACTTCCATACCGGCAAATCGATCGAATTATCAAGACTTGGCAGCTTTTTTCGACGCTTGGCGTGTTTTTCGGGCGCCTCCCCGAGTAAATAACGTTCCTGATTTTTCGGTCGAATCGATGAAAACTCAGTTCCAAGATCTGATGCTGTGGAAAAAGGCTTTGGCAGAATTCCCCATATCGGATTGGCCTGTAACAGCGCAAGTTGACTGGCATTTGATTCGGGCTGAAATGAACGGCCTCGATTTCGATCACCGAGTCCTGATGCCGTGGCAGCGGGACCCGGCATATTATGTATACTTCTATCCCAGCGACACGGACGTGCCGATGCGGGAAGGACCGATGATAGAGGGCTCGATAGAAGCTTCGTACTACACGTATCCTTTAAGCGCTGAAGACGTTTCCGAAATAGAAGCCGGACTCGCCATCATCCCAGAATTGAATCGTCAAGCGCGAGTAAACCTTACTGGGAATGCCCGCGATTTATGGGTCAAAGGCATAGAAAGTATAAAGGATCAATCCAATGATCTGGAAAGCTTCGCCGAACAAGTGTCCTCGACTCATCCGGTGCTCGCTGAATTGTCCCGTACAGCTAAAGCATCGTCCGATTCATTAGCTGTTTGGTTGGAAGAACAAGCCCCATCCAAAACCGGACTTTCTGGCGTTGGGAAAGAAAACATGACTTGGGCCCTGAAAAATATTCATTACGTCAATTTGACCTGGGAAGAAGAGGTTTTAATCGTTAAACGCGAATTAGCTAGAGCGCATGCATCCCTCCGATTAGAGGAAAACCGGAACCGAGCACTTCAAGAATTAGAAAAAATGACGGATGCCGAAACGTATGATCGGGAGCTCAATCTAGCAGTGGATCAGTACATGGCGTTCATGGAAGAAGAGCAAATCATGCCGATGAAACCATATATGGATCTAGCTCTTCGCGAACGGATGGGTCAATTTAGACCTAATGATGGCATTCGGGGCTTTTTTGACGAAGTCACGTACCGACACGCGCTCCCCATGCGGAGCCATGGTAACCATTGGTTTGATTTGGCTCGTATGCGAGAAGAACCCCATTCAAGTCCTATTCGACATCGTCCGCTTTGGTATAACATATTCGCTGGTCGCGCCGAAGGAATGGCTACCGGAATGGAAGAAATGATGATGCACGCCGGCATCATGGATGATAAGCCTCAAGCCCGCGAATTGGTTTGGATCTTATTAGCTCAGCGAGCAGCACGCGCCCTCGGTGGGCTTTATCAACAGGGAGGTGTCATGACCCTCGAAGAGGCCGCTAAATTCGCGAGCAAGTGGACACCCAGAGGTTACTTGCCTTGGGACGGTAATACCATTCAGCACGAACAACATTTTTATCTCAGGCAGCCGGCATATGCCGAAAGCTACGTGATTGGAAAAGTTGAAATTGAAGCACTGATAGCTGAATATGCACGCCAGCGCGAAGACACCTTTACTTTATATCAGTTTATGGATGATTTTAACGGGGTCGGAATGATTCCTGTATCTCTGATAAATTGGGAAATGAATGGCGACGCTTCCGAAATCGAGACACTCACAGCTAATAAATAATGGGTTGGTCAGTGGCCGTGGCACTGAGAATACGAGGACTAAAGGGTCGAGACCCGCTACCAGATAAAATCGAATGGCGGAAGCTTCTCAAGAATTGAGTGCTTTAAAAACGAGCTTTCAGTCTCCCGACCTCCCCAATTACTACATCTGGTGGAATCCGGCGAATACGATCCTTGGGCTTGGGGTGCAGGCATTGGAAGCGGAAATTTCATTCGCTTCCGGGAATGTTCAACATGCCATCGAACTTCTAGAGGAAGCGGTCGACCTTGAAAGCCAACTGATTTATGATGAGCCCCCGCCCTGGAGTGTTCCAAGCAGGCAACTCTTAGGAAGAATGCTTTTTGACAGTCAAAATTACGAAGCTGCCCGAGAAATTTTCCTAGCCGATTTAGAGCAATACCCGGAAAATGGCTGGAGTCTTTTCGGGCTCTACCAATCGCTCGTTTTGCTTAAACAGACCGATCAGGCAAAAGAGGTGAAAAGTCGATTTGAGCTCGCTTGGAAAACGGCGGACACGCAACCCGTGGTCGGAAGTTTTTAACAACGAGCTGACATCACTTGTTAAATGTACCGGATCCATCGGCTTGGAGCATGTAGCGAAAACTATAATACCTAGGGGCCTCAACCGGACCTTCTACACCGAAATTCGATGTATAATAGTTCAGAATCTGTAGCTTGGCGAAATGCCCTGATTTCGTCTTAATTAACACGATTCGGTTTACAACGGGAGAAATAAAATGGGTATTGAAGTCATAATTAAACCAACGTTCTTCGCTCGAGGTCGGGAGAGAAACTGGTCCCGATTCGGCGGTCAAATAACCAGAGTCCGGTGCTTGATACAGAGAATCGTAGGCAACGTTTAAGTACTGTGCCGCGCCATTCACCTGAATATTGGTGCCCTGAAAAGCGATATCCCAACCACCAAATGCTGCGGCATCGCCCGCAACGATTTCTCCTGAAGTCAAATTAAAGAAAACGAATTGATCCCCAGTAGCATCTAGCCCACCAATGGAACGGCTACTTGAGTTCTGAGCATGTGCCACAGAAACGATCAGGAACAGCAAGATGTAGCAAAACGGTCTCATAACTCAAGAAATTAAAATGGAGGTGGTCTTTCCCTCGAAGTACACGGCACCCTCGAAAAAGTGCCTGTGCGTTTTACACTTTATAAGGCGTGGCTTAACCAAAGAACTATACTGTTTCGTCGAACAAAATCGGATTTATCGGGGAATTAATAACCTCACCAATCTGAACTCCCGGACACCAACCTTCCCAATCTAATTGTTGATGTCCGTTGACCGGTTTTTTCAACTTCATGTTGGCATCCATGTAGATGATGCACATGACCTTACGCGTTTCTGTTGTTTGATTAGGCGAGGCTCGGTGAAACGTCCACCCGGCATGAAAACTAACTTCGCCTAGATCAAATGGCTCAACAACGGAATGGTAGCCAGCTACCTTTAACGCTTCGTTCACTACTTTTTCGCTATCATCTCCAATAGCAAAATCCCTCCCGGCCAATAGGTTTTGACTGCCAGCGCTGAATTCAAGCGCTCCCATTTTAAGGGAAGTCTCCTGAAGCGGAATCCAAGCCGTAATGGATCGGTCGGTTTCCAAGGGCCAATAATACTGATCAGCATGCCATGGGGTGAATCCACCTCCAGCTTCTTTAAAAAGCGCCTGATCGTGATACAATCTCACCGACGGTATTTCCATAAGTTCAGCTGCAATCCGCGCTAATCGAGGGCTGAAAATGAGATCCTTAACGTGTTCGTATTTCTGCCAGATGTTGGTTATCTGGAGGAACGCTTTTGCATACGTATCTCGCTCTTCAAACGGCCTGGTTTCTTTATTGAGGTCCTGAACCGCTTTTGTGATGGCATCGTTATAAAAGGCCACTTCAGCTGCCGAAAGCACCTCTTTTAATTTTACAAATCCGTTTTTTTGATAAAATTCGACTTGTTTTTGTGCAAGTGGATATTTTCCATTAACCTCAAAAGATTCGCTCATAGGCTTCGTTTGTTGTCTGTTAGGTTGCACTAAAGTTACACCGTTTAAATCTTAGGTATGCCTCCATTGAAAGTCGCATTTTGGATTCTTTGGCCCCTATTTCTTTGGCCTGGTGAAAACCCGCGACATCAAGACCTCGAAGAACAACCTCCTAATTTAATTATCCTCTTCTCGGACGATGCTGGGTATGCCGATTTTGGCTTTCAGGGTAGCCATGATATTCGGACACCCCATTTAGATCGATTGGCTCAGGCAGGCGTGCGTTTTACCAGTGGATATGTGACTGCATCCGTCTGTTCGCCGTCCCGCGCAGGAATGTTGACGGGGCGGTATCAACAACGATTTGGCCATGAACTGAATTTGCCAGGAGCACGAGATGCGACTATTCCCGGCTCCATCCGAGGGCTTCCCCTTTCAGAACGAACCATAGCCGACCTTCTCAAAGAACAGAACTACGTAACTGGATTGGTTGGAAAATGGCATCTGGGGATGGCCGATCATTTTCACCCCATGAATCGCGGATTCGACGAGTTTTTTGGCTTGCGTGCCGGAAGCGGGCCCTTTTGGGAAGGGCTGGCTGGTGGAATTGAAAACGGAACGTCTCCTGTTTCACCTGATTCTCTGACCTATTTGACAGATGAATTTGGAATCCGAGCGGTCGACTTTATTGCTCGGCATCGAAATGAGCCCTTCTTCCTTTTTGTATCCTTTACGGCACCTCATGCCCCAATGCAGGCTAAAGAAGAGTTCCTCGATGAAGAACTTCCGCGTTTCGAAACCGAAATTCGAGCGCAAAATGCGGCGATGACCCGATCACTTGACGAAAATGTAGGAAAGGTGATTGCCGCCCTCGAACAATATGGCCTGCGAAAGAACACCATAATTGTGTTTGCAAATGACAATGGCGGCGCCATGCCTTCAAATGGATCGCTAAATGCGCCGCTTAGAGGAGCGAAAGGCACAGCACTCGAAGGTGGAAATCGGGTCCCTTTCGTGATGTCATGGGAAGGAGTTATTCCGGCAGGATTGACTTTTAACGACCCTGTTTCCACGTTAGACATTCTGCCCACTTTTTTAAAAGCAGCAGGAGGGAAATTACCTACTGATCGGACCTTCGATGGAGTAGATCTCCTTCCGTATTTAAGAGGTGACATCTCTGATGCTCCACACGATACCCTTTTTTGGAAAATGCAATGGGGTGCTGCGGTTAGAGCGGGTCGTTGGAAGCTTGTTCGAACGCCAAGTCAGGAACACTGGCTCTTCGATGTCGAAAGAGATGTATCCGAATCGGAAGACCTCTCTTCTCTTTATCCGGAAAAGCTCTCAGAACTTAGAAGATCGCTGAACACCTGGGAAACTACCCACGTCCCTCCTATTTGGGCAATCGAACAATCGTGGCATGCTCGTACGGCCGAGCGATATGACCAGCAAATTGTGGACACTTTTGTTCGGCGGTAACACGCGAACATTAATTTCAATAACAGTTAGCGGTTCGCTAGAATGTCGATACCCATCACATTGGACTGATTTCGGTGCGCAGCAGCCATCGAAGGGCCTTTTTGAAAATGTTGGGCTATGCGGCAGGGTTCGAAAACACATTTCTATTCAAGATTCCTGTTACTGTGTACCCCTTTTGGGGGCATAATAGGGGCAATAGGAGGGCAATCATTGAGGAATGGAGTCCGGAAAATCGTCCATTTATCGTTGCCTTAACGGCGGCCGTCATGAAAGACGATAGAGAAAGGTGTCACGCTGCAGGAATGCAGGGCTTCCTTTCGAAACCAATGCAAACGAACGAGTTGATTGATGTTTTAAAGACCGTGCCCCGATTGCTTGGCAAGAAGCCTCGTCATTCCAAGCCTCCCGTCCAAAGAGCTTCATCCTTAGGGAAAAAACCAAGCGTTGAAAAATTAGCTCAACGCGATTTTTAGATGGTTGGAAATACATTTTGATTGTGAAAAGGCCCGGCGAGGAAATCTCGCCGGGCCTTTGTGCGTCTGAAGGGAGTCGAACCCCCACGGGCTTACGCCCACTGCGCCCTGAACGCAGCGCGTCTACCATTTCCGCCACAAACGCATTCTGTATTAGAAAGACAGAATTAAATGTTACGAACTCTGCCTAGACGGTTCAACTTTCGGGTTCATTTTTACGCCGCTTTCACTGTAACTATATTGAATAACTCTCGGAAAAGTCCTGCATTCTCCGACTATCTAACCCAAAACCAATAGTATGAAGCTAAGGATACTAGTAGCAGTAGCTCTTTTGGGCTTGCTACCTGCATTTGCCGTCGCTCAAAACGCTCCGGTACCGTCCATTGAAGCCACTTACGCAACCGAAAAGCCCCGTGCCGACGGATTGCTTGATGATGCCATCTGGAAGCAAATTCAACCGATGACCGATTTTGTTCAGAGATGGCCCGTCGAAGGGGCAGATCCAACTGAAGAATCTTGGGTCAAAATTGCCTACGACGAAGATTACCTTTATTTCGCTTTCCAATTCTCGGATAAAGAGCCTGAATTGATTCGGGCAAAGAATATGGAGCGCGGTGGCCGTAACGACCGTGATGACCACGCATACATCGGTATTGACACATTTCTCGATGGTAGGAACGCATTTCTTTTTGAAATGAACGCCCTAGGTACCCAAGACGATGCTTTGATTGCAGACGAGCGCATGACCTTAGACTCTTACAGCTGGGATGCCGTTTTTGTGAGTGAAACGGTCATCAATGATAAGGGATGGTCCATGGAGGTTCGGATTCCTTTCAGGCAGCTTCGATTCCCTGAAGGGGACGATTTAACATTTGGATTATGGATGAGACGTACCGTCAACCGTAAAAATGAAATCCAGAACTGGCCTCTCATCCCTTTAACGTATGGAACTGGCTATAGCGATGACATTCGTTCGGTCTCCAGATATGGAAGATTGACCGGATTGAAAAACATTCGTCGTGGTAAAAACATTGAAATCAAACCGTATGTCATTTCCGGTGCTCAAAATGTTCGCAGGGACCTGAAATTTGAGAAAACCGAATCAGACACGAATTACGATGCTGGATTCGATTTGAAATACGGCATCACGTCTAATTTGACCCTAGATCTTACGGTTAACACTGACTTTGCACAGGTCGAAGACGATAATACCCAGCTCAATCTTACCCGTTTTAGCTTGTTTTTCCCTGAAAAGCGTGAGTTTTTTCTAGAGAGAGCCGGCATATTTGAACATGGTGATTCACGTAGAACCCAAACCTTTTTCTCTCGACAGATTGGACTCACGGAAGCCATTCTGGCTGGTTCTAGGTTGACTGGTCAAATCGGACGCTTCAATGTCGGTCTTTTGAATATTGAAACAGCTCCCGATGAGGGGTCTTTTACCGACAAAATGGGTCAGATTTTTGGTGATAAATCGGCCAACAACTCGGTCGCTAGACTTCAAACCAACTTTTTGAACCGAGGCTCTGCAGGATTCATTTTCACCAATTATGACCGTGCAGGCAGTTATAACCGGGCCTTTGGTCTTGACGTTTCACAGCGATTTGGATCAGCTAGTAGTGCAGATGTATGGTTCACTACGGTCTCCGACTCGAATCCTGATAATGAAGATCAAGCAGCCAGTGCGAGCGTCAATTTTCGCAACGCACTCTATGGTGCAAGCCTTTCGTACACAAGCGTTGGTGAAAATTTTAGACCAAGATTGGGTTTTGTTCAACGACGTGATATCAGGCAGTCGATTGCGACGGTTACATATAGCCCCATTTTCGAAAAAGGCCCTTTTCGTCAGATGACTGTTCATGCGATGGGAATTCATACCAATGGACAAGACGGCGAACTTCAATCCTGGGACTTTGACCCAAGCGTTTCTTTTTCAACCCGGGAACGCGATAATATTCGCTTCTCCGGATCTCGCTCGTTTGATCGGCTAGAAACCGCGTTCAATATTAGATCCAACGCCTCTATTCCTGCCGGCGACTATACCTATAACCGCATAGCGGCACGCTTCACATCGGACCCAAGTCGGAAGTTTTCAGGAACCGTTGGCATCGAAACGGGCCAGTTTTATCACGGTAACCGAACCACCATGAGTGCGATGGCTGGCTATCGTCAATCGAAATACTTGACTTTGGGAGGCGGCCTGAATCGAAGCTCAATTGATTTACCAATAGCCAACGGCAACTTCAGCGCAACGACGGCTTCCTTAGACATTTTGGCAAGTGTTAGCCGAAAATTGTTTGCCAAAGCCTTAATTCAATATGATAACTTTTCGCGTAACGTAAACGCCAACATTCGAGTGGACTGGATTCATAACCCAGGATCGGATTTGTTCTTGGTGTTTAATACTTCTTATCACGTAGCCGACGATCACGAAACGTTATTTGACCCACGAGCCGAACTGCTTATGAACAACGTGGTCGGGGTGGCAAAACTGACCTATTTAATTCTGCTGTAGAACGGCTGAGTTTGCCTGTAATTGAAAAGAGGGGGGCGCCATTGGCGCCCCCCTCTTTTTATTTATTTAGCCGCTTAAAACGACCAGCCTCTTCTTCAAAAAACGATTGGTCCGACATATGGGCCGCCACGTATTCCCTAATCTGAGCCGAATCTGTGAGGTCGATGAGTCCCTCTTTGTACACCTCATTTACCAACGCCCTTGCAACTAGGACTTCGTCGTCAGATTCCAAGCTGTAGGTAAAGAAATACCACTCTTCTTCGTCTTTTGCCTCGTTTTCCTCTTCATCGCAGTCGATACAGGTAATATTAGCAAAAAGCACCCCGTTCACAGAGGAGGCAAATGCCCTTAAATGCATCTCTTCCGACTCATTTTCATTGGCCTCTTTGTAAACCAAGGCGTATTCCGTTTCGCCTAGTGGTGAAATGGATAATAGCGAAGCTTCTTCCCCATCCTCATTACCGCCGATCCACGTCCCTATCAAACGGTTATCGAGCGCAACCTCACCAGCTGCTCCGAGTGGAGCTTTGGCGCCCTCACATCCGGTCAAAACGAAAGCTAGGAATATTAGTAGATACGTAAAGATCCGTTTCATATAGAATTACTCTATTTAGGTGGGTAATCAAGGTTTGGAGACACTGGTAAAGCCGTAAATAGGACCCTGAGGGTCACTTTGCAGCACCCTTTGCAAAGAAATTGAAAACTTAGCAAAAGGACTTGCCCCGGCTCGTGCATCACGGTATCTTTCGGGCCGCTCTAGAATTAAATCTAGATAACATTCCTCGGTAGCTCAGCGGTAGAGCATGCGGCTGTTAACCGCAGGGTCGTAGGTTCAAATCCTACCCGGGGAGCAAAAAGGCAGATTCACTTTCGTGGATCTGCCTTTTTTGATTTCCGGGCGAGTAGGATGCAGAACCGTACCCGAGCAAAGCGAGGGAGGTTCACACGAGGCGATCCCAAAGGGAGCGCCGACTGATGAGGGCGAAGCCCGAATAAATCCTACCCGGGGAGCCAAAAAGGCAGATTCACTTTCGTGGATCTGCCTTTTTTGATTTTACCGACGGGTAGGATGCAGAACCGTACCCGAGCAAATGTGCCCTATTCGGATTTTAAAGCATAGACGGGATTCGCCTGTGCAGCCTTGATCGTGGTGTAGCTGATCGTGAGAAACGCGACAACAAGCCCTCCTATCAAAGCAACTGGAAATTGGAACAAGTTGATTTCGGTTCTAAACACGAAATTCTGCAGCCACTTGTTCATTACGATATAGGCTAAGGGCCAAGCAATCACATTGGCTATGATGATCCATTTACCAAAGTCCTTGAACAGTAACAGCACGATTCCTGAAGCAGAAGCGCCCAACGATTTTCGAATGCCTATTTCTTTGGTTCGCTGCGTGGTTACGAAAGCAGCCAGGCCAAAAAGTCCAAGACAGGCAATTAAAACGGCCAAGATGGAAAACACGATCAAAATGCGGCCCATATCCTGCTCCGCCATGTACCGTTCTTGAAATACCGAATCGAAAAACTCGTACTCAAAGGCCTGGCCATTGGATACTTTATACCACTCTTCTTCGATGCTGCCAATAACCCCCATCATATCAGCGGAAGAAACCCTAACGGAGAGATTACGCCCTGCATCGCCCTCCCCCATGGAAACAAACCCAAATGGTTTTATCTCGTTTTGCAATGATTCTATGTGAAAGTCTTTCACAACGCCGAGCACTGTCATCGTGCCCTCGGCGAACATGGAATGCAACTTCTGTCCTACCGGATTTTCAAGACCCAAAAGCGCAACGGCGGTCTCATTTAAAACGATTGACGATCGATCTAGGGGCGTATCTGAAGTAAAATAGGACCCATCAACCATTTCAAGTTTATAGGTCTCAGCGAATCCTTCGTCCGTATTGTTTGTCCAGATCAGTTTATTCTCGGTTTCAGGCTGGCCTTCGGCCCTAAACATATTATCGTTGTTGAGTTCTCCAAACAGACTTGAACTATTTCCCACCGATACAACGGCAGCATTACGAAGCAAATTTTGCTTGAGCGATTGCAGCCCATTTGGAATATCGTCCGTCTTTTTTACGACGATGACTTGATCGCCTGAAAAGCCCAGATTCGTGTTCTGGATGAATTTAAGTTGACCGTATACGACGAGGGAAGCGAGCACCAAAACGGCAGAAACTGAATATTGAAAAACGATTAATCCGTTGCGCAATAAGGACTTAGACTTGCCTTTGGGGCCTCCTCCTTTTAAAACAGCTGCTGGATTAAACGACGACATTAAAAAGGCTGGGTAAATTCCAGCTACAAAACCAACGACAATGGCCAATCCAAGCAATCCCGGAATCACCAACCAATTGTCGAAATACGACAAATCGAGGTTTTTATTTGTGAATGAGTTCATTACCGGCAAGAACACCTGGACCAGTACGAGTGCGAGCATTACTGAAAGCACGCTTAGGACAATGCTATCGGACATGAACTGAGCAATGAGTTGTCCTCTGCTAGACCCCAAAGCCTTGCGCACGCCCACTTCCTTTGCTTTTCGGGACGAAATTGCAGTAGAAAGATTGACGTAGTTAACACAGGCAATTAATAATATGGCTATGGCGATTCCTCCAAACAGCCAAACATAGAGGATATTGCCGTTCGTTTCATGCTCTCCACGGAGCCGTGATCTCAAGTGAATATCCGTGAGCGGCATGACGAGGTACTCAAACTCGGTGCCACTGGACATAATGGCCTCAACGGGAGCATTGAATAGCTCTGCAATCTCCGGATAAACATGGCTTACCACCAAGGCTTTAAGCTTTTCCTGAAACTCAGCAGCCGAAACGCTCGGATTGAGCACGAAGTAGGTCCCAAAGTTGTTATTTGTAGCCCACGAAGTATTATTACTCATTTCTCTAGAGGAGCTAGAGCCCAAAAAGTCGTAGTGAGCATGAGACGCTTCGGGTGCATCTTCTATAACTGCCGTAACCGTGTAATCTTGCCTACCATCCATAGTTACGACCTTTCCAATGGGGTCTTCCTTGCCAAAATATTTTTCGGCCATCGACTCTGTAAAGACAATCGTATAAGGACTGGTCAAAGCAGTTTTGCGATCGCCCACCACAAAAGGCATGGTGAAAACATCAAATACAGTAGAATCCGCCCAATAAAACTCCTCTTCACTAAACGCTTTATTCTCATACCGAAGTACTGGAACGCCGTTTTTACTGAAACGAGTGGACGCTTCAACCTCGGGAAATTCGTCTACTAATCCTTTTGCAACAGGAGCAGCTACAACAGCAAAATTCGATTCAGTCCCATCTAAAAAGAGGTGTAAACCCATTTTGTGGATTTGGTCAGCCTTTTCATTGTATCGATCGTAGCTGAGTTCATTTTGAACAAAAAGTCCAATCAAAATGAAACAGGAAAGTCCTATGGCCAAACCACCAACATTCAAAAAAGAAAAGCCTTTTTTACTCGACAGATTTCGAAGTGATGTTTGGAGCAGATTTTTGAACATGGGTTCAATCAACTGTTAAAGGTGAGCAATGATTATGCTCCCTACACGGCATATTGAACGATTTAGTTACACGAAAACGGCAAACAGCCAAAAAACATTGCTTTTACGGCTGTTCGCTCCGCTAGTTGAGGTCCAAACCAGCCGGGTTGGCAACCAGGTCGAAATACGGGTTATAGATAACGGTTCAGGGATTAAAGCGGAAAACCTAGACGAGGTATTCAAACCGTTTTTCACTACAAAACCCACAGGTGCAGGGACGGGACTTGGCCTTTCTATGTCGTACGATATTGTGGTCAAGGCGCATAATGGGACGATGCGAGCTGAGTCGAATGAAAGTGGCGGGGCCACGTTTGTGGTGACGGTGCCGGCGTGAGGTGGTGCTTGAGTAACGATGGCCAGTGCGGCATCGGTAAGCTAGTCCCTTAAGCCTAGTCCCAATAAGCGTGGCTGTTTCTCACCGAGCAAACATCTCAGCAAGCGTATGCAAGGTGAGGTCCTGTACCTTCTTACTGATGGTCCCTAGTTTTTGGGTTAGCCTTGATTTGTCCACGGTACGGATTTGGTCCAGCACCACTTGTCCCTTCACTTTTTGAAAGGTACAGTTTATGCGCGTCGGGTAGTTGCGGCCTTTGCTTGTCATAGGCGCAATAATCACGGTGCGGATGTGCCGGTTCATTTCGTCTGGAGAAATGACCAAACAGGGTCTCTTTTTCCTGATTTCGCTGCCCTGGGTTGGGTTGAGATCAACCAAATAGATATCGAATCGGCGTATTTCGCCTGTCATTCCTAATTCACTCATTCCCAATTCACTCATTCCCAACTCCACTCGGTCTCATCCCAATCCGTCTTCGTATCAGGATCTAGCATCGCATTATCCCCTCTTTGGGCCATCGCTTTGAACAAGATTTCCCATCCCAGTCGTTGACGGTTCGCCGCTTGGATGATGATCTGACCGCCCTTGACCCGCAGTTCGACATCATCCGTAATTCCAGCCTGCTCCAAAATGGGTTTGGCTAACCGGATTCCTTGCGAGTTTCCAATCTGGATGATCTTTGTTTTTAGGTTCACGTCGAGTTCAGGTAGGTACATTGTAATTACATTGATAAATTTGACAGGGCGTTTTGTTCCATGCTAGACTTGAGTCCTGTACTAGACCCCCACACCGAACGCAGATAACCCGCCAATCTAGGAAAGTTGAGAAGTTTACTAGATCAGCGAAATTAACTATCGATTTCGCTTGACACACATATATTGCACATATTAACATGTAGACCCTTTAATATGGGTCTACTTCAGAATGTGATAGCGCAGAATGATGGTGGCCCATGCATTCGCGCCTGTGTGCTCTATGATCGGTTGCCTGACCATCAAACACTTTCCTGCTTGGGCCATCTCCCTGATTCGGCGTCACGACGCCGTTCGGCCGCTAATGGTGCAGGAAGATGAGCATATTGTAGCCCTGAATGCGGCTGCAGAGGCTTTGGGGCTTGAAACAGGTATGACGGCCGCACGGGCCACTGCGCTGTGTCCTGGTGCTATGGTGTATGTGCGGGACTCCGTAGCTGAATTCAGCGCTTGGGAGTATGTGCTGGAGCGCATGAACAGGATCACCCCTTTTATGGAGAGCGATCCACCACGATTGTGGTTTACGGCTACTCCGGATGAAATACGGGCACTTACCCTCTACTTGGGTGCGTCTGCTGGGTTTGCTACCTACCGATCTACGGCGTGGATGGCCTCTCTTCAGGCCCATCAAGGCGGTATGCTCACCGTTGGGGAAGGGGATGTTAACACCTTTATGGACGCTTTCCCCACCGCGTTACTCACCCGGGCTGGGTTTAGCGATTCCTGCATTGAGGGGTTAGAACTGCTGGGATGTACGTCCGTGGGGTTGGCTCGCAATCTGAACAAACGCCACCTCACCTTAGCCTATGCCAAGGAGGGCGAGGTTCTGTTTAATATTCTCCATCCAACGGATGCATCGGTGGTATCGCTTTTTAGGCCCGCCCCCTTCATCCGAAAACGATTCACACTGTACGTACCCTGTTATCATCCGAGTGAGGCTATGCCCATTGTACATCGACTTGCCGAGAAGGCTCACGCCGATTTGAAGTCCAATATTGTTGGGCAAATTCGTATAGTTTTACATCTTGAGGGGTGTCCACCGGTTCGAAGTGCCCGCTTATTGACGCATCCTACGGCCCGGCTCGATGCCATCACCCGGTTTGCGGAGCGCTTGGCCACCGGCATGTTCGCGGTCTTACGTCAGAAGCGAGGCCGGGTTGGGATCGAGCGCATTGACCTCGAATTGGCGGGGCTACTCACCGGAGAGATGATCCAAACCAGTCTTTTTGGCGAAAGGCTACGCAAACTCACGGCAGCAGTCAGTAAGGTTCACCGCCGCTTTCCCAGGGCGCTAAAGCGCGGCGTGGCCCGGCCAGGAGCACATTTTCACGAAGATCAATCGGGATATACCACATGGGAATAATAAAACGAAGCCACCGGGACACCGAGGTGCGGTTCGAAGGAGACCGCCCCACAATGCTCATTCGAGGTAAGCGGAGCTACGTCGTCAAAGAGGTAATCGAGCAGTGGGATGTACGCGGAACGTGGTGGGGAAATGAGCGGCACCGCCGCTATGTAACCCTGCGCACCAATCAGGGCACGTTTGAGGTGGCCAGAGACATGAAAACAGGTCAATGGTCACTAGCAGGAATACATGATTGAATATGTACAGATATTTATACTTTTTTACGCGTTTATTACGATGACTATTTACGAATCTATTGTCTGGACTTTTGATAATTTATAGATCATTTTTATGATGTTATTAAAACACATATACACTCGTTTTTTATGATATTTATATACCTTCTTTTTAGTGCTCTATTTATATATGTATTTATTATTTATATAAATCACTATTTCTTCTTTTCCTCGCCTTAACCCTCTCTTCCATGTTTGCCCACCTACACGCACGAAGCTGGTTCTCTTTTCGAGCCGGAGGGTCACCGCCCGAAGCGCTCGTCGCCGAGGCGGCGCGTCTCGGTATGGCCTCCATGGCCATAACCGACCGTCACGGAGTCTACGGCGTGGTGCGCTTTCAACAGGCCTGTAAAGAGCATGGCCTGCGGCACGTGTTTGGCGCCGAGGTACCTATCTATGACGAGGCAGAAAACCCAACGCGGTCCCGTCACTCTCTTGTTTTGCTTGCTCAGAACCGAAAGGGATATGCCAACTTGTGCCAAATCCTGACGCTTGCCCACATGGAGGGAGCCGCTCAAGACGATAGAGACAACCCCGCCACCAGCCTCGAATCCCTTGCAGCACATAGTGATAACCTATTCTGCCTTACGGGTACCGATGAGGGTATGCTCTATTCGCTCCTCGACACCGCGCACGTAGAGGAAGCCAAGCGCTGGGTGGGTACGCTACGCGATATCTTTGGAGATCGGCTGTTTATTGAGGCCACCCACCAGCGTCGCAAGGGGGATGACCGGCGGCTCAGCCGGCTGGTTCGTCTCTCGACAGAAACAAACATTCCACTAGTCGCAACGGGCGATGTTCGGTATGCCACTCCCTCCCACTACTGGCGCTACGACCTACTAACGTGCATTCGGAATGGGATTACGGTGTTTGATGAACACCCCGAGCGCCCGAGTAATTCGATGGCCTATGTACAGCCCGAAGCCGAGCTTGCGAGGCGAGGGCTGCCCCTGGCCTCCTTACATCTTTCGGGTGAAATTGCGCAGATGTGCAACGTCGACCTGATTCCAGGGCACATTATTCCTCCAGGAGCCCGTCTGCCAGAAGGGGTAACGCCGGAAGTGCTATTCGAGCAGAAAGTAGCG
>JAQBZH010000062.1 GCA_027622005.1 Bacteroidota bacterium | reverse complement strand
TATAAAACGTTGCTTCACTGATTCCGAGCTCTCGGCACAGATCTTTGACTTTTTCACCGCTTTCGTTGCGGTTCAAGGTGGAGACAATCTTAGTCTCACTGAATAGGGATTTCTTCATTTTTCGAAAGTAGGAGTTTTTTTCTACTTTCGAGTTCACCGACTTCAGGGAAGCTTACACCTCAGCCGAGGCATTTCTACCCGTATTTGTGGATCTAGAGGGCATTATCAAGAATGAGTTGGACGAATCTCAAGATCTACTGGACATAGAAAAACTCGATTTAGTAAAGCCAAACTTATCACGACGAACTCACGATGCCATCGGGCAGTGGATGTTTATTCATATGCCGACTTCCTTGACTGTGGGGGCTGATTTTCCCCTTGGGAATCATAGTGTCGTCCTCAATGCCTCAAGATATTGGGGGTCGATGGCCGTTGAAGGTGAATACGGATTGGAAAAAGGCGTGATTCAGCGCTACAAGTTTGGCAAAAAGCCGAGTTGGGGACTCAAAGTCGGGGTAGATATCGCGCGAAAGGAGCGCCATTTAGGTACCGGTTCTTGGAACATTCCCCTGCGCCTGATCACGTTGGACATCGACGGGGTACTCTTCGAAATATTTCAGGGATGGACGAGCTACAAAGACCCCCATTATCGATTTTCAAGTAGCCTGCAGTGGGGGAAGCCAGTCGTTATCGGTCTGGATAGCACATTTGAACAGGACTTGGAATCGCTCCTCGGCGGCATGATTCCCACTTCGGTCTCCATTGGTCGATCTTACACCCTTTTTGATCGCCTGGACGTTGGCGTTCACGTCATCGGGGTTCCTGATCTGATGATGCGCTTTTCGTTTGGTCTGGATGTGAACTAAAGCTCTCTGGTCTCAGGTCCTAACATAGTGCCACCCGTCCTTGGCAAATCCGCGCCCAAGTCGCGCACAAAGCATTTCTAAATAAAGCTGGTCGGTCGCATCGAAAGACGCGTAGTCATCTGAATCAACGTCTAAAACGGCCATTACGGTTCCACTATTCGAAATAATTGGAACGACAATTTCCGATCTCGTACTGCCTGAGCAAGCAATATGTCCCGGAAAAGCATCCACATCCGGAACTACCTGGGTGGATTTGGACGTTGCCGCAGCCCCACAAACACCTCTGGAAAAGGGAATGTCAATGCAACCATGTCCGCCTTGATACGGCCCAATTTGCAGCAATTCGGGTGAGACGGTTCGATAAAAACCCGTCCAATTGTAATATTCAAATGCATGATGCAGTTCGCACACCACTGTGGACATGGCAGCGATCCAATCACAAGGTTCGCTGAGTAAAGCGTCGATGTGCCCGAAGACTTCCTGATATCTCGTTTTCTTTTCTGACATGTGATGAACGATGGGGCTCAATTTAAAAATGTAGTTTACTGCCATTTATTGGTACGGATCCTCAAATAGCTACCGCGAATTACTGGGATTATATCGTATTAATAAGTGTACGAACTGCGCCTCGGAGGGTGCGGCAGTTTTAAAGTCATGAAAGGATAAGGTGCCATGGAAGTCATTTGCATTACGGCAGAAGAAGCGGTCGAAAGAATCGCTGAAACCTTGCAGCGAAATTACCCGACGACGGTTTTTGCTGTGCGGTTGGAGGATCCAGTTATAGAGCAGGAAGAAATTTGTGGGATTGACGTCATTTGGGTCGAGGGACCTCGTCGCGACCAGGTAGAAGATCTTTTGGATGCTTTCCAGAGCGTCAACTGGGACCCCAGGACAGGCGAACTGGGCGGAAGGTCGCATTTCGCCGTTTCGGAACAAGGCAACCTAGTCCAACTGATGTATAATATCGATTACATTTTCTGCGACGGTCCTACCGAGGCCCTTTTTCTTTCTTAGGACGCATTAAAGTAGACATTGCATAACGGCCACGTCGATCCATTTGGAATCGACGTGGCCGATTTCTTTTTGGATACCCACTAGCGTGAATCCTAGCTTGCTGTGGAGGGAGATACTCGAGTGGTTCTGGGCCCAAATACGAACTAAGACGTGATGAAACCCCGTTTTTCGGGCGAAATCCAGCAAGGCGATCTGTAAGTCCGTTCCTACTCCCTGTCCTCGATACGACCCATCAACGAATATCGATGTTTCGCAGGTGAGGCGATATCCCGGCCGGTCACTGTAAAATTTGACCGTTCCCCACCCTAAAACCGTTTCTTTCAAGTCGACGGCGACCAAGATGGTCTCTCTGTCCGATAATTGATTCAGTTTAGTTTCGATTTCGAGTGCGGAAACGGGTTCCAACAGCATCGTAGAATCGCGCGCGAGGATGGCATCGGTATAAATGCGGGCAACCGAATCAGCATGCGAGAGCGTAGCTGGTCGAATGGCGTACTCTATCAGGGTACTCACGAGCCTTGCAAAACGGCCTTGATGGTCGCGTTTGAGTCAATCAGCTTACCGATCCGATCGGAGTCTTTTACCGTTTTCCCATTACCTTCAAGCAGGGAGTACACTTCATCCTCGGAGATGTCTGGATTGAGGGCTCTCATGATCCCAACTAAGCCAGAAACCACCGGTGTAGACATCGAAGTGCCACTCATCGTCACATACCCACCGCCCGTCTTTAGTGAAAGGATATTGACGCCAGGCGCCGTAATGGGCCGTTTTAAAGACATATTGGTATTGGAAAACTTAGCTTTTCGCAGATTTTCATCCACAGCGGAGACGACAATCACCCCTTCGACGTTGGATGGCATGTGATCAATGGCATCTTCGTTAGAGTTTCCAGCAGATGCGATGACTATCACCCGATTTTTTCTGGCGTACGCGATGGCATCTTTGATGACTTTGGGTGTTTCAGCTTTGGCGCCCAAGCTCATGGAAATCACATCCGCCTTATCCTTCGTGGCGTCAATAATCGCCTGGGAAATCATTTCGATACTGCCCGTTCCCTGATCATTGAGGGCTTGGTAACCCAAAATATCGATAAATCGACCTTCCCAGTTTAACGAGGCGATTCCAATTCTGTTGTTGGTAAATGCGCCCGCAATGCCCGCGCAGTGGCTACCATGGCCATGAAGGTCAGAAACTGCAGGGCTAACGGAGAACGTGAGGGTTACATCTTCGTGGGACGCATCTACACCCGTATCCAGAATGGCCACCCGAGCTTTTCTAACGGGAGTGATATCTTTTAAAATGGCATGAGCCGCGTGTCCGTTGATGGCGTGAAGAGCCCATTGCTCGGAAGCCATTGGATCGTTTTCGAGAATGGTATCGCTGAACGAGGCTTGATTTGTAGATGAGACCGGATCATTCAAGGTCACCTCAAAATTGAATTCGACATGATCCACGTTTTCGACGTCCAATCTCAGTTCATCAACGAATTCGGAAGAACGTAGCGCCGATACGGTTACGAGATACACTTGCGACAGGTCTTCATTTTCGCTCAATACGATCGTGGGAAACGCTCTCTCGGTCGTGGCTTGAAATTGGGATATTATGGGTAAAATCTCTTCAATAGTGTCATCAGGGCCCAATTCAACCAAAAAAGTCTTCATCTCGCTCGAGTCCGAATCAGTCGAAAACTTAACTCCCATAAACAAAAACACCGCAGCTGCCATGGAAACGGCGCCTATGAAAAAATAGGTTTTTGCTGGCTTTTTCTGTGCCGAAAGCATACCGGCCAACAACCAAAAGCCTATGCCTAACTCTGCTGAAACGGCGGCCGCCGCTGGAAGGATCGAGGAGTAATTTAAAATGTGCCAATTAATAGCCACCCCGAAGGCCGCAAATCCGCCGAGCATAAAAAGAGGGCCCTTTCGCTCGGATCTAGCTCCTAAGCCAATCAGAAAAAATGCGCCTACCGTTGCAATTGCAGATAATAACATGTTGGTTTGATCTTAGGAGTTTGAGAGCTTCTTACAAAGATTGCATGTTTAAAAAGCGAGCGTGCTTACCCCACATGGTCGTGCTAAAAACAGTCACCAATTCAAGGTCGGCTGAAATCCTAAGGCCATCCTTTAAAAACGACCGCTCGAATGGATCAATCGGTACGAATCGATTGCCGGAGTCGTCAATAAAGCCCCAAAAGCCACCTTCCAATTCAACACGCACAATTTTTCCGACCAAAGACATACTTTCCATTGATGACATTGTGCTTAATTAGCCGCGGTTTGGTGATGTATAACAGGATTAATAGCTACGGCAATTTCGTGCCCTAGTTTCAATTTACACCGAAAACGCTTCAAGGCTAGATTCGCTCTGATCCATAGGATTGCGTACTTTTTCTATCTAACAACTACCGATCCATGAGCATCATTCCAGAATCCTCCGTAGAAGAAGTCCGCAGTCTCGTGGATATAGTCGACGTGGTGGGGGAGTATGTTCAGCTGAAGAAACGCAGTTCCAACTTTGTTGGATTGTGTCCTTTTCATTCGGAAAAAACTCCTTCTTTTAACGTCAATCCGCGGCTTGGAATTTTCAAGTGTTTTGGATGCGGAGAAGGGGGTGACGTCTTCAGTTTCGTTTCTCGCATGGAGTCCCTCAGCTTCCCAGAAGCCGTGCGCGTTTTGTCCGATCGCGTCGGAGTCGTCCTTCCGGAAGAAGAAGCGCCAGCCGACGGGGCGTCTGAGAGTGAATCGATCTATCACTCTCTTCGCTTTGCAGCTCGATTTTTTCATGACCGGCTGACTAAGGATCCCGGGGCCCAAACGGCAAGAGATTACCTTCAAAAACGTGGATTTACGAAGGAATCCATCAAGAAATTCGGCATCGGATACGCGCCTGACGAATGGGATGTTTTGGTAAACGAAGCCCGAGCCAATCACATAGAGGAGGAGTTTTTAGAAAAGGCGGGCTTGGTCATCGAAAGGAAGGACGAATCGGGTTTCTATGATCGATATCGACACCGATTGATTTTCCCCATTTTTTCCCATGTTGGGAAAGTTGTCGGGTTTGGTGGTCGAATCCTACGAGAAGACGATCAGCCGAAGTATATCAATTCACCCGAAACAAAGGTCTACAGCAAAGGGCGAATTCTATACGGCCTTTATCACTCGAAAAATGCCATCAGAGGAAAAGAAGAAGCCATCCTGGTTGAAGGATATACCGACGTCGTATCGTTACACCAAGCGGGTGTGCAGCACGTCGTAGCTTCCTCGGGTACGGCGCTGACGAAGGATCAAATCAACGCCATCGGTCGATATGCCAAGGTAATCATACTTCTCTATGATGCAGATTCCGCCGGTTTACGAGCTGCCCTTCGTGGTATCGACTTGATTTTGGAGGAAGGATTGATACCCTATGCTGTTCGACTTCCGGACGGCGAAGACCCCGATTCCTACGTTCAAAAGAACGGCGCAGCTGCTTTTGAGACCTATTTAAAGGAGCATCGGCAGAATTTTATCCAGTTTGTGCTTACGAATGCTCGAATAGCCGGGAGTATGAACGCTCCTGAAGGAGTTGCTTCCGTGCAGCGCACCATTTTGCAGTCCGTTGCCCGGATTGCTGACCCGCTGAATAGAGAGGCGTATTTACGGTCGGCAGCCCTCAGTCTGGACATTCCAGACAATGAATTGCGCCCCATTGTGGAAGGTTATATCAAAGGCGGGAAGAGCACGTATAAACGGCCTGCCGTAGCGAATTCAGAACGAGAACGGACGGTTCGCAATTTGGGGCCGGCCTTGGACGAACCACACGTGGTCCTTCAGCCCACCCCAGCTGAAAAGAAATTATTGCGGTTGATGTTGGAAGACGGCCCCCGGATGATCAATTGGATCATGTCCCGAATGGCTTTAACGGACTTTACTTTGGGGCCTTCGCGGCAATTGGCTGATGAACTGGTCCGTCAATATTCAGAAAAAAGGTTTAATCGCGCCAATTTTTTAAGTCCGAACACGCCGGAGCCGATCAGACTCTTAGCTTCTGAAGTTATGACGACGACCGAAGAGCCGTCCGACAACTGGGGTAAAAGGTTGATCAATGTTCCAAAATTGGATGAGGATGCCCTAAAATCGGCTGCAAGTTCTATGAAGTTCTTAAAGCGACATCGATTGGACGAGCAAATTGCTAGCGTTCGCAAGCAGGTATTAAGAGCGCAAGAGTCGGGATCAGACCCGAGGGAGTTGCAAATCAATTTGAACAAACTGTACCAGATTGGTAAACATATCGATAGTGGCTCCTTTCTTGAGGGGCCGAAATATTAGATGACAAAACAGGAGTTGATTGAAAAGTTGTTAACCCTCCATTTCTCGGAAGAGTCTGTCGTTGAGGGGCTGGTAGAAAAACCAGGTCCTGGCATTCACGCAAAGCGTGATATGGTAGTGGTTGAGGCCGGAAAAGGGTGCACGGGAGATCACTCCCGGAAAGATTTTTGGAAAGGCGAAAGGGTTTCAGGACGCGAAGTGACCATGTTTGCCGCCGAGGTAGCTGAAGCTCTCGGAATTGATCCTGTTGTAATCGGAGACAATATTATTTGTCGAGGTCTCAATTTATCGGATCTGAAAATGGGTGACGAACTCCAAATAGGTCAAGTTTTGCTCAGGAGGGCGGAAAAGGACCACCGTCCCTGCGATCTGTTTGCGCGACGGGTGTCTCAGGAAGCCATGGAAGCGGTTCGCGAAACGCGGATGCGTGGGGCTTTATTTAATGTGATTACCGGCGGAACGATTTCCAATCAGGACCCGATCTTGACTAGATAGTCGTCGACCTGACGACCAGTCAAATTCGATCTGGATTAAGCAGTGTTTTCCTTTAAAAAAAATTTCATCATGAACACGAATCAGAAAAGCGATCGAAGATGTCTGGTCTATTCCCTTTTACTGCTGGTTTTGATGGGGTGTAGCGAGGATCCGGTATTAGTGGAAGGGAAGCAAATCTTCAAATCGTATTGCGCAGTTTGCCACCAGGCGGAAGGTAATGGAATTCCCGGGACCTTCCCCAGCCTACATGCTTCTGAGTGGATTTCCGGAGACAAAGGTCGTCTGATCCGATTGGCTCTCAAAGGTATGCAAGGCCCTATCGTGGTAAATGGGGAGTCGTACAACAATGTGATGACGCCGCACGGATTCTTGAATGATCAGCAACTATCAGCCGTTTTGACTTTTGTCCGACAGGAGTTCGAAAACAACGGAGATCCGGTTTCAGCAGAAGAAATTGGATGGGTTCGGGCGTCGCTCAATTCGGACGATCTTTTTATTGCTTCGGAGTTGGCGGGGATGACCGGCATTCCACAGCCTTCGAACGAATAAGGGATTCGATTTTTGAATCGGAGTATCCTAGAAAATCGGACAATACGTTTAGCGTCGAAGAAGCATAGGGAGGTGGAGTGGCCATGTTTTTGGTATTCCAAGTGTCTAATTGACTCAATTCCGTCCCCGCTACAAATTCGCGAACTCCAGTCATTTGACCGAGATCATTCTTTAACATTATTCCTTCTGGGGCTGCATTAATAACCTCATCCATTTGATGGACAGCACCAGTCGGGATCTTGTGCTCTAAACAAAGGGTCAAAAAACGGGCCCGGTCAATAGTTGAAATGGCGCTCTGCAAAAGTGCTTTTAATGCTGCCCGGTTGAGGACCCGGTCCGCGTTGGACTTAAATCTGAGGTCCAGGGCTAATTCCGGAATTCCCAGGATTAAACACAAAGATTCAAATTGCCTATCCGAACCAACGGCGAGAACAAGCGGCTGATCATCAGAACTAGTATAAACCGATCCATATGGAGAGATGTTTGGATGCTCAGACCCCAACGGAACAGGTTTATGCCCGGCTACTAAATAGTTGGTTGCTTGATTACAAAGGGCGCTGACGGCAGAATCAAAAATGCTTACCGTCACGTGAGATCCCTTTCCTGAAATGCCCTTTTGGATTAGGGCGAGAAGGAGAGCTTGTTTAAGTTGATGGGCTGTAATGAGATCCATCAATGCGACCGGCAGTTTCGTTGGCTGCCAATTTGAAGAAGAGGGATCCCCATTGAGGTGATAATATCCCGCTTCGGCTTGGATAACCGCGTCGTATCCAGCGCGGTCGGGGTCCGACGAGTAACCAACAACGGACCCTAGAATGATGGCCGAGTTGAGCTTTTGCAGAGACGCGTAATCTGCTTTTAACCGTTTTGCGACTTTAGGCAGGAAATTACTGATAACGATGTCCGACTTGGCCACCAAAGCGTGCATCGCGGCTTGCCCATCCGGAGTCTTTAAGTCCAAGGCAACAGACTCTTTACCCCAGTTGCACGCATAAAAGTACGCGGAGAGGCCATCCTTGGCTTCAGACGGCAATCTCCAGGATCGAGTCACATCGCCGGCGGTGGCCGGATTTTCGATTTTGATGACCCGGGCTCCCAATTCTGCAAAAAACTGCCCAGCGCTAGGGCCCGCTAGGACTCCTGCCAATTCCAGAACCACCAAATCAGCAAAAATACCTTTCATTAAAAGAGGTCCCGCCTATTTGAAGTACTCCCAGCATTCGTGGTGGATGGGTGTCGTTTTTGTGCACACGCGTCTTAGACACCCCCGAAAACCCGCAATTATTCTCCTGGCACACCTGGCTCGGTCATGTGCCTAACATCGAGGACTTCATTAAGCGTTGATTCATCCATGATCTTCATTTCCAGAACGACTTGACGGACGGATTTTTTTTGCGAGGCCGAAGCTTTTGCCACTTTTGAAGCCATATCATATCCGATAGAACGATTAAGCGCGGTCGCAATGGCAGGATTCAGCTCCAACAGTTCCCGACACCGCTCGCGATCCGCGGTAATACCGACCAGGCAGAAATCCCTAAACGCATTTACCGATCCGCTCAGTATGGTGATGCTCTCGAGCATCGCATGAGCCATGACTGGCATCATGACGTTTAATTCAAAGTTTCCGTGTTGACCGCCCGTCGTGATGGTCACGTGATTTCCCATCACTTTGGCGCAAACCATCATCATGGCCTCGCTCATTACGGGGTTGACTTTACCCGGCATGATGGAAGAGCCCGGTTGAATAGCTGGAAGTTGGATTTCAGCAAGGCCCGAGGTTGGTCCGGAAGACATATGGCGAATGTCATTCGCGATCTTCATTAGCGCCACAGCCGTAGTATTTAACGTACCCGAGGCCTGAACAAAGGCATCCTTGGCGGCCTGAGCCTCGAAATGGTTGTCGGCTTCTCTAAATTGAATTCCGGTCAATTCATTAATAAACTGGATTGCAGAGGGTGCAAAACCCGCTGGGCAATTGATTCCGGTGCCAGTCGCCGTACCACCTAACGCGAGTTGAGAAAGTTCTTCGAGCGCCAAGTTCAGCCGGCGTAGACAACTTCCGATCTGGGCGGCATACCCTTCAAATTCCTGTCCCAATCGAACCGGCGTTGCATCCATCAAGTGGGTACGGCCCGACTTTAAAACATCGTCAAATTCAACCGCCTTGGCCTTGAGCGATGTTTGAAATGATTCTAGCGCAGGCAACAATTCCATTTTGATCGCCACCGCCGCCGACACGTGCATGGCCGTTGGAATCACATCATTCGACGACTGCGACATATTGACGTGATCGTTAGGGTGGACCAGTTTATCGCCCCTTTTTCCGCCTTTCGCGACCGTAGCCAGATTTGAAATCACCTCATTTGCATTCATGTTAGACGAAGTGCCGGAGCCCGTCTGAAAAATGTCTAGCACAAACTGGTCATCATATTGACCAGAACGGACCTGGTCGGATGCCTGCACGATAGCCTTCATTATGTCGCTATCGAGAATACCCAGTCCAAAATTGGCCCGAGCGGCAGCCAACTTGATCGTCCCCATAGCCTCGATGAATCGTCTTGGAAACCGAATTCCAGATATGGGGAAGTTGTCGTGTGCTCGCTGAGTTTGAGCGGCGTACCAAGCGTCTAAAGGTACTCGGACTTCGCCTAAAGAGTCTTTTTCAATTCGAAAGTCGGCCATGATATATCTTCCTGAACGGTTCAATGGTTGATCTGTCACAATATACCAGTACGTAAAACATTTGATGTAGAGCTTTGCTGAAATCGCATGTCGGAATAGCACTATCTTCGACAAATTTCTCTTCCAAATCGGAGTCTCATGAGTTTAGAAATCATTTCCAGTTCAAAAGAAATGACCGCTTGGTCAATGCGCCAACTGGGCTCAGGATTTACCATTGGGCTCGTTCCAACCATGGGGGCTTTGCATCAGGGGCACCTGAGTTTGGTCCATGAGGCAGCCTCAGGTTCGGATAAGGTTGTCGTCTCCATTTTTGTCAATCCCACGCAATTTGGCCCAAATGAAGACCTGGAAGCGTATCCTCGCACTTTGGATGAGGATATAAAAGCTCTAGTTCAACAGGGTAAGGCCGATGTTGTATTCGCTCCTAGCGTTCGAGAGATGTACCCACTGGGCGCCAATAAAACGTGGGTTGTGGTCGATGAACTCGGCGATCATTTATGCGGCGCCTCGCGTCCGGGTCATTTCAGAGGAGTGACGACCGTCGTGGCGCGCCTATTTGCAATAATTCAGCCGACCAAATCGTATTTCGGATTAAAAGATGCCCAGCAGTTCTTTATTCTACGCCGCATGTCGATTGAGATGAGCTTTCAGGTAGAATTGATTGGAATTCCGACCGTCCGGGAGAGGGACGGACTGGCCCTTTCGTCGCGAAATCGCTATTTATCTCCCGAAGAACGTAAACAAGCGGTCGCGCTCTCCCGGGCTGTTGCGATTGCCAAAACGCTCATCGAAAAAAATGGAGAAACCGATTCCGATAAGATTATTCGGGCGATGAAAGACGAATTGGCAAGCGTAACGCTAGGCGTGGTCGATTACGTTGAAATTGTAGAAGGGGAACACCTCCAACCATGCAAAAGGCTTACTTCTGGAATGGTTGTGTTGGCCGCAATTGCATACAAATTTGGGAAGGCACGCTTAATCGACAATTCCATTTCAATCGTTCCTTTAAGAAGGATAGGCAGAAGCCGTGTTTAAGACTGGCATTCAGTCTAGGCGTCGTCCGCTGCTTTCCTCGAAGGACCAATTAGTTTGATTTTGATGCTTTGGCCGCCTTTTCTTCCTCGTAAAAATGAGAATAGGCATTGATAATTTCCTTTACGAGGCGGTGCCTAAGTACATCCCCATCATTGAAATACACGAATTCGATTCCTTCGATTCCATCCAGGATTTCTCGGGCCTGAGCTAAACCGCTGATATCGCGATAAGGGAGGTCAATTTGTGTTAAGTCTCCCGTAATGATGGCGCGACTGTTGGCCCCGATTCGCGTTAAAAACATCTTCATTTGAAGCGCCGTCGCATTTTGAGCCTCATCCAAAATAACGAACGCCGCATTGAGCGTACGTCCTCGCATGTAAGCTAGCGGGACAATTTCAATGATGTTCGTCTCCATAAAGCTTTTAAGCTTTTCTTTTGGAACCATGTCTTCCAACGCGTCATATAGCGGCCGCAAATACGGGTCAACCTTTTCCTTTAAGTCGCCAGGAAGGAAGCCAAGTCGTTCGCCGGCCTCTACGGCCGGACGGCAAAGCACTATGCGTTTTACTTGCTTTGACTTGAGCGCTGCGACCGCCAGGGCCACAGCCGTGTACGTTTTGCCTGTTCCAGCCGGACCAATTGCGAACACGATGTCATTTTTTCGAGCCGTTTCGACCAGAAGGATTTGGTTCGGTGTTTTGGCTTTGACGGTTCCGCCCGATGGGGTGAAAAGCACGGTATGGTGAGATCCAGGGCTTGAAACGGACATGGACGCCCCATCACCAGACGCAAACAGAGTCAATACAGTGTCGACGTCGTTCTCGGTCAAATTACCGTTTCGATTCAGGAGAGCGGTCATCTCCTCTAAGATTCGGGAAATGGACGATAAGTCAACATCCGATCCCTGTAAAATAACTTGATTACCGCGTGCTGTTATTAATGCCTGCGGAAAAGCCAATTCGATGCGTTTGAGGTAGATATCATTAAAACCAAACAATAATAACGGTTCAGCCTTATCAATCTCGATACGTTTTTCCTTCAAGACGGAGTATTTTGATGACAGAATTTAATTGAGAAACCGAATAGCCCCTGTCTGTATGCCGATTCAGTCCAGAAAACTTGTGCTTGAATTTACAAAAATGAGTGGCACAGGAAATGATTTTATTGTCGTAGATAATCGATTCTACAATTATTCTGACCAGGAATTGTCCGAAATGGCAAAAAAACTCTGTCAGCGGAGGCTAAGCGTTGGTGCGGATGGCTTGTTAGGGCTAGGGAATCCGATAACAGAAGGTGCGAAATACCGGATGTCCTATTACAATGCAGATGGATCGCTCGGTACGATGTGTGGCAACGGAGCGAGATGTCTGGCCCGCTTTGCACACGACGCAGGGATCGAAGGGGCGCGTAGTATAGAATCAGGAGCCCATGGCAATAGCCACACGTACCTATTTGATTCGGATGCCGGTCTCTATACCGCGGTGGTTGATAGCAAAACAACTCGGGTTCGATTGTATGTACCCAAGCCACAGCGATTCACTGCAGATATTCAATTAGACGCCTCTTTGTCGGCCAATCCCTTGACCTACCACTTTATGTGGACTGGGACCGAACATTTGGTTCTTCATGTAGAAGATGTTCAGTCATTAGACCTTGCAAAAGTAGGCCCTATGCTGCGTTACGATGCCAAATTGATGCCAAAGGGGGCCAATATCAATTTTGCGGAGGTCCTTTCAGACGGCACACTTCGGGTTCGGACGTATGAAAAGGGAGTTGAGGCCGAGACCTTAGCCTGCGGAACTGGGTCCATTGCGTGCGCCATCGTAAGTACGATGGTTGGCAAATTGTCGAAGAGTCCGGTAACGGTCCGTATGCCGGGCGGAGATTTGGAAGTAGGGTGGGAGGGAGAAGCCGAAGATCCGGAGAGGGTCTATTTAGAGGGCACTGTGGAGATTGTTTACCGCGCTACGACAGAAATCTAGATTCAGATTGGGGTTGAGGGTGGGCCTAGCGGTGTCGGCTAGGATCGAACCGACATGGACTCTATCGCGCTTACGTTGGTCTTCTACCGATTGGGTAAAAAAA
>JAQBZH010000011.1 GCA_027622005.1 Bacteroidota bacterium | reverse complement strand
GGCCGGGGGCGGCCGGGGCGGGGCCCTCTCACCAATCGGAGTTATCAACCGCCGCGGAATCCGCCGCTTTCTTTACAGAACATGATATCGTCTTCATCCCAACCCGAAAGTCTCTCGGCCTGCCAAACCCTGAAGGCCGCTATCGCATTATCCGCTCAACTGGCGAAGAAGTGACCCGGTTTGAATACACAGCAAAGGACCATTACAGAGGACTGGAATCAACTAAAGGACGATCTCTATTCAGGCCAGCCTTGGCTGCCGGTTTAGGCCTCCTTCCATCGCAGTTTGGCCCATGGGCCTCTTCAACGAGCGCCGAAGGCGCGACCCCAGGCGTAGTTCACGCCCGCCCATCACCCAAACCCGAATCCAAAGGTCTGCAGGTTGCACCACTCTCCTTCTATCCAAACCGAATCGATCTGGCTCATGAGGTCCTAATTCACATTCCACCCGTAACAGAGGGCCTAACGCTTACTTTGGACGTGTTTGATCGGCAGGGATACGTTGCTGCGTCCCTCAGTCGCGGACAGTTTCTGGCTGATGGGTGGACGACCTCGTGGCGCGGACAAAATGACCAAGACTTTCCTTGCCCAACCGGCGTCTATATCGCCGTAGCTCGAATTTTTGATGACAAAGGGCGGGAAATTCGAAGATTTAAGCAGCCCATCTCCCTCATTCGCTGAAAATCTCCAGCATTCTTTGTTTTCCGGTATCTTTCGGTAGGCTTTGGAACAGCCAAATTGTCGCATCGTTGCACTCATACACTGGCAGAATTTTGTTCATTAATTGACAACCCTCATTACATGAGTGCTACAACTTTGCAAAGTCCGGTTCAATTGACTGAAAGGGCTGTTCAGGAAATTCGGAACATCATGACGTCTAAGAATATGCCAGAAGACTACCACCTTCGGGTGGGAGTAAAAGGAGGCGGATGTTCGGGTATGAGCTATGTTCTAGGGTTTGATCGTCAACGCGAACACGACATTGAGTTCGAAGTGGACGGCATCGTCGTTTACATGGACAAGCGCCACGGTTTGTATTTGATGGACACCGTGGTTGATTATAAAGATGGTCTCAATGCCCGAGGCTTTACCTTTGAAAATCCAAATGCGACGTCCACTTGTGGATGCGGCTCGAGCTTCTCTTCGTAAGGACGGCTGTCAAGGTTTTTAAACGGTCTCAACTCAAATTGACCGAGTATATTTTCTTTAAATTGTTCCTCATTACGTCCGATTATAGACGTAAATAGCTCCAATAGGTTAGTATGGAAGGTAATTTCTCAAATCGCGTCAGAGACGTAATATCGTATAGCCGAGAAGAGGCTATTCGGCTCGGACACGACTATATCGGTACCGAACACCTTCTATTGGGTATTATCCGAGAAGGCGAAGGGATTGCCGTTAAGATCCTTCGCAATTTGGGATCGGATTTATTCAAGCTTAAAAAATCCATCGAAGACACTGTTCGGAGCACGGGCGGCACCCTGACCGTTGGCAATATTCCGCTCACGAAGCAGGCTGAAAAAGTTCTCAAAATCACCTATCTCGAAGCCAAACTGTACAAAAGTGACGTGATTGGCACGGAGCATTTGTTGCTTAGCTTACTTCGCGACGACGAAAATCTGGCCGCTCAAATCCTTCAACAGGGCTTTGCCGTAACCTACGATGCCGTTCGAGCCGAACTGGATACAATAATCAGTGGAAAGGCATCTACTTCGCCGGCATCGTCAAGCTCCGAATCAGACGGCCCTGGAAAGTCCTCGGGACCGGGAAGATCTTCAGGTTCTAAAGATCGTGGTGGCAAAGTGGAAAAAAGCAAAACGCCGGTTCTTGACAATTTCGGTCGCGACCTGACCAGTATGGCTGAAGAAGATAAATTGGATCCAGTGGTTGGTCGTGAAAGGGAAATCGAACGCGTCGCTCAGGTATTGTCGCGCCGCAAGAAGAACAATCCAGTGCTCATTGGAGAGCCTGGAGTAGGCAAAACCGCGATTGCGGAAGGACTAGCTATTCGTATTGTTCAGCGCCGCGTATCGAGAGTGCTTTATGGCAAACGAATCGTAACCTTAGATCTCGCAGCGCTGGTCGCTGGAACGAAATACCGTGGGCAGTTTGAGGAGCGCATGAAAGCAGTCATGAACGAGCTCGAGAAGAGTCCGGACGTGATTCTTTTTATTGACGAACTTCACACGATTGTAGGGGCAGGTGGAGCTTCCGGCAGCTTGGACGCATCCAATATGTTTAAGCCTGCACTGGCTCGTGGTGAAATACAATGCATTGGCGCCACCACCCTAGACGAATACCGGCAACACATCGAGAAAGACGGCGCGCTCGATAGACGCTTTCAGAAAATTATTGTCGATCCAGCGACTCCCGAGGAAACGATTGAGATCCTCAACAACATAAAGGACAAATACGAAAAGCACCATAATGTTCGCTACACCCAAGACTCGATCAAGCTCACCGTTAAAATGTCGGAAAGATATATTTCTGACCGTTTTTTGCCAGACAAAGCGATTGACGTCATGGATGAAGCAGGTGCGCGCGTACACCTAAAAAACATCAAGGTCCCAGAAGATATTGTAAAACTAGAAACGGACGTTGAAGCTATTCGAGAGGAAAAAAACCGGGTAGTAAAGAGCCAGAAGTTTGAAGAGGCGGCGCGGCTCAGAGACAAGGAAAAGAAGCTCTTAGAGGACCTCGAAGCAGCCAAAAAGGCCTGGGAAGAGAAAGCTGAGAGCGAGGTCTACGACGTAACCGATCAAGATATCGCCGAAGTCGTTGCCATGATGACGGGTGTACCGGTGGACAAGATTTCAGAACCGGAAACCAGAAAGCTCCTTCATATGGATGTGGAGCTTCAAGGTCAGGTCATTGGACAAAACGACGCCATTAGCAAATTGGCGAAAGCCATTCGGAGAACCCGAGCCGGACTTAAGGATCCCAAACGACCTATTGGGTCATTTATTTTCCTCGGACCGACTGGCGTTGGAAAGACCGAACTAGCCAAAAAGCTTACTCAATACCTATTTGATTCTCAGGATGCCCTCATTCGTATCGATATGAGTGAGTACATGGAGAAATTCTCGGTTTCTCGCCTGGTTGGCGCGCCTCCGGGTTATGTAGGGTATGAGGAAGGTGGCCAGCTTACCGAAAAAGTCCGTCGCAAGCCGTATTCCGTGGTGCTTTTGGATGAAATTGAGAAAGCCCACCCGGATGTTTTCAATATCCTGCTTCAAGTATTGGATGATGGACTCCTAACGGATGGTCTGGGTCGCAAAGTCGATTTTCGGAATACGATTATCATCATGACGTCCAACATTGGCGCCCGTGATATCAAGAATTTGGGTAAGGGCATTGGCTTTTCTCATTCGGAAACCGAGTTCAATTACCAGGCGATGAAATCCACCGTCGAAGACGCGTTGAAAAGGGTGTTTAATCCCGAGTTTTTAAACCGCATCGACGACGTTATCGTTTTCCACCCGCTCGAAAAGAATCACATCTTTGAGATTATCGACCTCATGGCAGCCGAATTATTTGGTCGTGCGGCCGATATCGGATTGACCGTTGAGCTTGATGAAACGGCCAAGCGATTTTTGGTTGATAAAGGGTATGATGTCAAATTTGGTGCACGTCCCCTTCGTAGAGCGCTTCAAAAATACGTCGAAGATCCAATGGCCGAAGCCATTCTCGGTCACGACTTAGGGGACAATGACACGTTGGTCATCACCTACGACGAGAAAAAAGACACCGGCGAGCTTTCCTTCAGAAAAAAAGCGACCAAGAAAAAACGCTCATCTAAAAAGGATTCGGACACGGATGATGTCGAAGACGATGCAGTAGCCGAGGCTCCGGACGATGCTGAAAATGCAACGTCGGATGCTACTGACGCTAATTATGAAAAAGGCAAGACCCAATCGAAAAAGGTTGAGTCGGTCGAACCAGATCTGGACAAAAGCGCCGAATAAAGACAGAGAACCAGGTTAAAATTAGGCACCTTAGCTCGGCCCTAAAGGTTCAGGGTGGCCGTCTTTTGGCTCGAAATCCGGCAAATGGAAGCTTTTTAGCCCAGCGTCCAATTAACCCCTTTTCCGTCTTCCGGGTGGGGGAAATTCCAGGATACCGCCCCCTGGTCACAGGCGTACATACACGTCCCGCACTCGATGCAATCCTCAAATTGGAAGTGCACTAGCCCCGCATCGTCGAGGGTGTAACATTTGGCTGGACATACCCTTGTCGTACACTTATGGGTACAAACCGAATTACATATAGAAGTCTCGACCACTATGTGCGGCTTAGAATCCGACCTGCTCTGGTTGCGAAAACTTACTAAACCCAGCCGTTCGGAAACGGACAATCCGCCTTTGCTGCTTGAATGGCTCACAGTGATTTTGCCCCTTTTAATCCAAGCTTGACCAAATCCCAGTACGATACGTGCCTTTTAACCGCGGCATGCATCATTTTGGAGGCTTTGGGTGTGGGCTCGCCGGAAATGGTGAAAAATTGCCTACCGAAATCGCAGATCATATTAGGAATCGGGCCAAACATTTCGGGTTGATGTAGTAACTGAACAGCACCCTGGAAGGATCGCAGGTCTTTCATAACATAACTAGCTTCTAGTGCTGTTCGATAATTTTTGAGCATTCCCGTACTAAAGTCACTTTTTTTCGTCGCTTCCAGAACGGTTTCGGCTGCCAAAATGCCACTTCGCATGGCAAAATCCATCCCTTGAATGGCCTTCCCCGCATTGAGAAGCAGATGCGCCGCTTCACCCGCAATCAGTACTCCGTTCGAATAGAGTTCTGAGGGCAGGGACCTAATATCTCCGGTGGACACGGCATGGGCCGAATACTCAACGGCTACGCTGCCTTCGATCATGTCAGCAACTGCGGGGTGCGATTTGAACGTATTCAGCACATCGTACGGCGTTTTTTCGCTGTTTTTGAGGCTTTTTAGACTCAAAACCAATCCAATGGAGATGGAATCACGGTTAGTGTATAAGAATCCGCCGCCCTCGACTCCGTCCGAACAATATCCGACAAACTCGTTGGTCACCCCAGATCGTCCGCGAAGCTGGAAGCGATCTTCTAATCTAGCAGCGTCCAGTTTTAAGACCTCCTTGATACCAATCGCCATATAGTCAACCGGTACATAGGCCTTTTCCAGTCCAATTTGACGGGTTAACAGGTTGTTGACACCTTCAGCCAATATCACGCAATCTGCGTAAAAGCGCTCCTCCCCCGCCCGAATACCTACAGCCTTGCCTCCTTCCAACAACACTTCTTCGACCAAAATATCCGTTGCAAGGAATGATTCTTCAGGATGTTCACTTTGTTCGATTGCTTCTTGAACCTTTCCTGCCAACCATTCATCGAAAATGGAGCGGAGCACCGTTACACCCGCATACGGTTCTTCATTGAAGTGATTGGACTTGAAATCGACACTAAAGGCCGATTGATCATCCATAAATGTCAGGCGCCTGTGGTTTATAAACCGCTCAAATCCGCCTTCCTCCTTCCAGTATTCGGGCACCAGTTTGGCGAGATCATTCCCCCATAATACGCCTCCCGATACGTTTTTTGCGCCACAAAACGCACCTCGTTCGATCAAGAGAAACTTGGCGTTGCCCCGGGCCAGCGTCATTGCGGCGCTCAGTCCGGCAATTCCACCACCCACTATAATGGCGTCAAATTTCTCTTCCATGCGAGTTAAACCGTTCAGGATTAAGAAAGAATTTTTTTCAGTTCAGCGTTGAGAATCGGCAAGATTTTGAAGCAATCGCCGACCAATCCATAGGTTGCGACATCAAAAATGGGAGCATCGGCATCTTTGTTAATCGCAACAATGACCCTTGAATTGGACATCCCGGCCACGTGCTGAATGGCTCCAGAAATGCCCACAGCGAAATATAACTCAGGAGAAACCACCTTTCCTGTTTGGCCAATCTGGGCGGTGGCTGGAAACAATCCAGATTCAACCACTGCTCTAGATGCTCCTACAGCCGCTCCGGTTATGGAAGCCAGTTCGTCAATCAAGGCTTTTCCCGCAGCGTCCTTGACTCCTCTACCAGCTGCTACCACGATTTTGGCTTCACTTAAATCGACGGTTTCACCCGTAGATCTCACTATTTCCTTCAGTGTGGCGGTTAAGGTCCCGGAATCAAAATCGAATGGAACGGCCACTATGTTGATTTCAGCCGACGTCTCCGTCGTTTTTACGGCTTCATACGATCCTGATCGAAGCGAAACGATGACCAATGGCTCTTTACTCTGTGTGGCTGCCATCATTTTGGCGGCCATAATGGGTCTCTCGCAAACAACGATATCTCCTGCCACATCAAAGGTTGCCACATCAAAGGTTGCCACATCCGATAGAACAGCAGCTTGGCTTCGAATAGCTACTGCTCCAAGAATATCTTTAGTCGATTCTGTTGAAGCGACAACGACCAAACGCGGTTTTGCCAGTTCGATCACTTTGCTGAGGCCAGTTATCCAAGGGGTATTCAGGTGTGAGTTGAAGATTGGATTTGAAACGCAGTACGCCGTCTTGGCCCCATACTGGCCCGCTTCCTCAACGAAGGATGGAGCATCCCCATGAAAAATTGCAACTGAAACGTCCCATTGAAGCTTTTTTGAAACGAACACAGCTCGAGATAACCCTTCCAACGAACTTCGTTTGATTCGTCCGTCTTGAACAGAAAGCACGACGAGAATACTACTCATAATAATGGCCTTGAGGAATCACACAAAAATTTTGGTCTCGAAAATCGGAATTGGAACTGGTTTGAAATCTCCATAACGTTCAGCTACAGCACGCCGGCTTCTGACTGAAGTTTGGAAAGTAATTGTGCCACCAATTCGCCCGGTTCGCCGCTTAGTTTGATGCCCGGCACTCTAGCCGCCGGTGGAAATACGCGGGAAACCTGGGTTCGATTGTTGCCTGGTGTGCCGGTTTCCGTCGCAATAGTGGTCCGCTTGGCACCCATAATACCTTTCAGCGACGGGATGCGGGGGTTATTCATATCATTCGAACACGTAACGAGGCAAGGAATTGGGAGAATCAAAATTTCCTGACCGGTATCGCCTTGGCGCTTCACCTGTAGTCCGCCAGCTAACGCAGTCATCCCAACGGCGTTGGTAGCAAATGGGAGCTTTAATAATTCAGCCAACATCCCCCCGACCAATCCGGCGTCCGAGTCCTGAGCTTGTTTGCCTGTCAGAATTACGTCGTAAGTCCGGCCTTTCAAGAAGCCAGCCAACAAATGGGCAACTGCAAACGAATCGAGCTGACTTGACTCTTCGACGACAAGGTGAAAAGCGTTATTGGCCCCCATGGCTAATGCTTTTCTGATGGTTTCAGTCGCTGATGCTGGCCCAACAAGGATCAAATCAATTTCATCGGTTGAATCCGAATTGATCACCAAAGCCTCTTCCACGGCCGAAGCGTCGTACGCATTAAGGACCATTCTACCCGTTTGGACGGTAGACTGGACATCTGGTACTTGTTTAATACACACACAGAATTTCATCGTGCGATACTCACTTTTTACTATCTTAGCTTCCGCTGTAACGAGGGCTGAAAAGTACAACTTACGGTGAGTCCAACCAACCGATTTCCACCTCTGATCAGTGAAACCATGCACGTTTCAGGCATTCTTCGCCGTTTAACCTTTATTGCGAGTCTCGTTTTTTTATTTTCGATTCCGGCTTCCGCACAATTGGGCAACGCGCGGTTTGGAATTGGATTCAATACGCTCCTCAGCAGCGAGGATGGGTTTGGAATGGGGTTTCGCGGGAGGGTATCCTCAGCTATCAATGCCGATTTGTCCATGGCATTTGACCTAGGCGTCTCCGGCTTCGTTTTAAACGGCCGCGACGATGCTAAATATGTACTCGATCCACAAGTTGCACTCATCGTGACCATGCCAGGGATAAACCGCTCGTCCTATTTGATTGGCGGCATGGGAGCGTACATCAACACTTCTGATGACACCAATGCAATGGAAGGACCAACCATTCATCTTGGAATCGGTTGGGTGCGTGCCCTCAGCGAATCCGTCTTGTTTTATGAAATTAATCCCGCACTTATCATTGGTAAAAAAGGCGTCGGAGCCGCGATTCCGTTCCGCATTGGGATCATTTTTTAGTTTTTCAGAGACTTTGTCCGGATTCAGTCGGCTTAAATGACGGCCGTTTCCTTTTAATCGATCTATATCCTTCACCTCTTTTGGCCGGACTTTACATTCACGTTCCTTTTTGTTCGCAGCGGTGCTCCTACTGTGATTTCTATTTCGTAACAACGCAAAAGTCTCACACCGGCTTTGTTGAAGCCCTTTGTAGGGAAATTGAAATTCAAGGACAGGCTTTTGGCCGGCTGGAACCGATCGAAACTATCTATTTTGGAGGAGGAACGCCATCTCAGCTAAGCCTCGATGAACTTGAACGGATTGTTCAAGCAGCCAATCGACACTTCGATACGTCCCACGTACTGGAGACAACGTTTGAAATCAATCCGGAAGACGCTACCACTTCCTATTTAAGGGGTCTCCAGGGGCTCGGAATCGATCGTCTTTCGATTGGAATTCAGTCCTTTTTCGATGCCGATCTGAAGTTTATGAATCGGGTGCATGATGCCGGTCGCGCGAAATCTGTTTTGGATGATGTACGGTCCGCCGGCTTTGACAAGTACTCGATAGACCTCATTTTCGGTGTTCCGGGTCAACCAAAAGAGTATTGGTCCGCCAACCTAGACATCGCCCAGTCATTTGAAGTACCTCATATTTCGACGTACAACTTGACCATCGAAGAATCTACTCCCCTCGCCAAACAGGTGGAACGAGGTCTCGTCATCCCGACCGACGACGACGATTCTATGAATCAATTCTCGTTCACCATGGATTATCTGAAAGAACGAGGGTATGAGCATTACGAGATATCCAGTTTCGCCAAGAAGGGCCACCGTGCCGTTCATAACCACAAATATTGGTCGCATGCCAATTACATTGGCGTCGGTCCATCGGCCCACTCGTTTTGGTGGCGGGGTTTGCCAGCCAAAAGGTGGTCCAATATTCGAAATCTACGCCGTTATGAAGCCCTCCTCGCACAACACGTAATCCCTACCGATGAAGAGGAAAAGCTCTCTCTGGACGTATTGGCAGATGAACACGTTATGCTTAGACTCCGAACAGCGGATGGGCTTAGTCTTAAAGAACTGGAAGACCGTTACGGCGTTGACCTTTTTTCATCACACATTAGCGTTTTGGCCGAACTCGAGGCAGGCGGCTTCATCCATCCAATACGAAATCAGATCGTTCGACTTACGGATCTTGGAAAAACAGTATGCAATTCAGTGACCGCAAAGTTACTCCCAAAGGACGCTTCGTAGTGATGTTGGCTGTTATGTCTCTGATAGGGTGTTCCAAATCAGACCAACCTGGTCCAGCCGTGGCAACCGATATTGAATTTCGTCCGGATGGCATTTTGGACTTTATCCGCCCGGATAGCAGCATCGTGACCAGGATTGGTATCGAAATCGCGGAATCGGTTGAAGCCCAAGCACAAGGACTCATGTATCGGCGGTCCTTGCCCGATCGCGGAGGGATGATGTTCATAGACCAGAAGCCTTCTATGAGATCTTTTTGGATGAAAAACACCAGTCTCTCGCTGGATATTATTTTTGTGGATGAATTTGGTGAAATTGTAAATATCGTAAAACGAACCACACCCTTTTCCGAAGATTTTATTTTGTCTACTGGGCCGGCTCAGTATGTGGTTGAAGTTCGAGCGGGCTTTACTGACAAGTTTAGTATTACAGAATTAGACCGTATAACATGGGAACGTCGAAGCTTTTAAGTATCCGTCCAATCCTTTTGAGCGCATTTCTCAGTTTCGGATTGGGGAGTGGGTTAGGAGGCTGTTCTCCAACGGATAAGCCCGTTCCCGTTGCGGAAGAGGTACACGTCAATATCCCATTCCGGGCAGACGGCTGGCTAACGATAGCTCGCGGTGGTAAGATTTATCAGGATTTGACCATCGAAGTCGCCGAAGATGATTCGAGTCGAACACGAGGGTTAATGCAGCGCGACAAACTGCCGGACGGATCGGGAATGTTGTTCGTTTTTCCATCAGAAAGCCAACAAGGATTCTGGATGGCTAACACCAGGATCGCCCTCGATTTGATTTTTATTCGAGAGGATGGCACGGTCCAGAGTGTGGCCAAATATATCCAGCCAATGCGAACGGAAACGGTGCCTTCAAGAGGTCCGGCGAAGTACGTTTTGGAGGTCAATGCGGGCGTTGTTGATTCTATGGGCCTCCAAGAAGGAGACCTCGTCACTTGGGGCCGCAAATAGGTAGATTTAGCCGGCGTTATAGACTAAAGCTTTCTCCGCAAGCACAGTTTCGTACAGCTTGAGGATTGTCAAAGTGAAATCCTTTTCCTTCCAGTCCTTCCGTAAAATTCAACGTAGTCCCTTCCAGATAGAGGGCACTACGCGCATCAACCAAGACCTGCAGATCATCAACTTGAAAATGGGAATCCGATTCGTTTCGGGCGGTGTCCCATCCCAAATCGTACGATAAACCAGAGCAGCCCCCTGGAACGACAGCCACCCGCAAAAAGGTTTTGTCTAGGTCAACCCCTTCTTTTCGAACGGTTTCTTTCAACTTGTTCAGGGCCGCCTGACTGATTTCAAGTACGGGTATCTCGAGGGCAGAGCTCATGGAGTTAGCGCGATTAGAGGCCAAAAGGGATTATCACCTTCGAGTATCCACCATTTTTTGCGGTGTCGGTTCCCCTCTTCAGGCCTTTTTATAAGCTTGTGATGTGAAGAAGCTGTCATTTCTCGCATTCCTCGGAAACTATATCGTCCTTTTTCCTTATTTAGACTGAATCTAATTAAGCAATTATTGACTCGGTATTAGCGTTTTTATGCGGTTTTATGGCCGTATTGCAGCCAGAATCTAGCTTCGACCCTGTATTCGTATGAGTGATAACAGCACTGAACTTCTTCATCAAGTAGCCACGAGCGAATACAAGTATGGATTCGTAACGGATATTGAATCTGAAAAAGCCGCAATTGGCCTCAGCGAAGACACCGTACGCTTTATTTCGGCCAAGAAAAACGAACCCGAATGGCTTTTAGAGTGGAGATTGAAGGCCTATAGGCACTTCGTCAGTCTTATGGAATTAGGAGAAACTCCTGATTGGGCCCATTTACGGATCCCGGAAATCGATTTTCAAGCTATTTCCTACTATTCGGCTCCCAAGAAAAAGCCGGAATACGAATCGTTAAACGAAGTCGACCCGGAATTGCTCAACACGTTTAAACGTCTGGGAATCCCTGTTCAGGAACAGGAAAGATTGGTTGGAATCGTGGTAGACGTGGTTATGGACTCGGTTTCTGTTACGACGACGTTTAATGCGGAATTGGACAAAAACGGCATTATTTTCTGCTCTTTCGGCGAAGCTGTTCAGAAACACCCTGAGCTGATCAAAAAATATCTGGGTCGCGTCGTCCCCTACACCGACAACTTTTATGCGGCTCTAAACTCGGCCGTTTTTTCGGATGGCTCGTTTTGCTATATCCCCAAAGGAGTTCGTTGTCCGGTGGAACTCTCCACTTACTTTCGCATCAACGAATCGGGTACGGGGCAGTTCGAGCGAACACTGATTGTGGTCGAAGATGGATCTTATGTTTCGTATTTAGAAGGATGCACCGCCCCGCAGCGCGATGAAAACCAACTTCACGCGGCCGTCGTTGAGATTATTGCCATGGACGATGCCGAAGTCAAGTATTCGACCATCCAAAATTGGTATCCCGGCAACGCAGATGGCGTAGGTGGGATCTTCAATTTTGTGACAAAGCGGGGCATTTGCGAGGGCAATCGATCGAAAATTAGCTGGACCCAATTGGAAACAGGATCCTCCATCACTTGGAAGTATCCTTCCTGTATCCTGAAGGGCGACGATTCCGTGGGTGAATTTTACTCCGTTGCGTTTACCAAAGGCAGACAACAGGCGGATACCGGGACCAAGATGATTCATCTCGGCAAGAACACTTCGTCAACCATTATTTCCAAGGGTATTTCGGCTGGAAATAGCCAAAATGCTTACCGAGGATTGGTTCGAATGACTGCGGGTGCCGAAAATGGCCGCAATTTCAGTCAGTGCGACTCGATGCTTTTAGGCGATCGGTGTGGCGCCCATACCTATCCTTATTTAGAAATCTTGAATCCGTCTGCTAAAGTAGAACATGAAGCCACGACGTCTAAAGTCGGAGAGGATCAAATTTTTTATTGTAAACAACGCGGCATAAGCGAGATCGATGCCATCAAACTGATTGTCAATGGCTTTTGTAAAGAGATTCTTGCGCAATTACCCATGGAGTTTGCCGTTGAAGCCAGAAACCTATTAGCCATTGAACTAGAAGGCAGCGTCGGCTAAAGCAACTAAGTTGCAACCGACCCAGCAAGTAAAAACTATGTTAGAAATCCAGAATTTACACGTATCCATCGAAGAAGACGGAACGGAGATCTTAAAAGGCCTTAACCTAAAGGTGGGCAAAGGCGAAGTCCATGCCATCATGGGGCCCAACGGCTCTGGAAAAAGCACCTTGGCCTCGGTTTTAGCTGGTAAAGATGGTTACGAAATCACAGCCGGCAGCGTGATTTTTGACGGAGCCGATCTCCTAGAGATGGAAGCAGACCTACGGGCACGTGAAGGCCTGTTTCTTGCATTTCAATACCCAATAGAACTGCCGGGTGTATCGATGGCCAATTTCCTCAAGCAAGCCGTAACGTCGGTACGCGAACATCAGGGAAAAGAAACCCTCTCAGCGGGAGACCTTCTTAAATTGATGAAGGAAAAAGCGGCGTTGGTACATCTCGATCCGTCGTTGAAAAGCCGTTCAGTCAATGAAGGCTTTTCGGGCGGGGAGAAAAAGAGAAATGAGATCTTCCAACTAGCCATGCTAGATCCGAAGTTTGCCATCCTGGACGAGACCGATTCCGGTTTGGATATTGACGCGCTTCGCATTGTGGCCGATGGAGTTAACTCACTTCGCTCACCTTCACGCTCCTTTTTGGTAATCACCCATTACCAGAGATTGCTGGATTATATCGTTCCCGATTTTGTGCACGTTTTGATGAACGGGCGCATCGTAATGACGGGTGGTAAAGAATTGGCTTTAGAACTTGAAGAGAAAGGTTACGATTGGATAAAGGACGAAACGGCGTTACTTGCATAAATGTGTAAGTTTGGCCGAATGGAATGAGAAATACATTCAATTTGGCACACCGACGGTATTCGTCTAGAGCTTGAAACCAGGTTGTCCCACCGCAATTCCCAGTTTTTTTAGAGATTTGATGTCCATAGTAGCAACAGAGCAGAATCAGAGCGCAATCGATAGGCTGTCGAAGCAATTCGACGATCTCGTAGGTTCCAAGTCCGACGGACAGGAGTCGTCATGGATACAGAGCCGACGCCAGGCGATGCAGGCATTTATCCAGGCTGGTTTTCCAAAAAAGCGGTCGGAATCATACAAGTATACGCCCGTCTCGAAATGGATTGAGAAACACAGCCATTTTGCAAATGAGGCGCCTTCGAGCCTTTTCGCTCAAAGTGGACCTCTACCCCCCCTGTCCGCTCCTGATTCAAAGGGAAAATCGGGTGATAGTCAATCGGCCGGGAACAGGGCGACTAAGGCGGCATCGACGTCGTGGAAAAGCAAGTCTGGCGTTGAAATCCATACGCAGGATGGACATATTTCCGGCTCTGTGGTCGGAAATGTGCCAACAGGGCTTACCGTTTGCTCGTTGAAAGAGGCATCTCTAAAGCATCCTCAGCTTTTCAGTGCTTATTTGTCTAAGGCAGTCGTATTGGATAGAGATCCTTTTGCGGCGCTCGCCACGGCGTTTGCCGAAGACGGTCTTTTTATCCATGCCTCCGAGTCGGTGGTCACTGATGAGGTCATTTCCATCCATCACGACGGCCTCCGCAGCGAAAGTTTCGTGCAACCGCGCGTATTGATCGTCGCTGAAAAAGGTGCCTCTATTCAAGTAGTTGAGCACTTTCCGCACCTTAATGCTGGGCGTACGTTTGAAAACCGGGTCGCCGAGATCTTCGTAGCCGCAGAAGCTCGAATCGATCACGTCCTGATGGTTGAACGTGCTGAAGAAGCGCTCTTTGTTAATTCGCTTTTCGTTTATCAGGGCGAAAAGAGTTATTTCAGAACCAATACTATTACCCTAGGTGGCGGTTTGGTCCGACATAACCTCAATTTCCTTCCCAACGCTGAGGAATGCGAAACACATCTTCACGGCCTATATGTAGCCAAGGGTTATGCTCACGTAGACAACCACACATTGGTTGATCACGCAAAGCCCAATTGTTTTTCCAATGAGATGTTTAAGGGCATCGTTACCGATCAGGCTACCGGCGTATTTAATGGAAAAGTTTTAGTACGCCAAGATGCTCAGAAGACCAATGCATATCAGTCTTCAAAATGCATCGTCTTGGACCGCGGAGCGCGGACCTATGCCAAGCCTGAGCTTGAAATTTATGCCGACGATGTTAAGTGTAGTCACGGAGCAACCACAGGTGAACTCGACGAAGACGCAATTTTCTATCTCCGCGCTCGCGGTATTTCGAAAGATGCCGCCAAAATGCTTCTCCTTGAAGCGTTTGCCAGAGATGTGGTCGATTTAATTGCTGCTGAAGGCGTTCGCAATTATCTCTATGATCGACTCCATCACCTATTATCTGTGACTAAATAACACGGTGTCTACTCACCTACATAGCCCAAGTCTACGTTTAGAAAAAGTTCGAGGGGACTTCCCCGCCCTTCATCAAAGCGTAAATGGGAGGCCCCTCGTTTACTTAGACAATGCCGCGACGGCCCAGAAGCCCGAAGCAGTCATCGAGGCTGTTTCCTCCTACTATCGGACGGATAATTCCAACGTACATCGCGGTGTGCATACGCTTAGCCAACGCGCCACCGATGCATTTGAAGCGGCTCGGGCGAATATAGCCCGCTACATAGGAGCTAGTTCACCCAAGGAAGTCATTTTTACACGGGGTACAACAGAAGCCATCAACCTCGTGGCCTTTTGCTTTGGAGGAACGAGATTTAAGAAGGGTGATGAAGTGATCGTCTCTGAAATGGAGCATCATTCAAATATTGTACCGTGGCAGATGGCTTGTGAACGTTCTGGGGCTGTTTTACGGGTTATTCCGGTCACTGATAGTGGAGAACTCCAAATGGAGGCCTTCCGCGCCCTACTTTCTGAGAGAACGAAGTTGGTTGCGGTTACGCACATCTCGAACTCCCTAGGGACGATCAATCCGGTTGAAGAGATTATTTCGGCAGCCCACGAACACGGCGTTCCGGTTCTGCTCGATGGCGCGCAAGCACTTCCCCACTGCAGCATAGATGTGACGGCCCTTGACGTGGATTTCTACTGTTTTTCGAGCCACAAGATGTTCGGTCCTACGGGTTTTGGCGTTTTGTTTGGTAAAGAACATTGGCTAGAGCAATTGCCTCCGTATCAAGGCGGCGGGGATATGATAAAAGTTGTTGATTTCGCTGGGACCACGTATAACGATTTGCCGCACAAATTTGAAGCCGGTACGCCGCACATTGCCGGGGCCATAGGATTGTCTGCAGCCATGGATTACGTCTCGGGCGTTGGGTTTGAGTTCATCGCAAATCAGGAGAAAGACCTATTACTCTATGCTACCGGGCGACTTAAGGCCATCGATGGACTCGTAATCGTAGGAAATGCCAAACACAAAGCAGCGGTCGTTTCCTTCAATCTCGGTTCCGCCCATCCTTACGACGTAGGTACGATTTTGGACAAATTTGGAATCGGGGTCCGAACGGGACACCATTGTACTCAGCCGTTGATGAAACGCCTGGGTATTCCCGGAACTGTGCGAGCTTCGTTTTCCTTTTACAACTCGAGAGCTGAGATCGACCAGCTTGAATTAGCTGTTAGAAAGGCAGCCGCGATGTTGTTATGATCACATCTTCACTCATATCCGAGCGCGCCGCTGCTTTGGTTGAAGAGTTTGAACTCTTTGATGACTGGGTCGATAAATATCAACACGTCATCGACTTAGGGAAAACGCTTGATCCAATAGATGAGGCATTTAGAACGGATACGTTTAAGATTCAAGGATGCCAATCCCAAGTATGGCTGCAGCCATGTTCAGAAAACGGATTGGTCTTTTTCAAAGCTGATTCCGACGCTCAAATCACGAAGGGATTGATTGCCATATTGCTTCGGGTGCTGAATTATTCAGTTCCAGCCGAAATAGTACGATCCGATCTTTCCTTTTTGGAGCAGCTGCAATTAAAAGAGCATCTCTCCCCAACGCGTAAAAATGGTTTAAATGCGATGATCCGGCAGATTCAACTTTATGCTGCGGCTATGGAAGCAAACGCACCTTTGATTTAAGTAAATTTTATCCTCGATGAACGTCATGTCGCACCTACCTAACCCACTTGAAGATCCTTCTGTTGACAAAGGAGCAGGGGTTACTCCTGCAGGTCATCGAGTTGAAGCCACATCCGCGCTTGCCGCAGTTGGAAAAACGAAGAGCGACGACACTACGCCGGATCTTCAGTCTTTTATTTCAGATCAAGAGCTAGAAGACAAAATTGTCGAGGCCATCAAATCGGTCTACGACCCAGAAATTCCGGTAAACGTATACGATTTAGGCTTGATTTACGGAATTACAATCAATCCGGACCGGACGGTTAACATTTCGATGACCCTAACAACACCGAATTGTCCGGCTGCAGGTTTTCTCCCTGGACAGGTTGAGATGCGGGTTCGACACGTTCCTGGCGTGGAAGACGCCTTGGTGGACATTACTTTTGACCCGCCGTACTCCCCCGACATGATGTCCGACGAGGCTAAGCTAGAACTCGGCTTTCTGTAAGACTGGGTTTTTTGTAAGACTGGGTTTTTTGCAAGACTGGGTTTTGCTCGTTTGCAGGCTCAAGATGAACTTACGGGTTCATTATTTGAGACCAATATCTGATCCGGGATTACGCAGGCATCGCGTATGTAATGGCTTCTAGCTTACCGCCTTGTGGATCTTCAAACATGACGAATCTTCCGACATTAGGAATGTCGGCTGGCCCGTAGTTCACCTTTCCACCGTGTTTTTTAACTGTGAGAACGAATTCATCGGCGTCGTTTACGGTAACATAAGAAGCCCAATGGGTTGGCATTTCGTTGGCTGACACACCGAAGATACCTCCCATGTCCGCTCCATCTACGGTGAAAACGTTGTAGTCTCCCATCGCCATCTGCGTTGTTTTAACACTCCAGCCGAATAGGCCTATATAAAATTCAGTCGCAGCTTTTATGTCAGGCGTCCTCAGTTCAAACCATGAAAACGCTCCATGCGTGCCAAAAGCGGCTTCATATTCTGATTGATCAGCCCCATGTTCATGGTCCGCATAGGTTATTACGTTAAACAAGGCGCCCTGAGGGTCTTGTAATACCGCCATCCGGCCTACCGACAAATCGAAGGGTACCATGAGTATTTTTGCCCCTAGCGATACGGCCTTTTGAACCGTTGCGTCCACATCTGCCGAAGTTACATAGTAATTCCAGGCAACAGGCATTTCGGGGACAGGTCGATAAGTCATCCCCGCTACCGGTTGTCGATTTAAACTTCCAATGAGGTACTTGCCCTCCGGCATTTGCATGGATTCAAGGCTCCAACCGAAAACATTTTGGTAAAAAATGGACGCAGCTTCCGGATCGTTAGTCATTAATTCCGACCAACTAAATGCGCCGGGTGTCTGTAGTGGTTTCATCGTGTAAAGATTGTTTTATCTGGGCTGAGATTGCGTCTTTGGTCTAACCTAGCTCATATGAATCCTAACGCAAATATGTGACATAAGTAATTATTTATGCCCCACGATAAAAAGGGAAAAGGGATGAAAGTAGCGCGGGGCGGCGGCGGAAGTAGACTCGGATGGCGCCGCCCCGCAAACAGACTATTTAACGACTAAAGGACTTCTCGCGGCGGTCTTTGACCAAACGTGTATTCCTTTGGTGGCTCGGCGCCAATCAAATGTTTAACAAAGTAGTCCCATCGACGCCGCATCCAGTAGTCCCCTTGTCGGAAACCGTGTCCGCTGTTAGGAAACATTAACAGATCGAAGTCCTTGTTGGCGTCCATTAGTTTATCGACCAACATCAGCGTGTTGTTGGGAGGCACATTGGCGTCCATTGTGCCGTGAGCAATCAACAATTTACCCTTCAGTTTATCCACCTCCAGAATTGTAGCCTGATTGTCGTAATTGGTCGAACCATCCTCGTTTTTCTCTAACAGACCCTGCCATTTTTCGCCCCAATCATCCTCATAGGTACGATTGTCATGGTTTCCGGCCCCAGAAACGGCCACATCGAAGAAGTCGGGGTAGCGCATAAGCGCAGCAGCCGAAGCAAAACCTCCGCCTGAATGGCCCCAAATTCCAACCCGTTCGGTATCGATATACGAATGGCGTCTGCCCATTTCCTGAATGGCAGCGATCTGATCCGGCAAGGTATTATCACCCATATTACCGTAATACGTGTCGTGGAAGGACTTCGAACGACCAGGTGTGCCCATTCCGTCCACCTCAATCACCACAAATCCTAATTCGGCGACGGCCTGCTTGTCGCTCCTAGAAGGAGAAAAGGCACGTCCACCGACGCTTCCTGTTTGAGGGCCAGGGTAGATGTAATTGAGGACCGGATATTTTTTAGACGGATCCAATTCGGTTGGGGTATACATCAACCCATAAATATCGGTCTCGCCATCCCGCCCTTTGACTTTAATCTGCGTCGGCGGCTTCCATCCCGTTGCAACGAGGGCCGAAATATCGGCCTTTTCAAGCGATACCATCAGCTTCCCATCCAAATTACGAACCGCCGTTACGGGCGGCACATCGGGCTGGGAATAAGTATCCACGAAATACGAATTATCACTCGAAAAATTGTACGAATGAGTGCCGTAGTCGGGCGTCAACAACTTCAAGTCGCTACCGTCAAAATTGATACTGTAGAGATAGGTGAAATAGGGGTCACCATCCTCCCTTCCTGAGCCCACAAAGTAGATTTTTCGGGTTTTTTCGTTGATAAACTGAATCGTCCTTACAGTCCAGTTTCCATTGGTAATCTGATTTTTGAGAGCTCCTGTATTTTGGTCATATAAATAGAGATGCCCCCAATTGTCCCGCTGCGAAAACCAAATAAACTCATCGGTATCTGATAGGAATCGCCAATTCACATCCCCAATGCCCGACTCGAAAAAAGTGTTCTGGTGTTCGTGTAAAACCTCCCGAACGGCTCCCGTTTCCGGGTTTGCGATCCGTAACCACGCATCTTTATGGTCTCTGGAGCTCGAAACGAACGATAATTCTTTGCTGTCCGTGCTCCAAGCGATATCGGCCCAGCCACCCCTATAGGCAATGTGATCGGTAATAGTAGAACGATGGGCATCTGCGGGCATATCCAAACGTACTACTTTGGCACTTGGTACATCGATCACGACCCGTTCGATACGAAAAATTAGACTGTCGCCTGGTAGAGGGTATTTCCACGCCTGCAATTCCGGATGCCCCGTTGCGGTCGACACCAAATACATGTTTTGAACGCCCCGACCATCGTGCTGAAAAGTCGCAATTTTCTTGGAATCCGGGGACCAAACTAAGACGGGACCATCGCCTTTAGTCCAACCGGCGTTGTTGGTAGCATACCCGAATTCGTCAACCCCATCCGTAGTTAGCGGGCGCTCTTCCTTGGTGGTTTTATCCCTCACCCAAAGATTATGATTGCGAATAAACGCTTCCAATTTCCCATCAGGTGAGGCCACTTCAACGGATCGGAATCGCCTCATTAGGGCCGCGTTGGGATCCTGATCCGCACCCGATACCCTTTCTCCTTTCTCCGTGGATTCGCATCGGTATCGATTGAGCGTACATGAAAACGAGCGCCCGTCCGCGCCAAAAGTAATCGATTTTTCGTCAGCACTGATTTCAAACGTCGTGAACGGTAAGGATAGGCCGGTATACGTCGTATCTAGTTGTGCGGAAACGCTGGAAGCAAGTCGATCATGATCAAATGCACGAGCTTTTTTTCCGGTCGCAGCATCGACCTTAATAAATTCTGCTCCATTTTGGAGGTTATTTCGATACCAAAAGGAAGAATTTGAAATCCAATGGGGCGAAACGCCGCTTTTAAATACTAATCCGGAGGTGTAACTGCCTAAAAAGCCCTCGGCTCTGGCGTAATCCTCGACGGTGACTTGTTGAGCCCAAATAGGACCAACAAACAAGAAGACGGCTAATACAGATGCAAAACGGGTAAATAGGTACCGCATAACTTTAAGTAATGACTGACAATGATCGGAATGACAAGTCGGCAGAAGATCAGTGAGGTCTGCACGGGTGTCAGCAATGTCAAGTTCTTAAAGCAACCTAATGCTCAAATCTCGGCATATTGGACAGCTCGTTGGAGTCGTCCGATCGAATATCGACGCCTGAGGCATGTAATAAGACGCCGCAGCGTTCAATTCCCTCAACGATTCCGGCCGTAGGATTCCCCTTTTTGATACCGGAAACCACGATGGAAACTATCTCTGACCAGTCTTCGGCGGTTACTTTGGAATTAATCCCGGCATCCCCAAACACCTCGACCCTCCTTTCAAAGAGAGAAACGAGCAATACAATGCCCGTTCTGTCCCGCGTGTCAAATACTTCGTTGTCAACAAAAGCTTTTATCGCCCGGGTATGGACCTCTGCGTCCATCACTTTTCCAGAAATAACGAAGCGACGAAAAGCCGGAAAAAATCGGGATGCTCCCCAGCCAAGTAATGCTGAACTGATCACGAATAAGGGCAATCCGACGATGGATGCCCAGAACCCAGATAGCCAGCCGGCGAATGTCATCAGATAGGCTTCATACAACACCAATCCCACTCCGATTCCTACGAAAATGGATTTCCAGTCGGCTTCCGGGTACGAGGAGGACGTACCTACAATGACCGGAACGATTTCTCCGGAGGTACCATCTTCGGCTTTTTTAACGGCAGAAGCGATTAAATTTCGATCAGAATCAGAAAAATGTATGTGGGGCGACATAGGCTTGCAGAGTGAATGGAAACCTATACGATTCTACCCTTCGGACGTTTCTTGTTGCCGTCAGTTCGAACAACCTCGGCCCCGCATCCATCCACAACGGAGTCCAACACGGGGTCGAGATTGTTCAAACGGATGCCAGAAATTCTAGAAAACTCAGCCCACGCCTATTATTTCGATGAAAACGAAAGATATCCTTCGTTCGGAGTCGAAATAGTGAGGTTACTCTCAGTTACGGTGTAGGATTGAGCGGCGCTAAGGCGACTCGATACCATACTGAGGGCTTCATTTTCCTGACAAGATGCTGACGTAGTCAATGAAGTGATGGTCATACCCTCATTTTCATTGACACTAAAATCTCCTGAAAACTCTCCGCAAGCAGCCCTTCCATCAATCGTACCATCTTCTTGAAACTGAAGTTCAATTGAACGGTCAGCCAACGTTACGGTTTGAGTCCGGTAAAAAACCACTTCCAACGTCCATTCCGAGCCGTGAAGATATCTCCGCCGTTCATCGTCTTCTTTTACGACGACAATGCAACCGGAACCAAAGATAAATAGAGCTAGCGCGTTTAGAGCGATGAGTTGTGAATGGCGATTTGTCAAGTTCATATCCCTTTTCATTTTGTTCGTGATTAAAATCGCGAACCCCTACCCACTCAGCCGCGTTCGAGCATCGCCCGGTAACACGCTGGAAAAAGTCCTCTCCGATACAGTGCTTTTCGTAGATTCTTCCGCCCCGGTTTACCGGCTTCCATTTTTTAATACCAATTTTTGCGAATGAATTCACCCGATTTAGCCGATTCTGACAACGTGGCCGACGCCATCACCCGAATTTTACCGGCTTTAAAAGAATTCTATCAATTTCAGGGACCGGACTTAGCGGCCGTTCGATCGACCGATTGGAAAAGCAAGCTAACCACCCCATTGCCTCAATCAGGACAAGGGATTGACGCTGTTATCGATGATCTGGTACATACCATCATTCCTAATGGACTCCGTAACGGGCATCCTGGGTTTTGCGGCTGGGTTACAACTTCGCCGACTTCCAGTGGAACCGCGGCCCATGTGGCAGCAGCCGTAGCGGGATCGGCCCGATTTTGGGTTCAAGCCTTTAACTACCTGGAAACGCTCAGTTTAAGCTGGTTGAAGGAGCTTCTAGGACTCCCCTCTTCGTGGCAAGGCACTTATACAAGCGGGGGCTCTTCGGCCAATTTAATTGGACTCGGAGCTGCCCGACAATGGGCCATCGAGCAAATGGGGGTTGATCCATCTATGACGGGGATCCCAGACGGCGCTCGGTTCCATATCTACGCCAGTAAAGAAGTTCACCACGTGGTGAATCGTGCGGCCGCCGTACTCGGAATCGGGCGCAGAAATGTAGTTTCCCTTCCAACGGACCATGCCCACCGAGTCGACTTAAGTCATCTAGAGGCCCGGCTAAAACAGGATGCAAAAAATGGTATCCGGCCTCTGGCACTGGTAGCGACAGCGGGAACGGTCAACGTGGGGGCCATCGACCCCATCAATGATATGGCTGATCTCGCTGCTAATTACGGCGCTTGGTTACATGTGGACGGGGCGTATGGCCTGTTTGGAAAACTCGATCCAAGGGTTGCCCACTTGTTCGAAGGGCTTCATCGGGCTGATTCCGCGGCCGCAGACCCACACAAGTGGTTGGCAGCTCCGCTTGGAAATGGGGTAGCTTTTGTGCGGGATGCTTCGATCTTAGGCAGGGCATTTACTTTAGAGCCTGCCGCATATCTTGAAGGATCGGCCTCCCAGGATGGCGTAATTAAGTCGCCTTTTGATGATTTTGGCGAAGTTTACCACGATTTTAATTTGGACCAATCAGCTCCCTCTCGAGGCGTATCTGTTTGGGCGATCCTTAAGGAAATAGGTGCTGATGGCATTCGCGATCGAGTTGTAAGACACAATTCTTATGCTCGATTGGTGGCTGAATTGGTACGTCAAAATCCGGTCCTAGAAGTGGTCACAGAGCCTGTTCTGTCCATTTGTTGTTTTCGGTATAACGACGGACAAAAATCGCAAGACGAGTTAAACGAGCTGAATGCTCGCATTGCGGCAACGCTTCGATCCGAAAGTCAATTTGTGCCGTCCACAACCGTAGTTAACGGTACTTACGCCATTCGACCATGCTACATCAACCCCCGTGTTCGTGAAACGGACGTCCGCGGCTTGGTTAACCGAGTGGCCGAATTAGGCATTGAAATGAACTAAGTAACAAGTGCGTTCAATGATCGTAACTTTTGTTTCAACCGCGAGAAATGGTTGAACGTCGCATCAAACGACATTTCGAAGAAGGTTTTTTGCGAGTTGATTATTAATATCACCTTTTCCAAGACAAGATTTCCCCAGACAGGTTTTCCGTATGAACAATTTTTTCTCTCTCTTTTGTGCAATATTGCTAGCCATCCTAATTGGAACGCCCAAATTGGCGCTCTCACAGACGTTTCCTACCGATAATCCGGTAATTAAGCAGATGTGGGAGCTCGGAATGACCCAATCTCAGACGGAAGCGCTGGCCCATGAGCTCATGGATGTGATTGGCCCTCGCCTCAGCGGTACCAAAAACTTAGCGCAGGCGCAAGATTGGCTGCTGAGCAAGTACAGCGCTTGGGGCGTTTCGGCTAAAAAGGAGGAGTATGGAACCTGGAATGCCTGGGAACAGGGAATTTTACACGTCGACATGCTCGAACCGCGTGTTAGTTCGATGGAAGCGGAGCTCCTCGCATGGAGTCCTGGGACAAATGGACCCGTAACCGGCGAAGTCGTTTTCCCACCAGCCGATTTAACGGCTGAAAACGTAGAAGCGTGGCTTTCGTCCTTGAAGGGGAAATTCCTGATGACTAACGCTCCGGAAGAAATGTGCAGAGCCGCTCAGGAATTGGAGAAATATGCGCGGCCAAAGACGGTGGAGAAACTCAACGCGAAAAGACGAGACGAAGCGATTGAATTCAACAATCGAATGAGCGCCATTGGGGATTTTCAAACCCGTGGTAGCAAAATTGAAGCAGCTGGAGTCGCTGGTGTTTTATCATCAAGATGGTCTGGGGGCTGGGGCGTGAATAAAGTATTTTCAACGGCCAATAAATCCGCTGTCGCTATTGATCTATCCTGCGAAGATTACGGACTCTTGTATCGTTTGGCCGAAAGTGGACATAAACCCACCATACGTGTTGAAGCTGAGGCCAAAGATTTAGGCATGGTACCTCAGTTTAATGTTGTAGGTCGGATTACCGGAAGCGAACTCCCAAACGAATACGTTTTGCTCGGAGCACATCTTGATTCATGGCATGCTGCCACCGGAGCCACCGACAACGGAACGGGCACCATTACGATGTTGGAAGCCATTAGAATCCTTAAAACAGCCTATCCAAATCCAAAAAGAACCATTTTGGTTGGACACTGGGGTTCCGAAGAGCAAGGGACCATCGGATCATCCGCATTTAGAGAGGATCATCCGGAAGTTATGGATGGCTTGCAAGTGGCCTTTAACCAAGACAATGGTACGTGGAGGTTCGAACGTATCGAAGGGCAAGGCTACTTGGGCGCAGCGGCTCACATCCCCCAGTGGATGAACGTTGTTCCGACCGAAATCTCATCGCATATCACGCTGGAGTTTCCAGGAGCTCAGAATAACTCCGGAAGCGATCATACTTCATTTATTTGCGCACAGGTTCCTAGTTTTAGACTACAATCGGCTTACGATGAATACCGTCAGTATACCTGGCATACCAATCGGGATACGTTCGATAAAATCGTTTTTGATGACCTCAGTGAAAACGCTACCCTGGCGGCCATGATGGCCTATATGGCTTCCGAAGACCCAGTAAAAATGGATCGTTCATTATCAATCTTACCTGGTCAAGGGCGAGACGGTCAGCCCCGTGCGTGGCCAACCTGTCGCCCGGCGCTCAGAGCACCTCGCTAGGATCATATTTTCTTCCTCTACTTTCAACGCGGGGCGTCTTTATACCTTGAAGACGCCCCGTATTGTGTTTATTCTGACGGCCTTTTAACCCAGACTTTTCGCGCTATGTCACTGCACACGATAGGACTCAATTCGTGGTCTGAAAGCCAAAATGAAGCCCACCTAAGGGAAGGATGGCAAGCAGCAAGGGTTATCGCTGTTCATCGGAATATGTTGGTGATTCATGATGGCAGCCGGGAAATAAAAGCCGAGTTGTCCGGACGTCTTCAATTCCTGGCAGAGTCGCCTAAGGATCTCCCGACGGTTGGAGATTGGGTATCTGCCCAGATCCTTGACCAAGGAGAGTTTGCCGTTATTGACGTGGTGATGCCGCGCCGGTCGGTTGTAGCTAGAAAAGCTGCAGGAGATCGCGTCGAAGAACAATTAATTGCCGCCAATGTCGACGTAGCATTTATCGTGCAAGCGTGCGACGACGACTTTAATCTAAGAAGACTTGAACGCTACCTCGTAGCGGTGCGCAGCGGAAACGTTCGCCCGATTCTATTGCTTTCAAAAAGCGACGTTATCACAAGCGAAGAACAAAGTGAGTTGATCGCCCAGGTTCATTCCATCGAGCCTTTTCTTCCCATCGTCCTTTTTTCTAACAATGTTTCAGACGGATGGGCCGCCGTCGATTCCATGCTTGAGCTTGGTAAAACCCATTGCCTTTTGGGTTCATCGGGGGTCGGGAAATCGACGCTGGTAAATCGCTTGGTTGGATCCGATCGGCTAAAAACAAGCGACATTCGGGAAAGCGACGGGAAAGGCCGACACACTACAACTTCCCGTCAACTCATCGTTCTCGAATCCGGGGCCATTCTAATTGACACACCCGGAATGAGGGAATTTGGCGCAATCGGCGTTGATACCGGGGTTTCCGAAACGTTTTCTGATATCGAAGAACTGGGAACGCATTGCCGTTTTTCGGATTGCAGCCACAAGGTAGAAAAGGGATGTGCGCTTATTAATGCAGTGGAATCAGGGATTCTCGAAGCTTCGCGATTATCAAGCTACTTAAAGCTCCAAAGAGAATCGGCCAGAAACGACATGTCTCTTGCCGAGCGGAGAAAGAAAGACAAAGATCAGGGCAAACTTTACAAGTCTATCATTCAAAGTAAAAAAGACCGACGCTGATTTCGCATTTCTTCTCAAACTCTTAGCGAGAAAGGCTGCCACCAATGATGAACTGCGGTGTTGTAAGCGCTTCCTAAACCTCATTCATTGCCAGTCCTTTTAGTTGCATGTCTCACAAGATTAGAAATATTGCCATCGTGGCTCACGTTGACCACGGAAAAACCACTTTAGTGGATTCCATGCTCTGGCAGAGTGGTGTTTTCCGCGAAAATCAGGACGTGAAAGAGCGAGTTATGGACTCGATGGACCTCGAGCGGGAAAAGGGCATCACCATTATGGCCAAAAATACGGCCGTTCAATATGGTGATATCAAGATTAACATCGTCGATACGCCCGGTCACGCCGACTTTGGAGGAGAGGTTGAGCGGACCCTGCGCATGGTGGACGGGATCATGCTGCTGGTCGATGCGGCCGAAGGACCCCTTCCTCAGACCCGATTTGTACTGACAAAAGCGCTCGAGCTTAATCTTCCCGCCATTGTGGTTATCAACAAAATTGATCGTGACGATGCACGTGTTGAAGAAGTATTGAGTGAGGTGTATGACCTTTTTATTGACCTAGACGCTTCAGATACGCAGATCGAATTCCCGGTCATTTTTGCGGTAGCCAAGGAAGGCAAATGTAAAGATTCCATAGACGGCGAATTAGTGGACCTCAAACCGCTATTTGAGACCATTGTTCGCGCCGTTCCCGCTCCCGAAGGCGATCCCGAAGCGTCCGTTCAGGTGCTTGTTACGAACGTAATTCCAGATAATTATCGCGGCCCACTAGCCATAGGGCGTATTATCAACGGATCACTCAGAAACCGTCAACGGGTGGTGCTGTGTCACAGAGACGGCACGTTTACGCCGGTTCAGGTGTCCGCCCTATTTCAATACTCGGGGCTTGGCCGAATTGAGGCCGATAGCGCCGGTCCGGGTAACATTGTGGCCATTGGAGGTATGGTAGGAATCGGATTGGGCGAAAGCATCGCTGATGCTGAAAATCCGATACCATTAGCGCCATTGCACATTGATGAACCTACGATGTCAATGGAATTTCGTATCAACGACTCTCCTTTTGCAGGTCGTGAAGGAAAATACGTTACGTCCAGAAATCTTAAGGATCGGTTGGCCAAGGAAGGTGAAACGAATCTTTCTATGCGAATTGAGCCCACAGACTCAGCCGACAGTCATTTAGTGTATGGCCGCGGCGAGCTGCAAATGGCCATTTTGATCGAACAGATGCGCCGCGAAGGATTTGAGTTTTCGGTCGGGATGCCAAACGTTATTACCAAAGAAATCGACGGAAAGCGCCACGAACCATACGAGCATGCGCTTATTGATGTCGCTGAACCCTACATGGGCGCTGTTATTCAAAAATTGGGATCGAGAAGAGGGGTTATGACCAAAATGGTGAACCACGGATCTGGCCGTATTCGCCTCGATTTTGAGATTCCGAGCCGGGGACTCATTGGCTACCGGAGCGAATTTATGACGGACACCAAAGGCACGGGAATTTTGACGCACCTTTTTGACAAATACGGACCTTGGGCTGGCGATATTGCCCATCGTGCGTCGGGAGCCCTCATTTCAGATCGTTCTGGCAAAGTCACTTCGTATTCGATTGCTAACCTTCAAGAGCGCGGAGAGCTGTTCTTGGGTCCAACCGACGAAGTGTATAGCGGCATGTTAGTTGGCGAAAACAGTCGGGACGTCGACCTAGAAGTCAATATCACCAAAGAAAAGCAGCTGACCAATATGCGTGCTTCTTCGGCAGATGCGTTTCAAAAGCTCATCCCGCCGCGCCGTTTTTCACTTGAGGAAAGTATTGAGTTCATCCGAGAAGATGAATTAATTGAAGTCACACCGTCATCCTTGAGACTGCGCAAGCGCTTTCTGGACCCGCACATGCGCAAAAGAGCAGAAACGCTTAGGAAAAGTGCTGAGTAGTTTCGGGTGAAGGCGTACCTTTAAGCATGATTTCGCTTCTAGGCATACCGTATGACGATTCCAGCTCCTATTTGAAAGGAGCCGCATTAGCGCCTGAACGAATTCGTTCTGCTCTTTTGAGTCCGTCGAGCAACTCCTCCATCGAAAACGGTTTGGCATTCGATCAGGTGGGCCTCGTCGAGGACCTGGGTGATCTGGTGCTGCCCTTGGGAGAAGGGCATCGGTCGGCAATAACAACGGCCATAGACAATCTTTTACAGTTAGGTAAGAAGGTTGTCGTGTTGGGTGGCGATCACTCCATCAGCTACCCCATCCTACGGGCGTATGCTAAACGTCATCCTGTTCTCCATGTTATCCACTTCGACGCTCATCCAGATTTGTACGACGAGCTAGACGGCGATAAATACTCCCATGCATGCCCTTTTGCCCGCTTGTTGGAGGAATTTTCGCACGTTCGGCTCACTCAAATCGGTATCCGGACGCTGAATGAGCCGTGTAGAAGGCAGGCCATTCGATTTGGTGTACGTGTTTTTGAAATGCGAGATTTACCCGCCCCCTCTTTGTTGGATGTCGACGGCCCTGTGTACATCAGTCTGGATTTGGACGTTCTCGATCCGGCGTTTGCCCCGGGTGTCTCCCACTACGAGCCAGGTGGGTTGTCCGTTCGTGAAGTATTAGGATACCTTCAATCTATCAAAAATGACATTGTAGGGGCAGACATCGTGGAACTCAATCCTTTAAGGGATTATCACGATCAAACGGCGATGGTGGCCGCCAAATTTGCCAAGGAAATCGTTGGTCAGATGGTCCAGAATTCGCCGAACCGGTAGTGACGACGTCGCTTTTGAGGCGACAATCTCTTTAGTCTTACGGTCAAAACCGCCTTTTTAACGTAAAATGCACGATGTACGTCCTCTTCTTTCGGGTCGCTAACAAAACAGAACGCCATTTAGGAAGTATTTATCCGGTCCTATAACGAAGCTCCAGTTGGAAAGCTTTGCTCGTTCAAATGGCCGGCTTAAAAAGCTGGTAAAAAGAGCCTGTTAAGAAGTGAAGCGTTCTGCCGGAAATTAACCGTTCTCACAGGTGATACTCACCTTACACTAATTGAAATGAAAAAGACCTCTCTCCTCGTTTGTACGTTGGTCCTTTTGACCACCGTGATCGCAGCTTGCGGTGGCGAAACCAAAATGGAAGAAACCACCGTCGCAGATTCCGTTGCAGCGCAGCCGCTTAACTTCGGCCCGCTCAACAAATTGAGTTTGAATGACGCCACAGGCGAAGAATTCGACATGATTCCAGGCGTGGGCAGTAGAATGGTCCGCGAGTTTTTGGAATACCGCCCTTACGTCAGCATCGAACAATTTCGTCGCGAAATGGCTAAATATGTAGCTGCCGACACCATTGCAGCCTACGAAAAGCATCTTTACGTCCCAGTTGCCTACAACGAATCCGACGTAGCGACCCTTACTCAGATTCCCGGAATGACCCCGGAATTCGCACAGGTATTGATCGACGGCCGTCCATATGAATCGAACGCGGCGTTTTTGGCCAAAGTTTTGGCTGTGACCAACGACGGTGTTATCGAGCAATTTGCTCGTCACTACATCGTTCAAGAAGTGGCCGTTCAGGAATAATCAAGACGAACGACCATGGAAGCCTGGTACCGGAAATTCTTGTTGATGGTGTCTTTTGGCACCTTTCTGTTTATTCCGGTTGAATTGGCCCTTTCCGGTCATACCGACGGCGTGTTGCAATGGATTCCTTTCGGAGTTTCAGGGCTAGCTGTCACCTCGCTGACTGTTTGGCATTTCAATCCATCAAAATGGACATTGAGTGCCGTTAGAGCGGTCATGTTGGCCTCTTGCGCCGCATGTATTTGGGGTTCAATCGAACACTTCAAACACAATTTGGAGTTGGAATTGGAAATCAGACCCAATGCGGGGTGGACGGACGTGATTGTTGAAACCATTTCGGGAGCCAGCCCTTTGCTGGCTCCCGGAATCTTGTTTCTGGCTGGTCTATTGGCGCTGGCAGCACTTTACAAAATGCCTCTTCCGCAGAAGCCCTAAGGCCAAATCCTGATCTCGTTATCTAAGCCTCGTAGCTTAGCCCCAAGTGGCTCATTGCATCGTGTGAACACCCCTCCCAGGACGCATGAGCCGTATTGCCGGAATAATTGAGGTCCATCATCCCTATTTTGCTGGACCAAAATCCGGTAGCCGTCAAATCTCGCAGGGTGGAGAAGAAATCAACGCCTTCCTTTGCTTCCGCACTGGCGTGTTCTGGATAAGCGATCGTGTCTAAAAAGGTAGTTTGCTCATTTACCGCTAGATCGACAAACGTTCGGCCAAATTGTTTTTCGCATCCGCTATTAATCCAGCTCAGCCCAGCGTGTATCGGCTGCTGAATTTCCGGGGCTTCTTCCATCATAAAGTCGATAAAAGCGGGTACTGAAGCGTCAGAAGCGCTACCGGACCGGGAATCTGCCGGAATGATTAAGTCGACCAAGACGGTTACCATCGCATATTCTGCAGCGGATAATTGAGAAGGAGTTCTAATGCTTAACCCTCCATCTTCTGAAGACATCCCAGCTCGGTGAGCCGCGTCGTCGACCTTTTCCTTCGTACATCCCGGAAAAGCCGCAGCCAACGAGGCAAGAGCCAATAGTTTTAATGATTCGCGTCTATCCATCAGGCTGTTGGTAGGTTTCGTTTTAGAACTTCGGTCACGATGAACTCAGATGTTCGCATCGAAAGCGCGAGAATCGTCCAAGTCGGGTTTTTATGGGCTTGAGACACAAAAGGACCCGCGTCGGCCACAAACACATTGGACGCTTCATGCGCCTGACAATTTGAATTCAGCACGGATTGCCTCCGGTCGTTACCCATGCGAGTCGTTCCGACCTCGTGGATAATTTGACCAGGTCGAGTAATACCGTAATTATCTTCCTTAGAAGGAATGTCCCACAACGGTTCACCGCCCATTTTCCGAATGATTTCGTTGCCGGTTTCTTGGAAATGCTTCATTTGAAGCAATTCTTCCTCGCTCCATTTGACGTTAAAACGAAGCACCGGTATCCCGTATTGGTCCTTAACGGTTGGATCTATTTCACAGTAATTTTCCCGCCGAGCAATCATTTCACCACGGCCCGACATTCCAATGAAAGCACCCCAAAGTCGGCGATAATCGTCCTTCAATTGCGCACCGTACCCTCCTCCCCCTTTGGAGCGGTCTCCGCCGATCAGTTTTCCGTTGGTACGCTGAATACCGCCCCCAAACCCGTACCCGGGCATGCCTTTTCCGCCCCAGGTTTCAATGTGATATCCCCTGGAAAAGCCCAGTGTTTTGTCTTTTTCAAGCCACCAGGGGATATAAATATGCATTCCGCCTACCCCATCCTCGTTGTGGGCTGGAGAATCAACTAGTTGCGGGAAAAAGCCCATCACATCTCCACCTGTCGAGTCGGTCAGGTATTTCCCTAAAACATCGCTCGAGTTGCTGAGTCCATTCGGGTGACGTGTTGATTTCGAGTTCATCATGAGTCGGGATGACTCGCAGGCGCTGGCGGCTAAAACGACGACTTTGGCCTTTACCTGGACCTCTTCCCGCGTCAGCGTGTCCACGTAGGAAACGCCCGTGGCTTTGCCTTCGCTGTCGGTCAAAACCTCCCGAGCCATGGCGTTTGTAATGATCTTTAGACGGCCCGTTGCCAGAGCTGGCGGCAATAAGACGGTTTGAGTCGAAAAGTTGGATCGGGTTTTACAACCCCGGTTGCACTGACCACAATAGTGACAGGCTGGGCGATCGCCCAAGGTCAAAGTTAAAATCGAAAGTCTGGATGGGATGACGGGAATCCCAAGTTTCGTCGCTCCATTTTTGACCATCATCTCGTAACAACGTGGCTTTGGAGCGGGCATAAACAAACCATCAGGCTCGTTATAAACGCCTTCTTTACTTCCAAATATGCCAATCAACCGATCAATTCTGTCGTAATAGGGCTTGAGGTCGTCATATCCGATCGGCCAATCATCCCCCTTTCCATCAATTGATTTGCGTTTGAAATCGTCAGGTCCAAATCGGAGGGAGATTCGTCCCCAATGATTGGTTCTGCCGCCCAGCATGCGCGCTCGCCACCAATCCCATTCGGTGCCCTCAACTTTGGTGTAGGGCTCGCCTTCGATGTCCCAACCGCCATCACAGGCATCAAACTCTCCGAAAGGACGCTTTTTCGTTCCCCTTCCTCGTCGAGGCGATTCATAATTGAATTTTAACATCGCCCCATCCCGAACCGTATCCCAATCGCCTCCAGCTTCTAACATCACTACGTTGGCGCCCGCTTTGGTCAGAACATAGGCCGCCATCCCGCCGCCTGCCCCGGACCCAACAATACATACATCATACGTAGTGGTTGACTGAACGAACGGCATGGTTTTCTGGAATGATTAACGGATGTAAACCTTACATATATAGGAGAATCTACAATCGAATGCCACACGAGCCAACCATTTATTCGACTACGAGAAGACCCGAAACGATGCGGGCTGCTTCAAGATACCGGGCCATCTTTAAGACGATGGGGCCGCTAGTTCACTTCGAAGCCGTTCAGCCAATTCCTTGGCCCGAACGTATACCGGGTCGTTCTCGTCTCCAATGAGTCGCATCACTTTTTCAAACTGAATAGCAGCTTGGTCCACTCTATCGATCTGCATCAACATAATGCCGCGATTAAAATTGGCCTGTAAATGGAGAGAGTCCTGCTCTAAAACCGCATTCGTTTCCTGGATGGCCATCATGGCGTTTGGAGGATCATACATGTAAGCAATCGCCATATCAGTTCGAACGTCCACGTTCAAAGGATTGATTTTTAATGCTTCCCCATAAGCTGCGATAGCCTTCAAAGCCCAAGGTGTGCGATCGACAGGGTCCTTTCTTTCCATCCAATCATAATACAGATTGCCAGCCACGGACCAATCGTGCTCCGTTTTAAGCAAGGTCGCAATCGACTCCGTTTCAATACCTGCGAGATCAAAGCGCGCAGCAGCAAAATACAAATCGACCAGTTTTCGTTTTACGGCGATCAAGGAGTCCCCACTTAGGCCCTCCATTTTATCCTGCAATTCAGTCTGTTTTCCCACAAATTGCGCAGCCAAAGGCTCTTCTTCCCCCGTTCCAGGAACCAAAGTGACCTCCGAACTGGCGCTCGATTCGCTCATGGTCGTAACCATATACAGCGCAAATACAATCAGCAACGCAGACATCACGATGATTCCGATTTGCTTGCCTACCGCTTTGTTCGAATCAGAAGACGCAGCGGGCGTGGCGGGAGGTCTGCTAGCGACCTGTCGGGGTTTCGGCATAGAAGAATGACCGTCCAATTGCTGCAATGCGGTTCCGCACTTACTGCAAAAGTTCGATCCCGTCGGATTAGCCCAGCCGCACGCGTTGCAAAAAACGGTCGAAGATGGTGTTTCCGGCGAGGATCCAGCCTCTTCCGATGATGCCTCACTCTCAACGAGAGTGGCTTCAAGAGCGTCTCCAACGGAGGTCCCGCACAAATCGCACACAGTCTGTCCGGCACCAATACGGGCGCCGCACGAATCACAATTAATCGTCATAATACCTTTTTAGCCCATTGCCTCGTCAACTTCTTTGCGGAATTCCCTCGAAGGTTTGAATGAAGGAATTTGCGAAGCTGCTACCGGAACGGGTGTGTTTGTTCTGGGGTTGCGAGCTGTTCTAGCCGCCCTATGCTGAACGGTGAACGAACCGAAACCGCGGAGATCAATTCGACCGCCTTTTACTAGTTCGCCTTTAATTACCGTCATGAATCCATTCACGACAGCTTCTGTTTCGAGTTTCGTTAAACCAGTCCCTGCTGAGATCTGATCAATAATGTCTGCTTTAGTCACGATGGCCCTCCGCGAGGAGCGTATCTAGGTGTGTAACAAGCCTTTAAAGGATCCGAAGTCACAAGATCTAAAACGAAGCCTATATTGGCAACGCCGAAATTTTAAAGATCGAATGGTTTTGTATGCACTTTCATCCTCCTCTCGCACAAATAGGGGCAGAATTGGCATTTAGAAGCTCAGTAATTGCCTTCAGTCGGGCTTTCTGGGACGTCAAATTGTTGAATGATTCAGAATTACCGGCCGGTCCATGTTTCATTTATGGCAACCATTCGAACAATTATGACCCATTTATTTTAAACGCTTTTACCGAATTAGGCCATTGTACAGCGGGCGTCATGACCCTTGAGTACCTGCGAAAAGGGCCATTAGCGGCTCTTTTTAAGGCATCCGGAATCGTAGGAACGCAAAAACGTGTCCCGGAGCCCCATTTGATTCGGCAAATTTTAAAGATGATTGACCAGGGTCGCCGGATCGTCATCTTCCCCGAAGGTGGGCGACGCTGGGACGGACGACCCGCACCGTGGATTGAGTCCACGGCAAAATTATTCATCAAAATGAAAATTCCGGTTTATCCGGTACGAATTCATGGTTCCTATGCGGGCTGGCCCCGCTGGGCTACGTACCCTCGGCCTGCTAAAATCCAAGTGGAAATATGTCCACCGGTCGATTTTTCCGATAACCCATCGTTGCAAACAAGCCTGAATAGGCTCAAAAGGCCGATTTCACAGGATGAAAACGTTGTTTCGGACTTGATTAAACCCAGTTGGGCGTTTCGACCTGCAGATGGAATTTCAAAATTACTCTATCGCGACCCTTGGTCAGGGGAATTTGACGCTTTTGAGGAGCATAATGGCTCCACCGTTCGGCTAAATACATCCGGGGAAGCCTGGACCGTATTGCCTGATTCCACTCTGAAAAAACAGGAATCGGGTGAAATTTACCTAACGGGTGACCTCTACGATCAATTACGATCGCTCCCGATTATTACCCGTGCGGATACATGCCTTTTCGGATCGATGGCCTCTGTCACCGTAATAAACCCTGAAGGGACCCTTTGCGATCGGTCTCAAGGAGAGGTGACACTCTGGGCCGATAGAATTAAGTTGGCAAACCAGGAAAACCTTTCTTTGGAAGACATTAGGTACACAGGATTGGAAAGAAGTGATAAAATTTGGTTGATTACCTCCAAATTCACCTATCACATCGTCGTTTCGGCCGGTATTAGCGCACTTGCATGGCAAGATGTATTACACAAACTCAACCCCAAGATAAACGGTAATTGAGCATGGAGGCATGGAGCTTACAAATAAGCACCGGAGATTTAATGATCGATTTCTCTGTCCTTGGGGCTCTCCTCTTGGTTGGGACTTGGTTGAGAAAAAATGTTGGCTTTTTTCAACGTTTCCTGGTTCCGAACAGCTTAATTGCGGGTTTTGCCGGCCTTTTGTTGGGGGGCGAACTGCTCGGATTGATTCCGATAGATGGCGCGCGCATGGGTGCTTACGTTTACCATTTGTTGGCACTAACCTTTATCTGCGTCGGACTCTTTAAGACTGAGCAGAAGCACTCCTGGGGGGTAATGAATCTAGGATTCATGCAAGTCGCCATCATGCTATTGCAAGGCATTATCGGGCTTTCTTTGGCTTTAGCCATTTCGTTGACGCTGGTATCTGATTTAAACCCTGCAACAGGCATATTACTCCCCCTCGGCTTTGCCATGGGTCCGGGAATAGCCTACTCGATTGGCCAGTCGTGGGAAGCGTTTGGATTTCCCAACGCAGGATCTATGGGTTTGACCTTTGCAGCGATCGGCTTTTTGTTCGCCTATTTTTGGGGGATGTTCAGTGTGAACCGAGAAGTGACCCGAAACGGTAAAAATGATGTGCCTCAGTACATTCGAAGCGGTATTCGAGAGGATGGGAATCGGCCGGTGGGATCCCGCCAGACGTTTTCAAGCGCCGCAATTGAACCCTTTGCCGTGCATCTGGCGCTCATCGGCGCCATTTATTTAGGTACTTATTGGATCACGGAAGGACTGGCCCAACTCCTGATGTCGGCAGGACTGGAAGCTGAAGTACCTGTGATTTGGTCGTTTCACTTTATAATCGCGAACGTCGTTTCTCTTGGATCCAGGAAATGGCTTCTGGGAGGAAAACGGGGTGATTGGATTGATGATGGGACGATTCACCGGTTAACCGGAACGTTCGCCGAGTATTTGATCGCGGCGTCTATCATGGCGATAAGCCTAAGCATTGCCTGGCGATTTGCCCTGCCCATGGCACTTATATGTTTGATCGGCGGATACTTAACCTACCTGTTTCTCAAATGGGCGTGTTGGAAGGTGTTTAAAAAGCATCAATTCGAGCGCTTTATCGGTATGTTCGCCCAAATGACTGGCACGATCAGTTCTGGATTGGCCCTGATTCGCGTTACGGACCCCAATTATGAAACGCCTGTGGCACAGGAATTAGTCTTGTCAAGCGGAATGGCGTTAACCTTTGGCTTTCCGCTACTGATATTGATCAATCTCCCTTTCACCTTATTTCAGGGAGAATTGAGGGGTTTTGTGATCGTGTTGTGCCTGATGGTGGCCTATTTAGCGTTGATCGGCCTGGCCTGGTACGCGTATTATCGTAAAGTTTCTTCGCAGGATCGGGAGTCCTCGATTTCGACTTAGTTGTCCGCTCGGTCCTCTTAGGTACCAGTCACCCGAATAGCTTCTTCAATACTTGTTTCCCCTGCCAAAACCAACTGGCGGGCGGCACTTTGAAGCGTGGTCATGCCTTCTTCAACCGCTACCTGACGTAATTCATGTTCATCAATGGAGTCACTCGCACTGAGTATGATCGCTCTGACTTTGGGAGTGAAAAGCATGGTCTCGGCAACCGCCCGGCGCCCTTTGTAACCATTTCCGCCGCAAGTCTTGCAACTGGCAAATCCCCCCGCCTGATAAAAGGTAGCCTGATAAAAGTCTTCGTCACTGAACCCAATGTGTCGGAGAAACTCGAAGTCGGGATTGGGGTCAGGGATTCGACAAGAACTGCACAACTTCCGCATAAGGCGTTGCGCCACAACGATATTAATCGCATAAGCTATCAAAAATGGCTCAACCCCCATCTTGAAAAGACGGGAAACGGCACTTGGAGCATCGTTGGTATGAAGGGTAGAAAAGGTTAGGTGCCCTGTGTTAGCGAGCTTGATCGCTAAATCGGCTGTTTCTTTATCCCTCATCTCCCCGACCATGACCACGTCTGGATCATGCCGCAAAATGGCCCTCAGAGCTCCTTCAAGACCGAGTCTTGGACCCAATTTAATCTGGCGAATTCCTTTCATCAGGTACTCGACGGGGTCTTCGACGGTCAGCACATTGACTTTAGGAGTAACTACTTGATGAAGTGCTGCAACCAGCGTTGTGCTTTTTCCCGATCCCGTGGGACCTGTTAGGATAATCATCCCGTGAGGCTGGCGAATGGCATTCTGAAAGCGAGCGTACGCATCATCCAATAGACCTATTTGGCGCAAATCGGTGAGAATTTTTCGATCGTCTAGAATTCGAATCACCACACTTTCCGCGTGCACATCTTGTTGCGCGGAAGCGATAGGAAGTACCGAAACCCTGAATCGAATCAAAACGTCGTCCATCCAACGTTGTATAAACCCATCCTGAGCAATGTCCCGATCAAACCGGTCTACATTCATTGAATTGTCCTTAACAACCGCGAGAAAGGCTTCTGGTTTAAACCTTTTTTCGACGTGCCAGACGCTGAGGTCTCCGTCAATTCGGAAATGGATTTGAATTTGGCCCTCCGAGTCCGGATAGATATGGATATCGGAAGCCCCAAGTTTCACCGCCTCCATCAGGGCCCCTTCAAATAGACTAATGAGGTGAGATCGGCTAATCTCGGCCTCTAAGACGTTTTCATCAACCAAAGCATCGTCGGTTTCATAGGATAATCCCATGTCAACTGCCGGTGCGTTCTCTTGCAATCGCTCCAGAAAGGCATTTCGCCCCAAAAAGCTATCTGAAATCAAGCCTCCCACCAACGATTCCCGTACAAACTGAAGCTCGAAACGTCGTAGTCTCAGGCGCTGAATAATCTGATGAACTTCTGGCCGCGTAGGATCGTGGGTGACAAATATCCATTTTTTCTCGCCGGACAGCGGGTCCGATTCCTTGCGAACGGGGAGAACAAAGTGTTCGACCATTTCGGTCCACATGTCCTCCGAAAAAGTCTCACGGTGGTGGTTAATAAACTCAACGGCCGCTGACTCTTCAATCTTGGCTTCTGTAAAAGCGTACAAACGTGCCGCTTCCACAAAGATATCTTGCGATTCCAGCTCTGGGTTGATGGCCAAAACGCGCCACAACGGAACTTTGAAATCTTTTTGCCGGAGTTTTTGCCACTCTTTCCAAGAAGTCCTAACGTGGTGCTCCTGGACAAGGCCACTTTTCAAAAGTCGGCTAACCACGCGATCCCGTTTAGCATCGGAAACGTAACGTTCCTTTTCTATCGTTGTCTCGTGTTCCATACACTTGGGACCCAAAAGCGAAATTAAGCTGCTCGCTTGTTTGGAATGGTTGTGGACGCAACTTTTTGAAGGTAAGGCCTCGATACATACACGGCCGAACCGATGGCTGGAACGTGCTGGGAAATCATTTCAAGCATCCCGGCCACTACCGGTCCATCTGCGTACGCTAATTCAGGCTGAAACGAAGTAATTCCATTGACATAGTCGCGTGTTTTTCGGCTTGTGGGGTCTTTTGATATACAGACCACGCGATTGCCGTCCAGCGGAGAATGTCCGTGTTCGACCACGGGAGCAAGACCCAGATCGTACATTTCCTCCCACTTTTCGGGTAGGACCCGAACGGTCATCATATCCGCCAAAACAAGCGTACTCATCTGGCAGATCAAGATCGACCGAAATCCGTAAATTCTGGCTGCCATTCGTTCAAACTGTTGCGATCTCCTAGGGTCAATACGAACTACATCTCTCCAGGTAAGCTGGCCCGTTGATGAGGTCAAATTTGACTTTTTCATCATTTCCGTCCACGTTGTCACATCTTGCGGGGATATGACATTCTCCTCAATAGATACGGTGAGCACACGGTCCAGATTGGAAGTCGAAGCTTTAGGTGATAGCCAATCTGATACGGTTTCATTTATTAATGAATCATCGATATTCCCAATTTCGCTCGAACCATGTGTGGATTCGGGCCCAAACTTCCATCCATCGGGCGTAAGCGATTTACTTGATTTTTTGAAAATGTTTAAGAGTTCAGTCTTCATCGGGCGTCAAAAGTCGGTGATAGTGGTCAATAGTTAAACCATACAAAGACGGTATCGGTCGACTTATGAACTAGTTAAGATGAAACCTCAGTCCAGCGTTTACGTCCTTATTGCTGGAATTGAATCCGCAACCACAGTGAAAATGACATGCCTTGTTTCTTCGTTTTAGGGGCGCTAATCATTCCTCGAATATCAATCGTTTATTTATGGTTGATGACCAATTGGTTTATCGGGGTTTTTGGTTCACTTTTGTGGCCGATTCTCGGATTTTTTTTCGCCCCGACAACACTTCTCTGGTATAGCGTGGTTGTCCAGGTTTACGATGGAACATGGGGCACTTTTCAGATTATCGTCCTGATATTGGCCATTCTGACTGATATTTCGCCCTCGACCAATAAGAAGCGTAACAAGAATCGCGACTAATTTCGAACCATTTGGTGCGTCTTAAGACACACGGACTACGATTCGGCCCGTAATTTTCCCTTCGAGCAATTCCTCAGCAGCCGTGGGCACATCTTCCAGGGCAATTTCTGTTGATATTTGATTCAAATCCCGCTTGGAAGTCAGTTCGCTGAGGCGGTTCCAAGCCAGTAAGCGCGTTTCCTGGGGACACGTGTTCGAATCAATGCCGATCAAACGTACCCCTCTCAAAATGAACGGAAATACCGTTGTTTTCAAGTCGCTTCCACCAGCTAGGCCACATGCAGCGATCGTACCATGGCGCGATGTCTGACTAATAACGGCTTCGAGAGTGGACGCCCCGACTGAATCAATACACCCTGCCCATTTGGCGGAATCCAGGGCAACTTTAGCGCCCAATGACAATTCGCTCCGATCTACTATGGCCGATGCCCCCAACTCGCGCAGGTATTTTTCTGATGATGCTTTACCGGTCGATGCAACAACATGGTAACCCAAATCAGCCAGAGCCAATACAGCGAAACTGCCTACGCCTCCCGTGGCGCCGGTGACCAAAAAGGAACCTGTCTTTTTAATGGGACCATTTTCAATCTCCATAACGGCCAACATGGCGGTTAAGCCGGCCGTACCGATAATCATCGCGTTTTTAGAAGTCAACCTTTCGGGGATGCGGACTAAATGAGCGGCCGGTAATTTCTGATATTGAGCATATCCCCCCCAATTGCTTTCACCTAGACCCCATCCGGTCGAAAGGACTCGATCCCCGACGCTAAATGTCTTCTCGGTGGAAGAAACAACGGTTCCGGCCAGATCTATTCCCGGCACAAATGGAAAGCCTCCTCGAACAATTTTCCCTCGGTTGGTCACGGCAAGAGCGTCTTTGTAATTAATACCGCTCCAGTCCACTTTCACGATGACCTCTCCCGCCGAAGGCAAATCCTCGGTGAAAATCTGCTCGACCTTGGCTGAGAAAGTCGGACTATTTCTGAGAACAAGGGCTTTAAAAGATTTCATGGTCGCCCTTGGGGGTTTCGTTTGTCTGGTATAGATCGAGGCTGGTTTGGTTTTCGAGCGGGAAATAATGGCTCCAAATCCAGATAGTCTGTTTCAACGCGATTGCGCCATTTTGCCTCCGCAGCTTCACTTCCCCTTAGGAACTGAAACGTCCCCTCGGTGCCATCAGCGCGAACTCGCAGTTTCCCGGTCAGATCCGACCACTCTCCTCGAAAAGCATCTTGCCAGTGAAGCTCGAATTCCGCCAGATAGGTCCTGTTTATGCCCTCGTAGGTCCAATCCAGCATAAAGAGATAAGCTCGACTCGGACCCAACTGACTCGTGAGCTTGGCAAGAACTTTGGTTCCAGCCCGATCAGCCAACTCGTTGACCTCTGAGGTCCTCTCTTCGACGGATTTAGATCGGAGAACGATACGTTGCTGTGCAATCAAAGTAGGTTCTGACATTCCAGCCGCAAACAGATCAAACATGACGACGGCAGAATCGACGTCCATAATGGAAGACTGAATTCGATACCGAAGATCTCTGTGACCATCAAATCGGTCCAAGGAAAACGGTGTGCTCGATCGGGTAATTGGAATCAAGACGTGATCATCTGGTGCCTGCTCCACGTAGACGCGGATAGAAAGGTCTTTTCCGCTCGGCTTTCGAATTTGCTCCCAATCATCCTGACCGAATTTTTGCCGTTGAAGCGCCGAGGCCATTTCCACTTCTCCCCGATCATTGACCGGAGCATCCAGTGGGAAAGTGACCTCATACTCAGCCACGACCCGTTTGGGTGAGGCTGTTATGATTTCCTGTGCACAGGCCGTTAATTTTTGATACGTTCCACACACTTCAACCAAAACCTGTTCTCGGTCCGACAAAGCCTTATCGGGCAACACAATGCGACTTTCATCTCCGACGTAAAGCGTATCGAATTCAGCAGTGAACAGGGTGTAAGTCACAATGTCTGGCGAAACTCTGGACGCGCCACCGAGATTTGGTTTAAGTTGAAATTGGGTGAAAACCTGCACCGAATCCCAAGATGTTTGTCGAAATTCTAAGGACTCAACGGTAAACGACGAGCGGTTAGAACAACCACCTTCCACTATAAATAGGGCGAACAAAAGCCAATTATAAATATGTAGTCGCGTTATTCGACTCATTTGCCTTCAATCGAAAATAAGCCTTGAAATACAGCCCTGTAAAACGTTCCTATATGCAGCCCATGGACCATCCTACCTTCCAAAATGGCAAAGTGGACCTGACTTGGGGTTAAGCATACGATCGATAGGTCTTCAGTTTCATCCAGTTTAGGATTTCCTGCTTTCACCACAGCCCGGCTAAAAAAAGCGTGGGCCTTATTGGTATGCCTGGAGGCATCTTCAAGGAGAGTTCCAATTTCAATCACGTTCCCAGCCGTATGACCCGTTTCCTCTTCAAATTCCCGAATTGCTCCATGTTGGGGCTCCTCCCCTTTTTCTAGCATGCCGGAAGGAAATTCCAGACTTAATCGGCCAACTCCATGGCGATATTGTTCAACTAAAACGAATCGGTTTTGATCGTCCAGGCCCAGCAGCATCGTCCAATCTGGATACTCTAGAACGTGAAACTCCGGTATTTCGTGTCCTGAAGGCAATAAAACGCGGTCCTCACGCACTTTAAGCCACCATCGATCTAATAGATATTTGCTAGAGAGGACCTTCCAGGGGGCGGGCATTTGCAAAGAGATGATCTTGATTTAAAAAGTAATGGCGACTACTTCTACCTCCTGTCACAGATCCCGATCGCTTCTTTTTAACCATCGTACCGCCGGATCAGATGGCGAAAACGGCCCCCGTTTGTTACCAAGTCTTTTGAATAGAGCTCGAACTTTATCGACCTCGGCGATTAGTATAAAAACGACGTCTGGTTAACTTCCGTTTGTGTGGAAATTCGTACCTTCTACGCCCTATTCATTCTCCATTTCATCGTTTTATATGAGCACGATCACATCTCCCGCTTCTTCCGAAGTTGCCACGGAATCGGACTTCCTCCCCATCAGCGGCACTGATTACATCGAATTTTATGTCGGAAATGCTAAACAGGCCGCTCATTTCTATTGCTCGGCTTTTGGTTTTCAAATCGTAGCCTATGCTGGATTGGAAACGGGGAATCGAAATAAAACGAGCTATGTGCTGCAGCAAGGTAAAATTCGAATCGTTTTGTCTACTTCGATGGATCCCGATTCCGAGATAGCAAAACACGTCAAATTGCATGGCGATGGAGTTAAAGATCTCGCCTTGTGGGTAGACGACGCAACAAGTGCCTACAATGAAACGATGAAACGGGGAGCAGTCTCCGTTATGGAGCCTATTACCACTTCTGACGAATTCGGATCGGTAACGCGGGCCGCAATTAGGACCTACGGAGAGACCATTCATACTTTTGTCGAGAGAAAAGACTACACCGGCGTCTTCATGCCGGGATATACGGCTGTTAAAAGATCTGCGTCCGCGCCCAAAGATGTAGGTCTCCAATACGTGGACCATTGTGTGGGCAACGTCTATTTGGGCGAAATGAACGAATGCGTCGATTTCTACGCTGACGTTATGGGCTTTCGTAACCTGAAATCGTTTGACGATAGTGACATTTCAACCGAATACACGGCGCTCATGTCTAAAGTGATGGCAAACGGAAATGATCGGATCAAATTCCCGATCAATGAACCAGCCATAGGCCGCAAAAAGAGCCAAATTGAGGAGTATTTGGACTTCTATCGCGGCCAAGGTGTGCAGCATATCGCGATGGCCACGAATAACATCATTGAAACGGTTAGTGCTTTAAAGAGCCGGGGTGTTGAGTTTTTATACGTTCCCGATACCTACTATGACTCTATTTTGGACCGCGTTGGAACGATTGATGAGGACTTAGCACCGCTTAGGGAGCTGGGTATATTGGTTGATCGAGACGAAGAAGGCTATTTGCTTCAAATCTTTACGAAGCCCGTCCAAGACCGCCCAACTGTCTTTTATGAAATAATCCAACGAAAAGGCGCTCGCTCGTTCGGAAAAGGAAATTTCAAAGCACTTTTTGAGTCGATTGAACGCGAGCAAGCGCTTCGCGGTAACTTATAAACCCCCACTTTTCAGTCAATTCAATGCCACATTACGTTCGAATGGGTCGTTTACCACATAAACGACACACACAGTTTCGCGGGGCCAATGGGTCTCTTTATAGCGAGGAAGTGATTGGCGCGGAAGGTTTTAGCGGGATATCGTCTATTGCCTATCACGTGCATCCGCCGACCGTTGTCGAAGCCATCAAAGACCCGATTCCATACGGGCCTGAATACGTTGATTTAGATTTTCTTAGGCATCGTCACGTCCGGGGTGCTGAGATTCCGTCAAAAGGAGCCTGGCTCGAGGCGCGGCAATATGTAATGGGCAATGCGGATGTTCGCCTCGCTCTTTGCTCTCCAACCGAGCCCATGAACTATTTCTATAGAAATGCGGTTGCCGACGAAATGGTCTACATTCATGACGGCGAAGGCGTTCTTGAAAGCCCCTTTGGCAACGTTCCATTCAAAAAAGGGGATTACGTCCATGTCCCGCGTACCATTACGCATCGATGGACCTTTTCGAGTGAAAAGTCCAGGGTCTTGGTTATTGAGTCTTTTTCCGAAATTCAATTCCCGAGGCGATATCGTAATTCATCCGGGCAACTTCTCGAGCACTCCCCCTACTGCGAACGGGATATTCGGCCCCCTACCGAATTGGTAACTCACGAAGAGAGTGGGCAATTCGAGGTTCGAATCGCAAAACACGGCTACCTTCATCCGGTCATTTTTAGGCATCATCCGTTTGATTTCGTCGGCTGGGACGGGTATATGTATCCTTACGCTACGTCCATTCACGATTTCGAACCGATTACTGGGCGTATCCATCAGCCACCTCCTGCTCATCAGCATTTCGAAGGTCGAAATTTTGTGATCTGTTCCTTCGTGCCACGGATGTACGATTATCACCCGGATTCCATCCCTGCACCCTACAATCACTCTAATATCGATTCCGACGAAGTCCTGTACTATGCAGAGGGCGATTTTATGAGTCGTCGCAATATTGACAGAGGCTCCTTCACCCTTCATCCGGGTGGAATCGCACACGGCCCTCATCCTGGCACCGTCGAAGCATCCATTGGTAAGACGAGAACGGAAGAGCTTGCGGTAATGGTGGACACGTTTAAGCCACTTCGAATGACCAAAACAGCCGTGGCTTCCGAAGACCCCGATTACATGTTGTCGTGGAGACCTGAACTTTACGACTAGCCTAGAAAAACCGAAGGCGACGTCCACGCATCATTGCGTGGACGTCGCCTCGTTTAGCGCCTGAGGTCCAAAGTCTTGAGTCTTACCGTTTAAGCACGGGGGTAACGGTATCATGGGAAAGGCAGTAGAATTCTCTCCCATGCGTGCCATCCGAAGCGGAAAAACAAATTTGACCGTTGATCGAACTGTAATCATTCGGCGTCGATCCATCGGTGCCAGGCCACAAATCCTTGACCATTTGGGTGTCCGTGCCGTTGGTTCTCCAGGCTTCGATGCCATATAATTCGGTTCTCGCCGAGAAATAGACCCATTCGTCGTCTAAACTGACAAAACCATAGGGGTCTGAACCTAGTGTTCCCTCTTGAATGTCAGAAACCATCGAGGCGCCGCTTTCGGCGGACCAGGTCCAGAGCTCAGGGCCATGAACGCCATCGTCGGCGGAGAAGTACATTTTGCTTCCTACTACAAATGGAAGTGCGGGCTCCGATCCCCTATCCCCCGGCCAAATATCTGCAACGAGTTCAGGCTGCCCCCCTTCCTCCAAAGAATACAGTTCAGTGCCAGAAGCCGGGGCGTTGGCAGCGAAAAACAGCCGATCTCCCATCACGGCCAACCCTCTCGGCGAAGAACTATCTGCACCCGGATTCAAATCTGCCACATTGACGAGATTCGTTCCATCATACGACCACAGTTCGGTGCCGAGTTCTGGTGTGTAGGCATAGTAGTAAAGCGTATTTCCGAGTCCGGTAATTTCTTGGGGGCGGGACCCAGAAGGACCTGGATTTAAGTCCGCTACCATCTCTATGGAGCCATTGTCATACTTGAACAACTCGGTTCCAAAGCCAGCTTTTTCGGCATAGAAGTACATTTTTCCGTTGAGAGCAACAAATCCACCGGGATTGGAGCTTCCGGAATCGTCGTTAATATTACTGACCAGAGTGACTTCCTGACCATCGAACTGCCACAGCTCATATCCAACGACATTGTCGTTTGCCGAGAAAAATAACTTATCATCAAAAACAAACAGTCCGTTGGGACTCGAACTGGAAGGATCGTCTCCGATATCTTTTATCAATTGCGCGGTCGAGCCGTCTAAGACAAATAGCTCCCTTCCATAAGGCTCTTTTACAGCCGTGAAATACAGCTTGTTTTTGAATTCTATAAATCTGGAAGGTACGGAATGCCCTACTCCTGGCTGAACATCCACTATCATTTTTAAAGTGTTACCGTCGTACGACCAAATTTCTGATCCCATTTCTGGAGTATTCAATTGAAATACTACCTTATTATCAAACTTGTACATGGAATTGGGATTTCCAGCATCAAAACCCGGAACGGCGTCCAGTACCAGCCCGTTGGGGGCTGGATCAGAGCCGCACGCAGAAATAAACAGAGTTAACAGCAATGCGTTACAGGTTCGCTTCATAAATTTTGTAAGACTGAATATGGTTTTGATTGGGCGGTTAACGTGCTTTACCAAATAAGGTTTTATAAAATTATGGTGATCGATTCGATTCCTATCTCCCATTTTTTCCCATTCTGACGCCCTCAATTATTCAATTTTACTCGCAAAAACGCTCTGTTCATGAATCAAACGTTTCCCTTTGATCAACATTTTGTCTGGCATCCTGACCAAGAGACCATAAAGTCGTCCAATCTTCAGTCGTTTATGGATACCCATCACATCGCCTCTTACGAGGCCTTGATGGAGCGCAGCACTTCGGACATTGCGTGGTTTTGGGGAGCGGTAATGGATCAAATGGATATCCAGTTTGAAAAACCATATACACAGATCGTGGATCTATCGAAGGGACCCGAATTCCCCGCTTGGTGCCCGGGTGCGCGGATGAACATCGTCCATAATTTATTAGACAAATGGCTGGTTGACCCTAAAACGGCAAGCAGAACGGCTTTAAAGTACGAGTCGGAAGAAGGCCATGTGCTTTATTGGAGTTACGAAGAGCTTTCTCAGGACGTTTGCAGACTCTCCAATGCGCTTCGGTCGGCTGGATTTGGAAAAGGTGATGCCATCGGATTGTTTATGCCCATGACGCCTGAACTCATCGCGGCTTTTTTAGCAATCATCAAAATAGGCGGCGTCGTTTTACCCCTCTTTTCGGGATATGGCGCCAGTGCCATCACGACTCGCCTCGTAGACGCCAACGCTGTGGCCCTCTTCACTTCCGACGGCGCGCCTCGCAGAGGACGGGTTTCCAACAAGAAAGAAGTGGCTGACCAGGCGCTTGAAGACTGCCCAGACATTAGAAAGGTGATCGTTGTCAATCGCTGTGGCTCGACAAATGTCCCCATGAAGGCGAACCGAGATATTGATTTTTTGGATTTTATCGAGGGTCATGCCGCGGAAAGCGTTACTGAAAGCACAAGCGCCGAAGATGTGATGATGATTATCTACACCTCCGGCACTACCGGCAAGCCAAAAGGCGCCATCCATACTCACTGTGGTTTCCCCATTAAAGGGGCCCAGGATATGTTTCACGCAATGGATGTAAAACCCGGCGAGTCCATGTACTGGATGAGCGATATGGGGTGGATGATGGGGCCTTGGCTTGTTTTTGGTACGTTAGTTATTGGGGCCAGTATGGTCATTTACGACGGGGCGCCGGATTTTCCGGAAGTTGATCGAATCTGGCAACTCGTTGACAGACATCAGGTTACGCACCTAGGCTTATCCCCTGTTTTAATCCGAACCTTAATGCCAAAAGGAAAAGACTGGGTAGAACGAAACGACCTTAGCAGCCTTCGAACCATTGGGTCGACCGGCAGTCCATGGGATCCGTCTTCATGGTCCTGGGTTTTTGACGTGGTCTTAAAAAGGCAGCACCCCATTCTCAACTATTCCGGAGGAACTGAGATCTCGGGGGGCATTGTGTGCGGCAATTTTTTCAAACCGTTGAAGCCATGTTCCTTTACGGGACCAGTCCCTGGGATGGCTGCCGATGTAGTTGATGAAGGGGGGAACTCCGTTCTGGAAGAAGTGGGCGAGTTGGTCATTCGACAGCCATGGATTGGAATGACCAGGGGATTTTGGAATGATGATGCAGCAAGATACCTGGAGTCGTATTGGAACCGTTTTAAGGGCGTTTGGGTGCACGGCGATTTCGCTGCAATTGACAAAGATGGATCGTGGTTTATTCTAGGCAGAAGTGATGACACGATCAAAATAGCAGGAAAACGCCTTGGTCCTTCGGAAATTGAGGCTATTATAAACTCAGACACGGAAGTTGGCGAGAGCGCAGCTATTGGTATTCCTCATGACATTAAAGGCGAAGAGGTCGGGCTCTATGTCGTATTAGTTGAAGGCATAGAGCCAACAGAGGAAATTCGTCAACGTCTGATTCAATCTGTTATGAACGAACTGGGTAAACCATTAAAGCCTGGATTCATTAAATTTGCCCGTGCTCTACCCAAAACTCGAAATGCCAAAGTTATGCGACGGGTAATCCAAGCCACCTACTTGGGCAAAGATCTGGGTGACATAACCAGTCTTGAGGATCCCTCTTCTATATTGGCCATCCAGCAAGCCAATTGAAACTCCGGACAGAAAAATTAGGGGCAAATTTGCGTGACAAATCTCGTTTTTGCCTGAATTTTCTCGATTAGGTGCGATAATTGCTCGAAATTAGGTCCCTTTAAAGATGATAAAAGAAATGACTGCTTTTCGCCGCTTCGGGACCCTTCTACTCTTATTTCTAATCGCCGGCGTCCAGCTGGTGCAAGGACAATCCAATGTTCGTGCCCTGATAAGTGGACACGTCGTGGACGCAGAGACGAAACAGGCTTTACCGGGGGCCCACGTTTTTATTGCCGGCTCCATGATTGGTACCGTGACGGACCTTCGGGGTAATTATGAGCTCCAAAATGTCCCTATCGGGGCACACCGACTCTACGTTTCTATGCTGGGATTCGAACCCGATTTTCGGGATATCATGTTGCGCACCGCAAAAGACTATTCCTTTGATTTTGAGCTAAAGGAATCTGTTTTGGATGTGGGCGAAATCGTGGTTGAAGCCGAACGCGACGAAAACTGGAAGAAGCGGCTTGAAAAGTTTACCAAAATGTTTATCGGTGAAACCCCAAATTCCCTAGAAACAAGCATTTTAAACCCCGAAGTCCTGGATTTTGAAGATAAGCGCGGCAGTTTTACGGCCGTGGCTTCGGCTCCGTTGATCATCGAGAATCGAGCTTTAGGATATCGCGTCCAGTATTTCTTGAAGGATTTCGAATCCACCCCTTCCCGGGTAAAATATGACGGTGAAGGGTTGTACGAGGAAATGGACGCCGAATCGGAAGAACAGGCCCGCAAGTGGGAAGAAAAGCGCCGTGCGGCCTTTATCGGTTCATTTCGTCATTTTATGTTGGCGGTTATTGCCGGACGATCAGAGGCTCAAGGCTTTAAAACGTATACCCGCCCGTCCGTCGGTGGCAACGCCGGAGATACGTTCAATCGTGGTTCTGCGATGGCCGACCAGCGATTTCCCTTGGATCCTAAGACGCTGTTAAAGCCCGGAGAGGCGGCTAATGAATACCTTCTCTCCTTCGATGGCCATATGGAAATCGTGTTTATGGGAGAAAAGGAAGAAGAATCCTATTTGGATTGGTCGATGAGGCCAGAACGCTCCAATCCCCGCTTTCAAACCTCTTGGACGTTTCTAGAGCACGGTCCGGCCGTAGTTGACTATAAAGGCGACACCCTAGATCCTTACGGCCTCGTTTTTATGGGCTATTGGGCGTTTGAACGCGTAGCTGATGACCCGCCAAAGGAATACCGCCCTAAGCAATAGGCACCTGAGAAGTAAAGATGTCATCCGAGAAAAGCGGATTCAATATGCTCAAATTCGATGGTGGGTAGCGCTCCCGTCATAGAAACAATATCAAATCGGCAGGGTGTTCCTTCCATTTTTCGCTCATGAAGGAAGGCTTCAGCGGCTTGCAGCATTAATCGTTTCTTTGTGGCGCCTACTGCCGATTCAGGATGCGAAAAGTCGGCATTTTTACGCCACTTTACTTCGATAAAGACTAGGTCGCCACCGCGATGGTACTGTTTAGCCGGTAAAAACGCGATGAGATCGACCTCGGCTTTCATGAATCGATAGTTCATTTCCAGTATGACGTACCCTTTCGATGCCAGCCAATCGGCTGCCACTCGTTCTCCTTCAAATCCTTTTTCTTGTGTTTCAGATGGCATTTACGTAGGCGAAGCTTATTGGATGAACCGTCTGCCCTACCCCTGCTAGAATCAGGTGTTCCGGTTGGCAGCCGAAGAGCGTATCTTGTCACTTTGTGCTCACTTTCCGTCCTATTGACACCTGATTGCCTTGATCGCAACCCCTGGTATACTGACTATTACGACCGATCTCGGAACGAAGGATGGGTATGTCGCTGCGATGAAAGGGGTCATTTTAGGAATCAATCCAGCGGTTAACCTGGTCGATATTTCCCACAATATTTCAGCCCAAGATGTTATGGAGGCTGCTTTTGTACTCCGAAATGCGGCATTGACCTTCCCGGAGGGAACAGTTCATTTGGCGGTGGTCGATCCGGGAGTGGGGACCAATCGACGTCCAATCGCTTTAAGATATAACAATCAGTTTTTTATAGGTCCTGACAACGGCCTTTTTTCACTCCTTCTGTCCGGTAAAAAACCTGACGTGCTAGTAGAGTTAAATAAGCCTCGTTTTTGGCGAACCCCGGATCCTAGTCCAACCTTTCACGGACGCGATATTTTCGCACCGGTTGCGGCCCATTTAACCACTGGATTGACATTGACGGCCGCAGGTAGTGCGATCGAAAATCTTAAGTCACTCCACTGGGCGCTCCCCATTACCGACGAGCGAGGTGTTCAGGGATGGGTGGTACATATCGACAACTTTGGAAATTGCATCACCAATATCACCAAAAACCAATTCCTTAAAAGCCAAGGAACTAGGCCATTCAAGTGCTATGCGGGTAATGCGATCATCGACTGCATCCACACGACTTATGGCGATGTTGACTCCGGCGACCCCACACTGCTAATAAATAGTAGTGATTTTGTTGAAATCGCTATTCACCGGGGATCCGCGGCCGGTATGTTAGATATACGCAAAGGTACTCCCGTGAATCTTGTTTTTTCTGATGAAAAAGGCTAAATCGACTGACGGACCCAAAATTGACGGACCCAACACTGACGGACCCAAAATTGAATAATTCAACATCGAATGACCCGGCATTGAACATCCTGGAACTGAACGACCTGGACGATCTGTATTTCTTGGCTCAGCTCCTTGCGGAAGATGAGACCCATGCAGCTCGTTTGGTGGAGCAGGCCGTGTCACAACGGGCTTCTGGATCAATTCTTCCAGCAGGTGCTCTACTCCTTTCCGTCGGTTTGAGGCAAAGTGACCATCCCGGTCCCGATTTAATGCAAGCCAAGCAAATTCAATTGGAATTGCACTCCCTCCTACCGGGCATTATCACTTCGACGTCTCCAGCTCGAAGGGTAGCTATTTTTCAGGCTTTTACGGGCGCGTCGCACGACCCTGTCGAGAAGACCACTTTTATGCATCGAGTTCGGAGAGCTCTTGACTTAAACTCGAGTCTTCAAAGCCCTTCTTCGGTCACGGAACGGGAAGTATCCGTGGCGCTTTCACGCTACCTGGGTCACGCATTGGATCCGATTCCAGCGGCTCTAAAATCGGCCCTTTTGTCCAAGTATGCCCCCGGTCAATCCATTGATAAAACGATTGGCCGTCGCGATAGGCCCGCCCTAAAAGGCAAATCGTCCCTGGCTGTCAAAGTGGCTGGAAGCATTGTTTTGATTCTTTTAGCCTCCGCAATCGGGACCTGGATTGCAAAGCCGACAGAGATAGCTATCAACGAACCGGGTCAGCTCGATATGCTTCAAACGATTGACCAATATGACCCAAACTCAGATTGGGCGTTTGAAGGATCGGATCCTGCCCAAATAGAGCAAGTTTTGAGAGATCGTACAGGACTCAAGGTTCGAGTCCCTCAATTGGGTAACGGTACTTTGCGCGGATTGTCTATTGAAGCTATTTCAGCATCCTTAACGCTTCCCGTACTACACTATGAGTTCGAAGGAAAAGCCATAAACGTATTTGTACTTGATTACAGCACGATTCAATTGAATGAGGTCGAATACCATTTCGATCCGGAAGTACTCAATCAGATCGCCCTTCCGCGCGGTTTGGCCATCCAGCAGCTTGAAGTGGGCTCGCGTTTGACCTTTCGGAATCGGGATGATGTATACATCACGTATACCGAAGGAAATCCTCAAGAACTGAGAAATCGCTTTAGTTTTGACGGCTGATCGGGCAATCCCCGTGACTAGGACGAAGCGGGCAGCTCGATTCTAAAAGTCGATCCTTGTCCTACTTTTGACTGTTCTAACGTCAATGAACCGCCGTGATAGTCTTCCACAATCCGTTTTGCGAGGCTTAATCCCAAACCCCACCCCCTCTTTTTGGTGCTGAAGCCTGGGCGGAAGATATTTTTCCAATTTCTGCGATCAATACCTTTGCCGGTATCCCGAATGTCGATTCGGATTTTTCCTTCTATCTTCGCTGCTATCACATCAATTCGGCCCCGTTCAGAATCCATAGCATCTAGCGCATTTTTGAGCAGGTTTTCTATAACCCATTCAAAAAGCTCTGCGTTGAGGGGGGCCTGTAGTTCCGGCTCTACTACTACATTGAGTCGAATGAATGTACCACCCTGTGGCAGCCGTCGTCGCATATAGTCGGTAGTACCCTCAATAACGGGCGCCAGCAATTGATTTTCCAACTTTGGCAGCGACCCAATGTCTGAAAACCTTCCGGCCACCCGAGTAAGACGTTCGATGTCTTTCTCTATTTCCAAATAGGTCTCCTCGTGGGTCGATTCTTCCTTTGTTTTATCCATCATACGTAGGTACTCCAACCAGCCCATTAAGCTAGAAATAGGTGTACCCAGCTGATGTGCGGCTTCTTTTGCCATTCCAACCCAAAGGCTGGATTGTTCGCTCCGCCGAACGTAGGAGAATCCGAAATACCCAACAAATACAAATAGGGCTACAAAAAGAAGTTGGAAGTAAGGGAATTGCCTGAGTCCGCGAACCAGTTCCGATTCACCGTAATACAGATATTGCACGAAGCGAATGTCTGGGTTGCCACCCGAACCAGGGAAAGTGACCACAATGGGAATCGGATCGTGAATCAATTTCATCTCACCAACTTCATCCAACAAGTACGCCATTTGCTCCGCCGATTCCTTTTCGGTGAGCTCTGCAAAGCCCGTAGCGCTCGATCCAGTATTCCACCAACTAAGCGGTTGTCCAAGCGAATCCGTAAGGATGGCCGGAATTCCGCCGGCAAGGTCTGGAATTAAAATGGCATCCTGAATGAACGTGAGGTCTTGCGATGGAGGCGATGCCTGTGCCCATTGAAGCGCGGCTTCGTATCGGTCAAAATCAGCCGATGAAAGCGTGGTCATCCCATTAGGAAGCTTACTAACTCCAGACAATACCGACTCGACTTCTTTAAGATCGGAGCGAAAAGGCATACTATCGCCGCTCTGAGGAAGCTTCGTTATCTGCTCAAGGGCCGCTGCCCACAGCTGGATGACCTTTGTCTCACGCTCTTTGAGCCGATCGACCAATTCCGTGGAATACCACAGAGATGCTACCGCGATCAACACAGCGAAACTGATCAAACCCAGTTTCAAATTAACCGAAACGCGATATGCCTTCATTTATTACCCGTTAGGTCTGCTACAACACGATGGTTTGATCTCGTTTTGGACCGGTCGAAACGATGCTAATCGGCACTTCGAGATAGTCAGTAACAAATTTCAGGTAGTTTTTTGCCTCTTGAGGTAATGCATTCCAATCGGTAATACCCACAATGTCCTTTTTCCATCCGGGCATCGTTACATAAACGGGTTCTACTTGGGCGAGGCTGGGAAGATCGCTCGGGAATCGCCTAATTTTCTTCCCTTTTAAGATGTAATCGGTACAGATTTTAATCTCATCGAGATCCGACAAAACGTCCAATTTGGTAATGGTAAGCTCGGTAAATCCGTTGATCATCGAAGTGTAGTTGAGGGCTACGAGGTCGAGCCATCCACAACGTCTCGGTCTTCCCGTCGTCGCTCCGAATTCGTGACCTATTCTACGCAGCTCTTCACCTAAATCATTGTCTAGTTCTGTCGGGAATGGCCCATTGCCGACGCGTGTGCTGTAAGCCTTAACGATTCCGATTATTCGGTTGATGGCTGTCGGCGGTATCCCAAGACCTGTACAGCACCCTCCAACCGTAGGATGGCTGCTCGTAACGAACGGATAGGTGCCAAAATCAACGTCCAAGAGTGAGCCTTGTGCTCCTTCAGCCAGAATCTTTTTACCCTGCTTCAGCGACCTGCACAGAAATTCTGTGGTGTCGGTGATATACGGATCGATAAGCTTGTCAAACTCTACGTACTCTTCGATGAGTGCTTCGACATCGACTTTCTCCGCACCGTACACTTTCTCAAGGATGGCATTTTTTTCTTCCATCGAAGCGATAATCTTCTTCCGCAAAAGATCTCGATCCAGTAGATCTACCACTCGAATTCCAGAACGCGCAAACTTATCTACATACGCTGGCCCAATACCCCTTCCCGTCGTACCAATGGCACCAGCATCGAGCCATTTCTCTTTGGCTTCTTCAATACGCTTGTGATACGGCATAATGAGGTGAGCATTGTGGGAAATAAATAACCTCCCACTTACATCATACCCGAGATCTTGGACCATCCCAATTTCCTTCATCATGGCAACAGGGTCGATTACGACACCGTTTCCAATGACACAGTCCACTCCCTTTTGAAAAATTCCGCTCGGAATTAGGTGTAAAACGAACGTTTTATCTTCCCAACAAATCGTGTGACCTGCGTTGGCTCCTCCTTGGTATCGGGCAACTATGTCGACGTCTTGACTTATCAAGTCGACAATTTTGCCTTTCCCTTCATCTCCCCATTGACTTCCGATAACAACTGAAACTGGCATGAAACGTAGCCTCTTTGAGCGCCTTCCGGCCTCACAATATTATAAACAAGATAAAGGCGGCGGGGTTTCACCCGCCGCCTTTACAGTAATACTTCACAAACGATATTCGTTCCTTGATTTCTTTGAAAAAAGGATATAACAATCCTCTCAAAGCGCAAGAACCGCCGTATTGTTCTATCCTTCGTAGCTTTTAGCTGCTTCCTCAACCGACGGGAAGTGTTTGAACACGGTAATAAGTTTTGTAATAACCAACAACGACTGAATTCTATCAGCGACGTTTGCTAAGCGCAAATCGCCACCGGCATTCCTCATTGTAGTCATTGCGCTGATGAGCATCCCGAGACCACTTGAATTCATGAACTTCACTTTGGAAAGATCGGCCACCACGTTGGTTTTACCGGCTTCCTTCAGTTCGTGCAATGTATCGTGCAGTTTTGCGCCATCTGGACCTCCCATTACGTTCCCTTTTAGCGTAATTACGACGCTATTGTAACGTTCATCTACGTTGTAATTCATTTTTCCTCGTTTATCGTCGAAAATGTGGAATACTGAGCCAGTACCGACAAGACAATTAGCTTATCTCTTTGTTGCTCGATTTTTGAGCTCCAACACTATGGGAGTAGCCACAAAAATGGAAGAATACGTACCTATCGATATACCGAATAAAATGGCAAACGCAAAGCCGCGTAGCACTTCTCCTCCGAATATAAATAGGACGAACACCACGAGCAAGGTGGTACCCGACGTGATAATGGTTCGGCTCAAAGTATTATTAATGGAACGGTTCAAGATGGAATCATAGGCTTCGGACTTGAACAATCCCGTGTACTCACGAATGCGGTCAAAAACGACCACGGTATCGTTCAGGGAATACCCGACGATCGCTAAAAACGCGGCTATGATGGTTTGATCTATTTGTAATGAGAATCCCAATTTTCCCTGAAGCAAGGAAAATAATCCAAGCGTAATGATTACGTCATGGAAAAGTGCTCCTACCGCTCCAACACCAAAGCGCCATTCGAATCGGATCAAGATGTACACAAAAATGACCAGAAGCGATCCAAGGATGGAGTAAATGGCCCCCCGCTCGAGATCTTTAGCGAACCTCGCGCTCACAACGTAGGTCTTCTCGATGACCGGATTGGAGCCCGGAAATGCCGATTCAATCCCTCTAGTCAACTGATCTCGCACCACATCAATGTCCTCTTCTCCTACCGTACGAATAAGGAGCTGGTCAACGCCATCAACTCGGTAGGTTTTCACTTCTGGATTCGAAGCCATTAAAGAAGACAACGCTGAACGAACGGCTGTAGCGTCCAAAACATTGGTTGTCTCAATTACAAACTCGCGACCACCCTTAAAGTCAATCCCCAGCTCAAGGCCATTAATGGCGAATGAAATAAGGCTTATAAAAAGCAGAATTCCGGAGAAAATATATCCCTTCTTCCGACTCGCAATAAAGCCATAGTTACTGTTTTCAAAAATACGCATGTCTCTAAGTGTATTTGCCCAAACGGGCTTTTTCAATCTGAATGTTTACTCGCCAATCAACCAAAGTTGACGGACTTCTTTTTATCCACCACGACGTAATCCATGATGATGCGAGTGAATACGATAGCTGTAAACATGGAGGAAAGGATACCCGCCATCAGGGTTACAGCAAAGCCTTGAATAGGCCCGATTCCGAAGGAATACAGGATGACTCCGACAAAAAACGTTGTAATGTTCGAGTCAAAAATAGCCGACAATGCTTTGCTATACCCGCCTTCCATGGCCGCTTTCAACGTTTTACCCGTTGATTGCTCTTCACGGACTCGCTCAAAAATCAGAACGTTGGCATCTACGGCCATACCGATCGTTAAAACGATCCCCGCAATTCCCGGTAACGTTAATGTTGCGTTAAACCCGGCTAGAATTCCAACGATGAAAATCAGGTTTAAGATCAGCGCCAGATCGGCTATTATCCCGCTGGTTCTGTAATAAAAAATCATGAACAGCGCCACAATCATGAGCCCTATAATAACTGAGTATAACCCTGCACGGATAGACGCAGCTCCAAGGCTCGGACCAACCGTGCTTTCCTGCACGATCTCAACTGGGGCTGGCAACGCGCCTGATTTGAGAACGGTTACGATATCCTGAGCTTCAGCCTGATTTGCTAGGTTTGTGATGTTTGAACGACCACCTGTAATGCGCTGAAGAACGTTGGGATACGAATAAACAACCCCATCCAATACGATGGCGACGTTTGAACCCACATTAGCACCAGTTAGCCGTGCCCATGTCCTCGATCCCTCGGAATTCATGGTCATGGTCACTTCAGGAATGTTTGTAAACTGGTCAAAATCAACACGGGCATCCGTAATGACATCTCCCGTGAGTTCGATTTCGTCTCGAACACCCAACAAATCATACACTTCATTACCTTCTGCCGTCGTTCCAACGGCAGATGAAGTATACATATACTTTACGCCTCGAGGGAAGAGCGCAACGACGGCTGGATCTTTCATTAATGCGTTGACCTGGGCGGTATCCTGCTCGGCTACACGGCCAAAAGTAACGCCTTGGCCTAGTGGCTGCATCACATCCAGAAGGGCATTCCCCGAGTTATTACTGTCGTCATTCAACAGATCGTTGATGTCGAGGGTCGTATCGGCCGATGCCACAGCAGATGAATCCGTTTCTGCGGTCGCCAAAGAATCCACTCCGGTTGTCGAAGAAGCGACGCCAGTCTCATAAAACTCGATTACGCGTTGAAGCGTCCTGACATTGTCTGCAGGATCGACCATCAAGCGAAACTCAAGACGTGCGGTACCTCTGAGGAGACCGCGAATACGATCAGGATCATCAATGCCTGGAAGCTCAACGATGACACGGCGCGATCCCTGCTGTTGAATGCTGGGTTCGGTCACGCCGTATCTATCCACGCGATCACGAATAATCGATATTGCGCGCGTAACGGCTTCGTTGGCTTCCGTTCTTAGAAAAGCGGCCACGTCTTCATTGGAAGAACGTCGGGTAATCCCTGCCGTTTCATTCCGAAAATACCGGGACAAACGGGCATTCGGGTCGCGACGGGTAAACTCCGCTACAAAAAGGTCAATAATTGATTCGTCACTGTTTTCGACTTCCGCCGTGGCAGCCGCCAAAATCTCATTGAACGCATCGTCGGTGTCGGTTGCTAATTCTCTGATCAGTGCTTCAACGCGGACTTCAAGCGTAACGTGCATACCACCGAGTAGGTCAAGCCCTAGTTTTAAGGCTTTTTCTTCGACGTTGCGAATTTTTGCGAAGTTTTCCTTTTGGTAGGTCGCCAATTCTTCGCCACTCAAACCACTTACTTCTTTTTTAATGAAGTAGTTTTGAGCAGTTGGGTACAAATAATACCCTGACAAAGCGAAAAAGAAGACCGCCAGGAAAATTTTGAATCCGTTTCCTTGCATGGTTTCTGGAATGTATAGATTAGAAAAAAAACGAGTGCGCGGGTTAATGCGCCTACAAAATGCATCGCTACAAATGAACGAGCCTTTGCTTAAAAAATGTGAGTGGCCATTTCTGGCTATGGACCGAGTGCGGACAAATTGGACGAGTGCGCAATTTGACCAGCAAAAAAGGAGTCAACCAAAGGCAGACTCGAAATCAGAATAGGGACTACTAAATGAAGTTTGGTCTGAAGGCCTTGGGCCTCTAACCCGATCGTCCCCCTACTCTTCCCCCATTTCTCGGGCGAGGTCCTTAATGTGATCTGAGCAACCGCTGCAGATCGGATCATCGCGTCTTCTAGGACATCGGTAAAAAACTCTTTTACCTTCGAGGACAATCCTGTTGAATGAACCAAGGAAGCCATTTCATCTTGAGACATGGCCACAGCCGCCGGAGCTAACAAGCTCGTAAGCGAACTCAACAATAGCATTACGGCTACTGTTCGTGCAAATCTAGATGAGGATGAAATTTTCAAATCTTGGTTGAAATATTCCCGACGGGTTGGGCTGCCGTTTCTTTGGTAGTGTTTTTCACAGGGTAACGACATAGCTGCGAACAACTTGGCATTAGCTCTTTAAGTTACGAACATTAGTGACGTTTACCAAAGCCAAAACGAGCACTAAAGGACGGTAATGGAAGCATTTTCGCGGGTATTTTACACTCCATTCGTCCATTCCCACGATTTGAAAGCTACCTTTGAACACCGCTCCGGAGATTCGGAAAACTTGAGTTGATTTGGAGGACAAAGGTGAAAGATTCCCTCGCTGCCAGAAACCGATTTACAATTGTCACTTTTGTAACTGCCATTGGCTTACTGGCCTGGGGTGCATTTGTAACGTCTATTAATGCTGGAATGGCCGTTCCCGACTGGCCTACTTCATTTGATTCGTATGATCCGTTTAATCCATGGCCAAATTGGTGGACAATCACGCCCATTTTTGCCGAACACGGGCATCGGCTGCTTGGAGCGTTAATTGGCTTCCTTACTCTGATTTTGTGCGTTTGGACGTGGGTTGCCGATCCTCGAATTTGGATGAAACGAGTGGGCCTTGGTGCCCTGTTACTCGTGATTCTCCAAGGTGTCCTAGGAGGATTACGTGTCCTCCTTATTTCGATTGATTTAGCCGTGGTTCATGCGGTCGTGGCGCAGTTATTTTTTGCCCTTTTGGCTTCGATGATCGTTTTTACCTCGAAATCCTGGTCCGCTTCGCTGGCTGATGAAACCGATTCTGGATATTTTGAAAGTGTAAAAAGTCTTTCCTGGCGTGTTCCGCTGGTTATTCTCTTCCAGATTTTTCTAGGTGCTTTATTGCGTCATCCCGGAACTGGGATTGACCCGTGGTTTGTTGGACTCCATCTGGGATGGGCGTTCGTGGTTACGGGTGTAATCGTTGTATGGTGGAATCGTTTGAAAGCGGCACCGGGGAATTTCCATGTGCTGAGGCGACTTGTTAACGTAATGCTTTCCATTTTGGCAGTCCAAGTAGCCCTCGGATTGTTCGCTTATTTGGTATTATTGGATGAAACGGGAACGGTTAAGGCCAGCAATGTTCAAGTTCTAGCAAATACAGGACATATGGTGATCGGAGCCTTATTGTTTGCGAGTGCGGTAACGTGCAGCGTTTTCTGTTTTCGATTCGGGCATCTTGCCAAACAGCGTTAGTTGTTTGCCCCCTCCCCGCTTACCCCGTGGTATTCACGGCCTATTTTAAATCTCGTTTATGTTGGAAAATCAGTCAAAAACCGTTCAGATCAGCGAAGCAGTGGCCAAAGCCACCTGGCGCGATTGGTTTTCGATGACAAAACCAGAAATCACATTTCTGGTAACCATTTCTGCATTGGCTGGATTTGTATTGGCTTCGGAAAATGGAATTGATGGCTGGTTGCTAACGTGGGCCCTCGTCGGGATAGCAATGTCTTCCGCAGGTGGATGCGCCTTAAACCACTATTTGGAGTGGGAATTGGATGGCTTAATGAAACGGACATCGAACAGGCCTATTCCTTCTGGTCGAATCACCCCGGATCAAGCCAAATGGTTTGGATTAGCTTTGGTCATTGTC
>JAQBZH010000061.1 GCA_027622005.1 Bacteroidota bacterium | reverse complement strand
GGCCGCACAGTATGAGGTACACCCGAATCAAATAACAACCTGGAAGAAACATCTCCTGAGCGGTGCTGAGGATCTTTTTGAAAAGGGGCATCGCCAGAAGGACGATCACGAAGCGGAGCTCAATGCCCCAGGTTACGAGCAGGATGAAGATCACCGCACCGGCAATCATCCCTATGCGCTGTACGGTCCAGGTCTTTTTTTGAATTTTGCGATCCATTCCTTCTCCACCGCCCATACCGGGGGAGTTGGTGGAGTGGAAACGGAAGATCCACGCGGAGACATCAGAGTGTCAATGGAGGACTGTTTCTTTGGCGGAGTGGCGTCAGTCATTTTCAATGTGAGTGGTGGCTTGGTGCCCTTAGGAAGCAGGGTACTTCACGTAAAACCGAGTGAAGTTGTTGCACGATTAATAAAGAATACATTGTGGACAAATATTTATGCCCCATAAATGAGGTTTCCGATTGTATTTTCACGGCGACAGTTTTCACGAGAAGAAGAGTAATGAGCAGAATAGTTCGAACTGGCGATACCCCAGCCAAAACTCGCAATGCACACCGCCGATCATGTGCAGAGGTCATTCGGTTGTTGGCTCAAAAAAGCACATTTGATGACGAAGCGAAAGATATGGCGGCCTTTTTGGTTTTCAGTTTAAGGGGAATTGGAGAAACCATTGAAAGCAGTGCTGGTGTTTGGGATGAACGTAATTATTGGAAAAAGGCAGAGGCACTGCGACATACATGGCGCTGGACTACAGAGAAAGCCGAGGAATTGGGTCTTTTGGTCGTTGAAGGAAAGTGGCAATTAATTGCCCCTCAGATCATTGAATTGATTCCACACTTTTCCGATGTTACTATTGTTACCATAACCAGAAGCCCGGACTGGTGGGTAGGAGCCCGGCGCGCACTTCAAAAGGAGTATGCCGACCGCGTGGCCAAGTAAGATTCTGGATTTGCCATATGCATAAAGGGGTATCGTGATGATTAAAGATCGAACGACATTGAAAGCGGGTATTTTGCTGATCTCGCCACCCATGCAAATGGACCTCCATTTTCGTCGCGCGGTAGTTTTGCTGTGCGAACATTCCGAAACGGGCAGTTTTGGCTTGATATTGAATCGATCGCTGGCGCTCGTTATGGAGCAAATTTTTGATGATCTCCCCGGATTTGGAGAGGAAATCGGTTGGGGCGGTCCGGTGCAGCCAGAAACCTTGCATTTCATCCACCGACTTCCCGATCAGATTGAGGGTGGTGTCGAGGTCAAGGACGGTGTTTTCTGGGGTGGGGACTTCGATCAGGTTAAACGCGGCGTCAAATCAGGGGACATCGATCCCAACGACATCCGATTTTTTCTTGGATATACGGGCTGGTCTTCCGGTCAATTAGCACAGGAAGTTGAACAGGGTGGTTGGATTTTATCCGAATCTGACGAGGATACGGTGTTCGACATGGCCGAAAGTACGGTGTGGAGGCAGACCTTAAAGCAACTAGGTGGCTCGTATGCCATCCTTGCCAACTATCCCGAGCATCCAAGCCTTAACTAGTCCCGACTGCTAATGAGCCGCATAAACTCAGCCCGAGTGTGAGCATTGTCCATGAATACACCGGACATTGAGCTGGTAGTAGTAACGGAGCTCTGTTTTTGAACCCCACGCATAACCATGCAGAGGTGGGTTGCTTCAATCACGACCGCCACGCCAAGGGGCTCGAGGGCGTCAATGATTGCATCACGTATTTGAAGAGTCAATCGTTCTTGAACCTGCAATCGGCGGGAAAAAACATCTACTACCCGGGGGATTTTGGATAAGCCCACAATCCGCCCGTTCGGGATGTAAGCAACATGCGCTTTTCCAAAAAATGGTACCATGTGGTGCTCGCACATGCTGTACAACTCAATATCCTTAACCAGGATCATTTCGTCGTAAGTCTCCTCGAATACGGCGCTCCGAAGGATTTCAGACGCATCTTGGCCATATCCCTGGGTTAAAAACAGCATGGATTTCGCCACCCGCTCCGGAGTCTTGAGCAGTCCTTCCCGGCTAGGGTCCTCTCCAATGGTTTGAAGCGTGATCTCTACCGATCGGCTCAGCGCTTCGATCGCTTCAGAATTGTACCGGAGGTCCTGATTAAAAAGTCGGATATCTTCCATGAAACTTGAATGGTCTGGGGCCTATGGGTTGCCGCAATATTCGACAACGTTACGAGACGTTTCAAACAATTTTATGGAAGACAGCTTGCCCCGCTTGATGTGGGGTTCGATCTGATTCCAAAAAGCGACCACTAAATTCTCTGATGATGGTATAAGGTCTTTCAAAAAGTCCACATCCAGATTGAGATTGGAATGGTCACAAGGATCTATGATTCGTTCCTGGATAATGTGTTGTAGGTCAGCTAGGTCCATTACATATCCAGTATCAGGATCGGGTTCTCCAACAACGGTAACTTCTAATTGGTAGTTGTGTCCGTGCCAATTTGGGGAATTGCATTTACCGAACGTAGCGCGATTCCATTCATCCGATTTAGCCGGATTATGGAGCCGGTGTGCGGCATTGAAATGCGATTTGCGGGTTACAGAGACAAGAGGCATGTCGTACAAAAAAAGAATGGAGAGCGGCCCACGTCCTAATAGGGTAGCTACTACAGGTCAAGATCCCGAATCGTTCCGTAATTGAAGATGGGAGTTTGCTCGTCCCAAAACTTATATTGATCGGCGTCGACCATTCATTCTTGTGCGTGAAAACACCCTTTCGCTATGACTTCCCCCTCTAAAACCCTATTTGAACGAATCGCAGACGGGGAAATCCCTGCCGATTTTCTGCATAAAGATGATCTGTGTATAGCGTTTCGGGATATCAATCCTCAGGCACCGGTTCACTTTTTGGTGGTACCTCGAAAGCCTATTCCAACACTGGATGATTTGACCGTTGAGGATCAAAATTTGGTTGGTCATCTATTCCTGGTTGCTCAGAAAGTCGCTGCGGCAGAGGGACTTACCCGCGGATATCGTGCCGTATTCAACTGTCGCGAAGACGCTTTCCAAACGGTCCCCCATCTGCATTTGCACATTCTCGGCGGTCGAAAAATGGGTTGGCCACCGGGTTGACCTCATGACATCTAGTATCATCCATCTCAGGAAAGCCCTCGACAAATGAATTGCCGCTTATTCCAAATTTGGTTGATCGGGATGGCGGTGGGCTGCCTTTTTGGAGGTTTATGGGCGGCACCTGTTTTGGCTCAGAATAGTGTTGAGGCGGGTTTTACAAGAGATATCAACCGATATCTTTGGACCTCTGAAGCCAGTTTAAAGTTTTCGGTCGGCACATGGCGGCTCGACCTTCAAAACAAATTTCGTTCGGATGCTTTTTTGTTATTCAATGACAAGCTGTCTTTTCGGAATGAAGATCAGCTCCGATATCGAGGCCAACGAACGGTCCCCGGTCGAACGACCAATTTAGTAGTATCAGGCCGGGCTGAATGGTTTAGTTTGAGCCGGGTATTTAGACAAGACAATTGGATTGGCTTCCGGTTTCAGGGCCCAAATGCGTTTTGGGTCGAGCCTGTCGTTGGGATTTCCATAGATTCGAGGCCTGGATTTGGTGAAAATGTGGCCTCTGCTCCCATTCGGACGGATATCGGTCCGGGATTCGGGCTGCAGTTTGGTATTCCATTGACAAACTTATCGGGTTATCTCGTGGAAGGGGCGGGACAAGCTCAATTTGAGCAAACCGCGCCAAGAGTTGGACAGCTGATGAGAGTCGCGATGTCTGGAAGACGAATGTTTGAAAACACCTCGATTCGATCTCTTGTCCGCGCAGCGACCGTTCGCAGAGATGCCTATCAAGCGGCTTCCTTCTTGAATAGGGATGATGTAGCAGGTCGAATGTCTGAGACCGTCGAATCTACTCGTAGCGACACGATCAACGTATTTCTCGAGGTGGATTCAAAGATTGCTAGTCCGGTTTGGATTACAGGCGGAGTCGACATTTCCACGAATTCCCGTTCTGTCGAAACGCTTCGCGCGCCGAGCGATGCCTTGTTTTTCGATTCCAATTTTAATCGACGGACCGTTGAAGCAACGCTGGCGGCAAGGTATGAAAAGGGTGATACCCGATTGCGAATTGCGGCTGTTGCCGGTGCGGAGGTAGAGCGCCGCAGATTGGACAACGCTGACGATTTACCCACCGTCCAGGCAGCACAGAAATTGAGCTTATTGCGACAAGCAGACAACGAAAGGGGCTATTTTTCGATTCAACAATCGACGAAAACGACCCTCAAGCCGTGGTGGCAATTTCAATTTGATGGATCCGCTCATATTCTTCGTCACGATACGCCGGAAGTCAACCCGGATGATCGCGATGAACTGCAATTCAACGCTCAGATAGGATCCAGATTTAGAGTTAGGGAAGACCTCCATTTATCCGTTCAAATTCTTGGGTCGCGCTTTCATACCGTGTATATCAAATCCGACCGATCGGCTGAAAATAATGTTCAACGCTCCCTCCGGTACCGGCCTTCTGTCGAATGGCAGGCGGGCCGTAATACCAAGGTAAAAATCGGAAGTGAAGTCAGAGCTACTTACACGGTGGACGATTTCTTACTTCCAGGACGTCGACCAACCGACCAAGCTGCAAGGGAAATGAGGCATGAAGTCGAAATAGAACACGCGACGAACGCTGGGACGCGATTTTTCCTGAACACGAGCTATTCCGATTTACGTCTCGGACGATTTTTGGATAAGGTTTTTGCGGAAATACCATTTGATACGCTACGAACCTATTCGGGCTGGGCCAGAATTCAGTCTAGAGGCAAAATTCAAGCGGAACTGGGCCTTCGTTTCTTTATTCGAACGGACTTTGATCGATCTGCCTCGGTTCGCTACCGTTTGCCAACCACTGGCGGGGAGACGTCCATCACGCGAATGGGGCGGACGCGGATCGACCAAATAGGTCCTACGACCGCTATTTCGTGGTATTTAAAGCCGGATGCCCTTTTTCGAATTGAGGGGTGGGCGATGGTTCAAAAAATATCGCATACGTTGTATGGTGCGCTTCCTGAAGGTCTAGGTCCTACTATTCAAAAGGCTGCTAGGAAGGGTCGGAAAAGTGTGATCCCTAACCTTTCCGTTTCCATCCGCTGGACTTGGTAGAAATTCCTTTTCAAATCGGACCAAAAAGTCGAAATAACCCGCGAATTACCAATAGAAAAATAGAAGCCATGTTGCGAATCGGTGTCACAGGAGGTATTGGTAGCGGTAAATCTACGTTTAGCACCATGTTGGAAAGCTTTGGTGCCGAGCTATTTAACGCCGATGTCGAAGCAACCCGAATTATGGAATCGAATCATCAAGTTCGGTTGGATTTGGAGGAGTTATTGGGTCCGGCGTCTTTCTTGGCAGATGGAACGCTGAATCGATCGTACATCTCCCAAGCAGCGTTTTCTGACCCGAAAGTACTGGCAAAGGTTGGCAAAATCGTTCATCCACACGTACAGCAGGCTTTTATTAAACGGGCCGAAGAAGCTAACCGCGAAGGCATTCCCGTCATCGTTCGAGAAGCCGCCGTTCTGCCGGATGAGGCGACAAGAAAAGGCCTCGACGTTGTTGTTAGTGTGATGGCAGACAGCGAGATACGGATACAACGCGTCAAACGTCGAAGTAATATGACAGCCTCACAAGTGATTGCCAGAATAGAAGCACAGCCGCCGGATCTCGAATATGAAAAGGCAGCCGACATCGTTATTTGGAATAATGGAACGGTTGAAGAGCTTGCAAAAGAGGCAGAACACTTTTGGCAGACCGTGCACTCCAAATGAGACCATTCAGGAACGCGATCCCAATCGGTGATGGAATTCCCAGACGCCGTGGTTGGCTTTCTCAGCGGCTTTCCCAATGGTTTTGCCATCGGGTGCTTCAGCTTATAGGGTGGAGAATTACGGGTGAGATTCCAAACATTCCGAAAATGGTGATGATTGCCGGACCGCACACGTCAAATTGGGATTTTGTTTTCGGGGTATTGAGCCTGTTCACTTTGGAGCTCGAGGTGCATTGGATCGGAAAACACACCATTTTTGTCGGACCTTTTGGCCGCTGGCTACGCCACCTGGGAGGGATACCTGTCAATCGGTCCAATCCGGGCGCTTTGTACCGGGATATCCTCCATGGCTTTAACGAAAACGACGCCTACTTATTTGGACTATCTCCAGAAGGCACCCGGTCCAAAGTGCTCCATTGGAAACCCGGATTTCATCGAATTGCCCGAACCGTGGAAGTACCTTTGCTCTTGGTTGGCCTGGATTTTAAAAGAAAGCTGATCCAATTTGGACCCATTTACGAACCCACCGAAAACTTTGAGTTCGATGTCCAGCGTTTAAAAAGTCATTTCGGAACATTTACTCCCAAACACCCCGAACTTTTTTAGTGTTTGAATCCTGATTTTAATCCGGTTGAGTAGCTTAATTCAACAGACGTTTTGCCGATTAACTAGTTGAATAGGGTGCGCTTTTGAAATTACCCCATCGGCGAGATGACCAAGTTATTATCTCTTTATGGAAAGACTGTTACGTTAGTAACAACCGTTTTCATCGTATCGTTTACGGTGTTAATGCTTGCATTTATGTCGATTTCCGCTTCTGAAGAACGAGATAAAGTGCGTGATCTTGAGAAGACCATCCTTCTTGCCAACTCGTACGTTCGGGACTTCATCATCACCCGAGACCCATCTGATGCAAAGGAAACCGAACTCATTCTGCAACAAGCAGATAAGTTAGTTGAGGAAGGAATCCGGGCCGAAAACTATCAGCGACTCCATAACGAAGTGCTGATGTACTTGCACTCGATCAACAATTTGATTTCCATTTTCCAAGAGCAGGGCTTTGATGAAAATGATGGTCTCCAAGGCCAAATAAAAGCTCTTTCGGCTAGAATAGAGCTCAAAATGCAAGACTACGGTCAACTGAGTGCCCAAGTAAGTTTTTTTGAGGCTCGTCGATTAGAACAAGAGTTTTTACTAAGGGGCCGCGAGGAAACGATTACGGCATTTCATGCCAGCATCGACCAAATTATGCAGGATCTGGACAAAGGCAGATTCACGACGGAAGAATTGGGTTTGCTTTTTGCGGATTTGTCTGAATACCAACACAATTTTGACAAGCTAGTCTCTTTAAGGGAAAGAACGGATTGGACCCGTGAACAGCTCAGTTATTTTCGCGACGCCATTGGAGAAACGCTTACAGATGTGACCAATGCCGAGCAGGTTCGAGCTAGACGGTACCTGTGGTCGGCGCTCGGATTGATTTTGTTCGCGTTCGTTGTCGGAATTGTTTATTCGATGCGCGTTGCCAGTAGCGTTTTGAAACCGCTAGAACATTTAAGAGGTGTTGCGCGGCGTCTAGCCGACGGTGAGGATCTTGAAATAGCCACCACGGAAGATACCGGCGATCTCGCTGAGCTAGCCAATGCATTTGCCGAAGTTTCCCAACAGGTTAAACTTAGAAAGCTGGCTGAAAAGGACTTGAATGAGTCCAAGGAAGCCATTCAGCAGTACGCTAACGAGTTGGAAAAGCGAACGACCCAACTCGATTTGGCTGTTTTGGATATCGGCTCGGCCAAATCAGAGGCTGAAACTGCCTCCAAAAGAAAGGCCGAATTTCTGGCCAGTATGAGTCATGAAATTCGAACCCCGCTTAACGGAATAATCGGGATGACCAGTCTTCTTAATACCGATCAACTCGGCACAGACCAGAGAGAAATCGTTGACGTCATTCGGACCAGCGGAGAATCTTTGCTCGGTTTAGTCAACCATATTTTGGATTTTTCAAAGATTGAAGCAGGAGCGGTTACCCTCGAATGCGAAGAATTTGATCTGATCCAATGTCTTGAGGATACTTTATCCCTCGTTTCGAGACAGGCGGCCGAAAAAGGGTTAGATGTTTCGTACTTAGCGAGTTCGGACGTTCCAAATTATGTGATTGGGGATAGTTCAAGGCTTCGGCAAGTGCTAGTAAATCTGGTAGGTAACGCCGTAAAGTTTACGAACGAAGGAGAAGTTCAGATCATCGCTTCGGTTAAGTCGCGGGCGGACTCGTCTTACCAAATTGGATTTGAAGTAGTCGATACCGGAATCGGGATTGAACATGAAAAGCTGAATTCCATTCTTCATCCTTTTACCCAGGCCGATCTATCAACCACACGACGTTACGGTGGAACGGGACTAGGACTAAGTATTAGTCAGGGATTAGTATCGTTGATGGGCGGTAGTTTAACCGTTGAAAGTAAACCTGGACTAGGTTCAAAATTCGGTTTCGATATAACCTTGGTTCGGACGGAGTCGTTGGGCGCGGAATCCAAAGAAATCGTATTTGCCGGTCAGAAAGTGCTTGTTCTGAACTCATCGCCACTATTTGGTCAGGCGCTCTCGACCGCCTTATTAAGTTTTGGGGCATCCACGGTAGAAACTCATGATGAAGAGGAAGCCGCTCGATTATTGCAATCGTCATCGTTTATGGCTGCGTTCATCAATGAAGGAAAACATGGATTTGATGGGGTAGCAGGCGTTGCCATTGCCGGAATGTTGTGTGAGGCGTCGCCTCAAACACCGGTCATTGTGCTACGCCACATCAACCAACAAGTATTGTCGGGTACGTCCAGATGTCTCCTAAAGCCAATTCGCCGATCCGCCCTAAGGGATGTTTTGTGGAGAGTTTCGGGCATTCCGGGAAAAGAGGCAATCCGTGAGGAAGGACCGGAAGTCTATATCGAATCTTTAGTGGAGCCTACTAATGGCTCCGTTGATAGAGCAGGCAATGCGAAACGAGCGCATCAGCCCGAAGATCGTTCTCCGATTCATTCGGCAAAACAAACCGTGTTATTGGTTGAAGACAATATCGTCAATCAAAAAGTGGGCGTGCGCATGCTCAGAAACCTGGGCTGCGAAGTGGATGTGGTAGACAGGGGAGATAAATCCGTGGAAGCCGTTCAGAGCGGGAAATACAATATCGTCTTTATGGACGTGCAGATGCCCGAAATGGATGGATTAGAAGCTACCGCGCTTATACGATCTTTGGGTGATATCACACAACCCACCATTATCGCTCTAACTGCGAACGCAACAACGGAAGACAGAACCAAATGTCTAGCCGCTGGGATGGACGATTATGCGTCAAAACCAGTTAATTCTCAAACATTGGGATCATTGCTCGAGCGATGGGCGCATGAACCGCGCCGTGCGTCAAGCCCTTCAAAAACGGAATCCGGTAGTTAATCCGTTTCCTTTCCAGGAACTGAGGAAAGGGCGCTTTTTTCGACGCGAATTTTGGTATTAGTATCCACTTGAACCAAAACGGAAGTATCGTCAACCTGTGTGACCGTGCCGTGGATGCCCCCTATTGTGATCACCTTGTCGTTTTTCTTAACAGCTTCGATCATTTTCTTCCGAGTGTCCTCTTTCTTTTTCTGGGGTCGGATAATAAAAAAGTAGAAGACGATGAAAATGAGAATCAAAGGCAAAAACATGGCCAATGGATTGGATGCTTCACCAGCAGGCGCTCCCACTAAGAAAAAGTTATACGGGGTCATAGGTCAGGTAGGGGGTTAGATTTTACACTAAGATACTGCGCGGACCACAATCACAGCAAGCGACAAATCGGATGTGGGACTTAGGTTGTGGACTTGTTATTGACAAACAACGAGGCAAGGAGGTTCTGAGTCGACTCCCGTGGTACCAAAAAAAGTTTGGTCCACAAAAAAGGGCAAGCTTACCGTATCGCGATGCTCAACCTCTTACCGCTGCTGCCTTCCGGCCCTGACGGAGTTCAGAGGGAGCTATCCGTACGGGACTTGCCCTTTGGATGCGTCTCAACCATACCCGAGGGTCTTGGTTCCGAATATTTCTGCTTAAATTGCGGGACTTCTACTAGTTCACACATTTTCAATTCAATTTTGCATGGCCTGGTATATTGTTGCCTTATCCCTGACATATGGCATCCCCCTTTTAGCTTTTTCGATCGGCCATTATCGATTATTTGAGTGGAACGATCCGGCCGGACCGGGTCGTTTGCGGTCATTATTAGCCTTTTTGCTCGGCTTTTCCTCCAAAAAGTTGAGCGCAGGAGCGATTCTCGCTAAGCTTACCGAAGTACCCGTCATTCCGTCTATTTCAGTCATTGTCGCGGCCAGAAATGAACAGGAACTCGTTGGAAAGTGTTTACAGTCCCTGCTCGGCCAAAGCATTCCCGTAGAGATTATTTTGGTTGATGATGGGTCCGAGGACGAAACTGTTGCCGTGGCTGAATCATTTGGAGACGCCATCAAGCTGATTCACCTAGAATTCGGACAAGGAAAAAAAGCTGCCATTGAAGTCGGCGTGTTGGCTGCACAAGGAGATATTCTTTTGTTTACTGATGCCGACTCCACCGTGTTACCAAAGTGGGCAGAAACGATGCGCAGAGAGTTCACGGAGGAAGTGGCCTTTGTAGCGGGGCCCGTTAGTTTTGACATCGGCCCTCGTTTTTTCAATCGTGCCGTGGCGTTGGAATGGGCTGGCTTGATGGGAAGCGCAGCCGGTGCCATTGGAATTGGAATCCCGGTAAATTGCTCAGGCGCCAACATCGGATATCGAAAATCCGTTTTCAACGATGTACACGGATTCAAAGGATTGGCCCATTTATCGTCGGGTGATGACGAACTGATGATGCAAAGAATTGCCTCAAAAACTAAATGGAAAGTGGCATTTACGACGTCAAAAGAAGCCATTGTGACCACAAGAGCCCCGAAGACTTTTAAGGAGTTTATGTCTCAGCGAATACGATGGGCATCTAAAAGTGCATTTTACAGTCGAAAATGGCACGTTGCCATGAACATTTTGTTATGGCTTTACTTTCTCTCGATTCCGGTTCTAGCCTTGGCTAGCTTTTGGATTCCTGAAGTAAGAATCCCCTTTTTAATAGGATTAGCAGTCAAGATATCGACTGAATTGCTCATGCTGTCGCAGAGTACCGCTTTTTACGATCGGAAGTCGCTACTTAAAGATTATCTGTGGGCGTTTCCGTTCCAGGTGGGCTACGTTGTTTGGGCGGGAGCAGCCGGATTTTTCGGGAATTATGAATGGAAATCCCGTCAGTTGAAAAGGCGATAGCGTTTCGGCATAGTGGGCGCTTTTGGATTCGAAACGAAGATCACTAAACGATTCCCACAGGATCCACATCCACATTCATCCGGAAGGAGTTTGGAAGCGAACCAAGGGCCTTATTTGCTTCAAAAATGGCTTTGCGCACATGGCTTCCCGGAACGTGAAGCGGGATTTTTAACAGAATTTGATGGCGATAGCGGTTCTTAAGCTTGTGGATAAACGCCGGCGATGGGCCCAATCGATCCACCACCTTGAGTCGGGAATCGATACAAGCGCGCCAATTTTCCGCCAGAATCCTCGTCTTTTCGTCCTCAGGGCCTGAAAAGGTAATCGACACCAGTCGGCCGGCCGGGGGATAACCCAGCGAAGACCTGGATTCTAAAGCATAATTGGCAAAGCCCGCGTAGTCATGCCGGATAGCAAATTGAATGATGGGATGTTGGGGTTGACGGGATTGGAGAATAACCTCGCCAGCCAGATTAGAACGACCTGAGCGACCCGCCACCTGCGTCAATAGTTGAAAGGAACGCTCCTCAGCCCGAATATCGGGCAGCATCAATCCGGCTTCCGCCTGAATAATGCCCACCAACGTTACTCGTTCAAAATCCAGCCCTTTGGCCACCATCTGAGTGCCCAGAAGGACATCTGCTTTCCCTTTTCCGAATTGATCCAGGATATGGTGATGGGATCCTTTGCCGGACGTGGTGTCCAGGTCCATCCTCAGTTGGCGGACGGTAGGGATTTTGGCTTGTAGTTCTTCCTCGAGTCGTTGAGTACCCGTCCCAGCGTAGTCCAAGGTAGGAAGGGAGCACGATCCACAAACGTGTGGCACGCGATCCGTTCTCCCACAATAGTGGCATCTCAAATGGTGCAGCGGTTTATGGTAGACCATGCTGACCGAACAATCCGGACATTCGGGCACCCAACCGCACGAAGTACATTCCATTACGGGCGAAAATCCACGGCGGTTGAGTAATAGGATGGTCTGCTCATCCTTTTCGATCCGTTGCTTGATGGCCTCGATGAGCCGCGACGAAAGGGCTTCCTTTTTCTGTAAAAGTGCCTTCTCGTTGCGCAAATCCACAATATGAATCTTGGGAAGTTGTGCTGGCGTGCCATTTATGGGTACGCGCTCGGGCATGCTCAGTAGGCGATATTTACCCGATTGGGCGTTGGCGAGGCTTTCCAAGCTGGGCGTCGCAGATCCTAAAATGCACGTCGATCCATTGTTCATGGCCCGGATTACGGCAACGTCGCGGGCGTTATATCGAGGCGCGGGATCGTGCTGTTTGTAGGAGGCTTCGTGTTCTTCGTCGACAATAATGAGCCCTGGTTTTTTTAAAGGGGCTAAAATAGCAGAACGGGGCCCAATGACGATGGGGTACCGGCCATCGCCGATGCCTCTCCAGGCATCATACCGTTCGCCGATACTCATACGAGAGTGCAGCACGGCTACGTCGTCCCCAAATCGTCTTCTAAAGCGCCTCACGGTCTGCGGTGTCAGCGAAATTTCCGGTACGAGTATTACGCCCGTTTTTCCAGCATCACGTGCATGTTTAAGAGCCCGCAAGTAGACTTCCGTTTTGCCCGATCCCGTGACGCCGTGGAGGAGAAAACAGCCAAATTCATTTGAATCGATCTGCTTGGTTATTGCTGAAATGGCCGTTTTCTGTTCCTCGTGAAGCTGTATTGTCGCTTCCTCAGAGTCTCGGGCAGGCATGATCCCTTCCGAGCGGTCCATAACTTCAACGCTCAACTCGATATAACCCAGCATCTCCAGGCGTTGAAGCGTGGTCGCTGAGCCTCCACATTCTGCCAGAACTTCTATTTGGGTGATAGGGAGCCGTTCGGCTGCGTCCCAGATTCGTAGCTGCTCCATGATGGCTTGCTGCCGATCCCCTCGTGGAGGCAACGTCGGCGCTTCGGGCGATAGAAGTACCATCGTAACCGTTCGAGCTCTAGACT
>JAQBZH010000060.1 GCA_027622005.1 Bacteroidota bacterium | reverse complement strand
AATGCGCAGCCCCCTTTTCTATTTTGTATTTCGGCCCATCTAAAAAGGCACATTCCGCTGGATATCATCCGAAAATGCGACTTCTATTCGACCGTTACGCTCTTAGCCAAGTTACGTGGCTGATCTACGTGGCAACCCCTAAGCACTGCGATGTAATAGGAAATCAATTGCATTGGAATAACGGAAAGTAAAGGAGTGAATAGTTCGGTCGTCGTTGGAATGCGAATGACATGCTGGCATAGCGTGTCTAAATGTCCAACAGGTGCGTCAGTTACGGCAATCACGTTTCCGTCTCGCGCTACGACCTCTTCAATATTGGACACGACTTTGTCGTAAGAGCTGTCATTCATAGCAATGAACACGACGGGCATAAACCGATCAATCAAAGCTATCGGCCCGTGTTTCATTTCGGCTGCCGGATACCCTTCGGCGTGCACGTAGGAAATCTCTTTAAGCTTTAGAGCGCCTTCCAAGGCCACCGGAAAGTTTGGGCCGCGACCCAGATAGAGGAAGTTGTTGGCGTACCGATAAATCTCGGCAATCTTCAAAATGGATTCTGCTCCGTCCAACACCTGTTGAATTTGGCCGGGAATGGCCAAAAGATGCTTGGTATAATTTTTTAATTCCTTGTCCGTCAACACGTTGCGGCGATTGGACAGCATTAATGCCAGTTGAGCCAAGACGGTCACCTGCGCGGTAAACGCTTTAGTAGATGCTACGCCTATTTCAGGTCCGGCATGCAGATACACCCCAGCATCGGTTTCGCGGGCAATTGTTGATCCAACCGTATTACAAATGCCGTAGACCGGGATCCCTTGGGACTGCGCTTCTTTGACAGCCGCTAAAGTGTCGGCCGTCTCGCCACTTTGAGAAATGACCAAAACAGCGGCGTTTTTTCTTAAGATCGGATTTCTGTACCGGAATTCTGATGCATACTCCACTTCCACAGGGATCCGGGCCAGCGCTTCAATCATGTACTCGCCGACGAGTGCAGCGTGCCAGGACGTTCCGCAGGCACAGATAATGATTCGATCGGCATCCTTCAGCTTGTCGATGACATCAAACAAGCCACCCAGCACAACATAGGGCGCTTTTTTAAAAAGCCGGCCACGCATCGCATTCTGAATGGAAGCAGGTTGCTCCATGATCTCTTTCAACATGAAATGATCGTAGCCACCCTTTTCAATTTGCTCCAGATCCCACTCGAGTTCGTGAATCGCTTTGTCCAGAGCGATATTATCCACGGTATAAACCGTAAAGCCACTTCGACGAACTATAATTAGCTCCCCATCATTTAAGTAAACAACTTTGCGGGTGTATTCGATAATCGGAGCCGCATCAGATCCTAAGAAATACTCGCCGTCGCCGATCCCAAGAATAAGTGGACTTCCTTTCCTTGCTGCAATCAACATATCAGGATCGTCATTGGAGACTACGGCAATGCCATAGGTCCCTTGAACCTGACTCAAAGCTTGTCGAATCGCTTTTCCAAGCGATAAACCAGTGGAATTACGAACGTCTTCAATGAGACGAACCAGCACCTCTGTATCAGTTTGGGTACTAAACGTATAGCCCTGATTGGTAAGACGTTCCTTGAGAGAGGTATAATTTTCGATAATCCCGTTATGCACTAGGGCGAAGGATCCGTCGCTAGCGGTGTGGGGATGAGCATTGATGTCATTAGGCGGTCCGTGGGTAGCCCAGCGCGTATGTCCAATCCCCAATTTTCCCCTTAAAACGTTCCCTGCGAGGTCATTTGAGAGGGTTTTGACTTTGCCCTTCTTCTTTCGAACTTCCAGGCTGCCATTGACAATAGCCACGCCGGCGGAATCGTACCCACGATATTCGAGCCTAGTTAAGCCGTTAATTAAAACGTCTGCGGCTTCTCTTTCCCCTATGTATCCAACAATTCCACACATAATCTGACTTCTTTTTTATCGTATCACGCAAATATTAAGCCAAATACCTTGAATTCACTCCAGTTTTGAGCATCTACCGAAAACAGGTTCGCAATCTATAACAATTTTTGGTTATTAAAATTACTTTTTGAGATTGCCGGGCGGTCCCCTCTTCTGAAGTCGCTAGGCAGATGGGATTGACCGACCTATTACTTCGGCGATACGCCGCACCTGGTCCATGAGTGTGGAAAAATGATCGAAAGGCAGCGACTGTGGCCCATCACTTAAGGCTTCGGCAGGGTTCGGATGAACTTCGATCATCAGCCCATCGGCCCCGGCGGCTACGGCTGCGAGCGCCATCGGAAGAATTTTGTTGCGGATTCCTACGCCATGACTCGGATCCACCACTATGGGAAGATGACTTCGAGATTTCACGACGGGAACAGCGCTTAAATCAAGGGTATTGCGAGTGTACGTCTCAAAGGTTCGGATCCCGCGCTCACACAGAATGACGTTGGGGTTGTTCTCGGCCAAAATATATTCAGCGCTCATGAGCCATTCTTCAATGGTAGCAGACAATCCCCTTTTTAAGAAAACGGGACGACCGGACTGTCCAGCGACTCTTAAAAGCGAGTAATTCTGCATATTCCGGGCGCCTATTTGGATGATATCGGCGTATTTACACACGACATCGGCGTGCGCGGAATCCAAAAGTTCGGTTATGACAAGTAAACCATGTGCATCGGCAGCCGAGCGCATCATAACCAGGCCTGCTTCACCCAAGCCCTGGAATGAGTAGGGGGATGATCGCGGTTTGAACGCACCTCCCCTTAAAACCTTGGCCCCACATGCCTTTACGTGTTCAGCCGTTTGGAAAATCTGCTCTTCCGACTCAATACTACACGGCCCCGCCATAACGACGACTTCACTTCCTCCAATTTGGACATTTCCGACTTGTACGACGGTGTTTTCTGGTTTCCACGACCGGCTGGCTAATTTGTAAGGTTCTGTAACCCGATGAACTTCGGCAACCCCGTCAAGGAGTTGTAAGTGGCGGGGGTCGAACGCTGGCTTCACCCCAATCGCTCCCAAAATCGTTTGCTGCGAGCCGCTACTTCTGTGAACGTCAAATCCATGATCGTTCAATTGCTCGATGACGCGTTCAATTTGCTCCTCTGTGACGCCGATTTTCATTACGACGATCATGATGATGCCTCCGAGTTGACTTGAACCAAGTGATAATTCTTTTTGCCTTTTCGGAGTATCAAAAGTTGGTTTTCAATCAAATTAGATGGCATGATAACGGCGTTTTCGTCTTCAATTTGGTCACTGTTAATGAACAGTCCACCCTGCCGTATTAGCCGTCGTGCTTCTCCGTTCGACGCCGTGATGCCCGTTTCGGTACATAAATTGAGCACACCTAATCCTGCTCCTTCAAACACATCTCTGGAAAGAGAGGTCGACGGGACATCTTCAAAAATATCCTTCAAATCGGAAACACTCAGATTTCCCAAAGAGCCACCGAACAACACTTTAGAGGCCACCAATGCCTTTTCAAAGGCATCCTCGCCGTGAACCATGGCCGTGACTAGGCGCGCCAACTCTTTTTGAGCCGCTCGGCTACCGGGATCCTCAGCGACGCTTTTTTCAAATTCTGCAATTTCTTCCCGAGTTAACCAAGTGAAATACTTGAGATAATCAATTACGTCACGGTCATCGGTGTTCATCCAAAACTGGTAAAAGCGGTACGGAGACGTGCGTTCTGGATCCAACCACACCGTCCCTGATTCCGTTTTTCCAAACTTGGTCCCAGCTGAATTGGTAACGAGTGGAAATACTAGGCCATGGGCCTTGGCTGCATCCGCTTTCCGGATTAGGTCCGTACCCGCAAGAATATTTCCCCATTGATCACTGCCTCCCATTTGCAGAGAACAGCCGTTAAGACGATAGAGTGCAAGGAAGTCATACGCCTGGAGCATCATATACGTGAACTCGGTGTACGAAATGCCATCGTCTGACTGAATACGCCGCTTTACAGACTCCTTTGACAGCATATAATTGACAGTAAAATACTTGCCAACGTCGCGAAGGAAATCAATCAGATGTAATTCTCCGAGCCAATCCAAATTGTTAACAATCTGGGCTGGATTTCCCGCTCGATCAAAGTCTAAAAACTGCGCCAATTGACTCCGAATGCCATTCAAGTTGATCTCGACCTGCTCCCGATTGAGCAGTTGACGTTCCGCCGTTTTGCCACTTGGATCTCCAATCAAACCGGTGCCACCGCCGACTAACGCGATAGGAGTATGCCCGAAACGCTGTAACCGGGCTAGTCCCATGATGGGTAACAGGGACCCTACATGCAAGCTGGAAGCGGTTGGATCAAAACCGATATACGCGGTAACTCGCTGCGTTGCTAACACCTCTTTCAATTCCGCAGTGGCATCAAAAAGTAGTCCTCGCCACTGGAACTCGTCGAAAATATTTCCTTGCTCAGACACGCGTATTTTTGTGATAATTGGAAGATATGAAAGGTGCAAAGCGCCCCTGTAGACCCGTTCGGCGGTGGGCTGTTCCTCTATTTTTTAATGATGCGACTTACTTAGGCCGGGATTTGAAACAGGAAATATCCGAATCGGAAGGATTCCCGTATCTCAAAACACTCAATCGTAGCGCTCGAGTTTAAACTTCTCTCCCAAATACCTACGTCGCACCTCCGGATCCGAAGCTAATGACTGGGCTGTGCCTTGCTTCAATATTTTCCCCTCGTACAACAAATAGGCCCGATCGGTAATTGCAAGCGTTTCGTGCACGTTGTGATCCGTAATTAATACGCCTATTCCCTTCATTTTAAGCCCTTTTACAATGGTCTGGATGTCCTCCACGGCAATCGGGTCTACGCCGGCAAATGGTTCATCGAGAAGAAAAAAGGCGGGCCGGGTGGCGAGCGCCCTCGCAATCTCGGTGCGACGGCGCTCGCCACCCGACAGCATATAGCCCTTCGAAAGACGAACCTTTTCCAATCCAAACTCTGAAATCAACTCTTCTACTCGGATTTTGCGTTCGGCTTTAGATAGCGGTTGATACTCCAAAACGGCGTGAAAATTGTCTTCGACCGTCAATTGACTAAATATGGATGCTTCCTGGGCCAAGTACCCGATGCCTCTTCGCGCCCGCTCGTACATCGGCATTCTGGTGATGTTTTCACCCCCTAAGGAAACGCTGCCTCCGTCTGGCCGGATCATGCCCATTAACATATAAAAGGTGGTCGTCTTCCCTGCTCCATTGGGGCCTAATAGTCCAACGATTTCCCCCTGCTGGACTTCCAATTCAACGGCCTTTACGACGGACCGCTTCTTGTATCGCTTGACAAGACCTTCGGCTTTGAGAATAAGCGGGCCTAGCGTGCTTCTTGAAGGCAGTCCGTGTTCTGCATCATCCATTTGGGCCGATTTTCGGATGATTTCCTCTATGAAAGGATCTGTGGTTGCTGCTTCCTTTTCGCTTGACGGCAAGACCGGACTATTTGGGATCATCCGATAAGCTTGCCTCCAAGCCAAAACGGCCTTTCCATCCTGTTGATCGGCCTCATAAGCCTGGGCCAGTAAAACGTGCGCAATTACATAAGTCGGTACCAAGGCCACGACCTGTTCGAGCAAAGGAATGACTTTTTCGGGCGCCCCTTCTTTAAAAAAGTCTAAAGCCTGTTCTATCTCGTGAAGCGCCATATCAGTTCTTCTGGGTCCGTTGTCGAGATCGCACCTCGTTCCAAAATGATTGCGAAAGGTAGGCTCTGTCCGGCATTAATTCCGGCTTCCAAATATAACCCGATAAATTGGAGAGTTGATTTAGCAGGTTTTCGGCGTAATAGCGGGCCTTAATGTCGCTGTAGAATCCGACACTCACAGGATCCCCCTCTTCAAAATAGAAGACAACCCCGTCTCCAGAGGCACTAACCGCAGTTAGTGGGTCCTCGTCAAATTCTCTTGTATAAAATAGGGCCTCGGCATTTTCTTCCACGATGAGCGTTTTAAGAGAATCATTTTTTAAAATGGCGGTCATAAGGCGGCCACTAATCTGTTGTATTCGACCGGACGAACTATCCTCCGTCGCGACAAACACATGTCCAAAACCAAAGAGGGAGTCAGCAGGTGCGATCAGCTGCGTCGAATCGGAACGGGCGGAGTCGATTGCGGGGGTATCAACGGGCTTTTTGCGAGATGTCGACCTGTATGATAAGCTGTCAGCCGAAACCTGAGTTCGTTCCAACCACGCCATCGGGTTTCCAAAAATTCGGCTTACTCGCCCCCCAATTGAGCTATTCTGGGTGACCAGGGAATCCCCTCGAAGGGCATAACTCTTAGTGGATACGATGACCGAGTCCTGCGCGATAACCGAGTCCAGGGAATCGGTTTCCACCAAACTCATCGCAGTTGCTATAACGAAAACCGTGTCAGCCTCGGCCAAATCGACGTTTGCCAGTCGAACATATCCGACCACTTCCATCGAATCCGATTTTGCATCTCGAAAGAGATAATCCGTCAAAATAAACGTGGAAGCAGAATCCGCCCGTTGCCAGGCAAACACTTTACCCCAGGCTTCCGAAATCTCAGTATCCCGGGTATAGGAGACCGAGTCAGCACTGACGTCGATATCGTCCTGGGAAAACAAAACCCCACCAAAGAAGCGCGCCTGGTTGATATCAGAATAATAAATGGCCCTTGGCGCGTGCAAGACCCCCAAGCTGTCCGAATACTCTACCCCCGAATCAAACTCCGTCCTGTCTTCTTCCGAATAATGGACGGCGCTCGGCGCTCTGATGATGGCCACGCCGTCCGACAAATAAACATTTCCTTCCGCCTCCCCGATTTTGGTATCCCGATTATAGCGCACACGATCTGCGCGTAGGGTGTCCTCCACTTCCATAATCTCCACATTGCCCCAAAACCGAACAAATCCATCGCCTTCATCAATCCCAAAATCGGACTTTAAGACGGACTCTTTTTGTGTCAGCACGGGCCGGATTAAATCGAAAACCGTTCGACCATCCACTTGCCTACCCTGTAAATTATCGGCTTTTAATCCAATTTCCCGCCGCTCCTGGCCAACCGCTAGGTTCGTTCCGATGAGAACGATCAACAATATGACGGATCCGAATCTATTCATCATCCGAAATCAAAGTACCCCGAACATCTTTTATGCTAAAATCCAACAAGTTCTCATCGGCGTCAAATTCATATCCACTCAGAGTCTCCTTTGGTGTTCGAATCGTTGCAAATCCGGGGGTGTAGACCCGCGCGGTCTGTTCAGACCAAACCAGATGTTCGGCATTGAGAAATCGTTCGTTCTGGGCCTGTACGAGGACATTTCCTTCAGCTGTAAAACGTCGATCACTCTGATAGTAGGTGATTCGATTGGCAAAAACGGTCGCACTTGAATCTCCTTCCGCATTAAAGATGTCCACCCGAACTCGGCCAGAAGTGCCTTCAAGTGCGGATAAAACCAGATAGGTACTATCAGCCGACTCGTAATTGGCCATGTAAGCCGCTTCCATTCTGAGGCGACGCTGCCCATTTTCACTGATATGCATTACAGGATCCCAGCTTTCAGACGTGGGTCCTTCGTTTTCCAAAAGGCTTTGAACCGTAACCCCAGAGTCATGCATTCGACATCCTGTTGCCAGCGATATCGCAACTACAAACATCAAAATGGGAAATTTGGTCATTATAAAGCAGTCGGTTTTTTTGATAATACGGTAAAACCGATTTTATAGCTGCGCTTGTTGTCCGGGGTTCAGCAGGGTATAAACGACTTTTGTTGTAGCAGCCGTTTGGCCAAGTAGATGTACAAAGGATTGACAAGCCCCCTCTAAGCTCCCGAACGGCCCCTCTTCAATGGGCGCATAAAGGGCAGCGGCTACCGTAAACGTGGACGGGCCCGTTTTTGTCCCCATGGAATCTTTGATGGCATTGACGATGGGTCTTGAACTCCCTTTTTGATCGATGGCGCACCCCACAATTAGATCTTTGAGTTCAATGGTTTGTCCACTAGAATTAAAAACGAACGACTCTGACTCCATTCCCAAACGGAATTCGAAATTTTCCGAATGGGCGGCAGACACATCCCACATGGAAATCGGCAGTAGGTTTTCGATGCTTATCAGGTTGCAACAGTCTACTACTGAATTGATTCTAGGAAAATTTCCTTCAAGCGCAGTTCGAAGTAAATATTCGCTGGCGGGCTTCCCTCTGCCGGTCGGTTTATAAGATCCATTTCTAAAAACATCCCGAACGGATGCCCTAAACTGCTCTTCCTCGGGACTTAGGCCCTGTCCTAGTCCGAGAAGTCGCTGCGCGATACGCAAATCAAGCTCAGGCAAACTAGCCTCTGGCAGTACTCCCCGGGCGAGAACGATACCCAGCCGAAGGTTTGAGGGTGCATTGTGCTTGAATTCCATTCGAATCGGAACGTATATAGTGTTGCTTAAAACAACTATTTAACAGTTGAAGATGGGTATGACGAAATCTCGCCAATTAAAGGGCCAAAAGCACGCTTTAGTTTGCACCTAGGTAGCCGATAACAAAATCGATTGTGCCATGTACAACAAGCAAATAATCGGCCATGCAAGCGACAACAATGAACTTTTCAATCGAACCAATTACGCACGATAGTGTGGTGATCAGGGTCGGCAAAGCACTGGACTTCAGAAATGCTGCAGACTTCAAAGCTGCAACTCAAGAACAAGTTCGGTCAGGTATTAGGAATTTTATCCTAGACTTCTCAGAAACGGGGATTTTGGACTCAACAGGGTTGGGATCCATTTTCTCGCTATATCGCCAGGTTTCTCCCATGAGCGGCCAGGTGGTATTTGCTTCTGTTTCGCGTCCGGTTCAAGTAGTAGTCCAGTTGACAAGAACCTATAAGGTTTTCCGTCAATTCCCTACTGTTGAGGCCGCTCGCGAATCCATGAGATAGTCTGAATTGAAATCCCGACTCAGGACGGTTACTTCGTAGAAATGGAAACTACTCGTCAAAGTTTTAATCGACTCGATGGCCTCATCGATGAACTGCATTCTCTGTTCGATACATGGGAAAGTGAAGGAGCCCTTCTCTCCCATCTCGACGAGGATACAATTCAATTATTTAGGCTAGCGGTTCACGAATGGGTTGCCAATCTGGTGCAACACGCTCGTTTCGATGAAAAATCCCCAATGGTGACACTCGATGTGATACCAAATGGGCGACGTGTTCGATGCATTATCGAAGATAATTCGGCGGGATTTCCTTTGGACGAGCGTTTGGACCTGCAAAGGCTAGCTCTCAAACCCTTTCCGGAACGTGGGATGGGTCTACTTATGCTCAACGCAGCTACAGAATATTATGAATATTCAACGTCCGAAAACGGACGTCAGCGCCTTGAGTTCACGGTTTCAGCAGATTCAGACCCATGTCTCAACATACCATTTTAATAGTCGAAGACGAGCATACCCTGCGTCGGCTCTTAGAGTATCGACTCGGAAAGCAGTATTCCGTGCGGACGGCTGCTAATGGGGAAGAAGCTCTTGAACGGATCGCTGAAGAAGTACCTCGTCTAATCATTTCTGATGTGATGATGCCCAAAATGGATGGCTTCGCTCTCCAGGCTGCATTGCAGGAGAAAGATGAGACGAAAGCCGTTCCATTTATCTTCCTTACCGCTAAAGCGGACGAAGCAAGCCTGCTTAGAGGTCGTCGAACGGGTGTTGATGACTATATCACCAAACCTTTTGATATCGATCAATTACTATCCAGAGTCAATCGATTATTAGAGCGTACCGCTCAATTCCAGTCTCAATTGGATGCTAAAATCGGCCAGGACTTCTCTCAGAAGCTGATGCCGAAGAAGATGCCAAGTGCCTCGGGATATCGAACCTTTTTCCACAGCGCCCCCAGAGAGCACGGTGGTGGAGACATTTTTGACTGTACGCAGCCGCGCCCGGGAGTTCATTTCATCACCATTGGCGATGTCATGGGCAAGGGTCTTCAAGCCAAGTTTTATGCATTCAGCTTCCTCGGGTATATCCGATCAACGCTGCACGCTATGCTTCGGACCACATCCTCTCCGGCCGAATTGATGACCAGGGTCAATCAAGTATTGATGGACGATCCACCACTCGAAGACACTTTTGCTTCCCTTTTACTCATTAAGTGGGAGCCAGAGCGGAATCTAGTTACTTACGCTAATGCAGGTCATTGTCGCCCTGTACTTCTTGGTCCAAGAGGTGCTGAAGTCGTTTCCTATTCGGATATGATATTGGGTCTGGATGCCAACGCCGAATTTAAAGATACTTCTCTGATATTGCAGCCAGGTAGTGCTCTTGTCTCTTACACGGACGGCCTGTTGGAACAGGTCATGAAGAACGGTGAGCAGCTTGGCGAAGAGGGAATTCTGCAATTTGTACAACGTGCCCATGGAAAAGCCGACCCAGTACAGGCACTGATCGGCAATGTCCTAGAAGAGAGCAGTGAAACCCGTTTTGGGGATGATATTTTGATGTTTTGGCTCGAGCGTGAAGCCTCGAGAGAGCGTCAAAGTAGAGGTCCTGCCCCCCGTTGGTTCTCTCCTTTTTCAGAAGGCACCGAGTCTTAGTAAGCAAGGGTGGTTTTCGGTCGGGGACGGAGTGAGGTAGCGAGTTTATTCAGGTCACCGGTATTTTCAGGGTCGCTGCATTTTCAGGTCCCCAGTTTTTCAGGTCCGCTGCCTTTTCAAGTCCCCCAAAGCTTGAATTAGCCAATCGACATCAGCCGTGGAATTGTAAGCATGAACGGATATACGGAGGCCCCCCTGTCTAGCGGTTACCCACACGCTTCGTTCCTGCAGTTGATTTTTGATGATGGACGCATCCTTCATCTCAGCCAAAACAATACCTGACGTGTGCTCGGAAGAAGGGTCGGACCTCGAATCAATCCCCAATTCCTTCAATCTCGCCCTCAAATAAGTTGAGAGCCCTACAATTCGCTCGGAAATGGCGCCTTTCGGGGGTTCCGATAGCAATCTCAGCGCTTCCCCCATGGCAAATATTCCGGGAAACGGTGGGTGACCCATCTCGTGACCTATTCCTGCGTGGTGCAAGTCCAACCGGTCATTTTCTAATTCGTAAGCGCTTTTAGCGCTTCTCCAGCCCACCAGTGGCGGTACGGTAATCGGCCAGGCACCACCCGTAGCCAGAACGGCATTTCCGTAACCTGCGGTCGCCCATTTATAACCACTAAAAGTTAAAGCATCGATATGGTCTCGCGTCATATTGATGTCAAAAGCTCCGATAGACTGGGTAGCATCGACAGCAAACAAAACCCCGAGGTCGCGACAAACTCGGCCAATAGATTCTAGACTTGCCCGAAATCCATTGGCAAATTGCACGGAACTGAGCACGAAGATGTCAAAACGTTTAGATTTTAACACTTTTGACACCATCGTATCATCCACAAATCCAGAAGGTGCTGTTTCTATGAACGAGACCTCCATGCCGGCCCGGATAAAGGGGGTCGTGCAGGAAGGAAACTCCGGTCGAATAGCCAGAACACGACTTCCCGGCAAAAGACTTCTGGCCACAATATTTAGCCCAAGTGACGCATTTTGAAGGAAAGCGATAGCCTCTTTGGCCGCCCCAACGAATGCTGCAACGTCTGCCCGATCACTTTCTGATCGGTCTATCCACCGGTTCCAATTAATATCACCTTCTTCAACGGACTCTCGAAAATAGGAGATGGCTGCTTCTGCAACTTGTGTAGACATGACCCCTCCCCCCGCCGTATTTAGGTAGCATCTCCCGTCTAGGGCAGGAAACTTGGATCTAAACAAATTCCAGTCGTATGGAGTCATATAGCTTACAGGTAGGATTCGACTAGGTAGGGTCGTTAAATTGGGATCATCTTCCAACAAAAGGTAATCAACTGAGCGAATCCACTACCTTAAAGCAACGAATTATTTGTTCAACCGTTAAAAACTACCATTGACCTCCTGAAAAGGACCACCTTTCTACATTTCTGGGCAAATAATGCCAATTTGTTGGAAATTAGGTTCGGAAAGAGTCGCATGATCTCAAATTTTTGTCGTTCGAATTCCTTCAAAGACAAGTTCTAACTTGAATATCAATGGGTACGAAGTACTTCTTAACCTTAATCGTTCTTTTGGCAGCCACAAGCCTGGTTGGCTGTCGTGATTTCAGCCTCGACGAAGCGGATGAGAAAACGAATGAACAGGGTGGGCGCGAGTACGATGTGAAAGTCAACGTACCGTTTGAGATGAAAAAGGGTGATGTGGTTCACGTCGAAGGAACCGATTTTTCAGTTGAGTTCCAGTTTGTGCTTTCTGACAGTCGTTGCCCTTCAAATGTAGTTTGCATCCACCCGGGTGACGCTGAGATTTTGCTTGAGGTGTCGCACTCGGACGATGTCGCCTTGCAAATTCAAGCTCATATTCCTGGATTGGTACCGACACCGTACATCACTAATAATATAATTCAGTTCGAAAACTACCGGTTTCAACTTTTGAGGCTTTCCCCTTACCCTGTTAACGGCACAGAGGTTTATACAGAATCCGACTACGTCGCTTTAATCAGTATTACATCTTTGTTTAACTGATCCTCGACGGCAATTCCTCTCAGATTTTAGGCAAAATACACCTCTTTAAGACGCCCGTTTACGTGAGCGATTCACGTTTTTTTCCTCAGTTTGCTCGAACCTGACCCTTAGTTACCTCGTACTTTAGGGCTATAACTTGATTTTACCCTTATACGAGAAGTCTCATGGCCGTCGAACGCACACTTGCCATTCTAAAACCCGATTGCGTACGCAAAAATTTAATCGGCGAAGTAATTCGTCGTATGCAAGAAGCCGGATTTAAAGTCCTGGCTCTTAGAATGATTAATCTTTCCAAAGCAGAAGCCGGCGGGTTTTACGCTGAGCACCGCGAGCGGCCGTTTTTCCCGGAATTGGTTGATTTTATGTCTTCCGGACCATGCGTTCCGATAGTATTAGAAAAAGAGAATGCCGTTGCCGATTTTCGTACTCTTATTGGGGCTACGGATCCTGCGGAGGCTGCAGCCGGTACTATCCGTCGTGACTTTGCAGACAACAAAGGACAAAACATTGTTCACGGATCTGATTCGGTTGAAAATGGACGTCTTGAGTCTAATTACTACTTCCCTGAAGTGGAAATCGTTAACAACGCCAGCTAAGTATCTGGCTGTTGCGGTTTCCCTTTTGGTTGTTTTTTCCGGCTGTACCGGCATCAAGGAGAGCGCGGAAGATGTAGCAAAACGTAGCGAGGGGGCGGATCTATCGATCCGCCCCCTCGCTACCGTTTTAACCGGCGCTGAAAC
>JAQBZH010000059.1 GCA_027622005.1 Bacteroidota bacterium | reverse complement strand
TGAAACCCTGTTTGAGGCCGATTTTAGCAACTTAAAAGGCTATCATGTCGGTTTGATCGCGAATCATACGTCGCGAATTGGAGATCGCCATCTGATCGACATCATGTCTACCTCCCCTTTCGTCGACCTGGTCGCTCTTTTCGGCCCCGAACATGGCATTAGAGGGGATGCAGATGCCGGTGAAGTCATTGCAGACGGCATAGATCTCACCACGGGAGTTCCTGTTTTTAGTCTGTATGGCGCCGTCCGCCGGCCCACGCCAGAAATGTTGGCCGGTGTGGATGCGCTGGTTTTTGATATCCAGGATGTAGGCGCTCGATTTTACACCTTTATTTCCACGCTTGGCCTTTCCATGCAATCGGCGGCTGAAGCGGGAATTCCATTTGTGGTGATGGATCGTCCCAATCCGCTGGGTGGCGTAAAAATGGAGGGCTTCGTTCTTGACACCACCTTTGTGTCGTTTGTTGGACAATATCCCATTCCGGTTCGACACGGTTTGACGATTGGCGAACTGGCCCTCATGATCAAAGGAGAAGCTTGGCTTCCGGGGCTGGACAATTTGGATTTGCGCGTGATTCGGATGACCAATTGGTCCAGAGAAATGCTCTGGCCCGACACGCACCATGATTGGATTCCTACCAGCCCGAACCTACCGACTTTCGAAACCGCGCTAATGTATCCTGGAACGTGTTTTTTTGAAGCGACGTCAGCCAGCGAAGGACGCGGCACACCCCTTCCGTTTTTAACGGTTGGGGCCCCATGGATGGACGCAGATGCCGTGGCACATGACGACCTGGACGATGTTTTGTTGACCGTGGGTCTTACAACACCTGTTGATATACCCGGCAAATCCTCCAACCCAAAATGGAAGGATACCCAAATTCAGAGCATTTCGATTGAGATTACGGACGCAAAAAGTCTCGACCCAGTCTCAACGGGTTTGGAATTGATCGCCCGAATGTATGCCTCGGCACCGGAAGACGTTCGACCCACTCTATTGAACGAACGATGGCTCTCTATGTTGGGTGGCACAGATCGATTAAAAGGCATGCTGGAAGAGCAGTGGACGGCCGAGCAATTTCGAGATGCGTGGGCCGACGATCTAAAGCAGTTCGGGAAATTGAGAACCAAATATCTACTGTACGACTAGATCTAGATGGTTTTCAGATCAAAGGTCGACGCTCAAGCTTCTTGGGCTTCTGGTTCCGTTTCTTTGGCACGCCAGAGAATGGCATAAATCACTTCCAGATAGCCCGCCAGCAGGATGATAGGCGCGACGTAGAGAGAAATAAATCCGTCTACTTCATTTTCCATCCGCATAATCACGTATCCAATGACAATCATGACGAGACCCAGCGTCAGCAATAAGTAATTGCGTTGAGTAAACACCATAGCTCCCCGTTTTCGGGCGACGCGCTGACGCTGTTTGGTGCTTCGTTCGGAATTTTGTTTTGTTCTGGCCACTGCGTAACTGGGATCTTATGGAAGTCAGACGTGCCCATTCCGAACAACAATACGTGATTCAGGTTCCGTTTAAGGGAAGGGGTCAGGAATATGGTGGCCGGAATTTTTCTAGGCCTTGGATGTTCGTAGATTGCGAACCTCACCCAATCAAATATGCCGTCTTTCTTTCGAACATTTCTACTCGGTATCGGAGTATTCCTACTTCAGTGGCTCATTTTAGGCCGCCTGACGCTGTGGGGAGCCTATCCTGACGCAGTATTGTTATTCGTTGCCTGGCTAGGAGTTCGCAAAGGCCGCCAATGGGGGGCGGTAGGTGGCTTCTTTTTTGGCTTCTTGTTGGACGTGGTGTACGATACGTGGGGCATGCATATGCTCGTAAAAACGCTCATCGGATTCCTGATGGGGCTATTTCCCACCACCGAGAGAGAAGGCCTGCTAATATTGCCGCGCCAAGCATTTTTGGGCGGCTTGGTTATCGCTTTGGTGCACAACGGCATTTTGGTCACTATGCTGGCCCTGCAGGCGGGGGCTAGAAACGCGTTTCTGGTGACCGGACTATGGATTGGATCCGCTCTTTACACCGCTTTTCTAGGGACTTTCGCGTCTATGCTATCCTCGAGGTAACCTATCTCTTATGAATTGGGTGTGGAACCCAATAGCAGTGGGGTTCTTTGATTTGCGTGGTCATAGAACCGCGCCGTATTTTACTCGTCTGATCTTAAATCTATTAAAGATCAGAATCGTATTCAGAGGATCGTTCAAACGATGGTTTCCTCAACAAATACGGGGCTATAGCTCAGCTGGTAGAGCGCTTGGATGGCATTCAAGAGGTCAACGGTTCGAACCCGTTTAGCTCCACACCATAAACCCCTATCTCATTGTACTCCAATGCGATAGGGGTTTTTTTTGCATAGTCCAATGGCCTACCAATACTGCTGATTAATTGTGCCGCAGACTCATCATCGGATCTTGCAAGGCCGCCTTTATACTTTGATAACTGACCGTGCCTACTGAAACGATGATCGCAGCAAGGCCTGCTACTCCAAAGATCCACCATTCCATTTCAATCTGATATGCAAAATTGTTGAGCCATTTGGACATGACAAACCAGGAAATGGGGATAGACAGCACAGTCGCTACGACAACCAGGCGAGACAACTCAGAAATCATCAACACGAATATTTGACCGACCGAGGCACCCAGCGCTTTGCGAATGCCGATTTCTTTGGTTCGTTGCTCGGCGCTATAGGAAGCAAGCCCGAGTAGTCCAAGGCAAGCTATCAAAACCGCAAGTACTGAAAATACCGTTACAACCGATCCAATTTGCCGGTCAGCTCGATACAATGCTTCGTACTCGGCGTCCAAAAAGCGGTATTCAAAAGGACGGCCGGGAGCAACCCTTTCCCAAATCTTTCGAATGTCTGCCAAATCCGAACTTGTTGAATTACCCGTAAGCTTCAGCATGATGTAGTTTAGGGAGCCGGGCTCTAGGAATAAGATCTGCGGTTCGATAGCCATATGGAGCGACCTGAAGTGATAGTCGGCATATACCCCAATAATCTCACCGTCTCTATTTCCGGAAATATCAATACGCCTTCCAATAGCCTCTTCTTTATCCCATCCAAGGGTGTTCAGCAGTTTTTCGTTGATCAGATATTTGTATGTGCCATTTTCCGGTTCAAATCCTTCTATTTTTTCGAATGGTGCACCGGAAATCATTTTTAATCCTAGCGTTTCAACTACATCCTCGTCTACTGGGGTCGCAGACACCGCCAACCCGTCCTCTCCGGGATCGACGGCGGCATTTGGGACGCCCGTAGTAAGTCCATATCCCGATAGCTGATATCCGGGGATGCTATGTATGACGGACGCATGTTCTACGCTTGGAGAAGTTAGAAACGCCCGCTTTATGGATTGATACGAGTTTCTAAGGTCTCCCCCGGAAATAGAAAGCACCAATACGTTATCCTTATCGAACCCCAATTTTTGATCCTGAAATAGCTTCAGCTGGAGTTGGACTGTTAACATGCCGATCAATAAAAATACCGTGACCGTGAATTGAAAGACGACCAAGACCTTTCTAAAACCAAAACCTCCTGTGCTAGTGCGCGAGGCTCCCTTCAGGACTTCAGCGGGTAAATAAGAGGCCAAAAGCAAGGCCGGATAACTTCCGGCCACTAGGCCCACAATCAAAGAAATGAGCAAAATACCCGATAACAGGAAGGTATCGCCGAACAAATTGAATGAGACGTCCTTTCCACTCAAAACATTAAAAGGTTCAACAGATAGCCAAACCAAGATCAATGCCAGAACCATGGAGAACGATACGAGCAAAAACGATTCCCCATAAAACTGTCGTGCGAGTTGGGCTCGATGAGCGCCTGAGATCTTACGGATGCCCACCTCGCGCGCGCGACGTACGGCGCGCGCGCTAGCCAAATTCGTATAGTTAGCGCAGGCCACCAACAAGATGAGCAGTCCAATCGCAGCGAACACGTAGACGTAGACTAACCGGCCCTCGAACTTCAATCGAATGTCGGTCAATCGCTGAAGAGTAAAGGTTATTCCATCAGGCATCCCCAAGGAAGCGCGAACGCTCGAACCATCAACCATAGAGTCAATCTTGGTCTGTAAAAGAGCCATTGAGCTCGGTTCCGGCAGTCTGAAATAGGTGTAGAAGTTCGAAGAATTCCAAATTTCGCCAGCCGCCCAATGAGTGGTTACAAATGAAGCCAAAAGATCGAACTGAAGATGGGAGGTTTTTGGAATATCCCGGATCACCGCGGTCACTTCAAACTCGGCTCCACTGGCTGTTTGAATGGTCTGGCCGATTGGATTTTCATCACCAAAATACTTTTTCACCATCGATTCGGTTAGCACGATGGTATTGGGACGGGCAAGCGCGCCATCGAGCGATCCCAAAACGGGTTCGAAAGTAAACACATCAAAAACCGTCGAATCAGCGTAATAGAATCCGGTTTCTTCGAAAGTTAAATCGCCTCGACGCACGGCAACCTGGGTATACATCCCGAGTGGATACACCCTGGTCCAAGCTTCAATTTCTGGGAAATTCCGTGCGAATACCGGGCCTAGGGCCGTTGGTGTGACCGTTTGACTTTCTCCAAAGAGAACCCGAACTATTCGATCAGCATTCTCGTGATGCCGATCGAAACTGAGTTCATCTTTGACGAAAAGGCCTATCAAGATCACACATGCCAGGCCGGCGGCTAGACCAAAAGCATTGATAAAGGTATACCCTTTATTGCGCCATAATTGTCTCAATGCGATGCGGATGTAATTCAAAAGCATATCTTATCAGTGTCTATTTTTTGCGTATTTCGAAGAAAGTGAAGCTGAAAACATACCCAACCGTGTAACTATTCGGTAGAATTCCTATCGTGGCGATATCCAAATTAGAATTTATTGGCCAATCTTTTACACATAGACATTCTCAACAGCGGAATAGATGCCTGGAACATGTGGCGTTTTGAAAATCCTACTATCGTACCGGATCTCAGTTCAATCGACCTGACCGGACGATTTCTACAAGAGATTAATTTTTCCGGAGCCAACCTTCACGGGGCTTATTTGACCGTTTCCGAATTGGAAAAAGCTACCTTGGATGGAGCTGATTTGAGGGCGGCCAACCTTACGGGCGCTGATTTAAACGAGGTTTCGGCGATCAAAACCGACTTTTCAGGCGCTGATTTAAGTTACGCTACGCTTACTTTTGCCCAATTGGATCATGCCAATTTCAAAGGAGCGCGCCTAGCCGAAGCGATTTTATACAATACGACAGCCCGACATGCCAATTTTGAAGGGGCTCATCTGAGGGAAACGATCTTAACGGGGTCGGATTTGAGCGGAGCCAACTTTAAGGAGGCCAACCTGCTGGATACGATTACTGAAGGCGCCATTCTCCCTATGGGGATGCCAAAACCAACCCGTTCCAAACGTTAATCTTTAAGTCAGTGGCGTAGGTTGGACTAATAATTCCAGCGGTTTTTCGGGGCATGAGTCCCAGCGGCCCGTGTCCGAAGAATAGCACTCTTAGCGAAAATCCTACGAGCCGAACGTATAAGTATACTTCAACAACACCGTCCGATTGCTCGAAACGGGCAACTCCAGTTCGTTTCTCTGCCGATTGGTGTTTAAGTTTTCGGTGTACACGACCCACAAATCGTTTCCTTCGGCAAAATTGTAGCGAAAGCGAGCGTTAGAAGCGATTCGATCGGCAGCAGCGTTGTACTGAATAAAAGTATTGACTGAAATCTTGGTCGTGAATCCAAGCTGAGCCCGAAGCCCGATAAGCGATATATCAGCTTTTTGATTGCGATCGGGGAATTCCAAGTGGGTTACACTAACGCTACCCGAAAGCTCAATGTGCTTGTTAATATTCCAGGTCGGGCTGTATTCACCCTTAAGTTGCCACCCGTCGTAAAAGCTGCCCACGGTAGTGGAAACTCTTCCCCGAAACAGACTTCCTCCGGCTACAGAGTAACTGCTTTGCCATTCCATGTAGGTATGCTGTGCAGCTGGAACAGTTAGCCCCTTTGGAAAGAATAGCGGTTCGGTCAAGTCTTCAACAATCACGTTGACACTTGTGCGCGCGCTGGCGCTGGACTTGTACGCAAAATTCCAACTACCCCCAAATCTAGCCGATTCAAGGCTTCCGTCACTATTCCGGATGTATACGTTTCCGAAAATAGAACCGTCGTGCTGCCTAAGAGCTGATAACTCTGGTGACAACCAACCGTTTTGAAGGTCGAAGTTCAAAAAAGTATAGTCCGTTCGAGTGACGTATCCCGATCCAGGGTTATAGTCTGCTCCAGCGAAAATTAAACCGGACATGAATGAAAATCCGATATCCTTTCGTCTGTTGAATTCGGCGGAAAAGAGCCCTGTCTGGAGCACATTGAACCCTTTTTCGTCGATTAAATCTTGATCAAAAGTCTGCGCCCATTTGGTTTCGACAAATGTGTCCGGCGCAACCCGGAATGAACCATCTAGGCCGTATGCAATATTATATGAGCCATCGCCCCCTAACCTTGAGGTGATAATGCCACCCGCAAAGGACTGTTCATTCACAACTTGCCTTCGCATACGAACCACCCCAAAATTTTCGGCGGGTGCGCCTTCAGAAGACTCGGTTTGCATATCGATTACACCCAGGTCCCATACGCCTACGCGTCCTACCATTCGGGCGCCCGCAATAATTCGAACCGTTTCACCATTTCGGATTCCAATATTTCTGGAGTGAAATAATCGGTCTCTTCGTCCAGTGGAGAAATCGAACAAGCTGCTTCTTTCCTGAAAAAACTGACGCTTTTCTGGGAAAAACAGCGAGAATCGCGAAAGGTTAACTTGCTGGTCGTCCGCCTCTACCTGGGCAAAATCCGTATTGAAAGTGGCGTCTACCGTGAGATTATTAGTCACGGCATATTTTAAATCAAGCCCAACTTGCTTGGTTAGGTCGGATTCGGAACGGTAAGCTGTTCCGGCATCGTTCAGCAGATTTTGTGACGTCCGTCCTCCAGCCACATAAGGTGTAAAATATACCGGCTTTTGGCTCTGTATTCCACGAAGTTCGATCTTTTGGGCTTGGGAAGGTTTAGCAAATCCGGATCTCCAATTGGGAGGAATGGCCGGGAAAATGTGGCGTTCGCCCTTCCGGGCAATATATCGGTAGGTAATCATTCCCATTTCCACGGCACCGTCCTTGACCAAAAAACCGAGGCTCGAATACGGTATGCGCATCTCCGCAAACCAACCTTCTTCGTTGATCACGGTTTTTACATCCCAATAGGTATTCCACGAATCATTCCAACTGCCACCGCCGAATCCCGAACTACCCCCGCCACTACCGCCGAAGCCGCCGAATTTAGAATCGTCGGAAACGCTTGTGTCAAATCGCACCCCGTTTGGAGAGGTGTAGAACCAAAGGGCATTTTCATTATCGTTGTAGGTGTCCAGCACGATCGCAAACGTATCGTCTCCGGAATACCGATCCCTGTACAACGTGTTCGCCCTAATTTCCGAAGGGGTCGAATCGTACATACGGCCTGCGATATAAAGGTAATCGTCATCATAGGCCACTCTGATTTCCGTACGCTCCGTCATGACGCCGGCTTCAATGGGGCTGTACATCGTTAATTCAAGTGGAGATACCCCTGTCCAAGCTTCTTCGTTGCTTAGACCATCCAATTCGACCGGAGCTGAGAGGCGCTGGATTTTTAACAAGTCCTGACCGTTAGCTGAAACGGCAAATAGGGCTATTAAAAACAAAGAAATGCTTACACGGGAATACGCCGGGATCGAAACCATCACTTGAAAGCTCATTACTAAGAAATCCGAATTAATAAAGGGGGATAGTAGAATCAATTTGACGAGACCAAGCGAGGATACCCCCGTCTAGGTTATAAACGTGTTCAAATCCTTGATCTCGAAGCCACCCTACGACTGATGCTGATCGTGCACCCGACCTACACATCACAACGATGTCTTTTTCCCGAAAGCTCGACAACTCTTCCATTCTAAAGGGAAGTTCGTCCATGGGGATGATAACCCCTCCGATATCGGCAATAATAACTTCTTCTGGACGTCGAACATCAAGCAGCAAAAAGTCCTCGGATGATTCCTTTTTTTGCTTTAGTTCTGTAACTGAAATAGAAGGAATCTTGGATCCAAAAAACATAAAATCGGATTGGTTGGGTGTCGAAGGCCGGGCAAGTTTGGTTGGGTGAGCGCCTGATCCTGAACAAAACAGTTCGTAATCTATCAATCCTGTTTGGGTTGGACGCTCCGAGCAGATGACGCATTCCGGATCGCGCTTGATCCGAAGATTGCGGAACGTCATCGTTAATGCATCAACTAGCAAAAGTCGACCAACCAAGGATTCCCCCATCCCGGTCAAATATTTGATGGCTTCAGTCGCCTGCAACGTCCCCAAAATGCCCGGCAAAACGCCCAGAACGCCTCCTTCGGCGCACGACGGTACCGATCCAGGTGGCGGCGGCTCTGGAAAAACGCAGCGATAACAGGGGCCTGAAGGGTCTCCGAAAATCGATAATTGCCCGTCAAAACGATAAATGGAGGCAAAGACGTTGGGGGTCTTCGTAAGAATACACGCGTCATTGACCAGGTAGCGCGTGGCAAAATTATCAGTGCCATCTAATACTAGATCGTACTCACCGATCAGGTCCAGCGCATTGTCCGAGGTCAACCTAAAAGGATGTAGTCGAACATTCACCAAAGGATTTAATTTGCTAAGACGTTCCTTAGCTGCATCCAATTTGGTCCTTCCTACATCTGAGGACTCAAAAATGATTTGCCGGTGTAGATTCGAGGGATCAACCGTGTCGAAATCCACAATTCCAATCGTCCCAACTCCAGCCGCTGCCAAATAAATCAGCGCAGGGGACCCTAAACCGCCGGCTCCAACGACTAAAACAGAAGCGTTTTTTAGGCGATTTTGGCCGTCTTCACCGAGCTGGGGCAACATCAAATGGCGACTATATCTGGTTTTTTCTTCGGCAGAAAGCACGGTAGAGAAAGATGCGTTTGGTGAAGGGATATGTTTTACCGATTATAGAGCGTCGTCTCCGGCAATTTTCGTTCTACGAACCGCCACCTAATTGGTCCCCTATAGCAATCCGTATGAACTCTATTTACATCTTCGGCTTTTTGAGCGCCATTGTTGTAGTGACCGAATTGCTGGTACGCAAAACGGCCTTGAAACACCTGGGAACAGCGATTTTGGTCATTCTTATCGCGGCGTTTTTTGCCAACGTAGGACTGATACCAACGGGATCGACCGAATCCAATCCTGTTCCGGCCTATGATCTCATTTTCTCCACGATCGCGCCGCTGGCCATTTTCTGGCTGTTGTTGCCAGTCAACCTAAAAGATATTCTCCGTGCTGGAAAGGTGATGATCTTTTTATTCCTTTTTGGCAGTCTCGCGACGGCAATAGGTGTATTCATTGCGATGTGGGTGGTAAACGGATCGGAGTCTATCGGACCACAGTTTAGAGCACTCGGTGGTATGTTTGTTGGGACCTATACAGGCGGAAGCGTCAACTTTAACGCTTTAGGGTTGCATTACGGAGTGATGAAGGACGGGGTTTTGTACACCGGCGCCATCGTTGTGGATAACATTGTTACGACGGTCTGGATGATTGCGACGCTTGCCATTCCAAGGGCTTTGGCCAAATATTGGCCTCGAAAGCCGGGGGCTGAAATTTCTGATTACATGGGTGATGTTTCGACGGGGGAGGAAGAAGACACGGAAACCCTTCATCCGATAGATGTCGGGCTGGTTCTGGCGCTAGGGTTTGGTTCCGTTTGGCTATCGAATCGATTGGCTGTGGTTTTTCCAGATGTACCGGCCACCATTTTTCTTACCGGTATCGCTCTATTGCTAGCTCAGGTTCCAACTTTATCAAAGCTACCCGGTTTGCGCGTGTTGGGTATGTTTGCCGTTTATCTGTTTTTGTGTGTAATTGGTGCTTATTGTGATATTGGAGCTCTAGGAGAGATGGGCAGCCTAGGCACGACATTACTCATCTTCACGTCTATAACGGTGGCAGTACATGGGCTGCTGTTGTATTCGGTAGCGTTCGTCTTCAAAATTAATCCCGTGCTGGCTTCCGTTGCGTCACAAGCCAATATTGGCGGGGGTACTTCTGCCTTGGCGCTTGCCCGAAGTCTGGGCAGAGAAGATTTGGTCCTACCGGCTATTCTAATCGGATCATTAGGTTATGCCGTTGGAACGTTTCTTGGATTTTGGGTGGCGGAAAGTTGGCTTCCGCTTATCGGTTGAGTCCGAAATACTCGACAAGGAGGGCTGGTGCGCTGAGGCCCTCTCTCGGCCAAATGTGCGGGCCATTACCGATTTCGTAGAGTCGAACATCGGCATTTTCCGGACACACTTTGACTTGATGGAGGATGGTCCTCGGGCTACTGGCACGATACGTTTCCGAATCAATATTTCCGACACAGCCGTTTCTGTTTTTCCACATTACGAGGGTTTCGTAGGCACCTTTAGTCGCGAATGAACCCGACGGAATCCCATTAAAAGGTAAAACGCTATCGGCGGTACCGTTGATCATCATGATATTGACCGGCCGGGGGGGGGAAACATACCCGGGAAAGAGGTTCAGAGATCATTGCTGCTACGCTCGCGAAAGCTTTATAGGTTTCACTCCGCTCACAAGCCAACCTTTGCGCAAACATCCCCCCTTGGGAGAATCCCATGACGTACAATCGATTCTTGTCGATTGAATATTTCTCGTCCAGCGCCTCAACGACTTCATCCAAGAATCCGACATCGTCTACTCCGTCCAGATCGGGCCGATTGCAGTTACATCCTTCCGCCCAATTGGAAGTTGAAGCCGTCGGATAAACCACAATGAATCCAAATTTATCTGCTTGCTTGTCCAGTCCGGCTCCTTTCTGAAATGAGCTACCTGAATCACCGGATCCGTGAAGCGCCAACATGACAGGAGTGGGATTTCCGGGTTCATATCCCTCGGGAAGGTGGACATTGACAAATCGGTTCTTGTTCTGATGAAGAAGAATAAATCGCTCATCCGATCCGGCGTTTTCAGACCCGCATCCGCTGGCTGCCGAAACCGCAACAAGACCAAACAATAACTGGAAGAAATACGGTGTTAAATATCGCATAAATCAAAGTACTAAGGTTCGAAACGAAAGTCGAGGCAAAGTAAAATGCCTTTCGAGGCTACTAGATGACATCTCACAATCAGGTGCTATTTTGGTGGCGATCCATAAATGGATCGCCCCCATATTTTTTTAATGCGATTTAAACCCGATTTTAGTCCTTCCGTTTTATCCGATTCGCATGATTCGCCAAATTCTCCATTTCAGCCTCACCACGGTTTGCCTGCTGGCTTTCGTTACTGTTGCCAACGGGCAATTGCTGTCAGATCGTTTTTTATCGAAAGTCAGCTTCGGGCCAATTTATATAGCGGAGAACGGTCGCCTTCCGGTGAGGGGCTTCGCGGGACACTCAAGCGTTTGGGCCCCGGAGTCACCGTGGGAATGGGCTACACGTTGAGTAAATCATTTGAAGTGGTTGGGGAGTTGTCTTACGGAAACTATCCCGGTATCGGTCATAATACGGGTTCATACGCCTTAATCCTCCGCGATGAATCCAGCCAGAATTCTTGGGGAGCGAACACATCCTTGCGCTATCGTTTCCGGGAAGTGTTAGGTTTTAAGCCCTTTATTTCCAGCGGACTGGGCCTGGCCGTTCGAAAGGTGAACAGTGAATACACCGCTGGAGTTGGACCTGTTTGGGGGATAGGCGCTACGCTTCCATTTTCAGGATTCGAGTTAACGGCATCTATCTCGCAAATGTTTGTATTTCCAAATAGAACCCTGGATTTGGCAGGAACGGGACTTAGGCCAGACGTATTGTCTGCGGTTAGTTTAGGATTGCGGCATCGATTTAATAACCCCGAGCCCCGTCTTGGGCAAATAGTTATCTCCGGGCCGCATACCCTACAGACAGGTTCTGGAGGAGTTTTTACGGCATCAACCAACCTCGATCCGCTTCAATATTCGGTCCGGTGGACATTTGGAGATGGGACCGAAATGCTGGGAGCTTCTGTTCGACACACTTTTCGTAGTTCGGGCAATTATACCGTCAAAGCGACCGTATTTAATCAGCTGAGTTCCTCTGAAGCCGAAATGATGATTCAGGTGCAAGATTCCTACGAAAAAGTATCGCTGCTCTCGCTTTCGGTCGTGCCTCAACAACCAAATATTGGCGACTCAGTCGTTTTTACACCGCTGCTAACGGGTAACGAAATTACTTGTCAGTGGACCTTTGGGGATGGAAATAGTTCGGACACCTGCACGACTAATCATGTGTATTCGCGGGCAGGGACCTTCCGCGTAACGCTAAGTGCGTTCAACCAAGATCACTCGGTTCAGTCCACGCAAACATTGTTGATTCAAAACGATGCCTGTACCCAACTTCCAGACCTGTCAACGGTTTACTTTCGCGCGCACTCCTCGGAATTGACCTTGGAAATGCGCCAGCTCCTTCGGGATAATTTGTCAACCGCAAGTGCATGTAGTGAACGATCCATAGAAATTGTTGGCTATGCTCTGAGTACGGAACGAGATGCCCAAAATCTGGCGGTTGACCGCGCTTCTCAAGTGTATCAGTATTATCGTAATCTGGGAATTTCTGCTACAAGAGTATTGACTTCAAAAACGGTTATAGTACCGGCCGAAGATTTGGAGGGCCTCCCTTGGACGGCGCGTTCTACAACTTCCAGATTTGGTTTAAAAAGTCAATAAAGCCCTTTCAAAAAGCGCTACCCAATCGTTGGCTTTACACATCCGCATCCTGGACACTTTGACCGTTTCTGTTTCCAACAACGTGGTTGGATGTGCCTCGACCAGTTCCTTATTGAGTAGGGCACGACCGGAAACATGGCGCCCAATTGACAGACGTCCAAAGTTTGAAAACCAATGCGTACGGTCACACATGAGCGCGTAGAGTGCATCATTTAGGGAAAGCGCAGAATGGTCGCCATCAATGCGATAAAGACCATCGAACCGGCCATAGACCAGTAAGATGGAATCGGAAAGAGCAGTTCCGGTGGAGTAGCGTTCCGAAAAACATATCGCAATGCGTTTACCACCCATTGTCAAGACAATTTGGATTTCCGCTTCGCCATCCGGCGTGGTAATCCAGACACTTTGTGCCATCCGCACGTGACGGGAAACGACCTCTTTTAATCTGGAGGCGAACTGTGAACTGGGAGAAACCGGATGGTTTCGCTTCTCGGTGACTGAAGTGGAAGGATTACGATCACAGGCTCGATTTCTAAGCCATTCGACGGTTGGGTAAGCAGAGACGCGAATCATGACAATTAGGGTTTGGCAATGGTTATTATTGGTTGATCCCAATGTATTATTCAGGCTATGACATCGTTTTGTCATACCACGTTTTCAATTAATAAAAGAGGCGCGGCGATTTCATCGC
>JAQBZH010000058.1 GCA_027622005.1 Bacteroidota bacterium | reverse complement strand
GCTCCGAATGGAGCGCCCACCTTTTTTTGTTTGCGGTCTGGGCATTAGATTAGATGGTTGGATTTCTTCACCTCGAAACCGCTTCAATGTCACGCTCTTACACGCTGTTTACGTGCCTTGCTTTACTTTTTGCGGCGCCACTAGCAACCGCTCAAGCCCTATCTCCCGGCGAATCGCTGATTATCATCCCGACCGCCTCCTTCCGCGATGACGCCCGGCTTACCATCGGATACGGGCAGCTCCCAAAACAAGTGTCGAGCCCGTACGAAGGGTTCAATCCAGCGGGCGCCCGCGACGAGCTCTATGTTATTACCCTGCAGTTCATCCCGCGCGTTTCATTGCACTACCGGCAGTCTTTCAAACGAGCTGATTTTCCTCAGGCCACGGGTGACCGTGTTTTGGGTATTCACGTCACGGCGCTAAAAGAAAGTTCGCGAATACCGGGCGTGGCCGTTGGCTTGCGCGATGCAGGCGGAACTCGAAAACATCATGCAACTTACATTGTTGCTACCAAAGGCACCGATGTTGGACCTGCTCACGTCGCACTCACCGTAGGGTATTCGAAGCAATTCCTAGATGCAGGCTTCTTGGAAATGAAGGACGGTCTGTTTTACGGCGCCTCCATGGACCTCTGGAATCGTGTTGAGCTAATGGCGGAATACGACACCCGGTTTTATTACGCCGGTGCCCGCGTTTGGCCCGTCAAATGGTTTTGGGTATCTGGCTTTTTGGCCGAATGGGAGCATCCAGGCTTTTCCTTCGGTTTCTCTCGGGTTTTGAAGGGGGCCGCCCAAAATTAGTCGCGGTGTCCCAGGATGTACGGCGTGAGCACTCGAAGGTCGCTCCAGATGTCGAGATCCGTCCGGTGGAGTTCACCTCGTTTCGGCCGGACAAACCCGGTGGTATTACCCGGCTGAACCCGACCCAAATCATAAGGAACATAGAGCTGACGCGTAGGATAGACGGCTACACGCCCCTTTTTTAGCCCCTTGTTCGGCGATAACGGCGCTGCAAAGCGGAACCCCGGAAACACGACAAAACCGTCATAGAAAGCGTGGAACCCGATTTCAATCTCACCAAACATCCGGGTTATTTCCCCTGACGTTCCGGGATTTCGTTTCACGTCCTGGCCGGGGCGGCGAACCTGATTGATTTCGCGGACAAACTGCCCCATTTTGCCGCGCACGCGAAGGTTGTACCACGGCAAGTAAACCGTCCCATCGAGATAGCCATTGAAAAAATTGACCGGTCCGGTGTTCAGCTTGCCGTCGTCAAAAGACCAATATCCGGTCATCCCTGCGCGGCCCCCCAAAACAATGGGCCAACGTTCGCTCATCCAATAGAGTTGAAAGTCCCCGCCGTACCGGTTCCGCTCGTAGAATCCAGCGGACACCGCGCCAATCCAATTCGGACTGAATTGCTTCCGAAAACCTGCCATCAGGACGTTGGGGTAAGGCTTCGACCAGTATTCAGCATGCAGCTCAGGTAGCTGATTGCGGACTGGTATCGCATACTGCCCTGCAATCATGAGTCCGCTCGGCCACCAGAGCTTCAGTTTGGGTCCGATGGCGATGCGGTCACGAAACCAATCGGGTTGATAATCTATCGCAAAATTATAGAGCAGCTCGATTTCGAGATCTACGTGCATTCCGCGGGAAGGAGGCCGTCCAAGGCCCAACGGGCGCTCGAAGGCTTTTCCCGTGGTCGAAACGGGTCCAAGCCGCATCCCGTTTCTATAAGGCACCACACCGGAAAATTGACACGTTGATGGGCCAGCAGAAAGCTCAGCCATCATTTTAGAAGCGTTACGAAGAGGTTGTCTCGAAACCCGGTCTTCGTACACCAACCACCGATTTCCGTCGATTTCGTCGAAACGTGCAGGTCCTAGACGCTCGAAAGTGGACAATAGGCTGGCACATGCTTGCGAACTATCCTGCGCAGCAACAAAGCGAACATCAACCAGAACAATAAAAAGGGCGATAAGGACTACACGCATTGGAAGCCATAATACAATTGAAGAGGGGGCGCCCAAATATCGTGATTGTTTGGAAGGGATCAAATTGGCATAACAGGATCCAGGCTCAATTCTGCGAAAGCCCCCAGAATAAATCATTCGGGTTGGTGTTTGCTACCATCGCCCGGGTTCTCTTCATCGACCATTTTCTTCAGTCGGGTGAGGTTTTCATCCCTGTAGGCCATTCCCAAAAGAGGCGCTAACTCAGCATAAACTAGATCCCAGTCCATGGTTTCGCCGCTACGTTGGATGATCCGCTGGATATCCGCCCAATCTCGTAACCTACCAGCAACCGTTTTCATAACGATTAAATCCAATGCAGAACAAATGCGTAACGGGATTTCTAGGCCGAAGTCGGCTTCTACCGAGCGGGCCATCATCCGTTTTTCGTATGGGGTAAAACCTATTGAAATGTCAACCTGTTTTCCCTTGGGGGAATGCCCTAGATACATGCGCCCTTCTACAAACATTTCGCGCGTGTCCGCAATTCTTGACTCGAGATAGGAATCGAGCACTTCTAACACGTTCGATTCTTCACCCAGTTCGCAAAAGATGGTCAAATCAATGTCATTGGTTTGCCTCACTTCTCCCCATCGCTGAAGGGCTACCCCTCCAATAAAACAGAACGTAATTCCGTTTTTATCCAGCATTTTTTGAAGTTCGGCCGCCTCTTGAAACAGGTACCCAGTCGGCTCTTTTACGTAATGGACATACGGAAGCGTATCGAGCCACTGTTCGTGCGTCTGATTTTTAAGATCTCGAACCCGCAGCTCCTCCGCGCGGCGATACCCCCATTCCCGATCGATTCTATTTCTGAGTGTTTCGATGTCCATACGCTTAACATAGACTCATTTGGCTGGCTTTTGTAACCGAATCCGTCGCGCAAGATGGCGGCAACCTATTTGACTTACTTCACCGGACCCAGCGCTGCCGAAACATTGATTAAGACATGGAGGTCCACTAGAGTTAGTTCGGCCCCCTGTGCCTCCGCAGAAATTGCGGCAGGAGCCGCATAGAGAAACCGAATTCCATCGCTAAACACATCAAATAAATTTGTAGTAACCAACGTTTCGTGGATCGCGCGCTTGTTGGGGGCTCCGATGGGCGAAAAAACGGGTTCTGTTTGAACTTGGATACCTTCTAAATGTCCGTCCACATTCACCGCATAAATCATTAACTCATCTGGAGCCCACCTTGGAATCGTCATCGAATTGGCCCACAAGGCAACCGGTGCGCTGCTTAAAGCTTCCATCGATTGAACATAAATGCCTCCCTGGTCTTCGTAGACTAGGTATTTTCCGCTAGGCGAAAAGTCGAAATGACGGGCATTGCCTCCGGGTGTTTTGAACGCTGCGGAACCCGCGTTGTGGACCTGTCCCGTTTTAAGGTTAAACAACACCGGTGTGGTTCCAGCATCGATGGAAGGCGGAATTCCACCAGCTACCATAGCCCATTCATTGTTCGGCGAAATGGCCAAGTCAACATACTCGGGGGTCTGATCGTTAAATATTTTCCTGGGTACCCCCCTGCCCGTAGCTGCCATCACATTAAGCGCATCGCTTGCACCATTGGAAACAAAGTACAGGGAATCACCGCTACTATTCCAAACCGGATAATCGCTTTTTCCATCCGTTGTTAGGGGCCTACGGGAACGGGTTTCAAAATCCAGAATCCATAGGTCTCGGGCCACATCGCCGTCTGGTAGCTCGTCCCCTTGAATGACTACAACAGCCATTTTTTGATTCGGGTGAATAGATGCACTTCGATAAATGCCCGACGGAAACGTGTTAATTCCAATCGGATAATCCATTGAAAGCCCTGCTTTTCGAATCACGGTTGGAAGCCCGGGCCTCGACTCCCGAACAGCCCCCGTATTCGTGCCTACGTGGACCAGGGTTCCCTCATAAGAGATACTCATGCCCTCGGGCATGACGTTTCGTTCGATGGATGTCAATGGGCCGGTCGGCTTTAAGGCCGAAATATCGAACGGTAGCGCGACTAAATCGCCGTTTATAACAAAAATCAGGCTACCAGATGGGTCCCACTGAACACGTCTGCCGGGATAGTCCAAGTATCCAAGATTTTTACCGGTTTCAATTTCCCAAAAACCTATTTTTTCAACTGGATCGGCAAACTGAGCCGTTGCGACAAGGATTTTTCCACCCGGAAGCACAAATGGATAATCAATGTCCTGCTCCCCATTGAGCGAATCTCGAACGATAATCAGTCGTTTTTCCGTCGTCGTCAAAGACGTACCCCAAACCGATGTGCGTTCTTCGTAGACGATGTAGTCCTCAGAAACCCATTCCGCCCGAGGCCCTCCTTCCCACGATTCCAAGACGTTTACGACCGCCCCGGTCGAAAGCGTAAGTCGATGAATTCCAGCAGCGGTGGTCAACAATAAATCTTGGCCGTTGGGGGAAAATGCGGCATGCACGTACACCTCTGGGAGGTCATAATCTCGAATCTTTCCGGTAGAAAGGTCCAAAACACGAACGACGTCTGTCAGAAAAGCCACCTTGTCTCCTTTGGGTGAAATATCTAAGGATGCAATCATGCCCCCAATGGCCACCGGCTGGATGAGTCGTTTAGGTGAAATTTGATTTTTGGGTGATGGGTTGGGCCAAAAAAGCCACAATAACGCCACGAAAAGGGCCCCAATAATTCCAAACAGGGCCGGAGCCCATTTTCTGTCTGAAACTCCTAGAACAACGGTGTCCTCCACGGAGGCGACGCTCGTCTTCTGACTGTGACTAACCGCTTTGAGATTCACCGCTCGCAAATCAACCTTTAAATCCGATGCGTTTTGGTATCGATCCTCCTTCTTTTTGGCCAATAGCTTGGCAATAATCCACTCCAACCCCATGGGAACGCCGGTCCTTAAAGCCGTTGGAGGAACTGGGTCTTCGTTGAGTATCGAATAGACAACAGCCTGTTCGTAATCCCCTCCAAAAGGACTTCGGCCGACCACCATTTCGTATAAAACCACTCCCAACGCCCATAAATCGGCTCGACTGTCCACTTCTTCGCCCCTCGCCTGCTCGGGGCTCATATAAGCTACGGTCCCTACCGTCGATCCCATCCTAGTCAACTGCGTGGACTGAGCCGTTTTGGCAAGACCAAAATCGAGCACTTTGGGCTCCCCTTTGGCCGTCATCATCACATTGGCAGGTTTAATATCACGGTGCACAATATTCTTGCTGTGCGCGGCCTCTAAGGCGCCTGCAATACTCAATGCAATCCGAACCCCTTCATCCAATTTCATGGGCCCTGCCTTGACCCGGGCTTCCAGCGATTCCCCATCGATAAATTCCATGGCGATAAATGGCCTTGGCTCGTCCTTGGAGCCGCCTTCTGGTACCGCTTCGTCAATCTCGTGGATGGCCGCGATATTCGGATGATTGAGCTGCGCGGCCGCTTTCGCTTCGCGGTAAAAACGGGCCCGATCGTCGGGACTTGCCAGCGCCGAAGCTGGGAGCAGTTTTAAGGCAACCGTGCGATCAAGTTTGGTGTCCTCAGCACGGTAAACAATCCCCATACCGCCGCGACCGAGCTCTTCCAAGATGCGATAATGAGATAATTTCGAGCCGATCATAGTTATTAGGGCGATTTCCAAAGGGGTCCGCTCAGTATACGATTTTTTCCTCGTTCTCTCCCTTTTTGGACCCGAAGTTTACCGTCAATGTTTTACTTTGTGAGAGTGGAATACGATCGAAAATATGGAGGATAAGAAACTGAGCGATTTACCTTTCAAAAATAAAGTAATCTGCGTCGCAGCCTCGTCGGCAGGGCTCGGATTTGGCATTGCTGAGGCGGTGGCAAAGCAAGGCGGAAGCGTTTCGATGGCAAGCCGCACCCTAACTTCCATCGAAAAAGCGGCCTCTAAACTCTCCGAGGCGCATTCGGTGAGAACAAAGGGCTACGTCATGGACGCGACCAACCCCGATTCCATCTCGGGCTGGATTGATGCCACCGTGCGGGACTTCGGACGAATTGACGGTCTGGTGGTAAACGCAGGCGGACCGCCCCCCGGGAAGTTCGACAAATTTACGGATGATGACTGGGCCGCAGGTTTCAATCTTACGCTGATGAGCGCCGTTCGTATGATTCGCTGTGTGCTTCCGACCATGCGGAGTCAGGGTTCGGGTTCGATTGTGACCATTACTTCTTCCTCCATCAAAGAGCCGATCGATATTCTCTTGTTATCGAACGTATTTCGTTCGGGCGTGGTAAGTCTGGTGAAAAGTCTTTCGGTAGATCTCGCGGCTGAAGGCATCCGAATCAACAATTTGGTGCCGGGGATGATCGATACCGACCGGATTCGCTCAAATGACGAGTTTGCTTCTAAAATGCAGGGCGTGACACTAGAAGAAACGCAAAAAAGCCGCCACGCATCGATTCCCATGGGGCGATATGGCACGATTCAAGAGTTTGGTGAAGTGGGTGCGTTTTTGCTTTCTGATTCGGCCCGATATATAACCGGAGCCACACTCATGGTGGACGGGGGAAAAAGTAAAACGGTTTGGTGAGTTACGAAACGGTGCCATTCTGCCTCTACTAATTACAACCGAGTTATTATAAACGAGGAAAGGAATGGCCGATAACTCCATTTCGTCTACTTAACGCTTGAACGAAACGCGCTTAGCACAGTACGTTCGAAACCCGCCAAAATTAAAGCCATCTTTTTGCTCGATTGGTCGAATTTATGAAGTCTTTCCGGCAGTTCGCCTTCCTATTGATTCTTATCAGTGCCGGTATCAGCCAAGGTGCTTGGGCGCAGCAAAAACCAGTACCGGACTACCTTAAGGCAGCTGTTGGTGCAGACTCGCGCTCCATTCGACGTGACATTCCGATGACGAATGCTATTCGCAAAGCATTTGATGCTGGAACGCGGGATTTTACGGGCAAGCCCGGAGCTAATTATTGGCAATTAGAAACCGATTTCACGATTGAAGTCAGCCTTGACCCATCGACCCAAAAACTGTCCGGTTCAGAGACCATTTTGGTTCACAACAACAGCAATGATGAGCTCGGACAAATTTACCTGCGGCTGGATCACAACATATTCAGAGGGTTGGTCCCGCGGGGCGGATCGGTTCCGGCAGAAAACACCGATGGGATGGTCATCACGCGGCTGCGGGTGGATGGACGGGAAGTTGACCTCAATGCAAGACGCCCTCAGTTTCGCCGCGGACCGGTTGGTGGGCCCGCTCCCGAGCCAAAATTGAGCGTCGCAGGGCTGGATCAAACGCTTGCGGTGATCACGCTGGACAATCCGGTGCCTGCCAAAGGCAAAGTCTCGTTGGACATCGAGTGGAGTACCAAATTGCCTGGCGGACCTAACGGCCAAGGCCATCGGATGACGCAGCGCTTTGAAAATGAGCTTTTTCAGCCCACCCAGTGGTTTCCGCGTCTAGCTAAGTATGACGATCTGCGCGGATGGGACACGAACGTATATCTCGGACCGGCGGAATTTTATAACAACTTCGGCCGTTTCGATGTGAAGATCAATGTACCAGGCGGCTGGATAGTCAGCGGAACGGGCGTGCTTCAGAATCCTGAGGAAGTACTGACTGAAAGCGCCCGCATGAATTTAACGAAAGTCCTTGCCTCCGACGAGGTTACAACCATTGTCGGTCCGGACGAAATCGGACCAGGTCAGGCCACTGCCGAGGGAGAAAGCCTCACGTGGCACTTCGTAGCGGACAAGGTAAATGATTTTGCGTGGCTAACGGCCCGTAAGCTGGTTTGGACGGCCACCCGGGCCACCATTCCGACCAAGGGTCCTATTCCGATTCACATGCTGTACATGCCGGACCGAGCCAACCTGTTTGAAAATGCGGGACCTATTACCCGACACGCCCTCGAATTCTACTCCAAACTTTGGGCTCCCTACCCGTTTCCACAACTGACCCTGCAAGATGGTCCGAGCTCTGGGATGGAATACCCGATGGTCATTAATTCTAACCAAGGCGCAGCAGACCACGAAGCGGCCCACCAGTGGTGGCCCATGATGGTGGGTACCAACGAAACCTGGTATGGATGGATGGACGAAGGATTCAACACCTATATGAACATCCTTTCGGGTGCCGATTCGCGCGGGGTACCTGCTGACCTTAATGGTCGCGGACAAAGCTACGGCCGCACGAGTGGCAACGAAACCGAGCCTTCGCTGATGTACGCCGCCAACTATGGTGGGAATATGTATGGTTTTCAAACCTACAACAAAGCCCCCTTGATGCTTGCCATGCTCGGAGGCATCGTTGGGGACGAAGCCGTTCAAGCTGCCATGAGCAAGTACACCTACGCCTGGGCATTCAAACACCCTTCGCCTTGGGACTATGTGCTGTTCATGACTAACGAATTAAAAGTGGACTTGGGTTGGTTTTGGAACTACTGGTTGTTCACCACGGAATCGGTAGACGGCTCCATTCAAGACGTATCGTCGACTCCGGACGGACTAAAAGTTGTTGTTCGACAAGACGGTCAAATGCCCTCTCCGGTAGTGTTGAAGGTCGAATTTGCTGAAGCTGGTCCGTTTAGCCCGTCCATGGGCAACGCAGAAATGGTCGACGATAAGACTGTCATCGTAACCTGGCCAGTTGAAGTGTGGTTCGGCGGTGAAAAAACCTTTGAAGCGGAGCTAACCTTTGGTAAGCGGGCCATTTCGAAGATCACTCTTGACCCCGAGGGTCGTTTCCCAGACCGAAATCCTGAGGACAACGTCTGGAGCGCAAAGTAAATCCTGCGCTGGTGGAGTTCAGCCCAGTCTCCAAAAACGGTTGAAGATTGATGGTCGGGTTTGAAGATGTTTACAGAAACTTAACCCGAAGTGTGGATATTTTATTGAAATACGTGCGCGATTTGACTTGCTTCCAAAGCCGTCAAATGGTAACCTAAAGTCCGCTTTCTCTCGGACGTTTCTAGCCGTTTCTCGCAGCTGAAATCTTCTTGCGAATTGAGGATAAAGTTACCCGTTTCTTCCCCCCACCGAAGCGCGCATAGATTTCGCTACCACCCCCGTTTTGAAGTTGAAGTCCACGATCATATTGGCACTGTTTTGCGCCGTTTTATCAACGGACGTATGGGCACAGACTGCGTTTGAGCAAGCTGTAATCTCGGTTGGAAACGTAGGAATCACGGTTACGAACGTCGGGTTTGTCGGCCGCGCCAACGTCCGAAATAATCCCACCGGGCCCCCTTCTTTCGAATACCCCCTAGATTCAGGTGTCGAACACTTATTTGAGTCTGGCTTATGGGTCGGCGCGCTTCGCTTCGACGGCGTGACTGCGGTTAGAACCGGTGCCATAGCCGCGTCCGCGGGTTACGTTCCAGGTGGATTCGGGTATGAATTTGCTCCCTTGACGTCTATTGTTCAGCGAAGCACGCTTCCAACCTCGGAAGCATTTACAAGGCAAGCCATTAGTCACCTAGACTTCGCGTCCTCATTTACGGATACCCTTTCCGTCTTGCCGGGCACCTCGATTCAGATGCCCGACGCCGCTGGCCGATTAGGAATGAAGGTTCTCACGGAGTCTTACGCGTGGAATTTTCCGTTTGCAGATGCCTTCGTCATCGTTAATTATGACATCATCAACATTTCGTCCCAGCCGTGGGACTCCGTTTACGTCGGTATGTATCACGACATCGTGACGCGAAACGTAAACAGCACAAACGAATCTGGGGGAGCCTATTTCAACAAAGGCGGCTATGGTTTTATAGACAGTCTGCAAACGTCTTATGGTTTTAACGCGGGCGGTTCAGAAGAAACCCTCAATACGTACGGGGGCGTCGCATTTTTAGGGGCCGAGTGGGTAGATCCAAAATCAGGTAAAAAGCGCTTTTTTCACCCAAATGTGGCGGCGGAATACATTGCTGATGGGTACCGTGCACCGACGGTTAACCCTAGGTGGTGGCTTTTTAGCGGTGGCGTTGATGAAGAAACCCGCCCGGGTGACGACGCGACGCGGTACCGCAGAATGTCTAATCCTTTTCCAAACCCGGCTCAATTCACGTCTGAGTCGGCGTATCTAGAGGCCAAAGACGCCTGGTTTAAAAGACTTCGAACCGATGGAGTCAGTGCGGCCGGGAACTGGATTGGGATGACACCCGCTGGACCTTTCCCTAAAGTGCTTCCAGGAGACACGCTGCGGGTTACTTATGCGGTGGTGGCCGGACTCAAGCCTGAGGAATTTCAAGGTCAAGCGGGTAAACCAGTAGATACGGCCGAGTCAAGATCCATTTTTGCTAACAACATCCTCTGGGCGCGCCGCACTTATTCAGGAGAAGACAACAATTTCAATGGCCGTCTCGACCCCGGAGAGGATGTGAATGATAACCGCGTCCTAGACCGCTATTTGATCCCAGAACCTCCTGCCACTCCAACGGTCCGGGTTGAATTTGAAAGGCCGCCCAACGCTCAGGGAAACGAGTCCGTAGTGGCTCTTTATTGGGATCGAACTTCAGAACTTTCTCAAGATCCAGTGACCGGGAAAAAAGACTTTGAAGGGTATCGTGTGTATCGGAGCAACCCTGGGGACGATAAACGCGGCGATATTTTAAACCGCGCAACGCTTTTGGCGCAGTATGACAAGCCAGGCAATCAAACCGGATTTAATAACGGTTTCGAACGCGTCAGACTGAACGAGGCTCGATTCTTCGCCGGGGATACAACGGCCTATTGGTACCGTCTAGAGGCCCAAAATCTAAAACTGGGGTGGCAGTATCTTTTCAGCGTAACCGCGATTGATGAGGGCGATCCACTAGCTGGACTAGAAGCCTTTGAATCCTCACGCGTGGCCAACGCCGTTCGGGTTTTTCCAGGAACCCCTGCGGATGACGAAGGAGCTTTCGAAGTGGGCGTCTACCCCAATCCGTACCGCGTCAATGCCGCATGGGACGGTAATACTTCTCGCACCAGAAAATTAAATTTTTACAATCTGCCTTCGAACTCCGAAATTCGGATTTATACGTTGGCCGGCGAAATTGTGAATACCCTGAGACATGACAGCGAGACGTATACGGGTGATACGCGCTGGTACAATGATTTTAGCGCCGAAAATCGCATTCAATCGGGTGGGGAGCATTCCTGGGATTTACTCTCGGATAGTGGGCTGAGCGTTTCAGGCGGCCTGTATCTCTTCACAGTCAAAGATTTAAACTCGGGTGATGTACAACGAGGTAAGTTTGTCATCATCAAATAACAATTCCATAAACACCATAGGTAAAAACATGTTAAAACGAGCTACCACGTTGCTCATGCTGCTAATCACGCCGCTACTGGTGGGCAATGCCGTTGCCCAGCAGAGTGTTACGATTCGCCAGATCAACGCCATTCCACAGGACCAAATTAATCAATTGATTGCTGCAGGAACGAGTCTAACAACGGCTACTGTGACTTCAGGAACCTGCGGAGGACTTTTGTGGGCCAATACGTTGTGTGGTCAGTCTGTCAAGATTACGGCTGTGGTCATTTCAGACCCTCTTAACTCTGGATTGTCTTCGCCAAACTCAACAACAGGGCTCCCGAGCCGTGTTCACGTTTTCGTGCGCGACGTAGCTGCAGACACCGAAGGTCCTGAAGGGCATGGTCTTCAGCTCGTAGACGGCAGCAACCTTGGATTTCAATCATTGATCCGCGGGGATGTTATAGAAGTCGTAGGGACCGTTAGTCCTTTCAACACGACGATGCAAGTGGCTCCGACGTCCATGACCGTCGTTGGATCTCGTAACCCCGCAACCGACCCTATTTTTAACCCGATTCTGGTCACCTCCGCCGATCTCAATCGGAGCGTTGGCCCTGATGGCGCCATCCAAGTTAACTGGAGCAAAGTAGCCGACTATCGCGGAAACTATGTGAAATTAGTAGGTGCAACGGTTCTAACGCGTACCGCTTCCTCTGGCGGACGCCCCGACTTCAACGTGTCTACCGATGGTGGTCAGACTTCTGTTAGCATGTACGATACTTCGTTGCGATACAGAAATGACCGGGCAGGTAAGTACCCAGGATACAATCCACGGGCTGCAAATAATCCGTTTACACCTCCTCCAGCCGGAGCGAGGGTAAACCTTTCTGGATTTATGACGATGCCGGGCGGCACCGGGTCCGACCCTTATTCCTTGGGTCTGCCTAAAGGTTTGCTTTATGCCATCAACCCAATGGCCGATTCTGACCTAGTAATTACGGAATCCCCACCAGCCATTACCGGCTTTACGCGCCCTGCAGCGGTTCCAGGAGCCGGTCCTGTGACACTAACGGCAACCATTACGCCGGACCCAACTAGAACCATCACGTCGGCTTCTCTTGTTTACTTCACGAGCAGCAATGCGACTCCTACTACGGTTGCATCGACAGGAAATACGGATAATGTCTATTCATTCTCGATTCCGGGCGTAGCCAACGGCGATTTTATTACCTACTGGGTTCGGGCCGTAGATAACACCAATGCGGTTTCCGAATCTGCCCAATTTCCTTTGAGGTCTTTGCAAAACGGCATCACGTCGATTTCTCAAATTCAGCAGACTTCGGACGGAAAACAAGGCAACTCGCCTTTCTTCGATATGACGGTGGATATGGATATCACCGCAACCGTGCAGAATGCGTATGACGAATCTAGGCTCATTACGCTTCAGGACGACTTTACGGGCGGTCCATGGACAGGAATTTTTTCAGAATCCTCGTCGTCAACTTCCGCGTTTCGAACCCTCAAGAAGGGTGATGTAATTCGCATTACTCGTGCTCGGATCTATGAGCGCTTTGGTGTGACCCAAATCGACCCGAACAACGTTACGTTTACGGTTATTTCTACCGGTGGCTTTGGAATCCCTGCAAAATCCTTCACGACGTCAGCATTGAAAGATTTGGATATTGCGGAAGCCCATGAAGGGATTTTATTGAACATCGACAATCCTCTCGTCGTGTCAACCAATGCTGATGCTCCAGGTGGCCCTTTCGGCGAGTTTTTAATTTCTTCCGACGGAACGGTTGCAAATGGTCTTCGTGTAGATGATGCATCAAACGGCATTTCCTACACTGGAAGGGACCCTGGGACCGTCTTTTCAGTGGGTCAACGCCTCGATTTTGTTCGTGGAGTTCTCTATTTCTCTTTCAGCAATTTCAAACTGCTTCCTGCTACGACGGCTGACATCGGTGGCGTAATCAACACCGCAACAGAAGACGCGGGTATTCCAGCACGGTTTACGCTTGATCAGAACTATCCAAACCCATTCAACCCTTCCACTCAAATCTCGTTTGATGTCGCCTCAACTGGCCACGTTCAGCTCGATGTATTTGACGTGATGGGTCGTCAGGTTGCGACGCTTCTAAGCAACACCGTTCCTGTTGGTACGCATTCGGTTACCTTTGACGCTCAGAACCTATCCAGTGGTATTTATATCTACCGGATGACTTCTGGTGCTTCGATTCAAACCAAGCGCATGCTTCTGATGAAGTAAGCGAATTTTTCTGGAGATGGTGGGGGCGC
>JAQBZH010000010.1 GCA_027622005.1 Bacteroidota bacterium | reverse complement strand
TAAGGTTCTTCGCGTTGCATCGAATTAAGCCACATGCTCCACCGCTTGTGCGGGCCCCCGTCAATTCCTTTGAGTTTCACTCTTGCGAGCGTACTCCCCAGGTGGGATGCTTAACGCGTTAGCTTAGGCACCGCCCCAAAAGAGGGGCGACACCGAGCATCCATCGTTTACAGCGTGGACTACCAGGGTATCTAATCCTGTTTGCTCCCCACGCTTTCGTGCCTCAGCGTCAGTAATCGTCCAGTTGCCCGCCTACGCCTCTGGTGTTCCTCGTGATATCTACGCATTTCACCGCTACACCACGAATTCCAGCAACCTCTCCGATACTCAAGGACTACAGTATCAAAGGCAGTTCCGCAGTTGAGCTGCGGGATTTCACCTCTGACTTATAGTTCCGCCTACACACCCTTTACACCCAGTGATTCCGGACAACGCTTGCACCCTCCGTATTACCGCGGCTGCTGGCACGGAGTTAGCCGGTGCTTATTCATAAGGTACCGTCAAACCCTAGCGACTAGGGTCTTCTTCTCTTATAAAAGGTGTTTACGCCCCATAGGGGTGTCATCCACCACGCGGCGTGGCTGCGTCAGGGTTTCCCCCATTGCGCAATATTCCTCACTGCTGCCTCCCGTAGGAGTCTGGCCCGTGTCTCAGTGCCAGTGTGGCTGATCATCCTCTCAGACCAGCTAAGGATCGTCGGCTTGGTGAGCCGTTACCTCACCAACTACCTAATCCTACGCAGGCCCATCCCTAGACACCGGAGTTTTGATTATTCGACCATGCGGTCAAATAATGTTATTCGGTATTAGCCTCGGTTTCCCGGAGTTATTCCAATTCTAGGGGTAGGTTGCCTACGCGTTACTCACCCGTGCGCCACTTTCCTTCAGAGCAAGCTCTGAAGACTCGTTCGACTTGCATGTGTTAAGCCCGCCGCCAGCGTTCGTCCTGAGCCAGGATCAAACTCTCCGTTGTAGAAAAGTTTAATGGGTTCGCTCATATACTCAATTCCAATTCTCAACCTAAGTTGAGTGTATTGACAAGGACTCGCTATATATTCAATTCCATCAAAGAACAGCTCCATTCGCCTTGTTTGAGTGGCCAACGTGTGGCATTTCAAATTTTAGCGTGGACTCACATAATACGGCGACTTCATTTGTGAAGTCAAGAGATTGAAGAGTCTTATTGATCTCTTCAAAAACAAGCCGTCTTCTGATCGTCATTCTGGAGTAGAACAGATCGAGATTTTTGCCGCTTTTGTGGGCTGCCAAAATTTCGACCGGCCCCCTCCAACCACAGGTAGTAGGGTGGGTTTCCTACTTTCAGGAAAATATTTACACTTCATATAATCTCCCCATGATGTCGTAAAAGTGACCGTTTTTTATACCTTATATATTGATTTAAAAATCCTTTCATTTTTCCGACTCCCGATATGAAACGTGTCCACATTCTTCCACTTTTTGCGCTCCTTTTTTTAAGCTGGATCACCTCGCCGAGCTTTGCACAAGAACTTCAAAGAGGAAACCCGGATCAAGAAGGGATTTCAGCCGAACGTCTGATCAAACTTCGCGTCGCATTGGACGAGTTCGTTAAAGAAGGTCAGCTCCCAGGGACCGTGATGCTAATTCTTAAAAATGGAAAGGTGGTATTTGAGCATGTCAATGGAATGAGGGACATGGAATCAAAAGATCCGATGTCTTCTGCTACATTGTTTCGAATCGCGTCCCAATCCAAAGCCATCATAAGCGCTGGTATTCTTCTCTTACAGGAGGACGGAAAGCTCTCGGTCACAGCGCCCGTAAGTAGATACCTTCCGGAATTTGCCAAAACAACGGTCGCAGTTGTAAAAGATGACCTAGTTGAAGTAGTAGCAGCCAAGCGTCAAATCACCGTTCGAGATCTACTCACCCACACGGCTGGAATCGGATATGGATATGGCCCGGCCGCCAAAGATTGGAAGGATGCCGAAATCCAAGGTTGGTATTTTGCCCATAGAAACGAGCCTATTCGCGAGACGGTTAGACGCATGGCCGCTCTTCCGATGGATCGCCAACCGGGAGAAGAATTTGTCTACGGATATAACACGGACATTCTTGGTGCTGTTATTGAGGTCGTATCAGGGCAACCGCTTAATCAATTCCTGCAAGAACGCATTTTCGATCCGCTAGGAATGAAGGATACCCACTTTTACGTCCCAGCCGAAAAGGTCAATCGGTTAGCAGTTGTCTACAATTTAGAAGATCAGAAATTGAAGAGAGCACCTGACGCCAGCATTATGAACGGACAGGGTGAGTATGCCTCGGGGCCAATGAAGAGCTATTCAGGCGGAGCAGGCCTTATTTCAACCGCTGCTGACTATGCCCGTTTTCTTCAGATGATATTGAATGGAGGGTCGACGGGCGGTAAGCTAATCTTGGGGCCCGTTTCTGTAAAGTCCATGCTCTCGGATCACATTGGCCACCTAGGTCGAACCAACGGTACTGGCTTCGGGTTAGGATTTCAGGTAATCACAGACGTCGGAGATTTTGGGCAACTCAGTACGAAAGGGGAATTTTCATGGGGCGGCGCTTATCACTCGACTTATTTCGTGAGCCCGGAATACAATATGGTAGTGGTTTATTTTACTCAGGTTATACCGGCGCCGGGTTTAAGGGACCACGAAAAGCTGAGATTGCTGACTTATCAGGCAATTATGCATTGATAGGTTCGAAATTTAGTCCGACATGATGCTTAGCAGCTGAGCGTAATTCCATCCTTACGGCATCGAACTTCAAGACGCCAACCTCGTAAATGCCGCATGAAATTTAATCGCGAGACGCTTACATCTTATTGGGGCAAGGTCCGTAGTTATGCATTACGCTCTTGGGGTAAGGTCCGTCCGCACCTCGTACACTATTGGGGTAAGGTCCGTCCGCATGTTTTACGCTCTTGGGGTAAGGTCCGTCCGCATGTTTTACGCTACTGGGGTAAAGTCAGTCCGCATGTTTTACACTATTGGGGCAAGGCCCGTCCGCATTTAATAAACTACGGGGGGCAAGTGCGTCACTATTTTTCAAACCCATATCTATTGGCTGGATTGGGCGTTTTAACTCTGTTTTTGGCGATAGCATATACCATCTTGAATGTTTGGATAATGCCATCATTCACCCGACACGGAGAATCCGTCACCGTTCCTAGTGTTGTCGATTTTTCGATTGAAGAGGCTTCTAAGCTTTTGCAAGAGGCAGGATTGGAATCGGAGCAGGTCATTTTAAGAAAGCCAAATTTGCCGCGAGACGTGGTCATTGACCAGAGTCCACTTCCGTTAGCATTGGTTAAGCCCGGCCGGAGGGTTTATTTGACCGTTAATGCGGGAGACACCACGACCGTTAGGGTTCCAAACGTCGAGTCCTTTCCGATCAGGGAGGCCAGAAGCCGCATAACCGTCCACGGGCTTCGGATTAGCGCTGTTTTGCCCGACTCGATTCCCTCGCCTCATGCCAACACTATAACCAGACAATCTCCTCGGGCCGGGGCTAATGTGCCAGCGGGTACCTCCGTAACTCTTTGGTACGGTACAGGTTTGGGAGATCAATTAGTCACCGTCCCTGATATTACAGGATTGACTGTAAATGAAGCAAAGGAGCAGCTATTGGCATTAAAATTACGTTCTGTCGTAATTGAAAAGCGCAATGGATCTGCGGGATCGCAGAAGGTTATTGAACAGGGTACACCTGCCGGGACAAGTGTCAAAGAAGGATTTGAAATTCGTCTTCGACTGGAGTCTCAGGAAGAATCACTCGACGATATCAACGATTGAGGCGTTTGAATCTACTTCAACGCGCTCCTTGTGCTTGGTCGGCATAACGCGGCCCACATAGTCTGGCTGAATAGGATACTCTCTGTGGCCTCGGTCTATCAAGACCAGCAGTTGAATCGAAGCCGGGCGACCAGATCGAACAACAGCGTCCAGTGCAGCTCGCGCCGTTCTTCCGGTAAATAGAACATCGTCAACCAATAGAACCGCTTTGCCCGTTAAGTCTGGCAAACCCGATTCCACCAATTGGTAAGGGTGATCATCTCTAAACGGCGTGACATCAAGATCTATGGACCGGATGCTCGATTTTTCAATACTGTTGATGCGCTCCGCGACGCGGTGGGCAAGCGTAGCGCCCGTCGTCCGAATGCCTACAATGACCAATTTGTCCACGCCGCGGTTTCTTTCGATAATCTCATGGGCCAATCGATCTAGCGTCCGCTCAACCTGCCCTTCATTCATGTATCGCGTACGCATAACTTTATAGATCGGATTTAAACAAAAAAAGCCTCAACCGTTAGGCAAAGGCTGTCTACAAGGAGGCTGGTTTCTTACTGAAACATGGCTTTCAAGCTACCCCAAGTTCGCCGAACCGCGGTAGTAGTGTAGTTCATCGATTGGGTTTTTACAATCTCGCGGACGCCGTTCGAATAAACGGCTTCCAATTGATAATCCACTTTGTCGCTGCCAGATTTGAATACCTGAGAGTCTCGAAAGCCATAAAGCTTATTTACACCGTGGGCAGGAGCTTCGAAAACCCGTACAAATTGCTCATTGGAAAATGGAGTTCTCCGCATGATCTCAAACTGACGGACGTCTTCTTCAATTTCAGACTGCCACGAAATAACGAAATCCCGACCTTCCGCTTGTAAGGAAAACGACACTATGCGAACCCGACCGGAAAACATGGTTGCTCCGGTTAGAACCATCAAAAAGACTATAATTAAGCTTTTTCTCAAATGGCAGGCTTAAACGTGGGTTTTGTTAACAGAATGTAAGAGTAAAACAGGATCATTAAATAAACAAATTGCCAACAATTCTACTACACGCAAGACGACGGATCACCTAATTAGTGACCAACCGATCCGGGCAATTTGATTTTTTACAGTGACCGTACATATTAAGTGAGTGATGGCTGATTTCAAATTCAAAAATCTCCGTCACCATGTCACGAATACTCTGAATGCGCGGATCGCAAAACTCAAACAGTTTATTGCAATCCAGACAAATGAGGTGATCGTGTTGCCAGTAACGGAAAGACCTCTCAAATTTTGCTTGTTTGTTTCCAAATTGATGGCGCACCACCAAATTACAATCGACCAACAATTCCAAGGTGTTATAGACGGTAGCCCGACTTACACCTACATCCTTTTGGCGCAATCGCAAATACATTTCATCGGCATCGAAATGATCGTCGGTTTCGTAGACGGACTCGAATATCGCGGAGCGCTCCGATGTTTGCCGCAAGTTTTTCTGCCGCAAATAATCGTTGAAGCGTCCTCGAACGAGCTCAATTTGGTCGGATGAAAGTCGGCCCATTTAACAATAGCGGATGAGAAAATGGGTCTACCATAGGACTAGGATGCAGTTCCAATAGGAAACCCTTACAAAAACGTGGAAAAATCATTCCATATTTGGTTTTCCAACGCATCTTCAGACTTAGAGCCATCCACCACAAAATAACGGGTCGGGTCCTTTGCCGCCAATTGTAAATACGTCGTGCGAACCCTCTCGAAAAACTCCGGGCCAGCGAGCTCCATCCGGTCGGCGGTTTCATGTTCAGAAAAACGGGCGGTAAGACGCTGAGCGGCAGTACTAACCGGGAGGTCCACCAGGTAGGTTCTGTCCGGCCAGACACCCGCGGTTATCGTGCGCTGAAAATCCTCCAGCCACTTTGCGTCCGCGACAGATCGGCCTCCCCCCTGGTAGGCGACGGTCGAATCGAAAAACCGGTCACAGATGACGATTCCTCCGCGCGCGTGAAACGGTTTTATTTTTTCATGAACCAGTTGAGCGCGCGCGGCCGAAAACAATAACATTTCGGCAAACGGATAAATGGTTAGACTTGGATCAAGTAACAAGTCCCTAATTCGCTCTGAAACAGCCGTTCCTCCAGGTTCACGGACATACAAGATTTCTTTTCCCTGTCCGGAGAGCCGCTCTACTAACCGATTGGCCTGGGTACTTTTTCCTGACCCGTCAATACCTTCAAAACTAATAATCATGTGCTATTCTGTTGGATTCAAACCTTTTCGACTTACGGCCACACGATAATCGACATTTTAATCGTTATTGTACAGTGATGCATAGTGAAACTAAGTGAAACCCGATGAGGGTATTGCTTGATTTTCGCAAAGGATGCACATATTATGTGGCGTCCCGTTGAACCTTTTATGCGAGTCAGCTTAGAAGGGGTTAACGACGCCCAATTCAGTTCTCGCGTTTTTTTTAAGAACGACTCACCATCCGGTACGAGCATGTTCAACTTCGGATTCGACGACTTCGAAGACTTTAAAGACGATAGCCGCCTCGAAGATATGGCGGCCAACTTTGAGCAAGGCGGTTCGGGATCTTATTTCGATTCGGACACGCTCGAAGAAATCGCATCTTACTACTTTGAAGCGGGTCGCTTTGAAGAGTCGCTGCGTGTGGTCGATAGATCGCTTGAAATTCATCCCTACTCTTCAGACGGATGGATGCGTCGTGGAATCTTGTTAAACAATCTCGGACGCCATCACGAAGCACTTGACTCGTACGATCGCGCTCTGAAGATGAATCCAACCGACGTGGAAACCCTGGTCAATCGGGGAATCACGCTCGACTCCTTGGATGAGCCTGAGAAGGCCCTTCAGGCATATTCAGACGCCCTTAGTCTCGACCCTAACAATGATGAGGCTTTGTTCAATAACGGCGTCACGTTGGAACGGTTGAATCGAATTTCTGAGGCCATAGCTGTTTTTGAGCACTGTACAGAACAAAACCCAGAGCACCCGGAAGTTTGGTACGAATTGGGCTTTTGCTATGATCGGGTAGGCAAGGAAGAAGAAAGTATTGGCGCTTACGATAAGCACTTAGATACAGACCCCTATTCCCACGATGCGTGGTACAACCGCGGCATCGTTCTCAATCGAATTGAGCGTTTCCGGGAAGCCGTCGATTCCTATGACATGGCTATTGTTATATCGGATGATTTTGCATCGGCGCATTACAACCGCGGAAATGCATTGGCTAACCTCGGAGACCTAAAAGGCGCGATTTCCGCCTACAAGCGCGTGTTGGAGATTGAAGGCGAAGATGCCGCCACGTGTTACAATATTGCCTTGGCATTTGAGGAGCTTAAACTGTACGAAAGCTCGATCCACTATTTTGAAAAAGCCGTAGAAGTGGATGATAAATACTCTGAAGCCTGGTACGGCCTCGGATGCTGCTATGACGCTATGGAGCGGTTTGAAGAGGCCCTGACCTATTTCAACCGCGCGGTAGTGCTAAGCCCTGAAACAGCCGATTTTTGGCATGCTAAAGCTGATTGTGCCTACAATTTGAATCGTCTCCCGGAGGCCATCAACGCCTATCGGACCGTTGTCAAAGTAGCGCCAAACAACCGCGAGGCTTGGATGGACTTTGCTGAAACGCTTTTTGAAGCAGATCAGTTGGAAGACGCCCTTGAAGCCTATAGAACGGCCCTATCGTTGAAGCCGGATTGCGCCCAAACCTACTTTCATCAGGCAAAAGCTCTTTTTGCACTCGGCCAGCCTGAAGAAAGTATCCGGTCCTTGAAAATGGCTTTCCGCTTGGATCCAGCCCATATCGAAGAGTTTCCCGATGCGTACCCCGAATTGTATCGGGATCAACGCATTCGACGCATGCTGGACCTGGATTTATAGGCTAAATGGGCAATTCGCTGTTGGGTTGGATTACCGTTTTAGGACAAGGACTTGCCATTGGGGTTGCTAATGTGATTCCCGGAGTTAGCGGCGGAACGATGGCTTTGGTATTTGGGATCTATGAAAAGCTAATTGCTCTTCTCAGTGACCTATTTAAAGTATTGCTTGCCCTGCTAAAACTTGACATTCCAGAAGCAAAAAGACTGTTATCCGGCGTTCCTTGGGCCTTTTTAATCATTTTGGGGGTCGGCATTTTGACGGCGCCGGTGGCAGGCGCAGCGTACATTCCGGGGCTTTTGGAAACGTGGCCGGAGCACAGCAGAAGCTTGTTTTTTGGGCTCATATTAGGAACGATTCCCATCCCTTGGCTTCGAATTAGAACGAAGCATTATAATCAGTTCATCATCCTATTAGTCTCGACCGCCTTTTCCTTTTGGATCGTAAGTCTCCCTTTCGCCACCGTGACCGATCCGAGTTTGATAGCCGTGTTCTTTTCAGCGATGTTGGCCATTTCTGCCATGATTCTACCGGGAATCAGCGGATCGTTCGTTTTACTGGTTATGGGGATGTACGGGCCCATTTTTGCTGCCATTGATGCTCGGAATATTCCTGTCGTCTTGGTTTTCGCTTTAGGATGTGGAGTTGGTCTGGGGAGCTTTGCGTTAGCACTTAAGGCGTTACTGGCCCGGGCTCACGACAGCACCATGGCCGCTCTGGTGGGACTGATGATAGGATCCCTTAGAGCTCTTTGGCCTTGGTTGTCCTCTGACCGGGCATTAGAACTGCCGCAGACGATGGAAGGAACAGGGCCTATTTTAGCCCTTGGAGCGCTTGGGATGGTGATTTCTGTGGGAATGACGCTTCTTGAGCTCAAAACGAGCAGCGCAGAAAAGAAGTCCTAATTGGGGCGGTACAAAGACTTACCCGAGTCCAGACGCGTAGGACGGATCGAGTCGAAAAATGAGGGAGACTATCTCCTCGGAACTACAAATCGCGATCCCGTCATTGCGGCTCCAGATCCAAGCTCAATGACTTTGACCACCGTATCCGAAGCCGTGTCGATAACGACCAACGTACCTGGACTACCCTCACCCGGAAATGATTGCCGAGGGGAATAGCTACCCGAAGAATTCCGGTTGGCCACAAATAAATAGGATCCATCCGAATTGGTAGTCACTCCGACCGGATCGGAGATCCCGGCGTGCCTGATTTCTCTTTCAATCAATTCCAAATGGGCATTTAAAACGGTGATTTTATTCGCATCTGGGACACTGACGTATACTTTTGAAGCATCCGGGAGATACGTCAGGTCAAGCGGTCGGCCACCGATGTTCAGAGATTGCCGTTGAACGACCTTTGTAGGATTGGAAATGTCAAAAAGCGTCACGGTACGGCTTTCCATACCGCTCCCCCACATTCTATTTCCGGACGGGGCGATAGCGAACTGTCCAAATTCGTGTTTAACCCCGGCAATATCAAAAAAGGATACATTCAGATTCGACAAATCAACGATAACCATTTGATCGACGTCGGTACTGGATGAAAACAAAAAATCCCCAAACGGACGGACCGCTAGCGCCCGAATGCCCGCAAAGGTGGTGGGAATCTCTATCGCTAGCATATCCGCACGACGTAGTTCGATCAAACTTCGGGGTTCGTTGGCCGAAAGGCTTCGGCTGACATACAGCACATTTTGAGTCGGGTGAAGAACGATCAACCCGGGATTTGGCGTCAAATACTGACCAATCTTTACATTTTGTCGGTTGAACTTGACCACCCCCTGAACATCCGACGAACGGGTACTGCCAACGGACACATACCAAAAAGAACCGTCCGGTTCGACAGCAACATGCTGAGCTCGAGCGTTTTCCGAAAATCCGTATTCCGTTAAGCGGACACGTCGCACCACGATCTGTGCATCCGTGTCAATAACCGAAATGACCGGTTCGGCGTCGTGGGCAACGTACAAGAGATTGAGTGAACTGGAAAATGGAGATGCCCCTAAAGGTCCAATTGCTCCTTCGTTCACCCATCGTTTCAACAGGCCGAATTCGTCATCAGAAAGGATTTCCTTGCCGACGTTTTTTGGATGTTTAATGGCACCAATCGGATCGAGAAGCTTGACCAATCGGCTGTCATGAGCCGAAAATGGCACGATAGCTTCGCCAAATTTAGATCCTTGAATTAGATGCGTCCAACCATCTAGCCGGAGCCCTGCACTCGGCGAAGACGCCCCGTGACAATCAACGCACCGACTGTCAAATATGGTTTGGATATGCTGATCATAGGCAATGACTTCCACATCGGTAATCCCGGGAGTTGGATCATCACCCAGTAGTTCACAACCCGAAAACAATCCGATCATCATCATCCACAAGAATGCGAACGAGATGGCAGAACGATTTCGAAAAGGTGTAAACATATGGCTTTTAGAATCCCGAATAAGACCCGATGTAGAGTACGTAATATTCGTACAGAATGGGGTTACCTCGCTCACGAGTGCTCTTATTCGGAGCTACCGAACAACAACCACTTCAGACGATGTGGTAAACCGTTCACCTACGACTCGAACGAAGTAAACGCCTCCTGGAAGACTCGAAACGTCGATAGAAAAGGAAACCTGCGTACCCTGCGAAATTTCGTCCTGAAAAACGCGTTGGACTCTCCTTCCCTGTGTGTCATACAGGTCGATTTGAACCTCTTGAGAGTCCTTGACCGCAAGTGTAGCTCGAGCAACTCCTGAAACAGGGTTGGGATACGGTTTGTCGAGTAAATAAGCCCCAGACATCACGACGACGACCTGATCGGGGCTTGAAACGACTCCTCCGTCCGCAGAGCGAGCGGTAACTCGAACCTGATAAACGCCTTCATCGAGGGAAAAAGTTGATTGATAGGCTCGATCAAGTCCAATTCCACCGTTCCCATTCAGGGTAGACACAACTTCATACGAGCCGTCCGTCAGACGTTTTTCAATATCAAAACGGACCACATTGTGCTCATTGGACATGGTCCATTGAAGGGAAATCCTCCCTTCGTTTTCAATAAATTGAGTGGACGCAAAACGGGTTCCTACGATCTCGGAAGACTGTACGACGAATAATCCTTCCTGGCGACTCGTCACAACCACATACTCTTCGTCTAGGTAAGGATAGGCGGTCCAAGCACCATTCATTGACACCAAATTATTGGAGGGTGTCGTATCAAACCAACCTACCGTTTCCGGATTCTGAGGGGTTCTAAGGTCCAGAATTCGCAAACCGCTGGTATAGTTGGCTTGAAAAGCAAATCCGTCACGGACGTATAAATTGTGATCAATCGACGGTACGTCGGATTCAAAAATCGTTAACAATTCCGGTTCGCGAAGGACACTTAGGTCCCAAATCATGGTCCGCGTTTTGCGACCAAATGCCGATTCGTCGAGCTCATCATCCTGAATGAAGTAGCGCTGATCCTCGGTAAACCAGCCCTGATGGATGTACCCAGAGTTCGGATACTTTCCGGTTGATAGATTAATCGGTGTACTCGGGTTGGTGATGTCCACTATAGAAATGGCCGTTACATTCGAACTAACGCATATTTCTCGTCCCGTAGCCGTGGGATCTGGACCGCTGTACACCACACATTGCGTGTCGTGGGAATATCCCGGTCTCGATCGTCCCGTGCTTGGATCTGCGAAACAACCGAGGAATGTTGGCGAAAGAGGCTGCGAAATATCAACTATGTGAAGGCCGCCTCCGCACGCTTCACCTTCACCTCGGGCGCCCACAATAAAAGCCCGATGGGATTCTTCGTTGATCGCAATATTATGGGCCATCGAGAACTGAGTGTACAAAGCGTCCGGCGTAAACGTGATGGGAGAACCTGCAAAGGTTCGAAGACGCCTCAAATCGAACACCTGCATGCCGTGCCGAGGGCTCGACCCAGTTCCGTCTGCTACCACAAAAGCGTAGAATCCATCTACTTTTATATCCCTCCAAACTGTTGGCGGTGTGTTTTGCGTCCGAAATAATTGGCCAACATACACAGGGGCCGCTGCTATCGTTAGATCAACAAATGCTACTCCATCCTCTCGCCCGACCAAAGCATATTTCCGGCGGGTGTCCGGGTCCTGCCATCCCCACATATCGTTTAATCTAATGCCATTTAACGCCCCGATTTCCGAAAGCTGCATGTAACTAACGAGGTTCACATTTTGACAGGGGAAATCGCCAGCAAACCCGTCCTGACAGGGGGTTGAATTCGAATTGTCAAATTTAGACGCTACCTGAACGGCCTCAGAGGCCCCTTTTTCGTCCTGAAAACCCCAAGACGGGCGGGCTCCCAATCCTAAGAGACCCAGCGTGTAGAGTAAAATTAGAAGCGATTTTTTCCTGCTTACCTTTTTCGAGTTCATGTATCTTAGGCGCATCCTGCTTTTGTAGTAACTCTACCATTTCAATGAGTTGCTTACTTTGAAGCCCTGTATCGGATTCCATTCAGACCATTTTCTACATGTTGAACCTCAAAAATCAAATCGTGTTCATTACGGGAGCATCTTCCGGAATCGGTCGCTCCTGCGCCCGTGCTTTTGCTCAGATCGGCGCCCACGTAATCCTAACGGCTCGTGGAAAGGAGCGAGTTGAAAAAGTGGCAGCCGAAATCCGATCCGAATTCGGGGTAAAAGCACTTGCACTGCAACTCGATGTGACCGATCGCGCAGCCGTTTTCAGCGCAGTAGACCAGCTACCCGATGAATGGTCCAGAATCCGCGTGTTAGTAAACAATGCCGGTAAGGCCCTCGGATTGGACAAAAGTTATTCTGCCAGAATCGAACACCTTGAAGGCATGCTGGAAACGAATGTAAAGGGGGTTATACACGTAACCAGTGCCATTGCGCCGGGAATGGTAGCCCGGGACGAGGGTCACATCATCCAGATTGGTTCGGCGGCCGGACACTGGGTTTACCCGGGTGGAACCATTTATTGCGCGACCAAGCATGCGGTAAAAGCGTTTAATGAGGGGTTGAAGATGGATATGCACGGAACCCAGGTTCGGGTGTCCTCCGTCGATCCGGGTCTTGTGGAAACGGAGTTTTCAATCGTTCGCTTTGACGGAGATAAGGAGCGTGCGGACGCGGTCTACGCCAATACGACGCCTCTCACACCGGATGATGTTGCGGATGCCGTGCTTTGGTGCGCCACACGCCCGGCGCACGTAAATATCAGCGATATTCTGATGTTGTGTACCGATCAATCCCACGCAACGATGGTTAATAGGAGGGTCAAATAGGTCTTTTTAGTTCGCTTGGAGGGTTATTGACACGAACGAAGGGCCGGCCTGTTGCACTAAAATAAATTACTTCGTTACTTAGGCGTTGGAAAACGGCTGACCCTCCCTCTCAGCTCTTTCTTATAGGGCTCGGTTCGCGGTTGCGGACTGGGCCTTTTTTTTGATAACACGGGCTCGCTCACCCAAACGGAAACTACAATGCGCTCATTTCCTCGTTTTTTGTTGGCTTTTATGGTTTTGTTTTTGGGATGTGCAGATCCCGATTATGACGTAATTATATCGGGAGGTTCGATTTACGACGGGAATGGTAACGACCCCGTTCAAGCCGATCTTGGCATTCGAGGGGATTCAATAGCGTTCATTGGCGATCTATCAACCGCGTCCGCAAGGAAGACAGTCGACGCCACAGGGATGGCCGTGACACCAGGATTCATCAATATGTTGAGTTGGGCAACCGGCAATTTGGTGAAAGATGGCCGATCGATGGGTGATATCGCACAAGGCGTGACTTTGGAGGTTTTTGGTGAAGGCTGGTCTGAAGGGCCGCTCAACGAATCCATGAAAAAAGAAGGCACCTTTGAAGTAGACGTCCGCACCTGGACCACGATTCGGGAATATTTAGCCGTGCTTGAAAAAGGGGGTATTTCCACCAACGTGGCGTCTTTTGTTGGAGCAACTACGGTTCGGATTCATGAACTAGGCTACGAGAATCGACCTCCAACTGCGGAAGAACTGGACAGAATGAAAGGGTTGGTGCGGCAAGCGATGGAAGAGGGTGCGATGGGTCTGGGCTCTTCGTTGATCTATGCGCCAGCGTTTTACGCGAGCACTGAAGAACTGATTGAATTGGCCAAAGTGGTATCCGAGTACGATGGGATGTATATCTCACATATGCGTTCCGAGGGAAACCGCCTTCTTGAGGCCATTGAAGAACTCATTACGATTTCCAGAGAAGCAGGAGTCCGGGCCGAAGTTTACCACTTAAAGGCAGCAGGAGAGGCAAATTGGCCCAAAATGGATCAGGCTATCGAACGAATCGAGCGAGCTAGAAGCGAAGGCCAGGAAATTACCGCCGATATGTACACTTACATCGCAGGCGCTACGGGATTGGATGCTCATATGCCCCCCTGGGTCCAAGAAGGTGGATTTGCAGCGTGGCGAGCTCGACTGATGGACCCGGAAATTCGAGCGAAAGTACTGGTTGAAATGCGGACCCCTACAAACGAATGGGAAAATCTGGGACTAGGGGCTGGACCGGAAGGGGTTATGGTTGTAGGATTTGAACAAGATTCCTTGCGCTATCTAATTGGAAAAACCCTCGCAGAATTGGCCCTTGAGCGGGGTACGACACCTGAAGATGTAGCCATTGACCTGGTTATTGCCGACTCTACACGTGTGGGTACCGTTTATTTCTTGATGTCGGAGGACAACCTCAAAAAACAGATCGCATTACCGTGGGTATCTTTCGATTCAGATGCTGAATCCATGGCTCCCGAGGGCGAAAACCTGAAAAACAATCCGCATCCAAGAGCTTATGGGACTTTTGCCCGTCTCTTGGCAAAATATGTTCGTGAAGAAGGGGTTATTACACTTCAAGAAGCCATCCGCAAATTGACTTCTCTGCCTGCTGACAATCTCCGATTAGCAAGAAGAGGTCGCCTACAAGTGGGACATTATGCGGACATTGCCATTTTCAATCCAGCCGAAATTCAAGATCATGCCACATTCTCCGAGCCGCACCAGCTTGCGACCGGTATGTCGCACGTATTTGTCAACGGTACTCAGGTATTTGAAAACGGAATCCACACTGGAGCATTCCCTGGCCGCGCTGTATTGCGGGGCGAAAAATAATCTCGTCCGAATGAAAAAAACGCTTCTTCTTTGGTTGCTCCTTTTAGGCTTCATGGGCTGTGCAGGCCCAGACTTCGACTTAATCATTGAAGGGGGCACGGTCATAGATGGATCCGGGAAAGATCGCTTTATCGCCGACGTGGGCGTTAAAAATGGGGTCATCGCTGAAATCGGCGATTTGAGCGAAAAGTCGGCGACGGAGCGTGTGGATGCTACGGGCCTGGTTGTTGCCCCGGGATTTATTGATATCCATAGTCATGCGACGTCGGGAAGCTTCGGGGACAGCGATATCGCACAGCGGCCCGATGCTGAAAGCTATGTGCGCCAAGGTGTTACCACGGCAATGGGCGGTCAGGACGGATCATCAACCCTGGATATTGGAGCATTTCTTGATTCTTTGGAAGTCCATCCGAGTGCGATCAATATTGGATTATTCATTGGACACGGCTCGATTCGCGCGACGGTGGCCGGCGAGGATAATCTTCCAGTTACGGCTGAACAAATGTCCGAAATGATCCAATTGGTCGAAACAGCCATGTTTGACGGGGCCTTTGGATTATCGTCCGGATTGGAATACACGCCGGGTGCGTTTGCCGATACCGCAGAATTGGTTGAATTAGCGAAACCGGTAGCGGCAAAAAATGGACTATATATCAGTCACATTCGGGACGAAGGGGGGCGCTTATTAGAAAGTGTGGGGGAAGTAATAGAGGTCGGACGGGGTTCAGATGCTCGCGTTCAAATAACCCATCACAAATTAATTGGTAAAAGTCGTTGGGGAGGGGCCGCCGCTTCCCTGGCACTACTCGACGAGGCCGGCGCTGAAGGAATCGACGCGGCCAGTGATCAATATCCTTACACGGCGTCGAGCACGGGATTGACGATATTATTTCCAAACTGGTCGAAGGATGGCGGATTTGAGGCCCTAGTACAACGTTTGAATGACCCGGAAACCCGCCAACAGATTCGTAGTGAAGTCATTGAGCATATCAATATCGAGCGAGGCGCCGACCCGGCGACGATCGTTGCCGCACGATGTGATTTTGATGCCTCGTTTAATGGTAAAAGTCTGGCTGATATTTTGGCGGATCGAAGCTTGCCCGTCACCGTTGAGGGCGCGGCCGACGTGGCCATTGAATTGGTCTCAGCTGGAAGCTGCTCGGGTGTTTTTCACTCGATGTCCCCGGACGATGTCGAAACCATTATGCTACACGCGCGGACGGGTATTTCGTCTGACGGAGGTATTCCTGCCATGAATGAGGGCGTTCCCCATCCTCGGAACTATGGCGCTTTTGCACGGGTCCTGGCCTATTACGTGCGCGAAAAGGGTGTTTTAACCCTGGAACAGGCTATTTATAAGATGACCTCGTTGCCAGCAAAGCAACTAAATCTTAAAGATCGAGGAAAGTTGAGCGCTGGAATGGTGGCCGACATCACCCTATTTGACCCATCAACCATTCAAGATCAAGCCAAGTTTGGTGATCCCCATCACTATGCAACGGGGGTTCACTCCGTCTGGGTCTCCGGCATTTCCGTGCTCAAAAGCAATGTTATGGTGGGAAATCGGCCCGGAAAAGGCCTAAAACACGCCAAAAACTGAGGAACCCGAAATGCGGCTTTTATTATTGGGATTATTGGCTTGGACGATGGTTGGCTGCTCCACATCACAGACCTCAGATGAGATAATTTCTGTTCGAGTAGCCGTTTTAAATTTTGACCCCACCGTTGGCGATTCAACCCTACACGAGCACCTGAATTGGGCCAACCCTAGGGTGCTTGCCGATGAGTATACAAGTAGTATTGCAGAAATCAGCCATGGGCAGGTTGATATGCAGATCGTTTCGTGGAGCGACGAGAACGTTTTTCCCATCAAAACCGATGGATCTCAGTATACATTAGAGGAATTCCAAACGTGTTGGCGAGATCGAAGCACGTGCCATCAACCCGATGGAATTGATTACATACGGATGATCGCTGATTACGATATCGTCCGGCAGATTGACCAGGGTGATTTTGATGAGCTTTGGATCTTTGGGGCTCCCTACATGGGATTTTGGGAGTCTTCGATGGCGGGACCAGGAGCTTTTTACATCAATGGCGGGGTGTTCCCAGAGGTGGCAAGTACGAAGCCTTTCGTGATTATGGGTTTTTCATATGAGCGCGGGTTAGCGGAGATGCTTCACAACTTGTGCCACCGAACGGAAGCCACCATGGAAAAGGTGTCTGGGGGATGGGATACTACCGATCTGTCAACGGAATGGGCACGCTTTGCGGCCAATGCCCATCAGTCAAACGGTGTTTCGGGCGTCGGATCTTGCCACTATCCACCCAACGGCACTTCCGATTATGACTATGCGAATCCGTCAAAGGTTTTGTCAAACGCAGACGCCTGGCTAACCTATCCGGAGGTCGGTACCGGTCAGGACTCGATTAGCGCTGAAACCTGGGGTGGACCGAATTTCCAGTTGAACTATATGAAGTGGTGGTTTAGCCATTTACCCCATTCCAATGAGCCATCAACCGAAAAAATGCTCCCGTCTTGGTGGAATTACGTTTTTCATTTCAAACCAAACGTAATCGACTCATCAGAAATAATGCCATAATCGAGGCCGAAGATTGTTTTTGTATTGAAAACGTTTCAGTACCTTCGACTAATACTTGGAGAAAGAATCTGGTCAAACAGATCGGATTTCACACTATGTCTATTAACAGACTTGAGAATACCCCATGTCAAAGTTGTTAAAACGCTTGATTCTCATCCCAGCATTCCTACTCGCCGTTTTCGGTCAGCAGAGTGTATTGGCTCAGACTTCGGGCACGGTTTCAGGAACGATCACGATCGAAGAGGACGGGTCTGCGCTTGCGGGCGCTAACGTCGTTGCACTCGACGCTTCCGGAGCTATAAAAGGTGGTTCCGCCACTGGTTTGGACGGCAAATACAGTTTTACCGTACCTGCCGGCTCGTATACCATTCGGGCTCGATTTGTCGGATTTCAAGATTGTGAAGCCTCTGTGACTGTTTCTTCCGGTGGAAGCAATACGGTCAATTGCGACCTCAGTCAATCCGGCATCGAATTGAATACGATTGTCATAGCCGCGTCCCGACGCGAAGAAAAAGTATTGGATGCGCCTGCTTCTATTTCTGTATTGAGTGGTGAAGACGTCGCTGCCGTTGTGGCGCCGAACGCTGTGGAAGCGCTTCGCACAACTCCAGGCGTCGATATGGCCCAAACCGGCGTAGATCGTCAAGAACTCGTATTGCGTGGTTTTAATAATGCGTTTTCGGGTGCTGCTTACGTTATGACGGATTACCGCCAGGCCGCAGTCCCATCGTTAGCTGCTAATATTTACTCCATTATGGGAAATATTGGACCGGACATCGACCACGTCGAGGTCGTTCGCGGGCCAGGTTCGGCCCTTTACGGAGCTGGCGTAGACGCTGGTGTTGTCCACTTTGTGACCAAAGATCCGTTTTCACATCCCGGAACGACTGTTACGGTTATGGGCGGTGAGCAAGCGTTGTTCGGAGTGGATTTTCGCCACGCCGGCGTATTTGGTCCGAGTGGCAAAATCGGATACAAAGTAACCGGTACGTTTTCCCAAGCTGATGACTGGGAACTGGACGCAAACGATCCAGCAGATGCGGCCCAGATTGCCTCAGATGGCGTAAGAGACACCGATTACGAGAAGCAAAATGTGAATGCAGCGCTCGAATATCGATTCAGCGACAGCGGCTCTTTGTCTGCTAATGTGGGCTACGCCAACTTAAAATCGACCATTCTTTCAGGTGTAGGAACCGTTCAGGCGGAAGACTATGGGTACACTTATTACCAGCTACGCCTGAAAGTGGATAAGTTTTTTGCTCAGGTTTATGTTAACAAAAACAACGCTGGCGACTCCTTCGTGTACGGCGCGTTTCCGGTTACAGATAACAGCACGCAAACCGTCGGTCAGGCTCAATACGACCTGTCGTTGGCTGAAGGCAAGCAAAATATCATTTTGGGTGCTGATTTTGAATTTATTCGTCCGGATACGGAAGGAACGATTCAAACCGACGACGGCATCGATGAATTCGGCGCCTATGTTCAGTCGACAACCAAAATCAATCCAAAAATTGACTTTACGGCTGCACTCCGCGGTGACTACAACAGTATTACCGATGGTCTTCAAGTTTCCCCTCGCGCTGCAATCGTTTACAAACCAAACAATTCCAGCTCGTTCCGCGCCACGTTTAACCGCGCATTTTCATCTCCAGGTACAAACTCCAACTTCTTGAACATCGTCGCGGGTCAAATTCCTGGAACGTCGATCTTGATTCGGGGTCGCGGCGCGGCAGATGGATATACGTGGCAAAGGGACGCTTCCTATGCAGCATTTGCTGGGACCGATCTTGTTGCATCGAGCTTGAATCCCGCGGCCATCGGTGCTCCTCAGCCGATCGGATTGCCTTTGGGATCAACCTATGCTGCCGTTTACGCTGGTTTGGCTGCCATTCCGAATGCCAACCTCGCTGCTGTCTTGAATGGCGCTGGGATTCCAGTAACTGCGGCCCAAGCTGGAGCATTGAAGGCCCTATTGTCGCCTTCAGCTGGGACTAACGTGCAAGGGTTCTCACAAGGAATCTTGGCCAAGCTGAATACTTCTACTTTGACGGTCGACCCATTGTCCGTTCGGGATCTTCAAGACGTTTCTCCTCTGAAGCAGTCGATCACGAATACGTTTGAAGTTGGCTACAAAGGAGTTATCAATGAAAAGTTGTTGGTTACGGTAGATGTCTACTATACCCAGCGAAATAACTTTATTGGACCACTTCTAACGGAAACACCATTCGTGGTTGTACCAAATCTTGCCACCGATCTTCGTACCGCTCTGGCCGCCGGAATTGCAGGCAATGCCCAACTAGCGGGCACGCTTGCTTTGTTTGGCGTGACGCCGGCTGCAGCATCAGGATTGATTGTTCAACTAGCGGGTAGCGGTCTTCCTTCCGCCAGCACTCCGGTTGCGATCGTTCAGCCCATTGAAAACAATGGCGGTGTAGGAACGGTACCGGAGATCATGTTGACCTACCGCAACTTCGGAAAAGTGAACTTTTACGGTTCAGATATTGCATTCCAATACATGGCGAATGATAAGCTGAGCGTATTTGGAAACCTCTCCATCGTGAGCGACGATTATTTCGATGACGAAGAAACCGACTCTCCAGGCACCGGACTCGAAGTCTCCTTGAACTCCCCTGCCCTCAAAGGGACAGCCGGATTCAAGTACAAGTTCACCAACGGGTTGTCTGTAAACGCTGCTGGTCGGTACACCGATGGATTCCCCGTTCTGTCTGGACCATATGTTGGCGACGTTCCTAGCTATATGCTTGTTGACATCGGCGCCGGGTTTGATCTTCAGCGCTTCACCCAGGGGTTACGCGTCGACGTTGGAATCTCTAACGTAACCGATAATTTCCATCGTGAATTTGTGGGTGCTCCACAAATGGGTCGCATGGCGATTGCTCGTATTACGTACGATATGTAATCTCTATAGGGTATCAGAATGCCTTTTGTGGGGGGCCGCGCGTAGCGCGGCCCCCCACTTTTTTTGTGCATCACCTACTTTTGCTTCAAATCCAGCAAAAGTTTTTAGAACTCATCGCTAATTGACCATTCCTAGAGGTTAATTTCGTTGACTAGGAGAGGGTGATTCGGTAGCTTCTAGGTGCTGAAGTCTTGCCACTTAATAGGTCCATTCGAACCGAATTCTTTGGGCCTCAGGATTTTCTACCGGATACAAACAAACGAGCATTCATGCTTTCTGATTTCACCCCATTATTTATCCAGCTTTTGATAGCTATTGGCTTGTCCTTCACCCTGCTCAAAGCAGCAGCACTGATCGGACCCAAACGAGCCAACACGATCAAATTGACTTCCTATGAAAGTGGTATGGACCCCATCGGGTCAGCCAGAGATAGGTATTCCGTCAAGTTTTACCTCGTCGCGATGATCTTCATCGTATTCGATGTGGAGGTAGTATTCTTATACCCTTGGGCGGTCACTTTTTCTGAGTTTCTGGATGCCGGCGTCGGATTAGGCGTATTGTCCGTGGTCTTTTTGTTTGTCATCATCCTCGCCATCGGCCTCTTGTACGATATCAAAAAGGGCGGATTGGAATTTGACTAGGGTCAACTGCCTTTCGTTCAGCGTTTAACCAAACCCGACCAGCCCCAATGGGACAAGAACTTCCCCTTCAAGAAGGATTTTTGACAACGAGAGTAGATGCCGTAGTGAATTGGGCTCGCTCTAACTCGCTGATGCCCATGCCCATGGGCCTCGCTTGTTGCGCCATTGAAATGATGGCTTTCGCAGCGCCTAAGTATGATGTGGCTCGATTCGGTAGCGAGGCTATGCGCTTTTCACCGCGTCAAGCGGATTTGATGATTGTTGCAGGATGGGTGAGCTACAAAATGGCCCATACCATTCGTCGTGTGTGGGATCAGATGGCCGATCCAAAGTGGTGTATCTCGATGGGCGCTTGTGCCTCTTCAGGTGGTATGCACCGGTGTTACGGCGTGGTCCAGGGCTGTGATAATTTTTTACCTGTCGATATATATATCCCAGGCTGCCCTCCTCGACCAGAAGCCGTAATACACGCGCTGATGGACATTCAGGAGAAAATAAGGAACCAATATTCCGTTGAGCATGATGGTATTTTTGGTCGCAACATGCCAAATGTAGCCGCCAATCGGCCGACTATCGTGACACCAGATGGGGAAAACGTGATTTCTCCCGTCGAATTATATACGCAGCGATAAGAATTACAGACTATGTCGGAAAAGTTGAATAAAGGACCCAAGGCTCCCAAGACGCTGCCCTTTGAGTTTGTCCCTCAGGAAGCGGAAACGGCAGTTCAAAATAATCCACACGCGAAAGCCTCTACTGAAGTAGACGGCGTCCTAGACGCTATGGCCGCCAAGTTTGGACCAGCTTTGATCGAACGAATAGTGTATGCCGGGGAACGGACCGCGCGTATTGCTTTGGGGTCGTTGATTGATATTTGCGGTTGGCTCAAAACGGATCAGGGCTTTACCTATCTTTCTGATTTAGGCGGCGCAGATCGCTTTACCGAAGACGATCGCTACGAGGTGTATTACAACCTAGTAAACATCACCGCCGGCAAGCGAATCCGATTGATGGTTCGCGTCGACGAAGACAGCATGACTGTTCCAAGCCTTTGCGAGTTGTATCCTGCGGCCAATTGGAACGAACGCGAAGCCTGGGATATGTTTGGACTTCGATTTGAAGGGCATCCCGACCCGAGGCGGATGTACATGCCGGAAGACTTTGAATATCATCCGTTAAGAAAAGAGTTTCCCTTGCTTGGAGTGCCCGGATCGATGGCCCTGCCACCTCAGGTACCTACGGGTGAATTGACGCAAGATCCATTCCCGGCTGCCCACGGATCCAAAACGCCATGGAGTTATGAGGAAGTTGAATCGGAGGACGAAGTTTAGCCCATGAGCATAATTAACGACACCAATTTTTCTGAAACGCTCAAGTTCTGGCCCCGCCACAACGAAGCGATATACAGACGGCTCGAAAGCAAGCATTCATGGGTGGAGCGTACGCCAGGAGGCCATGACCCAACCGGCGACCCCCTTGAAAATGAGATGATTCTCAATATTGGACCACAGCATCCTGCCACTCACGGCGTATTGCGTGCGGTCGTAAAGCTCGATGGCGAAAACATTGAACGCTGCGTTCTAGACATCGGCTATTTGCACCGTGGTATTGAGAAAATCGCCGAAAACAAGACGTACCAGGAGTTCATGCCCTACACGGATCGCATGGATTATCTGTCGCCGTATTCCAATAACGTGGCTTGGTGTTTGGCAGTAGAAAAATTAGCCGGCATCGAAGTCCCTGATCGGGCCCAATGGATTCGGATGATGATGAGCGAGATTGCTCGTATCTCTTCTCACCTCATCTGGATGGGCGTTGGGCTCATGGATGCAGGCGCCGTTTCCATGTTCTTGTGGACATTTCAGGCCCGAGAAGACATTTATGAGATTTTCGACGAGGTAGCTGGAGCCCGATTAACGGTTTCTCACAGCCGCATTGGAGGTGTTGCCACAGACTTGAATGAAGCCGGTATCAATCTCATCACCAAGTTTGCGGCAGACTATCCCGCCGTTTTAGCTGGATGGGAGAAATTGTTAAACCGCAATCGTATCTGGATTGATCGCAACGTAGGTATTGGTCTCTTGACCGCCGAAGACGTCGTTCGAATGGGCATGACCGGTCCCAACCTTAGAGGTTCGGGCATAGCGCACGATATTCGGCGATTTGAGCCGTATTTGAAATACAACGACGTCGATTTTCAGATTCCCATTCGGACCGAAGGCGACGCGTTGGCACGGTACTTTGTGCGCCTAGATGAGATGAAAGAGAGCATTAAGATCATCAACCAGTGCCTTGACAAGCTAAAGACCCTGCGCGGTCCTGTTCGGGCCAACGATGCGAAGAAATCCAGCGCTTCAAAAAGCGAAGTTTTTTATTCCATGGAAGGTCTGATTCACGACTTCATGTATACCGATACCGGTGTCGCGCCTCCCAAAGGGGCTTCCGCTTACCACGCCATTGAAGCTCCGAAGGGTGAACTCGGATTTTACTTGCAATCGGACGGAACGGGAAGTCCGTGGCGAGCCCGCATGAATTCGCCCAGCTTCTCCAACCTCCAGGCATTGGAAACGATGATGGAAGGCGGGGTAATGGGCGATATGGTTATTTTGATCGGAACAATCGATCCTGTGTTGGGCGAAGCGGACAAGTAGAACAACCCGGCTTTCCCAAAAACCATGACGGCCAATAGCATTTGACAGAGCATTAGATAGCAGCCTTCCTGATAAGAAAAGACAGACCGATCTAAACGCAAATTATGGGCGATTTTATAAAACATCCTTTCGTGGACGCTCCGGACAGAAATCCGGCACCCCTCATCCCGGGTGATCAACTAGTGTTCACGTCAGAAGAAAAAAAGCAGATTCAAACCTGGATTTCACGCTACCCCACCGCGGACGGTGCGATTATGCGCGCGCTGTGGTTGGCTCAGGAAAAATTCAGTTTCCTCCCGCCCGAAGTCATAAAACTAGTCGCCGAAGAAGTAGGGATCCCTTACGCCAATGCATACGGTGTTGCGACTTTCTATACGCAGTATTTCAAGGAGAAAAAGGGAAAGCATGTTCTGGACGTGTGTACCTGTTTTTCCTGCCAGCTTTGTGGTGGATACGACATGCTGCATTACATCGAGGAAAAGTTGGGCGTTCACAAAGGTGAAACCACGAAAGATGGCCTTTTTACAGTTCAGGAAGCTGAATGCCTCGGTGCATGCGGAACGGCTCCAATGCTCCAGATTACCAACGGCACGTTCGTCCACAACTTGAATAAGGATAAGGTGGATGCGCTTCTCGATGCACTCCGGGAAGGAAAAATGCCAGCGTTTACTTCTGTCACCCTGCCTCAGGACGAAGATGAGATGGGCGGCAACCGTAGAACAGATGTGAATTCGGTCGAATCGTACATCGTCCCACCCGTTTCAGAAACCGTGAGCTAGCCAAAATGGAAGAGAAAAAGACGAAAGCAGGAGACTGGCGCTCATACCAGCGGGTACTATTGCCACCCGTTAAAGACCTCCATAAGTTGGATGTGTATGAAAAGCACGAGGGGTACAAAGCCCTTCGCGAGGTATTGACCACCGACAAGTGGGATCCAACATCCGTTACCAACGAAGTCAAAAAGAGTGGTCTTAAGGGCCGCGGCGGAGCCGGTTTTCCAACTGGACTTAAGTGGAGCTTCATGCCCCCAGTCGACCCCAATATCCCGCGGTTTTTGTGCTGCAATGGGGATGAATCAGAGCCAGGTACGTTCAAAGACCGGCAGTTGATGGAATACAATCCGCATCTAGTGTTTGAAGGGATGTTGATTGCGAGCTATGCCATGTCCATCAAAACCGGGTATCTGTACATTCGCGGCGAGTTTGCGGATTGGATCACGTTGATGGAAGAAGAGCTTGAAAAAGCTTATGCCAAAGGATACGTCGGCAAAAACATCATGGGCTCCGGCTTTTCGTGCGAAATCGTGATTCACAAAGGCGCCGGTGCCTACATCTGCGGCGAAGAATCCAGTTTGATGAGCTCACTTGAAGGTCAACGTGCTTATCCTCGCGTAAAGCCGCCATTTCCGGCTCAAAAGGGCGTTTGGGGATATCCAACCACCATTAATAACGTAGAAACGTTGACGTGCGTACCGCTCATCATCAATAAAGGTGGAGAGTGGTTTTCAAAAATTGGCGCATCTTCGCACCCTGGTCCGGTTTTATACGGAATTTCAGGGCACGTAAATCGTCCAGGGGTATTTGAGTATCCAACAGGAATGCTCATTTCCGACCTGATTGACGAAGTGGCGGGTGGCATGCGCGGCGGCAAAAAACTGAAAGCGCTTATTCCGGGTGGAAGTTCGACTCCCATCCTTCGCGCCGATCAGATTGTTGGGGTGACCATGGATGCCGATTCTCTTCGGGATGCGGGCTCCATGATGGGGACGAGCGGCATGCTCATTATGGACGAAGACGTCGATATCGTTTCCTGGCTGCGCCGAATCACCCAATTCTACCACCACGAATCCTGTGGACAATGCACTCCGTGTCGCGAAGGCACTGGATGGCTGGAAAACATAGTTACCAGACTCGACGAAGGAAACGGCCAACTTCGAGATCTGGATATCCTTTTGGATCTGTGTACGCAAATGGAAGGCCGAACTGTCTGCGCACTGGCTGATGCGGCCGCATGGCCGATTCGATATACCATTGATCGGTTTCGCAGCGAGTTTGAAGCCAAATGTCGTCCGGAGAACGTGCCGAGCGGCGGCGTTCTAGAAACAGCGTAACTACAGAGAAAGAATTAGCTTCCTGAAAGAATCTGACAGATATGCCCAATATTACAGTAGATAACGAGACTTTGGAGTTTGACGGTACGCAGCGGCTTCTTCAGCTGTGCCTCGAAACGGACGTCGACCTACCCCATTTCTGTTACCACCCTGCGATGAGCGCTCCTGCCAATTGCCGGCAATGCCTGATTGAAGTAGGTATGCCCCAGATCAACCGGGAAACAGGTAAACCCAATCTCGACGAAAACGGACAGCCCATCATCCAATTCATGCCGAAGCTGCAGACCAGCTGTTCGATGGATGCAGTAGATGGAATGGTCATTCGGACCCACAAGTCCAGTGAATTGGTTAAACGTGCTCAAAAGGATAATCTTGAGTTTCTGCTTATCAATCATCCGCTGGATTGCCCAATTTGCGATCAGGCCGGTCATTGTCCGCTTCAAAATCAGACCTACAAACACGGTCCTGAAGGCTCCAGATTTGAATTCCGGAAAGTGGGTAAGCCCAAACAAATTGATTTGGGTCCGAACGTGGTTCTGGACGGCGAGCGGTGCATCAACTGCACTCGCTGCGTCAGGTTTACGGAAGAAATATCCAAAAGCAACCAGCTCACGATTGTAGAACGGGGTGTTCGCAACTATCCAATGACCCCTCCAGGTGTCGAGTTCGACGAACCCTATTCGATGAATGTGATCGACATTTGTCCTGTAGGCGCATTGACCTCCAAGGATTCGCGTTTCCGTGCACGGACGTGGGAAATGAGTAAAACGGCTTCCATATCGACCGTAAATGCCCGTGGGTCTAACTGCTACTACTGGGTGAAGGACAATAAAATTGTCGAAATCACGCCTCGAACCAATATGGATGTCAATGAATACTGGTTGGCGGACGAAGATCGATTGGATTACCATAAATTCAACGACAATAGACCTTCAGGCCCCACCATTTCTGGCGCGGAAGTGACCTGGGAAGCGGCTTACAAAGCCGTTTCAGACTGTTTAAAGGGGGCGGATGGTTCGCGAGTACAGTTCGTCGGCTCGGCCTACGCTACGGTAGAAGACAACTATTTACTTTCCAAGTTAGCCGCTGCTGTAGGAGCGGCTACCCCGATTTACCTGGCACATACCGAAGCAGGCCACGGCGACTCTTGGCTGCGAACAGATGATCGTACGCCAAATGCGCAGGGTTGTGAACGCTTAGGCTTTCGCGCGGCCAATGCGGCTGACCTAAAAAGCCGTATTCTGGATGGTGGAATTGACGTTTTGTACGTGATGGAAGAAGATCCAGTGGCTTTGGGACTATGTTCAGTTGCTGATTTGAGCAAAGTGAAAGTAGTTTTGCACTTTTACAATACCACTAATCAAACGCTTCCAGCTGCCGATGTGGCTATTCCTGCGGCTACAGCCGTAGAAACGGTCGGGACCTTGGTCAACGATCAAGGCTTGGCCCAGCGTTTACGACCTGCAAAATCGATTGCTGGCGTAAATCGTACATTATCCATGGAAATTGGCAAGTGTCGCGCGGATCGTCACGGAACCCCATTTGATAAATGGTATGATGAATCGAATTTGATAAACTGCCAACCTGGATGGATTTCCCTTCCTAAAATTGCCGCAGAACTAAACGTCGCGATGAATTATAAAGGCCCTCGAAATATCATGGCCGAATTGTCTTCGGCAAACGATGCTTTTGCGGGTGCAACGTATGAAGCGATGGGTGAGTTTGGCGTTCGGCTCTCTGAAATCGGCGTAACAGCCTGATTTGATGTAAAACATCTTGATGCATTAAACGCATTGATTTAGAAGAACAATACTATGGATCTTGCTTGGTACTGGACGGCTCTGATCGCATTTGTGATCATCAATTTCTTGCTGATATCGGCATCCGTTTTGGTATACGCCGAACGTAAAGTTTCGGGTTATATGCAAAATCGGCCGGGTCCCAACCGGGTCGGTCCTTTTGGATTTCTACAGCCCTTTGCGGATGTGGTGAAGCTGGTTTTCAAAGAGAACATCGTTCCGACCCTGGCCAACCCGTTTGTGCACTCGCTTGCGCCCATGATGATGGTTGTGATTGCAATGGCCGCCGGGGCGCTCATTCCATTCGCGCGCGGCGTTGTGATTGCCGACATGGACGTTAGTATCCTCGTTCTTCTCGCGCTGACCTCGATCTCTGTTTACGGAGTGACTTTGGCCGGATGGAGTTCAAACAGTAAGTATTCGCTTCTGGGCGGCCTTCGTTCGTCAGCCCAAATGATATCCTACGAGCTCTCAATGGGCCTTGCTGTACTGTCGGTCGTGCTTATTTCGAGCTCGCTGAACATGGTCACCATCGTAGAAGATCAGGCGGGCGGATTTGGCCTTTTTGCCTGGAACGTATTCAGAAATCCGGTGGGGTGCATTTTGTTTATAGTCACCGCCTTTGCAGAGACCAACCGTGCCCCGTTTGACCTTCCAGAAGCAGAACAGGAGCTCGTCGGTGGGTATCACACCGAATATTCCGGCATGAAATTCGGCATGTTCTTTTTGGCCGAATACGTCAACTTCTTCGTCGCCTCATTCGTGATCGTGACCCTATTCTTTGGTGGGTATTTACTTCCTTTTGAATCGGTCATTGTAGCGCAATTCCCGGCGTTAGCAGATTCTTATTTGTTGATGGCGCTTCAGGTGCTGACGGTCATCCTGAAAGCCGGCTTCTTCGCCTATGTATTTATTTGGGTTCGCTGGACGCTTCCTCGCTTTAAATACACGCAGTTGATGACGTTGGGCTGGAAGTACCTACTGCCTTTGGCTTTAGTGAATGCATTAGTCGTCGCCGTTGTGCTAGCCATCCTCCATTAGTCTTTTTACATACGGTCTGTCATGCCCATTCTCGCACCCAGTATTCTTTCCGCTGATTTTTCCCGGTTAGGAGCGCACTGCAGGGAGTCGATCGACGCAGGTGCCGAATGGCTACACGTGGATGTAATGGATGGTCATTTTGTACCAAACATTACGATTGGACCGCTCATTGTAAAGGCACTTCGGCCACTAGCTGACTCTACAGGCGCCGTTCTGGACGTTCATTTGATGATCGAGAACCCCGACTTATACGTCGATGCGTTCGCAGAAGCTGGAGCAGACATTATCACGGTCCACGTGGAGGCCTGTACGCACCTTCACCGCACCATTCAGGCCATCCGAGCAGCCGGCGCACGTCCAGGTGTAACCCTTAACCCCGCCACTCCTCTCTCTAGTTTGGAAGAAATTCTGGGTGATGTGGATCTCGTCTTGATTATGTCGGTGAATCCGGGTTTTGGAGGGCAATCTTACATTCCCGCCAGTACGAATAAAATCAAACGACTTCGCTCCATGCTCGATGCCATCGGTTCTTCGGCTCATCTGGAGGTAGACGGGGGCGTGAAAGCGAGCAATGTGGCCGAAGTAACAGGCGCAGGAGCTGACGTCATTGTGGCCGGCAGCGCGGTTTTTGGCGGTTCCGGGTCGGTGGCTTCAAATGTCCAGGCAATTCTAGCTGCTTGGTAGTAGGGCAGTCGAAAACGCCCTTCGGAACTGCATTAAAATCAACTTGTCCAACAGGGTCGCTGATTTTATGAATATTCCCTTAGCCATTATATCGTTTTTTCTGATGACGGGTCACAGCCCCGTTTTCGGTGCGCCTTTCGTGGACCACCCCGGTACTTCTGATTGCTATGAGGAAACGTTCTGCATCGACTCCGAAACGATAGATGAAAGGGTCGATATCTTTGTCCGCTCCCTCGTTTCATGGGAAATCACGATGATCTTAGACGTCGCGGCGGAAAACATGAGAGCCAACGCCCAACTACCGCTGACCGAGAGTTATAAGGGTCTTTCACGGACCAAGGTCGTTTCGCTCGCTATCGACGATCCTGACGTTGGTTGGGAATTTTCCTTCAGTGTGAAGTGGATCCAAGGCGATTTCAAGGCCGAACATCAGCGAGGTTTTGCGTATGAACTGCCGTATTCGAAGGGTGAAGAGTATTTAGTCGGTCAGGGATATCTGGGAAATCTAACTCATCAAGGCAAATACGCCATTGATTGGGATATGCCCAGTGGAACGTACGTTCGAGCGGCTCGAGCAGGTATCGTAATCGACTTAGTCGAAGAATTTACTGAAGGACGACCCGACCCTGAGCTAAAGTCCCGGGCCAACTACGTCAAAATCAGACACTCCGATGGTACGATCGGAAACTACGTCCATTTGGCCCCGAGAAGCGTTTCGGTCAATATAGGAGCAGCTGTTTCCACCGGACAGGTCATTGCACGATCCGGAAACACCGGCTTCACCTCAGGGCCACATCTTCATTTTGAGGTGTATTCCGCCACACGAGATTTAGGAAGGCGGACCATTCCAGTCGAATTCAACACTGCTAGACGCGGCGCCATTCAATTAAAGGAAGGTGCTTTTTATTCGCGTTGACTGCCCAATTTCATGTTGATGGCGACTATTTTCCCGTCCCGTACGATTTCCATCGGGACCACATCCCCGGGTCGATATTCAAAGAGCCGCCCAACAAACTGCGTTTGATCGTTTACCGTCTCGCCGGCAACTTTCAAAATGACGTCATACGGCTTAAACCCAGCCTGCTCTGCCGGGGAACCTGGATCGACGTTTTCAACAACCACCCCTTTCGCTTCCGCAAGACCCAACTGTTGGGCCCATACGGCAGGCAACGTTCTGCCTCTTAACCCGGTGAAGTAAGCCCGGTCAACGAACCCTTTGTCTCGTATCTCTTCCAAAATGCGGACGGCTTTTTCAGCCGGAACGGCAAACCCAATTCCAACACTCCCCCCTGATTCGGTAAATATGGCTGTATTTACTCCAATCACATTTCCCATAGCATTAAGCAACGGACCTCCCGAATTGCCCCGGTTAATAGAAGCATCGGTCTGAATCATGTCCAGATAGTATCGATTGTCCTGAGGTTGTAAATCCCGGCCAGTAGCGCTAACCACGCCGACCGTCACGGTAGGTTCAGACGCTTCAAACAGCCCAAAAGGATTCCCCAGCGCGATGGACCACTCGCCTACAATGGGTCCGTCTGACAGTTCAAAGGTAAGATGAGGCAGCGGAACGTCGGATTCGACTTTTAACAGAGCCAAATCGGTACCCTGATCGGATCCGATAAGGGTTGCAGGAAGTGTCTTTCCATCGGCAAAAGCGATTGTAATCTTTGAGGCGCCACCGGCAACGTGATCATTGGTCACTATATAGCCGTCTGCACTTATTATGAAACCCGACCCCATGGACTGTACCTCCTGGTCCAAGACATTGGCTCGTTGTCGCCCAAAAAAGAAATCGTAGAACGGATCTTGATACGGATTGACTTGAACTCGTTGGGTTTGAATCACGTTGACGCTGACCACAGCAGGAGTCGCACGTTCAACCGCTCGGGTGATAGCGGTTCTTCTGCCTTCCATGATCGAATTCTGAGCATCAGGCATAACCTGCGATTCCGAACGAAATGAATCGGTGGGTTTTGTTTGAGACTGGACCTGCTGGTCACAGCCGAGAACCACAAACATTGCGACAATAAAAAGAGCCGATCGAAACTGCATCATGGTAATGCTACTGGACTGGATGAAACAAGAATATGGATGTCATACGGGAGGTATTGTGACTGGTTTCTATCGAACTTACACTCGATATTTGGTCTGCCTGAGCCCCAAACCGTGAACCAAACTCACTGGATATTTTCATGTCCCGATTACTTGAGCACCTTGCCGAATTAGCATCCATTGGGGAGCGTCCGGATGGAGGCGTGTGCCGATTAGCTTTTACCGACTTGGATCTCGCCGGACGATCCATGGTGGCTGGGCAATTGCAAAACGCAGGATTGGAGATTCGAGTCGACGCCATCGGTAACCTATTTGGCATTTTACGGGGTTCAACCTCTTTACCTGCCGTTATGGTTGGCTCTCATACCGATACGGTTGGAACTGGGGGGCGTTTTGATGGAGCGTTGGGAGTGGTTGCCGCCGTCGAATGCGTGACGAAAATGCAGGAGTCGGGGCGTATACCCGAGCGAACCATTGTCGTGGCTTCCTTTGTCAACGAAGAAGGGGTGCGATTTATGCCCGATATGATGGGAAGTCTGTATCACAGTCACCAAATTACTTTGCGTGATGCGATGGCCGCGTTGGATTCAGCCGGAACTTCAATCGGACAAGAGCTCGATCGGCAGGTTGGGTTTGCAGGGACGGATACGCTGGACGACCTTGAGATCGGGTTTTTCCTCGAATTACATATTGAGCAGGGCCCGATCCTTGAAAGCGAAAATCGGCAGATCGGGGTTGTCGCGGGCGTTCAAGGCTTGTCGTGGACAGAGGTCGAGGTGCTAGGATCTTCCAATCATGCCGGAACGACGCCTATGGATCGTCGACGCGATGCCGGATTAGTTTCGGGTGATTTAATGAGTGCCCTACGTCAGCTACCCGCCGAAATAGAGAATCTTCGGCTTACCATCGGATCCGTAACCTATCATCCGAATTTGGTGAACGTGATTGCGAATCGGGTCACATTTACGGTCGATATGCGCCACCCAGACCCAGACCGATTGTTAACCGCAGAGGCCCGAATGACCGAAATTTTGAATTATCCTACCGTTTGTGATGTTTCTCACAAGCGTTTGGCACGAACTCAGCCCTGCCATTTTTCTGATACCGTTATTTCAGCCGTCCAATCCGCATCGGACGAACTGGGTTACTCATCGATCAAAATGATTAGCGGCGCGGGTCACGATGCACAAATTCTTCAGTCTATCTACCAGTCAGGGATGATATTCATTCCCAGTCGGGGCGGAATTAGTCATAGTGCTGAGGAGTTTTCGACTCCCGAACAGGTCGAAGCAGGCACGCGGGTTCTGTTTGGCGCTTTGCAACGCTTGGCCGGGGCGTAGCCCCGGCCAAAGCCAATCAGTTAAGAATGCGCCCAACCGCCCCGCTATCCCGAACCAACTGGAGGGCCTCGGCGATCCACGTATCGCTTGCCACCAACTGAGTGTTTTGGTCCTTTTCAGACAGCAACCGGGACCTAATTTCCTCCTCGATTCGGCGGTCAATATTTGGCCTAAGTGTGCCCAATCGAGCTGTTTTTTGCGCTAAGAGTGCCGATTTCAAACTATTCATCTCGCTCTGTACGTGATAGTTACTGAGGGCGAACTCACTTTCCAATCGAGTCAGCATAAGCTCAGAATCCGTTACCAACTGGATACCAGATTGAGGTAGCCACTCCCTAAACTCATCAAAAGTCGCCCCGGATTGGGCTAGGCAGTTTTGATCTAAGGGTTTAGAAATAGTAGCTCCAACACCGGGCGTATTGGCCCCCGAGACCGGAGTGTTGGCTACAGTACCGGGCGCGCCTGCGTTAGCGGCCGCCGCACAGTGCCGATCCACCCAAAGATCCGCGAATAGGAAGTACGCCGATTCCTGCAACAAAACGGACTCTAGTTCACTTGATGGCTCTACAACGATGCGGCGATCGGGCTCGACGCCTGCTCCTCCCCGAACCGGCCGTTTACCAGCCGTAACAAACGAAGTTAAGGTAGGGACCGCGACCCGGGCTGACGCAGAATTCAGTTCAAAAGACTGAATCGTGCGTCCCGTCGGTAGGTAATAGTGCGAAACGGTCAATTTGAGTAACGTGTTGTGCGGCAGAGGCCTCGTGATCTGAACCAATCCCTTTCCAAACGATGTTTCACCCATAATGACGGCGCGGTCGTAGTCCTGTAGGGCGCCCGCCACGATCTCGCTGGCCGACGCACTGTATCGATCGATCAAAACAACCATGGGTACTTCCGGAAATAGCGGGTCTGCGTCGGTCTTGAACTCTTGCACCGCGTTGTCGACGCGCGTCCGGGTACTGACCACAAGTGAACCTTTCGGAACAAACAGTTCCACAATGTCCACCGCTTCGCCCAAAATGCCCCCAGGATTGCCTCGGAGATCAAGAACGATCCCTTTAAGCGGATTTACTCGGTCCATATTCCGGAGCGCGCGTTTGACCTCGCGGGCCGACCGGTCTCCGAAAATGTCTAGCTTTAAATAGGCTAATCCTGCTGTAGAATCTGGCCCCAAATAACCCGAATAGGACACATTTTGCGATCTCGGCAGGGCTCGCGGTAGAACGAAAACTCGTGGACTTAATTCGGCCCCACGTTGGACCAACACCTCTACGGTAGTGCGAGGCTGACCCATAAGCAGTTCATAGGCTTCTTCGACCGTCACGTTGTCGGTCGGCGTCTCACCGATTTGAAGAATAATGTCGCCGGTACGAATCCCCTGACGGTATGCGGCCGCGTTATTTTCTGGGGCGAGCACGGTAAGGCGGCCACCACGAAGACCGACATTGAGACCAACGGTACCGATTTTGCGCCGCTGCATCAACTGCATGTCGACCATGTCCGCTTCATCAAAATAGTGGGTGTAGGGATCTAGCTGAGACAGCATGGCATCGATACCGGCCCGCATAAACGGCTGAGGCCGTACGTCATCCACATAGTTGATGGCAATTTCTTCGTAAAGGGCGCCAAAAATCTCAAAGTTTTTGCGCAGTTCGAAGAGGTCATCCCGAAGGACGGTCGCGGCCACCAGAATAGAGACCAACACCGTCCCTACTATAAATCGGGAGCTGGAAGCGAAGAATCGTTTCATGGAAAGCGCCAAAAGGTTCGTTTCCCTTCTGACGCCTTTTCACTTCCGATGATTCAAGCTAAGTCAGGTTCCATATTCCGTTGCGCTTCTCTACTCCTTTTTCGCTCCACCAAAACGGTTACATAGATACCTGCTTCATACAACAGGCATAGCGGGGTCGCAACAATAACCTGTGAAATTGGGTCTGGGGGCGTGAATAGCGCACCCAACACTAGACAAATGATTAGTGCATACTTCCGGGATCGTCGTAACAAATCGGCACTGACAACGCCCATTTTCGCCAAGAAAAACATGACGACCGGCAGTTCAAACAGTATCCCAACACCAAATGTCCACATGGTCACTATTTCAAAGTATTTGGTGATATCAAATTCGTTGGCTATTTCGGGTGAAATGGAATAGCCCGCAAAAAATTGAAGCGCTATGGGTGTTAGAACGAAATACCCAAAACAAAGTCCTAGAAAGAAGAAAAAAGAAGCAAAAAACGCAGCAAACCGAAGTCCGCTTTTTTCATTCGGGAAAAGCCCCGGCTCAATAAATTTCCATAAATAGTAAATAAAAACGGGTGTGCCCATGATGGCCCCAACTGCCAGGACCGTTCCCCAATCCGCAAAAAATTGACCGGTCACCGTTCTATTCTGAAGGACGAAATCCGTGGTTTCTATTCCAAAAAGGCGGTAGCTGATAAAGTCCGGCTTTTTCGGCCCCAACAAGATGTTTTCAATCACCCAGCCGCGAAAAAAGGCAGCTACCACGGTGAAGAATATGATCCCACCGAATCCTTTAAAAAGCATCCAACGCAGCTCCTCGAGGTGATCCAGAAAGCCCATTTCGCCTTCTGTCTTGGAATTGGCAAGTGCCACACTGCCCGCTGCACCGTCGCCCCCTGTGTTTGGACCGACCTTGGCTAGCTTGGCTTTTTTCCTATTTCGCAGAAATGAAATCATGGTCGTGTCAACGGGAATACACAGATAGGGATCCGGCTATTCACCTTCCCTCAAATTTAAATCCAGCAGAGAATCGACCCACAGGCCGTGTTCTTCCAACCTTCGGCGTCCACCACTCCAGGCAAAGTTAAAAAGACACATCATCCCTACCACTCTAAACCCGTCTTGCTGCAAAAGCGCAACGGCTTTGAGAGCCGATCTGCCGCTGTTTAGAATATCATCAATCAAAACTACCGGCCGCTCCCGCACGATTGGCCCTTCAACCAGGCGTCGCCTTCCGTGCTGCTTTCGTTCATCCCGAATAAACCCACCCATAAACGGAGGCGAAATGGACGTTCCGACGACCGACGCTACTAGCGCATACGATCCGAATCCAAAACCAACGAGTTGATCGATATTTTTGGCACGAAGTCTTTCGCCCAGCACATACCCAACTTCAGGCATCAAATGCCCGCTCAACATGGGAATTCGCGTGTCCAGCAACCAGCCAATGGGCTGGCCCCGCGGGTCGGTAATTTCCTCCTGCTCACTTCTAACAAGAGCTAAATCATAGAGCCGCCGACCCAGGTCGACGAGTCCATTATACGTTGTTGAAGACAAGTCTGACATCGTCCTTTTACGCCGTTACAAAGTCATAAAGGGGGAAGCGGGCGGTAATTTCATGGATAGCGCCTCTCACTTCTTTTATAGTCGTACCATCGGTTGGATGCGTCAATACGCGGTCGATCAGCCCGACGATGTGTTTGAAATCATCTTCCTTTAAACCGCGGGTGGTCATTGCCGGAGTTCCAATCCGGATGCCGCTTGTTACGAAAGGACTTTCGGTATCGTAGGGTACCATGTTTTTGTTGACGGTGATATCCGCCTCTCCCAACACGATTTCTGCGTCTTTTCCTGTGATACCTTTATTACGCAAATCAATTAGACATAGATGATTGTCGGTTCCACCTGAAACCACCTGATAGCCGCGTTCGACAAAAGCATCTGCCATGGTTTTGGAATTGGATATGACCTGCTTCCCGTACTCGGTGAATCCGGGTTCCAATGCTTCGCCAAAAGCGACGGCCTTTGCAGCTATAACGTGCATCAACGGTCCTCCTTGCATGCCCGGAAACACCGATGAATCAAACAATTCGCTCCAATTCTTGGTTCTACCTGACTTGGGAGCCACTTTACCCATGGTGTTTTCCCCATCCTTTCCGATCAATAACAGGCCTGCCCGCGGCCCCCGAAGCGTTTTGTGGGTGGTCGTTGATACAATATGACAGTGCGGAAGCGGGTCATTCATAATTTTGGCGGCAATCAAGCCGGCCGTATGCGCCATATCCATCCACAAGAACGCGCCTACTTCGTCTGCAATCGCACGAAAGGCAGCATAGTCGAAATCCCGGCTGTAGGCAGAAGCTCCGATCGAAATCATGCGAGGCCGGATTTTCAACGCCTGGTCTCGGACCTTATTCATATCAATCCGACCGACCATCGGCCCGTCCGGCTCCACCCCATAGTACTCCGCTTTGTAAAGAATGCCGGAGAAGTTGACCGGGCTGCCATGTGTAAGGTGACCACCATGTGCCAGATTCAATCCTAAAAACACATCCCCGGGCTTCATCAGGGTCAAATAGACGGCAGCGTTGGCTGACGCTCCGGAATGCGGCTGGACGTTGACCCAATCGCAATTAAACAGCCTTTTTGCGCGGTCCTGAGCAATTTCTTCTGCGATATCTACAAATTGACAACCGCCGTAATAGCGCTTGCCCGGCAGCCCTTCTGCATACTTATTGGTCAGCGGCGATCCCATTGCCTGCATAACGGGCCTAGATACAAAATTCTCGGACGCAATCAGCTCAAGGCCTTCGTTTTGCCGCGTTACCTCTTTTTCGAGGGCGCTATAAATTACAGGATCAGCCTGTTTGAGGTAGGACATGAGAAACAGGAATAGAGTGGTTAAAGCAAAAAGATTATTTCGGACTGGAAAAGCAGAAAGTACGGCAAGGGGCCTAATGCGTCATCGCATAAACGAGAATATTCGCGCCCATTTGCAATGAGGCTTCCCGAAGGGCTTCGGGTTTTTCGTGGACCGATTGAGGCTCCCAACCATCTCCCAGGTCTGTTTCATAGGTATAAAAAACCATAACTCGACCATCTTCGTCCATTAATGCAAATCCCTGAGGAGGTTTACCATCGTGCTCGTGCACTTTCGGGAGCCCATTCGGAAAATCAAATGCCGCATGAAAAATGGGGTGATCAAAAGGCAATTCGATTAATTCGAGCTCGGGAAATACCTTTTTTAACTCCCTGCGAATATGGACATCGAGGCCGTAATTATCGTCAATGTGTAAAAATCCGCCTTGCTCTAAATAGCGTCGGAGTCGGAGCGCCTCGGAACTTGTCCACCGAACGTTTCCGTGGCCTGTCAAGTAGATGTACGGGTAGGAATAAAGGTTATCATTCGAAAGCTCAACGACCTCTTCGCGGGGCGCTACATCAACCAGTGTTTCTCTCCGTACGAAGGACAATAGTTCGGGGAGCGATTCCGGATCACCGTACCAATCACCCCCTCCGTCGTATTTCACCCGGGCAATCGTAAAGGCGTAGGACTCCTGGGCGTATGCATCAACGGGAATCGAGGCTATAAAACCCATCACCAGAAAAATCAAACAAACGAAAGGACCGAGCCGCGTTTTGTTCGGAAACCTAGCTTGCCTTCTTTTCATTCCTTCTAGCATGTTTAAACGCTCTTTACCGTCTGGTCCCTGACTCAAAATCCTACGCTTTTGCGGAGAGAAGTCCATAATACGGACATTTGATCGTTTGGTTTTGGACTGAAGACATGCGAAGCCTTAGTGAGATCCGCTTCAATTCGCCTTCTGTTTGAATCTTGGATGTTGAAAAGTGGTAGATTGCACAATAATTGATAGACCTGTCTTGTTCGGTGTGCTCTTGAATCGTTTTAGATGACCGTTCATGGCGAACGAGCTGAGAGGTACATTCGGATCTATTTTCATCGCAGTCCCTGTTTTAATGCAAGCGTATTTACACCGTCAAATTCTACTTGTCCTCGAAGAAATGGGGGGCGTCCCCTCCGATTTTATGTTGGAGTTTCAACAACCGGGAAATCCTGAGCATGGGGACTTGGCTTGCAACGCCGCCATGCAATTGGCGCGGCATTTAAAAAGAGGTCCCAAGCAAATTGCCGATGCCATTAAGTCTGGGCTCGAGACGCTTCCCTTGGACTCCAACAAGATTTCTTCGGTGGAAGTAGCGGGCCCTGGATTCCTGAATTTTCGGATTTCCAACGCGTATTTGTTTGACTCCCTTTCTGATATCCTGTCTGCCGGCCTGGCCTACGGCCAAACCCATTCTGGTGATGGGAAAAGAGCTCTGGTAGAATTTGTCAGCGCTAACCCAACGGGACCGCTCACTGTAGGGCACGGTCGAAATGCGGTTCTGGGAGATACGATTGCCCGCTTGTTGCAGTGGACCGGCTACAAGGTTGAGCGAGAATACTATTTCAACGACGCCGGTAGGCAGATGCGGGTATTAGGTGAGTCGGTCAAAGCCAGGTTTATGGCCGAACTCGACCCCAAAATCGCCACCAAAATGATTGGTGAAGGCGAAGAAAAGGTTGAAGTACCCGTTCCGTTTCCAGAAGACGGCTACCTTGGGGACTACATCGCCGAAATCGCGAAAGAGTTGTTTGATTCGGGTGAAACCGTCGACCTGGACGATACCGATCGATTCAAACGGGCAGCAGAACAGAAGATTTTTGCCGAGATTGGAGCAACGCTTACTCGGATGGGCATCCACATGGATTCCTACTTCAACGAGCGCAGCCTCTACGATTCGGGTCAAATATGGCAAATCATTGAGCGTTTTCGGGAAAAAGAACTCGCTTATGACAAAGATGGCGCGATTTGGCTGAAAACCACGGCGTTTGGTAAAGAAGCGGATACGGTATTGGTCAAAAGCACCGGTGAGCCCACTTACCGCCTTCCAGACATCGGCTATCACATCGATAAAATAGAGCGCGGCTATGATCGGATCGTAGATGTCTTTGGCGCGGACCATATTGCTACGTTTCCGGATGTCGTGGAAGGCGTACGGGCTTTGGGCTACGATGCCGACCGCATTGAAGTAATTATTTATCAGTTTGTGACGCTGGTCCGGAGTGGCCAAGCTGTCAAAATGAGTACACGGAAAGCTACCTACGTGACTCTTGACGAATTGATGGACGAGGTGGGCGAAGACGTAACCCGTTTCTTCTTCCTCATGCGCTCTCCAAATACGCATCTGGAGTTTGATCTGGACCTGGCAAAAGAGGCTTCCGACACCAATCCGGTGTTTTACCTCCAATATGCCCATGCCCGCATTCAATCCATTCTCAGAAAAGCTGATGATATCGGGATGGATCGCAAAAGTCCGGCCGATTTATCGCTGCTTTCGCACCAAACCGAAATTGCGTTGATTAAAATGCTGATGGGTCTTCCGGAAAACATCTCAAAGGCCGCCGAGCTGGGCGAACCGCATCGGCTGGCCAATTATTTACGCGAAGTGGCAGTCGCGTTTACCCAGTTCTACGGAAGCTGTCGAATCATTGGCGAAGCGGAAAACGTGGCCGGGGCCCGCATGGCGCTGGCGTCGGCCACCGCCCAAGTGCTTAAGAACGGCTTGTCGGTACTGGGTATTTCGGCGCCCGACCGGATGTAATTTGAGGGAAAACAGGTATGACCACAAGTAAATTGCAAGTTGCATTTCAAGGGGAGATCGGAGCGTACAGTGAAGAGGCGGCGCTCGCGTTGTATCCGGAAGCGGAAACGCGACCTTTTCCTTCGTTTGAGGCCGTTTTTGCAGCCGTGGAGATGGGATCCGTAAACCGGGCCGTATTGCCCATAGAAAACTCCCTGTTTGGAAGCGTCCACCAAAATTATGACTTGCTGCGCGAGCACAATTTGCGCATTGTCGGGGAAGTCCAACTTCGAATCAAGCATCAACTTTTGTCCCTCGAAGGCAGTCGGCTTGATCTCATCACCCATGTATTTTCGCATCCTCAAGCGCTCGGACAGTGTCAGCGATTCCTAAAAGAGCGCCTACCAAATGCGGAGATCGTGCCCTCCTACGATACAGCCGGAGCGGCTAAAAAGATCTCAGTGATGGGGCAGAAAACCCACGCTGCTATTGCGAGCCGAGCAGCGGCCGTTGAGTACGGACTGTTCACCCTCGCGTCCGACATTGAAAGCAACCAAGAGAATTATACCCGATTCCTGGCCCTGTCAAGCCATGAATTAGAGGCCCCAGAAGGAAGTGAATCCCGTATTACCCCCGACTCCGGCAACGCTGAAGTTGAAATTAAAACCTCGTTGTTATACGCTCAAAAAGAAAATCTGCCAGGAGGGCTGTTCAAAAGCCTTGCCGTTTTCGCGTTGCGGGACATCGACTTATACAAAATCGAGAGCCGACCACTGATCGGAAGCCCGGGGAAATACATTTTTTATCTGGACCTCAGAGGCCATCAGGACGATGAGAAGGTAAAGAACGCGCTCCATCATCTTCAGGAAATTGCCGCTTTTGTAAAGGTCTTAGGGTCCTATAAATCCGGACGTTTTATTTCATAGCCATGAAACTCCCTACTGTGTCGATCAAAAGTTTTGGGAAATCCTCTTTCTCACTCATGCGAATTACGCGGGTTGGAAACGTCTGCATGATTGCTGCGGGGGTATTCTTGGGAGCTTTTTTGGTCCAAGGCGCATCGTTTGATTGGTACAATCCCTCACTGTTAAAAGCCGTTGCGGCTTTGTCGCTTCTAGGGGCCGCCGGATATGTGATGAATGACTTGTGGGATGCCCAGATCGATAAAATAAATCGACCCGACCGGCCGCTTGCTTCCGGAGAACTGAACATTCAGACGGCCTGGATCGCGTTGGTCGGCCTGTTGTCAGGAGCAATTGGATTTGCTCTGACCTTGCCCGTACCACAACAAATAGTCTTTTTAAGCATCCTGATTTTGTTGGCCGCCTACAATCTGAAATTGTCAAAATTGCCCCTCCTCGGCAACCTTTGCATAAGTCTTATCGTAGCGGGGGCGTTGCTTTACGGTGCCTTACCCTACGATTTTACTCCTGCCGTATGGATGGCCGCGTACTTTGCGTTTGCTTGCACGCTTGCGCGAGAGATTGTTAAAGACGTCGAGGATATAGTGGGAGATCAGGCGGGTGGAGCTAAAACCCTTCCTGTACTCATTGGGGTTGATGCATCCGTTAGATGGGTCCAAGCTCTTTCGGTTTTGATCGTTTTGTCTTCGGTCCTGCCATACGTTGCTTTCAGCTTTGGCGGACTTTACTTAATTCTAATTTCAGTAACGGATTTGCTGTTACTGCTTCCTATGTCCAAGATTGGAAATATTACCAATTCAGCGTCTTTTTTCAGTTCCAGTTTAAAATGGGCTATGCTTTTCGGAATGGCAGCCTTGGCATTTGCTGATTCCATGCCCACTAATTGACTTTTTGCCCGAACGTTTATGCAAGACTTTACAGATTTGGTTGAACGAGCAAAGGCGGGTGATGAACCGGCTCTTTCTGCCATTCTGACTAAAATTGAGCCTGTTTTGAGATCCTTCTTTATCTCCCGAATCGGTCGGCGAATGGATGTAGATGATTTGGTTCAAAATACCCTGCTTCGAGTACACCGGGGCATTGGAGATTTAAAAGACAACACGCGGCTAAAGGCATTCGCGATGAAAGGCGCACTCTATGAGTTGCAAGATTTTTATCGAGGTCGCTATACTCCGAAAGAGGCGCTTTATGACGTATTTGATCCTCCTCACGTGATGGCCAATGATTCGGCTCCGGAGGATGTGTTGGATGTTGAACACGCCCTTCGTTCTCTTTCGCCCAAAGCCCGTGAAATCATCGAATTAAGGGAATATGGATATAAGTACGAAGAAATTGCTGATATGGTAGGTTCGAGCGAAGCCGCCATCAAAATGCAAGTAAAACGGGCTTTTGAACGAATGAAAGAGGCCCTTTTGGCCTTTCTACTATGGATGGCCCTTCCGGCCAGTTTAAATACGTAAAGGTCGTGTTACTTTCTCCTCATGATGTGCGGCTAAACACACGAGTACCCATGACCTTCCAACAACACTTGGAGCCATTGGAAACTCGTCATACGAAGCAGACCCAGTATCTGACACAGTATCTGACACCCAGTATCTGACACCGTATCTGACACCTAGTATCTAACCCAGTATTTTGAATTACACTTTCGATCATATCATTGCCTTAGACCACTTTTCGGATGCCGATTTGGCTTCCGTCAAAGAGGCCATGAGTCATGATGCCGAGTTAAATCGGGCGGTTCGAAACTGGGTTCACGTATCCAGACACATCCAAAGCTCGATTCAAGATTCGTATCCATCAGGACACCTGTTGGTCATGTACGCGCTAAGGAATCAGCTCGATCGTTCGGACTGGACAGAGGCTGAATTAGCTGAGACCGTTCAATCAGAAGATTTGATCGCGAACTCTCTCGAACGTCACCCTTCAATTGTTCGCATTTTAAATCGGATTGAAGGGGACGCTGTAGCTTTTAATTCAGCTTGGGACGAGACTTTATCGTCGAATATCGGGCAAAACGACCTTAAGAACGGACCACTTCGCGACCGTTCCGCATTACCATTACGAAGTGGTACGATGCGCCTGGTTCGTTTTGCTGTCTCCGTGGCCGCCGTTATCACGTTGGTTACGTTGAGTGTCTTACAACTTTCGAATGAGCCGACGCTTTCGCCTTACGTCATCGAATCGATGGCAGGGGAGGTTCGCTCAGTCACCTTGGATGACGGAACCACCGTTCGGATGGGACCCTCTTCTACGCTTTCTTGGGAAGGAGATTACCAGCGTTCAGTGACCTTGAGCGGAGCCGCTTACTTTGATGTCGTCGCTTCTCCTCAATCCTTTGAGATTCATACACCGGCGGGTATTACTACGGTCCTTGGCACCGAGTTTGGTGTTCAGACCGTCACCCCAAGTGATTTATCGGAACCTGAAACCATTGTCACACTCGTATCAGGTCGCGTTTCGCTTTCCCTGAATGATGGTGATCCGTCGAATGATGTTGTACTGACACCTGGAAACCAAGGTGTATTGACATCAAAAGGAATTCGCGTTTCAGGTGCGAATTTGCTTGAGGCCCTTTCCTGGAGCGAACTTATCATCTTTCGTGATACCCCCATGAAGGAGGTCAAGAACCTCTTGTCAAAACGATTTGAAGTCACGATTGAACTATCAAAAACGTTGGACGAATCGCTTTTGACAGGCACATTCGAACAAGAGCGGGGTGTTCGCGAAATCCTGGACATCGTAGCCGCCGCACTCGGTGCTACTTTGAAAGTAGATGCAGAAACCGGCGTGTATTCCCTGGTTAAGTAGTTTAATCTACCTGTCTTCATCCTAGTTGAATTTTCCCCGACCTACAACTAGGCATCCGAAAAGAGGAACGCACCTAAACGGGACGGCTATAAGCGATTCAAGCGACCACTCCACGTATTGGCTCGACTATTGTCCTATCGCATCCTGCTCTACCGGTTTTTTTGGCTTTGCTTCTTCTTTTCTATTCCCTTTGCCTTAGATGCAAACGGACAAGACATTCGTTTTGATTTTTCCAAAACTCCGCTTTCCGAAGCGTTGGTCAGTTTTCGAGAGGTAACAGGCGTAGACGTCGTTTATAGCCCTGAATTAGTAGCCCCTTTTGAAACGTCCTGTGTTTACCGAGGAAATTCACCCCGAAGCGCACTGATTTGCATCGTCCTTGGTCTCCCTTTCCGAACTCAAGAAGTTGGTCGAAATCAGCTTGTTTTAATCCCTTTAGTTGAAGATGGACCGGTTTCCACTTCGACCAAATACGTCTTGAGTGGATTTGTTTATGATTTTCAATCGCACGAAACGTTGATCGGGGCCCATGTCTTGCTACCGGGGATAGGGGCCGGTACTACCACGAACGATGCCGGTTATTTTGCTTTCCCGGGCCTGCCCGGACGCTCGACGGAATTAATCGTCTCCTACATCGGATACGAAAGGTTGGACACAACCATTGTCGTGGGTCCTTCTCCCATCATGCTTTCAGTCCACCCACAAGCCGAACTGCTGGGGGACGTGACGATCGAGCAAGAATCCGTAAGCAGAAGTGATCTCAATGCGACTCCGGGACTTATTGCATTATCCCCTCGTCAATTATCATCGCTTCCGTCATCGATTGGTGGCAACGACGTGATCGAAGCGCTTCGGTGGATGCCAGGCGTTGAACGTGCGGGTGAGGCGACCGGAGGTTTGTTGGTTCGTGGGAGCGGCCCAGACCAGAATTTATACCTTATCGATGGGGCTCCTATTTATCATCCGTGGCATGCTTTCAGTTTGATTTCAACTTTTCAAACGGACACGTTTAAAAACGTACTGTTTTACAAAGGAGCCTTTCCGGCTGAATATGGCGGCCGCCTTTCCGCTGTTTTGGATGCCGAACTTCGGGATGGAGCGCGAACCTTGCCGAAGGCCACGATCGGTTTGTCGGCGCTGAATGCCAATTTTCTGATTGAGAGCCCAATCAATTCCAAAAGTTCGTTTATGCTTTCGGGTAGGCGGTCTTATTTAGACAAGCTGATCGGGCGAGATCACCCGGTGGAAGACGATTCCGGCCGAAAAGATACCCTTCGCACCGGCTACTATTTTTACGATTGGAGCGCCAAGCTGTCGTACCGGCCTGATACCAAGTCTAAGTTTTCCTTATCGTATTACTCAGGCTCGGACAATTTGGACCTGCGACTCCCGTTTGACCTGTCGCTTGATTTTTCTTCCTGGCTCCGGCCGGCCGACCTGTTTTTTGAGATTGATCAGAATTGGGGCAATCGTATTCTTAGCGGCCGTTATCAGCGGCTCATATCTAGTCAACTTTTTCTGACCCTAACCTCCTACCGATCCACTTATTCAGCGGCAGAAAACACCTTTATTCGCCCGACTCAATCGGCATTTGTACGTTCCCAATATTCGGTTGATTTGGAAGATCTTGGCGCCCAGGTCGATTTCGACTATTACCCTGCCCTGAATCATCAAATTCGAGCAGGACTTTCTGTCGTCAAACATCAATTTGATTCGACCATCGACGCGGTCGTTGCCTATACGCCCAATCTGATCGAGCCGTTGACTCAAGCCAGTAATTCGGAGACTACGGAATTGGCGGTATATGCTCAGGATTTTTGGCGTATGTCTTCCAAATGGACATTTTTTCCAGGTGTTCGTTTGAGTTATTTCGGAAAGGGTGGCCATTTTCGGGCCGCACCGAGACTAACCATTCAATATTCACCAAGTCCTAAACAGTTGATTATTCGGGCCTCGGCCGCTAGTCAAATTCAATATATTCAGCGCATTAGGGATCGTCATTCGTTTCTCTACGATCTCGTGTCGAGCCGCTGGATTCCGACCGATTCTAAAACTCAACCTTCCAAATCCGACCAGATTACCATTGGGATCGAATCGGGAGCAATACGGAACATAACCGTTCGAGCGGACCTGTTTGTCCGAGGTAGCCAGGGAGTTTTGCTACCTAAAGACGAATTTCAATCCAAAGATGGTTTGCTGGGGCCGGGCATCGAAATTTCAACGCTTCTGGGCCAACACACGTCGGGAAATGAACGTTCGTACGGAGTGGAATTGGGAGTTGAGGCTGCCTGGAAATCCTGGAAATGGATGTTAGGTTATACAGGACTGCAGACTGAAAGTCGAGCTACCGGATTAGAAGAAGCCACTTTCAAACCCACTCGATTCGAAATTCCACGTTCACTTTCGATCATTGGCGTACGAGAAACAGCGCGTTGGACGCTTGGAGCCTCAATCGTTTGGAGATCGGGCTACCCACTTACCGTTCCCGTTTCTAGATATCAACTAACCGACGCTGTTTCGGGTGAACCAACCTGGTTCTTCCACAATCCTAGTATTAACAATGGACGACTTCCCGCCTATTTCCGGCTGGATATCAATTTTAATTACAAATTTAAGTTTGCCAAAGCTGATTGGTCTGCTGGAGTCAATTTATACAACGTAATAAATCGACGAAATGTAGTCGGACAGACGTTTGATCCTGCTTCGGAAATATTTAAGCCAAACGATCGTCTTGGGCTTCCTTTGCTGCCTTTGTTTGACCTAAAAATGAGCATATGAAACGCATTTTAATCCCCGTGTGTTCTTTTTTGCTCGTAGTACTTTTTTACACGGGCTGCGATAGCGTATTGCCCGGAGATCCTGGCACGTTGGTTATTGAAGCTTATTTAAACGTTGGTCAGCCGCTCCCCAAGATTCGAATCACGCGCGCAGCATCACTTTCAGCTAAGCGCTTTCTTTCAACGACGGCCATCGAGGGGGCTGAAGTTACTTTGACGCTGGACGGCCAGGAGTATACGTACCGGCCTTCTGTTTCGAATCCAGTTTTCTATGAGCCGGTAAACGGAAGCGGGGTTCTCGTTGGCGCCGGTGCATCCTTCGAACTTGTGGTTCAAGTCGATAGTCAAACGGCTCGAGCCACCGGTATAACGCCTCCTTCCATTCAAATAAAAGCGATCCGTTTGGACGTTAGTGAGCATCCCGTTACGGCCGTACTCTTGGATTCACTGGATATTGGACTGGACTCCCTAAACATTGGGTTAAATTCCAGAACCGGATTCATTTACCCGGTTCAGGTGGCTATCGATTGGGTCAACCAATCTGAGATTGCAGCGGAAAATTGGGTTGAAACCCGCCTTCAGCCTATCACCCCGTTTTCCTCGTCCATAGTGGACTTTTTTCTGCTGCCTTCGGCCATTTTCCCGGAAAACTCCGCCTCGTTAGTGGGTTCAGGAGTTCGAACCTGGCAAGGAGTTTATGCGGTCCCGGTAAAAAAAGAATCCGATCCCATTCCAATTCATACCTTGAGGGTAGCCTTGCTTAGGAGTGGCGAAACCTACGCGCTCCATGCATCGAGCCGCCGAGACCCGATTGGTCGAGAACCCATATCAAATCTGACCGGAGCGGTTGGCTTTGTCGGGGGCGTCTCTATCGATTCGCTGAGCATAAACGTTCCTAAATAATTGATCCCGTGATTCGTATCAAACCCATTGAAATCCCCTCCATCCCACCTGGCGGAGGAACGATTACCAACTTGGCATTTCAAAAACAGGACTCGAATCGGTGCTCTGTTTTTCTCGATGAAGAGTACGCATTTGGCCTGCATGTCGACATCGTTATGCAGTCTGACCTAAAGAAAGGGATGTTTGTCACCGCAGACGCAGCGGCGGACCTGGTGAATGAAGATGTGTATTTCAAGGCAATGAAACGGTGTTTGGACTTCATCACGAACCGTCCGCGAACGGCCAAAGAAATCGATACGAGATTGACCCAATTGGGGGTGGTCGAAACAATCGCAAGTCGGGTTCGAATGCGACTCGATGAACTGGGCTATATCAACGACGCTGAATTTGCCCGTTTATTTTCAGAATCTCGCGTTAGAAGCAAGGGACTCGGCTTCTTTAGAATCAAACAAGAACTAATTCATAAGGGAGTAACGCCTGAATTAGCCGATTCCGCTCTTAAAACCGCCTACCCAGAAGAAGAACAGCAAAGTCAATTGTCCTCCCAGTTGGTTTTGGCGGAACGTAAATATCGAAAGGAAAGCGATCCGAACGCCAAAAGGCATAAAATTACGCAGCACCTGATGCGGCGGGGATTTAGCTCCACTCAAATACTTGACGCAATTCGATCGTCAAACGACTGAAATAAATTGCTTACACGTGCAAAATAGGGATCATATTTAGCCTAATTCGTATAGCAATGGTTTGCATCGGAAGATCTGTATTGATGCGGCTTTGTCCTCCCCGCCAACATGAACCACGCTACTCAAACTACTCTTTCAGATTACAGCGTTAGTGGAATTGATTTGTTCTTGGCGGTGCTAGGAATAGTGGGCGCTGTCTTGTTTGGGCTTTTTTTACCGGCAGAACACTCCGACTCGACCGCCGCATTTGAGATTTCCGAGGAAGAAGCCATTGCGATAGCTTCTGATTTTTTGGTTAGCCAGGGATTGAACCCGAACGGTTTAGAGTCTGAAGCCTCCTTACGTAGAGATAAGGAACTGCTTCTGGATTTACAGAGTACTTTGGACCGTCCGACGACGGTTGAGTTTCTGGAATCTGAAAATCGAAATCAGTTAGCCGCTTATTTTTGGCGGGTTGCTTTCGTTATCCCTAGAGACCCGGAGAAAGCCGGGTTTACCGAAGAACCTAAGCTGATTTATCAGCTCAGTCTTGCGCAAAATGGCAAGATTATCGGATTTAACGACCTATCCATTTCGCACGGGTCTGCTGCCCTCAGCTTTGGAATATCTTTAGAAAAGGTTCAACGTGAGGCGCTATCTCACCTCCTTTCTCCAGATTCGTTAGCTAATACCGACGGGCGTAGAATATTCGGGACCCTACCAGATTCGGTTTTTGTCAATTCATTTCGGTTTGATCTGCAATTAAGTCGAAGCATTCCAAACGATTCTTTGTTGGCGAGTTTGGAAGCTATGCTTCCCGCCATTTTGGATTCAACTCGGGTTCGAGGTTTGGTCGACTACCATTTGGACCAGTCAGCTTTTTCCGGACTTGATTGGGACGAAGTGTCCATGCAAATCCTGAATAATTCGGGGAGACCGTATGCCCAGGTCGAACTGAAATCGAGCCAACCCGTGGCCGGTCTAAACATAAAGTTAGTGACCAAAATCGGTCCTTTTGGGGCATTTTCAGGGTTGAACGCGTCGTATTCCAAAGAAGCGGTAGCCCGGTCTAGCGCCAGTCAAATCCTCGAAGTATTGGGCGTTGGTCTAATCATTTTACTGTCATTCATCTTTGTGGTGGTCTTCTTTCGGCGCATGATGGCTCGGTTGCTTGATATGAAGAGTGCCATGATAGACGCCATGTTGCTTGGACTTGCCGTTGGAGCTGTCGCTATTCTGACGGTCTGGGATGTAACGGAAACAGTTAAAACAGCGCCATTGTGGGGTGAAATTGGCCTAAATATCCTCGTGTTTTCTTTCGCTGCCGGGGGAGTTGCGGTTTTTGCATTTATGATTGCTGGAGTGACCGATTCGGTGGTTCGGGAATATGACGGCGGAAAACTTAAAACGCTCATTCTGCTAAGGCATGGAGACATAGTAAATCGACCACTGGGAGCAAGTTTTTTACGCGGAAGTTCTGTCGCGGGCATCTTATTGGGTCTTAGTGTCCTGATTTTAAGCCTTTTCCCCCAGGTCCATTTGGAGCTGGATCCTTTATTGCTTGCTGACTCTTCCTCAAGACCCTTTGCAACCGTCCTTTTTGGCACTCTTTCGAGCTCTTATTTTCTCGTTCTAATTTGGATGGTTGGCGTTTCGGCTGTTGCTTTTAAATGGTCCAAGCAGCCCTGGTTAGCTATGTTTTTTGTTGCTGTTTCGGGATCCATCTTGAGTATTAGCCCCTTCTCAATGATGGAAGGTGGGTGGAGTTTAATAGTCGGTGCTTGTTTCTCCATCTTGTTGGCTTGGGCTTACATACGATTTGACATCTTGACCGTCCTCGTTGGCCTTTTCCTTTCCAAACTTATTTGGCAACTCAGCGAAGGGATGCTCATATCGGGGTCGACGAGTTGGATTGACCTAATGCTGGGTGTCCTATTCGTACTCTCCATTCTCGTCCTTGGGGTTCTTGGAGTGATCAGCCGGCATTTAGGGCAAGAGGCTGATACTTACGTACCTGGTTATGTAGCCGAAATGGCTGGTCAGGTCCGGGTGAAAAGGGAGCTGGAAATTGCTCAGCAGGTCCAAACATTTTTCTTACCGCGAAAAATGCCTACGGTAGCCGGACTCGAAATAGCCGGCATGTGTCTTCCTGCAACGGAAGTAGGGGGAGACTACTATGATTTTGTCGAATTGGAAGACGGTAAAATGGCCTTCATCTTGGGAGACGTCAGCGGCAAAGGGATCGAAGCGGCCTTTTTTATGACATTGGTAAAAGGAATCATTCAAACGCTCAGCCGACAGAATCTCTCAGCCGTCGAAGTAATGCAAAATTTGAATCATCTTTTTTGCGCGAATGCACCCAAGGGGACTTTTATTTCCGTGATTTATGGACAGTTTGATCCAAAAGACAGTTCGTTCACTTTTTCGCGTGCTGGTCACAATCCTGCCATTTTGTTTGAAGCGGAAAGCTCATCGGCGAAGGCCCTCCAGCCTAAAGGAATGGCCATAGGTTTTACAGACGGCGTTCGCTTCAATTCCACTATTGAACAGGTCAAGGTTCTACTTAAACCTGGCGATTCGATGGTGTTCTACACCGATGGTTTTTCTGAAGCTATGAACCGCAAAAGAGATCTTTACGGCGATGACCGATTGCTGGCTAAGGTCTCTCAATATGGCAACCGCTCAGCTTCAGCTCTCCTTCGGCTGCTCACCGAGGATGTGCATCATTTTATTGAAGGCATGGGCCGGGCAGACGACATGACGATGGTCGTTCTTAAGCTGAAAGCTCCAGAAGAGTCCCATGCCTGAACTGCACCAAGCGCTCTCCCATATTCGTCAGTTCACAGATCTTAATCCTTCCGTAGGCCTCATTTTGGGGTCTGGACTGTCGATGTTGGCCGATTTGGTTCATGATCCGGTAAGCCTTGAAACATCAACCATTCCCAATTACCCTCCTTCTACAGTAGAGGGGCATGTTGGTAGACTGGTATTTGGCTCCATTTCGGGGGTTTCCGTCGTATTTGTCCAAGGCCGACTCCACGTATACGAAGGTCATTCCGTGTCAAACGCCACTTTTCCAGTTCGTTTGCTGTCGGCGTTAGGGGTCCGGCGGTTGATCGTGACCAATGCGGCTGGTGGCATTCATCCAGATTTTAAACCCGGTACCTTGATGTGGATTACCGATCACATTAATTGGACCAACATGAATCCGTTAATCGGTAGCCGAAAAGGAAGTGTCGCGCGCGCGGGCGCGGGCGCGGGCGCGGCCGCGCAAAATGAATCTGGAAATAATTATTATGACTCCGAATGGACCAACCGGGCCCGAGCCATCGGCAACAAGTTGGGAATTTCGACTTCGTCGGGTACCTACTTATGGACGCGGGGGCCGAGTTACGAGACCAAGGCTGAGATACAGGCTTTCAAGCTGATTGGCGCAGATGCGGTGGGTATGAGTACCGTGCCGGAAGTCGTACAGGCACGGGCTTGTGGAATGAAGGTCCTGGGGCTGTCCACTATTACCAATCTTGCGGCCGGATTAGGTGATAACGAACTCAACCACGAGGAAGTGCTGGATGTTGGCCGACAAGTTCGATCTGATTTGGAACGCCTTATTCTCGCTTTGATTGCAGATTGACCAAAGCAACCGCACAGGTTAATTACCGCGAACGCGCAGGTGGTGATTGTATTTTCGGGGGTCGCTTTGCATATTGTCGGCGAAAGCGCTCTAATCACTAAATATCGCGTTTCACAGGTTGCCACTGAAAAATTCCGGTCCAAGGAACGGAATTTGGAACACGCGGATGGATTGAAAGAGGACTCGATGAAAGAGGACCCAACGAACGACGATCAAAATCGTAATGACGACCCGCCGTACGAAAACGACGGCGATTATTATGACGGCCAGGGTGAATTCGCTGACGATCGATCGCGATCGGGGCAGTACCAGGATGAGATTTACTCAAAGCGGGTCCCTGCGGGCAAACGGACGTATTTTTTTGACGTCAAAACAACCCGTTCTGGCCGAGATTACTTTTTGACCATCACCGAAAGCAAGCGGATTGACGAGCATCGGTACGAAAAACACAAAATTTTTCTCTACAAAGAGGATTTTGGGAAATTCCTTTCCTCGATGCACGAAGTTGTTCGCTTCATTCAGGATGAATGTCTTCCTGGGTATGATTTTCGTGGTCTTCCCGATGTTTCCTCAAATGATCGGGAACACGATGATGCCCATACAGGTGATGGGGACTCGTTCTGACTTTCTACTTTTAATCCCGCAGATGGGTTTTAGGATTGGTTTCGCGTTACCACCGGATCCGGGGAAAGTTAGCATTCTGAGTGAGAAAACCATTCCTGAAACCACCCAATAACTTGGCAAGCACTCCGTCCCTTCCGATACCAGACTCCTTACTAGCCCTGATTCGCCAAGAAGTCAGGTCACAACATCCATATGTCGTGCCCGGCGCGCGCCCAGTGCCCGTCAAGCTAAATCAGAACGAAAGTCCGTTTGACATTCCGGAGCCGTTGAAACGGGACCTATTGGAAGCCTTTTTTGACGTGGACTTCAATCGGTATCCGTCTGAACAGCCCATCCGCTTAATGGAGAAGCTCGAAGAGACGCTTGGTTTGCCCAGTGGTAGCGTCATTGTAGGGAACGGCTCAAACGAGCTGACCTATACACTCGGAATGTGCTTTGTTCATCCGGGCGATGCTGTCGTGCTTCCGAGACCCATGTTTGCTCTCTACGAGTCGATGGTCCACCTGCATGGCGGAAAAGGAATTGGAATTGCGCCCCGGACGGACCTCCAGTTCGACGTGGAAGCTATCCTCGCGGCCATCGACCAGCATAAACCACCGTTGGTCATTCTGACTACTCCGAACAATCCAACTGGATTGGCTATGGAATTCGCAGACGTCGAAAAAATCGTTCGAAGGGCTCCCGGTTTTGTGGTGATTGACGAAGCTTATCACGAATTCCACACATCAACCTCCGCGCTCACTTTGCTGAAGACGTATCCCAACGTCATTGTGCTTCGAACTATGTCCAAAGCATTTGGACTGGCAGGATTGCGACTCGGATATATGGTAGCTCAACCGGCTCTCATCACCGAAATCATGAAATCCCGGCTCCCTTTTATGATCGACCGATTGGCGGAGCACGTGGCCTTGAGTTTGCTGGAGCACGCTGATTTGGTTAATTCGCGGATTAGAACCATCCTTGAAAACACAGAAGCACTCAAGACAGCCATGCAGATTCGGTCCGGAATCGAGGTTTTACCGTCACAAACCAATTTTGTCCTTTTCAGAGCGGAAAGGGACCCTTCTGCGCTCCTCAATGACTTGGCCGATCGTGGTGTTTTGGTCCGAAACATGGGTGGATACCCCGAGCTGAAAGGTTATCTTAGGGTAACTAGCGGCACTTTGGCTGAGAACAAGGTTTTTTTGGAAGCGTTGGATAACGTGCTTCTCGTATAGTGGGACTTCAATTGAGATCGCCTATTTCTGGAGTAATGCACGTCTGCTGCGATCGCTTTTAGTGACCCGGAGCTTTTCTTGCAATTTTTAATGTGTTAGTAGATTATCAGTATTCATGGATTTTATCCAAGTAGATATCATCGGGCTATCCACTAGCCCCTCCAGCGGCGGAGCCTATGCTCTTGTTCTCGGGGAAGTCAACGGAAACCGTCGTTTACCGATCATTATTGGAGCATTTGAAGCCCAGGCTATCGCGCTGGAATTGGAGAAAATTCAACCACCCCGGCCCATGACGCATGATTTGATAAGAGATCTATTCAATCACGTCACCGCCGAAGTATCAGATATTCTGATTGATGAATTGAAGGAAGGGACGTTTTTTGCAAAAATTCGGTTTACCGTTTCGGGCAAGGAATTGCAGTTGGATTGTAGGCCGAGCGATGCAGTGGCTCTGGCCGTGCGCATGGGAGCCCCGATTTACGTCGCGCAGCATGTCATTGACGAGGCGGGAATTCCAACAGACGATAGTGAAGATTTGACCGCAGTTGAAAATATTGAACAAGAAGCTGAAATAGTTGCTCCTCCAAAGACACCCAAAAGTCAACTTGAGCAACTCGAACTCGATCTTCAACACGCCATTGCCGATGAAGATTACGAACTTGCGGCCAAGCTTCGAGACGATATCTCCAAGCTGAAAGGCGAAAAAAACTGACCGGTTACCCATTTGAAGCGCATCCCGTTTTCGACTTTTAATTCATTTTCGGCCTTATTTAAAGACTATACCGAACATTTTGAGAAGTTAGCCCCTTTTTTTGCCGGGGACTTCCGGAGCGATGAAGACCTAAAAGCGGTTGCTAGGCAAGCTGCTTCCAATCATCCAGATCGAAATGCCCTCGTGAGCGCTTTGACAACGCAGGCCAAGACATTTGGCTTGGCGGAGAGCTCCGAAAAACTACTGGACACCCTCCGAAATCCAAAAAGCGTTGCTATCGTGACCGGACAGCAATTGGGCCTTTTTGGTGGACCTCTCTACACGCTATATAAAATTACTACGGCAATTCAATTGGCCGATAGGTACGCGCGGGACTTTGGAATACCGGCTGTACCGATTTTTTGGCTAGAGGGTGAAGATCATGATTTTGATGAGATTGCTTCTGCCCATTTTTTGAATGGCGACGATGTTGGAAGCGTTCGCTATTCGCCATCGGGATCTGATCCAAAAAAAGCGATCGGTCGGCTCATCATTCAGCCAGAAATGACGCTGGCCCTGGATGCCCTAGAAGAAATGCTCCAGCCGACAGACTTTAAGCCGGAAATCATGGACCTGGTTCGGTCGGCTTATAGTCCCGGAAAAACGATGCTCCAAGCGTTTGTGACGGTCATGAACGCCCTTTTGGGAGAAGGCCGGGTCTTGTTCGTTTCTCCGGATGACCCTTCGCTGAAAAGCTTGTGTAGCACCTTGTTCGAACAAGAATTGGTGGACTGCAAAACGTCATCCCGATGTCTGGAAGAATGCAGTACTCGGTTGGCGGCTGAATACCATGTTCAGGTCCAAACCAAACCGACCAATATCTTTCTACATACGGAAGCGGGGCGAACCGCCCTCGATCTGGCTCCAACCGGATTTGTAACCCGAGACGGGCGCTCGTTTACTCAGGCGGACCTAAATCGTTTGTTGTCTGAGGATCCTGGTTTATTTAGTCCCAATGTGGTCCTTCGCCCTCTGATGCAGGACACGCTCTTCCCTACTGCTGTTTACGTAGCAGGGCCAGGTGAAGTCGCCTATTTCGCCCAATTTAAAACTCTCTATCAATGGGCCGGCCTGCAAATGCCCATCATTTATCCTAGAGCCAGTGCTACCGTCCTCGAAAAGCGGATCGACAAGATCCTGAGCCGATATAATCTGAATATCCCGTCATTTGAAACGACGTTTGAACGCCTGTTTAGTCAGGTCGTTTTGGATAATATGGAAGTCGATGTCGAGGCGGCATTTAAAAAAGCCGGCAATTTCCTCCATCAGGCCATCAACGAAATCAAACCCCTCGTTGAACAGGTCGACAAGTCCTTGTCCAAAACGACGGACGCCACCCGGTCCGACTTATTGAAGGAGTGGAATCGACTAAAGGATCGGGTTTTGAAAGCCGAGCGAGCCGGGCAGGATGTGGTCAAAGACCAAATTTACCGCGCATCTTCAAATCTTTTTCCATTTGAAATTCCTCAGGAACGTGCCCTTTCTCCCCTATATTTCCTGAATAAATACGGCCTTTCTTTTGGCCCGTCCTTGATTAACACCCTTGACCTAGATACGACTTCCCATCAGGTCATCGAGCTCTGAATCCATGGCAGATTACCCGTTCCAGAACATTGAGCAGAAATGGCAATCGTTCTGGGAGTCCAACAAGACGTTTAGAACACCCGATAACGTAGATACGACCAAGCCCAAGTATTACGTGTTGGACATGTTTCCTTATCCGAGCGGGATCGGTCTGCACGTGGGGCATCCACTGGGGTATATCGCCACCGATATCGTTTCTAGATATAAGCGGATGATGGGCTTCAATGTGTTGCATCCCATGGGTTTTGACGCTTTTGGATTACCGGCCGAACAGTATGCAGTTGAGCATGGCGTGCATCCCCGGGAAACCACCGAAGCCAACATTGGGAATATGCTTCGACAGCTCAAGTCAATTGGATTGAGCTACGATTGGGACCGAAAACTGTCTACGACCGACGTAGACTATTACAAATGGACCCAATGGATCTTTTTAAAGCTTTTTAATTCCTGGTACGACACGGATCAGGATAAGGCGCGCCCCATCGAAGAACTGATCGGGAAGCTTGAAACCACCCATGTAGGGTGGTCTAAACTGGACGTCCGAGCTCGGGAAGAAATGGTAGCGGGCTACCGTTTGGCATTTTTGGCCGAGGTGTCTGTCAATTGGTGCCCGATGCTTGGAACCGTGCTTGCCAACGAGGAGGTCACCAATGATGGCCGAAGCGAGCGGGGAAACTACCCCGTTTATAAGCGACCGCTGAAACAATGGATGCTTCGCATTACCGCCTATTCTGATCGGTTGGAAGCCGATCTTGAGGGTGTAAACTGGCCCGAGCCGGTTAAGATGATGCAGCGAAACTGGGTCGGCCGCTCCGAAGGCGCTCACGTCGATTTCGTTGTAGCTGGGCTGGAAGAAAAGCTTCGCGTGTTTACGACCCGCCCGGATACGCTCTTCGGAGCTACCTATATGGTTTTGGCTCCCGAACACGAGCTTGTAGAACCCATTACGCGGGACGAGTTCAAAAGCGCGGTCGAAGATTATCGAAAAAAGGCGGCCGGAAAAACCGACATCGATCGGATGTCAGAGTCCAAGACGAAAACCGGTGTGTTTACGGGCGGATATGCCCTAAATCCTGCCACGGGAAAGCAAATACCCATTTGGATTGCTGATTTTGTCTTAGCTGGGTACGGTACGGGTGCTATCATGGCAGTTCCGGGCCAAGATGAAAGGGATTGGGATTTCGCCGAAGTTTATGACCTCCCCATCGTTCGAACCGTACAGCCTGAAGCTGGATTTAACGGGAAAGCGTTTACGGGGGATGGTCCCGCCATTAATTCCGGATTTTTGAATGGGAAAGCCATCAAGGAGGCCAAAGGGGCCATGATTGCCTGGCTCGAGGAGCACGGACACGGAAAAGGCACTGTTAATTACAAGCTCAGAGACTGGCTTTTCAGCCGGCAGCGCTATTGGGGCGAACCCTTTCCGATACTGCGTGGTGAAGATGGTAGTGTGCGAGCGGTCGATGCAAAAGATTTGCCCGTTATGCTTCCTCCGATGGACGATTTTAGGCCTACAGCCACCGAAGACCCCAATGCACCGCCCCGGCCACCCCTTAGTCGCGCCCCCGAGTCATGGAGAATGGTGGAGATTGATGGAAAGAAGTACGAGCGCGAACTTAACACGATGCCCCAATGGGCAGGCTCCTGTTGGTATTACCTCCGATTCATCGATAACGAGAATGATCAAGCTTTTGCTGATCCAGATCGGGAAAAATATTGGATGAGTCCGATCGGGGTCGACCTATATATTGGAGGGGTTGAGCACGCAGTTTTACACTTATTGTACGCCCGGTTCTGGCACAAAGTGTTGTTTGACTTGGGTTACGTTTCCACGGTTGAACCTTTTGGCCGGCTCTTTAATCAAGGCTATATCCAGGCCTACGCGTATCGAGATGTGCGCGGAATAGCCGTAGAAGCGACGGAGACCGTTGACCAAGATGGCCGCCCCGCCATGGAAGTTCAAGACCAGCCAGGGCGCAAATTTTTCCATAACGGCGAACCGGTTACCCAGGAATACGGCAAAATGGGTAAGAGCCTGAAAAATGCCGTTAGTCCGGACGAAGTTAATGAACGTTATGGCTGCGACACGTTGCGGCTTTACGAAATGTATATGGGCCCGCTCGACGCGTCCAAACCCTGGAATACCAGAGATATTGTAGGTGTCAATCGGTTTTTGCGCCGTGTTTGGCGCAATTTTGTGGACGAGGAAACCGACGAAATGCTTATTTCGGAGGAGCGGCCCACCGAAGTTCAAATGCGGCTATTGCACAAAACAATCGCTCGCATGACGTCGGATATGGAGCGGATGTCGTTTAACACCGCCATTGCCGCTTTAATCGAGTTTATTGCCGAATTTGTGGCTGTCGATCGGATTCCCAGAGCGGTTGCGGAGCCGTTTGTGTTGATGTTGGCACCGCTCGCACCCCACTTAGCTGAGGAATTGTGGCAGCGAATGGGACACCGGGAAACGCTGGCCTATGAAGCTTGGCCGGTTGCAGAATCCAAATGGATAATCGAAGACACGATTAAGTTAGTCGTACAAGTCAACGGAAAGGTTCGTTCTACCATTCACGTTCCGACTGGTGCAACGAAGGAAGAAATCTTGGCCACGAGTAAAGCGGACGACAACGTGGCCCGCCACCTTGAAAACCAGGAAATTCAGCGCGAGATTTACGTTCCTGGTAGACTGGTCAATATTGTTGTCGGCTAACGCTTCCCAGCGAAAAGAATGAGCCCAAATATGAGTGTAGGTCCAAAATTTGATGTTTTAGCCTTTGGCTCCCATCCCGACGATGTCGAATTGTGCGCTGGTGGCACGATCGCCCAGATGATTTTAGACGGGTACCAGGTCGGGATCGTGGATTTGACAAGGGGTGAATTGGGATCCCGAGGGTCGGTTGAAGTTCGCGCCATTGAAGCAGCGAATGCAGCATCCATTTTGGGGGTGACCAGGCGTGTAAACTTGCAGTTGCCCGATGGAAATATTGAAAATAGCCGCGAAAATCGATTAGCCGTCATTCGTGAACTTCGATCGACGCAGCCTGATATCATCCTTATTCCAGCCCCGGATTGTCGGCATCCCGACCATCCAGCGGGCGCTCGGCTGATTATTGATGCCGTTTTTCAGTCCGGGCTCACAAAAATAGAAACGTTTGGCGGCGGCGGGACGCCTCAGTCGGTCTGGCGGCCCCATCACGTCCTGCATTACATGCAAAGCATGGAATTTACGCCGACCGTGGTTGTGGACGTTTCCAAAACGTGGGAAATTCGAAATAAGGCTGTTCTGGCCTATACATCACAGGTTTATAATCCGGCATACGTGCCGGGCGATGATGAACCTGAAACGTTTATATCCAATCCGGCTTTCATGGAGTGGTACGAAGCCCGCGCTAAGCATTACGGGTATCGAGTTGGAGCCAGCCACGGAGAGCCTTTTTTATACCACCACGGCCCTTTGGGGACGGAGAATTTGGTGGAAATGTTGACTAAAAAGCGCCCGTTTCGATAGGATCAGATCGTTTGAAGCGGGCGAGATCGCCACAGCAGACAAACGTTACCAGGTCAGGGTCACGCGGTTCACGCCCACCGCCATTTCGGGGAGAAATACGAGGGTAGTTTCGGTCTCTTCAACCCAGATAACTTTGCCCTGTCCGCCTGCTATTTTCATGTTTTCGTATTGATCACGATTCCCGCGGATTTCCAATACCAAATTATTAATTGGCGAAACGCTGTCGTTTATCAAGTCCAGGTGCATCTCACCTTTCCCAAGTGCGGCTATAACGGGCCTAATCTGGTCTCGTTTTCGCCACCAAGTAAGAACGTTCGAAACAGGGACAATCCAGGCTCCTTCACGCTTTGCCTGGGCAATGGTAGCCTCAAAATTGGCGGCCTGCAGTGATCGCGAAGTGTAGGTTTCAGGATAGTATGGCAGCACGTAGTATCCCCTGGCCTTCCTCACTATTTCGTAAGAAGCGCTAAAAGTTGGCGCGAGACCTTCTGTTACCGGAATGACGGATAGTGGATCGGGAAGATTTTTAATAGCTTCTGTGGTCATTGGAGTCGTTGGCACGCCCTCTTGACCCGGAATAAACAACGGCATTTGCTCTTTTTCTGGCGGCAATAGGTCTTCGAGCGTGAGTCGTTCGCGATAGTCTACTTTCTCCCACCAATCGATCACTCCCGGAGCCATGCTGGGCTGCGATGGGAGCAGTAAATAGTCTCCTCCAATGTCTTCCATGGCCCGAATAGTGTTGCCGTCAAAAAATCCAGCGGGTGGGTAAACCCCATGAATTTCCTGAACTCCCAACTGCCGACGGGCCGTTAAAATTCGGTCTCTTTGGACCTCCATTGGTTGCCCGAATAGGACAAAGTCATTCTCAGCCGTCAGTCCGATCTCGCCCAATTGACTCATTCGAACCATCTGTTCCTCGAAAGCATGGACTTCGGACGACGCCAAGTAAAAACTGCCCGGAATCTGCTGAGTCTCGAGAACATCCAACATTTTGGTCAATCCTTCCAAATACGTTCTAGGATCAAACCCAGCTGCTGCCATCGCGACTCCGCCTGAACAAAATACGAATGCACAAAATAAAATCGGCTGTCTTCATCCAATGAATCTATTAATTGACTAGGTCTAGTTTTTTTGACCAGATTCCATCCCATATGTGGCACTTTTATACCGAGTGCAGAAGGAAACAGCTTGGCATGACCTTTAATCCATCCAAACCCCGGTAATTTTCCTTCTTCACTCCCCTCCATTAAAAGCTGCATCCCTAGGCAAATACCAAGTATTGGTATTTGTTCAAAACGCGCTTTCTGGTCCAAGACGTCATATAATCCCAAATCGCAGATTCGCTTCATCGCATTGTCAAAGGCACCAACACCTGGTAAGATTAGCTTGGTGGCCGCCGAAACCTCGTCTAAATCCCCGGATACTTTGGCTGGCGCCCCAATCCTTTTACACATGTTGAGCACGGATCCCAGGTTTCCCATTCCGTAATTAATAATCGTTATCATTTTTCCTCCTTAACTGGAAAACAATATTTGAGATAAAAACTCATTGGGACCAAGTTAGATTTAGCCAAAACGCGAAATACCGGCCTCAGGAGCTCAAAACGCTTTTTATACGTTGGAAATTCAGTCCATGACCGCGGTGGGGCATCCATTATTTTTTGATATTCCAAGTCGCTTAGCTCAAGTCTTTTCTTAAAATATTTTTCCAGTTCATATTCAATAACAGGAGCTCGACTATACTCTTTAAGTGCATCTTCCCTTCTAATAATATTGTTTCTGACCAATGCGGATAGCGTATTGTTTCTAAAATCAGAATTGAACTTCTGTGGTGCATAAATACCATGGAAAAATGCCGTCATTCTGTTTTCCAAATGGTGCCCACCATAATATTGCCAACCACACTTCTTTTCTAGGAAGGCACGAGCATCTTCCTTGGAATAAGAGAGGTACCAGTAAGGTCTGATTTTTTTTATACGGGCAACGGATGACCAAAAGACAAATCGATTAAAGGTCATTAACGGATAAGTCTTCATTGGAAGGTTGCCATACCGATTGTGAATTGCAGAAATATATTTCCCATCGAAATAATTCCGACCAAGTGGGCTGATTCCTTCTGTAACAAACGAATGTCCTTCCAGAATGAACTTAATACCATATTTCCAAGCAGCTCGATACAATACTTCAGCCAAGGCCAGGTCTGTGGACGCCTCTATTTCCGCTACGCCCGCTTTAAAGAAAGCTTTGAAAATATCGTCTGCTTCAGAGTTGTCAACAACATGCGTATACAGATCGACATCTGCATGATGCAATACTTTGTAAATATTCTGAGTTGCAATAGCTGAATTCCAGGTATTGTCATAATGAACAGCTAGTGGGCGTAGTCCTAAATCCTTCGCCAAATATATCATGTACGAGGAGTCAGTCCCGCCGCTTACCCCAACAACACAGTCGTATTTTTTACCTTTTCCACTTCGTTTAATTTCACCTACAATCGCTTTAAATTCTTTCCTTCCTTTTTCAGAACCAGTCCCATACTGTTCTGTGAGGCTGTCCACTTGGTGACAATAATTGCAAACTCCAAAATCGTCGAACGATATGGAAGAAACACGATGATCGTATATGCATCTTGTACAGACTTTGTGTTGAATCGTCAATGGTTCCTCTTTAATCAGGACAAAAAGTAAGACATAATACTTTTTGAAAAGTAACTGTTTTAAAACGCTGAATTTCAGATCGGATATTTCCCAAAAGTAAAAGCATTTATAATCAAAGATTTTTTCGCTCCAACTGAGGTTAGACCAACCTTCGGCAAACGACTCTTTACCTTTTCAGGGAGGCAAAGAGTCGTTAACCGGACAATATGTTTAACTTTGAATCTGTCGCTTCAATACAAATATCAGCCTGCCGACTTAATAAATCTGCCGGAAAAGCATGCTTCCTCTATGTGAAAACATAATTCGCTAAATCCGTTAGAATGGACCAATTCTCTTACCTCCTGCTCGCTAAATCTCCGAGCATTGCTTGGACTATACCAGTCATAGTTAGTGGCAACAGATGTCTCTTGCCCTAGTGATTCATTCCAAAAACATTTTAAAAAATTCCAATAAATGAATCGCTGAACGTCATAACTGCCACCTTTAATCCCCAAAAGAGGTATGTCAGGGGAGTCGAAAACTATGTTTAACTCGCTTAGTCTCTTTCCAAGATCCGTAAGTTGCTCGGAGAGGGTCCAAAGCTCTTCATTTGTCAGGTCTTTGCATGCTATTCTGAAATAATCGTCTAGCAACTCTCTTGGAAGAGCCTTTTTGGCATAGAAATAACACGCTACTTGCCCATTGGGTTTTGCGCATATTCGAACAAGTTCCGAGAAGGTTAATTCCGGATTTTCGGTATGCATAATGACCTGATCACAACTTACATAGGTAACCGAATCACTTTTAAAGCCTGTGTTTGAAATATCACCTTTAATCCAAAACAAGTTTGGAATGTGTTTATAAATGGAAGCAGCAATTGCTACAGAGTCAGAAAAGTCCATACCAACAACAAGAGCATTTGGCGCCATTTCAGCAAACCATGCAGCTTTGTAACCTAAACCACATCCTGCGTCTAAGATCACGGAGCACCGCTCAGGAGATGTTTCTTCCAGGTTGTTATTTGATTCGGGTGTACCTCATACTGTGCGGCCAG
>JAQBZH010000002.1:5000-168073 GCA_027622005.1 Bacteroidota bacterium | reverse complement strand
CCCGCCAAAGGCGGGAAACCGCCAGCACATTCGCTTTATCCACAGAAGTGACTCTTCCCTTGCGCTTACGAGCCCAGATGCACGCCACCCGCGTGATTCGTTCGATTTCCGGGACGGTGTAAATCATGGTGTCGAGCGCATAATCCGCTTCCAACACGCGGGGCTTACCAAAATAAATGCCTCCGATTAGCTCACGGACCACCAATATGTCTGCACCTGTCACTTTCTCGGCTGGCAACACTGAAAGATGGGCTAGCGACGCAGGAACGGACACCGGTCGCAAGTTTGCGAAAACCCCAAGTCCTGACCGAAGAGCAAGTAAACCCCCTTCGGGTCGATCCTGGCCGTTCAAATGATCCCATTTCGGCCCACCAATGGCCCCCATTAAGATTCCGTCGGCTTTTTCGCAGGCGGAAAGCACCTCAGTTTGCAAGGGAAGGCCGCTTTGGTCGATAGAAGCGCCTCCAAACAAACGCTTTTCAAAAGTAAAAGCCAGATCAAACTTCAAGCCGACCTGTTCCAATACCTTTTGAGCTGCAGCTGTCACTTCCGGACCTATGCCGTCGCCCGGAAGCAAAACAATGTGTTTGGAGGAATTCATTCTTTTTCTAATTCGCTTTAGGCCGAAACTGACGTCCCTTTTTCCTTCACTTCTTTCGAGGGGGCCTCTTTTCGAATCCAGGACATCATATTCCGAAGTTGTTTGCCAATCGTTTCCATGGGATGGTTGTGGGAGGCAGATCGAAGTTTGGACATATTGGGCCACCCAGCGTCGCACTCGGCAATCCACTCCCGAGCAAAGGCTCCGCTTTGGACTTCGCCCAAAATCTTCTTCATCTCCTTCTTGACCTCGGCCGTAATTACCCGGCTTCCTCGCGAATATCCACCGTACTCAGCGGTATCGCTAACCGAACGGTTCATCAATTCCAAACCGCCCTCGTAGTATAAGTCTACTATCAATTTCAGTTCGTGAAGGCATTCAAAGTAGGCTAATTCAGGCTCGTATCCCGCTTCAACCAAGGTTTCAAACCCTGCCTTGACGAGCGCCTCGGTGCCTCCACAAAGTACAGCCTGCTCACCAAAGAGGTCGGTCTCGGTCTCGTCCTTGAAATTGGTCTCAATCACTCCAGCACGCATACCCCCAATTCCTTTAGCCCAACTAAGGGCTAAGTCGTTGGCAGTTCCGGTAGCGTTTTGCGCAACCGCGACTAGGCACGGCACACCTTTTCCTTCCACAAACGTGCGGCGAACTAAATGTCCAGGAGATTTGGGGGCGACCATAAACACGTCTACTCCAGGCGGCGGTGTAATTTGTCCATAGTGGATGTTAAATCCGTGCCCAAACGCCAACGCTTTACCCGGGGTCATGTGCTGTGCGATCGACTCGTTATAAACCGACTTCTGGATTTGATCTGGTATTAAAATCATCACAACATCTGCCCATTGTGCAGCTTCGGATACAGACATTGTTTCTAGGCCTTTAGCCCTTACTTCGGCTTGGTTAGGGGAATTTTCTCGAAGCCCCACCACTACTTGTACCCCGCTCTCGTGCAGGTTGAGGGCATGAGCATGCCCCTGACTGCCATAGCCAATCACGGCTACTTTTTTGTTTTGAATGAGACCGAGATCTGCGTCGTAATGCATTTTCATAATTCTAACTCTGTAATGATCTTGTAAAATGAAGGTCTGCGCTTATGGTGCGCCAATGAGGGTATTAATGCTCGAAGGCAAGCTCTCTCCGCATGGCCACTCGGCCACTGCGAGCGACTTCGAGAACATCGTAATCGCGCATCATGCCAATGAAAGCGTTGACTTTGGCGGGCGGGCCGGTTACTTCAAAAGTCAGGCTGTCCGGCGTAATGTTGACAACAGTGGCCCTGAAAATGTCGACGACGCCGATCAAAACGTGGCGCTCCGACGCAGAACATCTCACTTGTACCAAACACAGTTCGCGTTCGATATGGTCAAGATGCGTGACGTCTTCAACTTCAATCGTGTCCACTAAATTGTTTAGTTGGCGAAGGACCTGGCCAATCATCCGGTCATTGCCCGTCGTAACAAGAGTCATGCGCCGAAGCGACTGGTCCTTGGCTTCGCCAACGGAAACACTTTCGAGATGGAAGCCTCGTTGGGAAAACAGGTTGGCCACCCGATTCAAAGCACCTAGGCCATTCTCGACCAACACCGTCAATACATGCCGTTGGAGGACATCTTGGCCGTCCGGATGGATCGATTCTCCGGCCGCTTGTTTTCTAAAAACTTGTTGGGGGGTCAGGCCCATCCCCGCTGTTTGGGTTTGCATTGTCATGTTAATTGATGTCTTCTTCGGATGCCGTGATCATTTCGTCTGTGGTAGCGCCGGATGGCACCATCGGAAACACTTTTTCTTCCATAATGACTTTAAATTCCATGACGACGGGTCGATCGTGGACCTCCCATGCGGCGTCTATCGTTGCTTGAATATCTTCAGGCCGTTCACATCGTAAACCGACGCATCCGAAAGCCTCAGCAAGCCGAACAAAGTCGGGGTTCGTAGTCGACAAGTCCGTGTGACTGTAGCGTTCTCCGTGAAAGAGCTCTTGCCACTGCCTGACCATACCCAAATATGAATTGTTGAGAATGACCACCTTCAAAGGCAATTTGTGTGCGGCAGCTACTCCAAGCTCCTGAATGTTCATCAGGACACCGCCGTCTCCGTTGATTGAAATAACAGGCAAACCACCTCCTTTTTGACCAAATGCAACCCCCATGGCCGCAGGAAGCGAGAAGCCCATAGTCCCGAGGCCACCCGATGTGATGTGTGTCCGGGGATGGATGTAGGTGAAAAACTGGGCGCCCCACATTTGATTTTGCCCTACATCGGTCACAACGGTGGCATGTCCACCCGTTTTGTCCCTCAAGGCGCGAATAATTTCCTGGGGTCGGAGCTTCCCATCCCGTTTGAAATCCATGGGGCATTCGGTTCTCCACTTTTCAATTTGTACCATCCAATCCGTCGTGTCTTTAGGCTCAACGAGCGGCTCCAGTTGCTCGAGGACGAGCTTGACATCGCCCAAAATGGGACAGTTTGCTGGCACGTTTTTCGAAATACATGCCGGGTCAATGTCCATGTGGATGATTTTAGCATGTGGTGCCCACGCTTCAATCTTGCCGGTGACCCGGTCATCAAATCGGGCGCCAACCGCTATCAATAGATCGGTGTTTTGGACAGCTTTGTTTGCAAACCACGTTCCATGCATACCAAGCATCCCGACGGACAACGGATCGTTTTCTGGAAATGAGCCAAGACCGTGGAGGGTCGTCGTAACGGGGATATTCGTATAGCGGGCAATACGTGTCAAAACCTCAGCCGCCCCCGAAATAATGGTCCCACCCCCGACATAAAACAAGGGCTTTTTGGACTCTTGGATCATTTCAGCCGCCAATTTGATCTGTTGAGCATTGCCCTTTTGAACAAACGAGTAACCCCGAATAGAAACGGATGTCGGGTAATGAAATGGCGCGGATGCCATCAACATGTCTTTCGGAAGGTCTACCACAACCGGGCCCGGGCGTCCCGTTCCAGCGATGTAGTACGCTTTTTTGATGGTTGAAGCCAAATCCCGGACGTCGCGAACCAAGAAACTGTGTTTGGTAATACTCCGCGTAACACCGATCATATCACACTCTTGAAATGCGTCGTTTCCGATGAGCTTAGTAGGAACTTGACCCGTGAAAACCACCAATGGAATGGAGTCCATGTAGGCATCTGCAATTCCAGTTACACAGTTCGTGGCCCCCGGGCCCGATGTCACCAAGACCGTTCCCACCTTTCCAGTGGATTTAGCATACCCTTCCGCAGCATGCGTTCCACCTTGCTCGTGACGCACCAATACGTGTTTAAACGTTGGATTGAGGCGGTGCATAGTGTCATAAATCCCGATCACGGCCCCTCCGGGATAGCCAAAGACGATTTCTACTCCTTCCGCTTCGAGCGATCGAATAAAAATCTCAGCGCCAGTCATCAGACCGCCTCCAATCCGAGCGTCCTTCTGGTAAGCAGCTTCCGAAGACTTTTGGGTCTTTCTAAGATCGGTAGGGCGTTCAACTAGGGTTGATGTTGTAGTCATCTCTTTGGATAAAAGTAAGTTTGTTATGCCGAAACGGTGGCCAATGTGGATGATTCAGGGAGTCTTAAAACCGCTCCGGTCGAAGCGCTCGAAACCATGAAGGCATATCGTTCGAGATATCCTCCTTTGACTTTGCTTTCGAATTCAGGAAGTTGGGAAAGGCGAAAAACCAATTCCTGGTCGGAAATATCTAGGGTGATGCTGGAATTGGGGAGGTCGATGGTAATGATATCGCCGGGCTCCACAGCTGCAATCGGACCCCGGGCGGCCGCTTCAGGCGAACAGTGCCCAATAGATAGTCCCCGGGTACCCCCCGAAAACCGACCATCGGTGATCATGGCCACCTTTTTGTCGAGGCGCATGCCGGCTAGCGCAGATGTCGGCTGCAACATTTCGGGCATACCAGGGCCTCCTTTCGGCCCCTCGTACCGGATAACCAAAACCTCTCCATCCTGCACGCAACCGGATAAAATGCCTTCTGTTGCGGCGTCCTGGCTCTCAAAAATGCGAGCAGGTCCCGAAAACGTTTGCATGTCCTCGGAAACGGCGCCTGTTTTAACCACACAACCATCAGGAGCGAGATTACCAAAAAGAACCGCCAATCCCCCAGTTTTTTTGAATGGATCGTCAACGGACCGAATCACATCTGGCCGGAGATTAACTGCGCCTTCCAAGCACTCTTTCAATGTCTTTCCGGAAACCGTAGGGCGGTTTGAGTTCAGAAGACCCGCCCGATCCAACTCCGCTAGTATCGCGTAGATGCCTCCTGCGTTTTCGACGTCTTCCATATGTACGTCGGGAGTGGCTGGAGAAACTTTGCAGATATAGGGCACCCTGGCCGAAATAGCATTGATTCGGTCTAAATCGTAATTCAGGCCGGCTTCCGACGCAGCGGCCAGCATATGCAAAACCGTGTTTGTCGACCCCCCCATGGCCATATCTAGGGCGAAACCATCGTCGAGAGCTGCATCGGTGAAAATGTCCCGGGGTTTGAGATCCTCATCTACCAATTCAACAACCCGTTTGGCTGCTAATTTGGCTAGCACTAAACGGCGGGGATCAACGGCCAAAATCGATCCGTTTCCGGGAAGCGCAAGACCCAGAGCTTCCATGATGCAATTCATGGAATTGGCGGTAAACATCCCGCTGCAAGATCCACAGGTCGGACAAGCATGTTGTTCTAAAGCAGCCAGCTGTTTTTCATCGATATCACCCTTTTGAAACCGTCCAACCCCTTCGAACACGGATACTAGATCAATTTTGGTACCGTCGTCGAGCTGACCGGCTTTCATTGGTCCGCCGGAAATAAAAATGGTGGGAATGTTGCACCGGAGCGCCCCCATGAGCATGCCTGGGACGATCTTATCGCAGTTGGGAATACAGATAATCGCGTCTAGGCAGTGTGCGCGAACCACGGTTTCGACACAATCAGCAATCAATTCGCGGGACGGGAGCGAAAACCGCATCCCCAAGTGTCCCATCGCGATACCATCATCTACACCAATGGTATTAAATTCAAAGGGAACGCCGCCGGCTTCACGGATGCCTGCTTTGATCACTTTCCCAAACTCCTGCAAGTGCACGTGACCGGGAATCAGGTCTATGTACGAGTTGCACACGCCCACAAACGGCTTTTCAAAATCGGAATCGTCAAGGATTGCCCCAGTAGCACGCAACAAACTCCGATGAGGAGCCCGGGTGTATCCTTTTTTTATCGTATCACTTAGACGTTTGGCCATGAAGCGTATCTTTTTGGGGTGGTGTCAACCCCATTTTGATATGCTCTTCAGCGAATAGGATTGACGTTAGTTCAGCTTGTTAGAATGCTGAGAATAATGGTAATCACGAGCACGACCACGCCGAGCGCAGGAAGTGTCACGAGAACGTCAATCAATAAAGAAGAAGTCGAAATAGCCGGAGCAACCGATCGTCCCGACACAGGCAATAGGCCGAGTCGGTGGGCTTCAAATGGCGTAATAGATTTCGACGTCAAAGACATGTTTTCCCGCATTGGCGGGTTTTTGTTGATCTGGTGCCATTTTACGCTTGTTTTGAGGCATAAGTCAACCTTTTTGTTGTGTGAAGATTCTGGAAGCGCTACCAAATCGATTTTGGCATATATAAGGTATCCAACGCGATTAACAATTTTTAACGTTGGCGCTAAATCCTTCGTTTTCAGGGCTATTTTGTAAGGCATTTTAAATTTTCTGGGCGATCCAACAAAGATTTTTCCAAATATATGTGCTCTATTCTTGGCATTTTTGGTCCTATAGGACCCCGTTCCACGCTGCGTGAAAGGGCTTTGGAATTGAGCAAAAGGCAGCGACACCGTGGCCCCGATTGGTCCGGCATTTTTAGTGATGATGCGGCCATTTTAGCCCACGAAAGACTCTCGATTGTTGACCTTACCCACGGTTCTCAACCGCTCGTGAGTCCTGATGGACGTTATGTTTTGGCCGTAAACGGCGAGATTTACAATCACCGAAAACTGCGTTCTGACTTGGCTGATTACGCCTTCCAGACCGAGTCTGACTGCGAAGTCATCATCCCTTTGTTCATCAAGTATGGTTTAGACTGTGTTCGGCATTTGAACGGCATATTTGCGTTTGTTCTCTGGGACACCGTTCAAAAGCAATATTTTGTCGCGCGGGACCCTATTGGCGTCATCCCGCTTTATTCGGGTTACGATTCCAAAGGAAACGTCTATTTCGCGTCTGAACTCAAAGCATTGGAATCGGATTGCCCAAAAGTATTTCCATTTCCCCCCGGACATGTGCTCGACAGTACCAACGGGTCGCAAACCGCTTCCTATTTTGACCGAAAATGGGCTTCATTTGACGCTGTGTCTAATGGTCCGGAAGACCCTCAAATAGTCCGAAAAGCCCTGTCAGACGCCGTTCATCGGCAACTGATGAGTGATGTTCCATACGGAGTGCTGCTCTCGGGGGGGCTCGATTCCTCCATCATTGCAGCGTTGGCCTGCACGTATGCGGCGAATCGTATTGAAGACGATGATTCATCGCCAGCTTGGTGGCCCCGCATTCATTCATTTGCAATCGGGCTCGAAGGAAGCCCAGATTTGGAGGCCGCCAAAAAAGTCGCGAGCCACATCGGGAGCGTGCACCATGGACTCACGTTTACCGTTCAAGAAGGCCTCGATGCACTCAGGGACGTGATCTATCATATTGAAACCTATGATGTCACGACCATTCGGGCTTCCACCCCGATGTACCTAATGGCTCGCAAAATTAAAGCGATGGGAATCAAGATGGTGCTCTCCGGCGAGGGCGCCGATGAGATATTTGGAGGATATTTATACTTCCACAAGGCTCCCAACGCCCGCGAGTTTCACGAAGAAACGGTCCGCAAGATTGAACGCTTGCACCTGTTTGACTGCGCCCGTGCTAATAAAAGTATGGCCGCTTGGGGAATCGAAGCCCGCGTTCCGTTTTTGGATCTGGAGTTTTTGGAAACGGCCATGACGCTGAGCCCCAGTGCTAAAATGATTCAACCGGGCAAATTGGAAAAACAGATTTTGAGGGATGCTTTTGCAGATATGCTGCCGGAAGTCATTGTCAAACGACAGAAAGAGCAATTCTCTGACGGTGTGGGATATGGATGGATTGATCAGCTCAAAGAGCACGCTGCCGTGCGTGTGTCGGATGCGGAAATGAGCCGGGCTTCGTTTCGATTTCCCGTTAATCCTCCTGACACCAAAGAGGGATATTTCTACCGGTCGATGTTCGAAGAACATTTCCCTTCGGAATCGGCGGCAAGGTGTGTGCCTAGTGGCAAGTCGGTGGCTTGTAGTACGCCGGAAGCATTAGCATGGGACGCATCCTTCGCCGGCTCTGCTGACCCGTCGGGTCGGGCAGTCAAAGGCGTTCATACCAAAGCCTATTGATCGTTTGAACGGCGTTATGCTTTTCTGGTAGTTATCAAACCCCTATTTGAGGGCAAACAGGCCGACATGATCGTGGCGAACAATAGTCCGTGTTGGGTCGAGAAGATTACCGATCAAAGTGGGTCAGTTGCTCCTGAACCTTCAATCGGTCGAAGGGTTAATCGAACTTCAAGTCTACATCTAAACTCGCACTCATGCATTCGGAATTAGCTGAAAAATTGGCTCGTTTAACCACTCAGCCCGGAGTGTATCAGCACAAAGATGAAGACGGAAAAGTGCTCTATGTTGGAAAAGCTAAAAACCTCAAAGCCCGGGTTAACTCCTATTTCCACGACAGTCGAAATCGGGAAGGCCGCCTTAAAATTTTAGTCTCCAAAATTTGGGATGTCGAAGTCATTGTAACCGACACCGAAGTTGAGGCCCTGCTCCTCGAAAACAACCTCATCAAAAGCCTCCGGCCCCGGTATAACATCAACCTTCGGGACGATAAGACCTATCCCTATATCTGTATTAAACACGAGCCGTTTCCTCGTGTTTTTCCTACCAGGCAGCCTCGAAAAGACGGCTCCAAATATTTTGGCCCCTACACGGAAGTTCGCAGCATGCGAATCATGTTGGATACGATCCGATCCATTTTTCGGCTGCGCACGTGTTCTTTGAACCTCGCTCCGGAGCCGATTCGAGCCGGTAAATACGAGGTTTGCCTTCAATATCACATAAAAAAATGCGACGCTCCGTGTGTGGGGCTTCAATCGAAGGAAAGTTATGCTTCAACCATCAAACAGGTTGAGCAGCTATTGAATGGTAAAACAACGACGCTGGTAGCGCTATTCAAGGATGAAATGAAGCGCATGTCCGAAAACATGCAATTCGAGGAAGCCGCAAAGCTTCGTGACCAGGTTCAAGCACTCGAAAAGTACTCAGAGCGGCAAAAAGTCGTCGCCGGGGACTTGGCCGATCGCGACTTATTTGCACTGCATGTGGATCGGGAGGAAAATGCAGCTTGCGGCATCACCTTTCAAATGCGCGACGGCAAAATCGTTGGTCGTAGAACGCAGTACTTGACCCGGATCGATGAATCGCCGGAAGAGGAACTGATGCAAATGGTCGTCGAACGATATTACACCGAATCGTCGTTTTTTCCTGACGAAGTGGTGCTGTCGGTTTCGTGCGCCGATTTAGGGCCGGTCGAAGAGCTTTTGAAGGAGAAAAAAGGCAAAAAGGTCACGTTTGTCGTCCCGCAACGTGGGGATAAAGCCGGACTGATAGGCATCGTCGAGAAAAATGCTCAGTTGATGCTCGAGGAATACAAGGTGGCGCGTCAAAAGAAGAACGAAGGAAAGGTCCCGCATGCCGTGACCAAATTAAAAGCCGACCTTTCGCTTCCGAGACTACCACGGCGCATTGAATGTTTTGACATTTCTCACCTCGGAGGCACCGACGTCGTGGCTTCGTGCGTGGTGTTTGTAGATGGGATCCCGAAAAAGTCGGAGTATCGGACGTTTAAAGTCCAAACGGTTGGCGGTGGCGTTTCCGACGATTTTCAGTCCATGCGCGAAGTAGTCGGCCGCCGATACTCAAAAATGGTTCAAGAAAACGGACCGTGGCCTGATTTAGTTGTCATTGACGGCGGAAAGGGGCAGCTATCCAGCGCAGTCCTGGCACTTGACGAAGTCGAGGCTTACGGTAAATTCCCCGTTGTGGGCTTGGCCAAACGTCTAGAAGAGGTTTTTTTTCCGGGTGATACAGAATCCGTAATCATCCCAAAAGACAGTGCTTCTCTACAGCTTCTCCAGCGAACGCGGAATGAGGCTCACCGTTTTGCAGTGACCTTTCAGCGCAAACAACGAACCAAAAGCACGCTTCAAAATGAATTGGAAGAAATCGAAGGAATAGGGCCAAAAACCGCAAAAAAACTCATTCGCGTCTTTGGATCTGTTAAAAGGGTGCGTGAGGCGCCTGTGGATGATTTGTCCCGGGAAGTAGGAACGCACCTTGCCCACTTAATCGTGAACCATTTTGGTAAATCTAAAGCGAAGAACGCTGATTCATAGTCGTCTTCGTGTTTAGAAACCCCGTCGTTTGCGCACATATTGCATTTCCCCGGTTCAATGTGCAAGTTGGGTTTTGTCTATTGAATCCGTTTGAAATCAAAACAAGTTGAGGATGCTATGAAAAAAGCTTTGTCTGTGTTAGCCGGAATAGCTTCTGGCTTCGTTGTCGTGTTTGCTATCGAAGCCGTCAGTCACACGATTTGGCCACCCCCAACAGGAGTTGACGTCACCAATCCTGAAGATTTGGCCCAGATCATGGATTCCATTCCAACTGCGGCCATAGTTGCCGTTTTAATAGCTTGGATTTTGGGCGCACTCGTCGGCGGCTTTGTAGCGAAAAAGGTGGATAATTCGGAAGGAAGCCTTCCAAGCATTATTACCGGTTTATTACTGATGTGTGCAGGAATAGGCACGATGATCATGATTCCCCATCCAGCGTGGATGTGGATACTTGGAATCGCAGCTCCTATCCCGTCTGCCCTTTTCGGTGCCAAGCTTGCAGGTACCAAGCGGACCTAGTCAATAACGCGGAATTGATGGCCGGAAGTCTAAAATCGATCCCAATTTGTTTCCCTTCTCCCCTTCGCTCCACATCCAAATTGTCCTTCAGAATGCCAAATCCATACATCACACCTGAATTATTTGCCTTTTTACGAGAACTAAAAGCAAATAATGACCGGGATTGGTTTGCCCTCAACAAGAAGCGATACGAAAAGCACGTAAAAGAGCCTCTGCTGGATTTAATAGCGGATTTCAGCCCACTTCTGGCTGACATTAGTCCGCATTTTCTTGCAATTCCAAAAGCTTCCGGCGGGTCCTTTTTTAGAATTCACCGAGATGTTCGCTTTTCAGACAACAAGGACCCCTACAAAACACATGCGGCTATTCAGTTTCGTCATAGTTCGGCCAAAGACGTTCACGCACCCGGATATTATTTGCATATCGAGCCTGGCAACGTATTTGTCGGGTTAGGCATTTGGCAGCCTGAAAATCCGGTTCTAAATCAGATCCGCTCCGCTATTCTGGAGGATGGAGGCCGGTGGCAAAAAGTTCGCGATGCCGCAGTTTCTTCGGGACTGGAATTAAAGGGAGACTCGCTGAAGCGTCCTCCACTGGGTGTGGATGCCAATCACGACCTCGTCATAGATCTAAAGCGTAAGGATTTTATGGCGGTCGCTGAGTTTGAACAAGACGTTGCTCTTCGTCCAGACTTTTTGCCGCTTCTGGCAGAAACCTGGAAAGCGGGATCACCCTTCATGCAATTCATTTCCAATGCAATAAAGGTCTCGTTCTAATTTAATTTTAATCAAATTCGATAAGACCCTTTCGCTGAAACCCCCGCCGTTCCTTCCAGTAGGTTTGGCTTATGATCTCATTTCTCATCCGAATATTTATGTCTTTCCCCGAGCCTCTGCAGGAAGGTGACCCCGCACCGTTTTTTTCAGGTAAAACCCAGGACGGAAAGGTGATTTCGTCCGCTGATTTTGCGGGAAAGCGATACGCCGTTTACTTCTACCCACGAGACAACACGCCCACTTGTACCACGCAAGCCTGCAATTTGCGTGATCATTTTAAGAGCCTAAAAGATGCCGGAATTTCCATCATTGGGGTATCTGACGATTCTGTGTACAAACATGTGAATTTTGCAGGTAAATACACGTTGCCATTCCCTCTAATTGCCGATACCGAACAGGTTATGCTGAAGGCCTTCGGCGTATACGGAGAGAAGACGCTTTTTGGACGCAAGTACATGGGTACCAAGCGGATGACCTATTTGATTAATGAACAAGGTTTCATCAAAAAAGTCATTAATAAGCCAAAATCGAAGGATCACACGGCTGAAATCTTATTGGGATTTGGAATCTAAATTCTTCTTCGCCTGGATTTCATTCTTCCTTTTTGACCACCTTCCATATCACAAACGGATCGAAAAAGCTTGTGAATTTGTAAAATAAACCCATCTTTTTTTTCCCACATTCGCTCTGTTGATAAGTAGTGTTGGGAGTGGATAAATACCCCCGTTTTCGAGTTGCCAAACGGAGCAAATTCTGCCTACCATAGAGACACCCGATTCCACACCCACTTTTTTTATTGATTGCATCTGCTTCATGGAAAGACCACTCGAAAGGTCATGGCTTCAGCAAAAAGATGAACTGGCTTCTACGATTCCAGCTCAACAGTTTCAGACCTGGCTTCAGCCAGTACAGTTTGTTTCTTGCACCGACGCCGGCAACGCCGTTCACGTTACGCTTAGCGTCCCTTCAGAATTTCATCGCGATTGGGTGGACCGTGAATACGGTTCGTTTATTCAAACAACTGTAGAAAAAAGCGCAGGTAAAGGAGCTTCTTATAGTTTTATTATTGCCCGAGACCAGGTTGTCGAGGCCGTCCACGAATCAGCTTCGCGCTCGTATAAGGCTAATTCCGCCGAACTATCGGACAACGCGTCTAAAGGTCCGAGACAGAGTTCTGCTGAATTAAATCGATATAAGCCGTCTTCGGCTCAGGGCGACAATTTTAGAGGCGGCCAGCCAAGTAGGAAAGAGTCAGGACCTACACCTCCTTTCACCATTCGGGCAGAAACGCTACCGGGAGCCCTTCCCAGAACGCTTAACCCGAAGTATACGTTTGACTCTTTCATTGAAGCAGACTGCAACCGATTGGCTCGCAGCGCGGGAGTGGCCGTTTCCAATCGTCCAGGTGAGACCAGTTTTAATCCATTTTTGATTTACGGAAAAGTTGGTCTCGGCAAGACCCACCTAGCCCATGCCATTGGGAATCACATTGTCGGACAACATCCTCGCGCGCAGGTCTTGTATTTGACGAGCGAAGCATTTACGAATTGTTTTGTCCATGCTATTCAAAACAATACGCTGGTCGAATTCACTCATTCGTTCCGCCAAATTGATGTGCTCATTGTGGATGACATCCAATTTTTTGGCGGCAAAGAGAAAACCCAAGAGCAGTTTTTCCACCTGTTCAACGATCTTCACCAACGCGGCAAGCAGATTATTTTGTGTGCCGACAGAAGTCCAGCTGAAATAGCCGGAATCGAAGAGCGTTTACTATCGAGATTTCGTTGGGGACTTTCGGCCGATGTCCAACCGCCCGATTTGGAGACTCGAACGGCTATTTTGCGCAAACACGCGTTGGATAATGGTCTGGACCTTTCTGGCGAAGTCATTGATTACATCGCGTACAACGTAAAAGACAATATTCGGCTTCTGGAAGGAGCGTTTAACCGTTTGCTTGCCACTCAGCAAATTACCAAACGTCCGATCGATTTGATTTTCGTTCAGGAAGCGCTTCAGGATCAGATTGACAATCGGACCAGGAAAAGCATTTCTGCGTCACAAATCAGAGATATTGTGGCCGAATACTACACCATGAGCCCTGATCTGCTCATAGGTAAGAGTCGGAAACGACCAATCGTAGATGCTCGTCAAGTTGCTATGCATTTTTGCAAGTTGATGACACAGCATTCCCTGGAAGCCATCGGAAGGCGATTTGGTGGTCGGGATCATTCGACCGTAATCCACGCATGCAAAGCTATCCAAGCCCGCATTGATACGGACCCTAGATTTGTCGAAGATTTAGGCCGAATCGACCAGATTTTAAAAAATCGGGTTCTCCACAGTTGAGCTGAAGACTTTTTGAGCAAGCTTAGCCAAGTGTTTTGTCGATCGATCTAGCGAATGCGCACGTAGGTAACAGCGGATTCTGTAAACGCCATCGGACGAACCCGATCATCGTCAGGAAGTCCGGCTTCTGCGTCGAAAATGAGCGTATCTAGTCGGGACATGTCTATGATTCCGAAAAGAGTAAGCCCCCTAAGCGGTCCGGCTGTAAATCCGCTTAGATCCAGCAATTCCGGCTGAACCGAAGACTCCCGTTTCCACACAAGATCAGTAATTGGATAAACGGCAGCTCCTATGGCCACCCGCCAATCTGCTTTTTCATCACTTCGGAAAGAAAACATCTGTTCTTGTCCGTCGGGGCCCGATGAAATCCAATCTCCAATAAGCGATTCCGGACTAGTTTCAATAAGTCGTTTCAACTCATCGTTAATTCGAATCTGGGCCTTGGCCTCGCTATCTTGTAAAATCATTAAAAAAGAACGACGCCACCAGCTTAATGGAATAATCTGACGAGACACTTCAATGGTCGTACCGGTCGCTGTTCGCAATAATTCGTAGCTGACCACGGTCTGAACGTGTGGTCTTGAAAACGTATAGGCGACCTGCTCCATCTCTAAAAAACCGGTTAACTCAATCTCATATTCATTCGGGGGTTCTACATCTCCTTCTAGGACTCGATATCGATTCCCTATTTGTTGATCATGCTCTACCAGTGGCTCCACAGTCGAAACTTTATCTACCAGCATCGGAATGGTTGAGGACGTCGTTAAAACGCGGAAAGCTGTGGCAGCACTCCTACGAACGGTAAAAGAGGATGTAATTGTGGCTGTTGGTTTAAAAATTCCTAGGCTTACAATTGCCATCAGGACAAGCAATAAGCCGACGAACCAAACTTTTTTCTTGCTCATAAAAATTCCCCTTTAAAAGTCCAATATCACCGACTCAACCTTGATCAACGAGAAGACGAGATGGACGTTCAAACATACCAATTTCTATCTTCTAGTTCTCCCCCTTGAACATTGGAATCAAGGGGTTTGATGCGTATTATCAGACTGCTCTAATTCCCGGGTTTGCTGATTCAATCATCTCCGATTCTGGGTTGCAGCATTTCGACTTTTTTCTGCTCGCATTTTCGCATTTCATCCCTCATGGGTCTGTTCAATTTTTCCACTGACGTTGCCATCGATTTAGGTACAGCCAACACTTTGATTTATATCAAAGGTCGCGGTATTGTGCTAAATGAGCCTTCAATTGTTGCCTTAAATCGAACAACCAGGAAAGTGATCGCGGTGGGTCATGAAGCGCAACAGATGCATGAGCGTACCCATCGAGAAATCGAAACGATTCGCCCATTGAAGGACGGCGTAATTGCTGATTTTGAAGTTGCGGAGCAGTTGATCAGGCAGCTCATTCGCAAAGTGCAGACCAATTGGCTTTCGGCCATTCGTCGCATGGTGGTTTGTGTTCCTAGTGGCATCACTGAAGTTGAAAAAAGAGCCGTCCGTGACTCTGCTGAGCATGCAGGAGCGCGTCAGGTGCATCTAATTGATGAGCCCATGGCGGCGGCCATCGGAATTGGACTCAACGTGGCTGAGCCCGTTGGCAATATGATTGTCGATATTGGAGGCGGTACGACGGAGATTGCCGTAATTGCTTTGTCCGGTATCGTTATTGACGAGTCCATCCGAGTGGGTGGTGATGAACTCGACAACGCGATTGTGCACTATTTCAAGCGCAATCACAACTTGTTGATCGGTCACCGAACGGCTGAACGCATCAAAAAGGAAGTTGGTAGTGCCATTGAACTGGAGCCAGAACTAGAGCTATCGGTCAAAGGACGAGATTTGGTAAGTGGTATTCCAAAAATCCGGACGATATCGTCCGAAGACGTGCGCGAAGCGTTGCGCGAACCCGTAAGTCAAATTGCCGCGGCAGTCATTCGATGCTTAGAGCGTACGCCTCCAGAATTGGGCGCTGACATTTTGGAGCGGGGTATTATGCTGACCGGTGGCGGGGCTTTGTTGAAGGGATTGGACTCCATGATCCGAGGACGCGTCGACTTGCCGGTTTACGTGGCAGAAGACCCGCTTACGGCCGTAGTTCGAGGCACTGGCTCTGTTTTAGAAGACATAGATGGCTACGTGAAAGTCCTGAGCTAGGCTTTGCTTGAAAATGGCATTTTGATGGCCTTTTGATGGCATTTGGGCCGATTTTCAATTCTTTCCGCACGCTATTAAAAAACTACGAGCCGTTATTTCAGGTCGTTTTACGGTGTAGAAAGCAACTCTTGATGTGATCGTTGACCACGCCGACCGCTTGTAAATAGGCGTAAATTATTGTTGGGCCTACAAACTTGAATCCCCTTCGTTTTAAATCTTTACTGATGCTAACAGCAAGCGGGGTTTCCACCGGAATATCGGCAAGCTTGCCAGGCGAGTTTACAATAGGTTTGTCCCCGACAAAGGCCCACAGATAAGTGGAAAAAGCGCCGAACTCTCTCTGAACGGCAAGGAAGGCCTCAGCGTTGGTCACCGCCGAAGCGATTTTCAACCGGTTTCGCACGATTCCAGGATTCAGGCGAAGTACTTCGCAATCCTCTCCTGTCATTCTTGCTACTTTAATTGGATCGAATTGAAGAAAGGCGGCCCGGTATCCTTCTCGTTTATGCAAAATGGTCGACCAGCTCAGACCTGCCTGCGCCCCCTCCAAAATCAGCATCTCAAACAATTTCCGATCGTCATGAACGGGGACGCCCCATTCGGTGTCGTGATATTCGACATATTGTGGATCAGTACCACACCAGGGGCATCGAGGAAGGTCTTTTTGCATGAAATCAAATCATCCAATCAACAGAAGAATGCTTAGAATCAATGTCTGAATGGACAGTGTGGAAACGACGGTAATCCACAGCTTACGGCCCACAACCAGTCCGATTGAAGTGCCTAATAGGGCGGCTATGCTTGTCCACAATACGAAACTGACCAGGTCAAAAATGTCAAAAACAAGCCAAAACAAGAGCGAAAGCCCCAGTGAAACGAGTACGGCGACTGAATAATGACGTTTAGCTGACGAAGCTGCCTTATTGCTTGCTGATTCCATTCTGGTATGATACCGCTTTGAATCCCCCGGTTCAATCGATTCTGGATGAGCGTTGTTACGGAAGGTGTTTGCTTCTCTTCGTGGTTTGCTTTCAAACCCCTCCTCGGGCAACACCAATGTCTTGTAACCTGATCAGTGATCGATTAGTTTTCTATTTCTTCCACTAAACCCCTAAGTCCCGTGAACCGCACGCTTGCTGCCTCTCTTTTAGCAGTTGTCATAATCGCTGCTGTCGTCTATCAATTGGTTTCAAAGGACGAAAGAGTCCTCGTTTTTTCGATGACCCAAGGGTATCGACACGACTCGATAGAAGACGGTAAGCGCGCTATAATGTCCCTCGGCTTGGAACACGGTTTCGAGGTGGATTCAACAGAAAACCCTGCCATTTTTACGGATGAAGGGCTGGCCCCCTATTCTGCAGTCATTTTCTTGAGCACAACTGGAAATGTGCTGGATGACGCCCAGCAGATTGCCTTTCAACGATTTGTACAAGGTGGAGGAGGCTATGTCGGCGTACATGCAGCCTCCGATACGGAGTATGAATGGCCTTGGTACGGACAGTTAGTGGGCGGTTATTTTGTAAACCACCCGGCTATCCAAGAGGCAAAGTTGATTGTGGAGGACACAAACGATGCCTCGACAGCTCATTTGCCGCAAACGTGGATGCATTCCGACGAATGGTACAATCACCGAATGGTTCGAGACGAACTACAGGTATTGGTTTCGATTGATAAGACGTCCTACAACGTGGGTGACGACACATCAGAGGGCACTACCCACCCCGTTTCCTGGAAACAGGAGTTCGATGGAGGGCGATCTTTTTATACGAATATGGGGCATCGAGCGGAAACGTGGGTGGATGCGAATTTTTTAAAGCACCTATTAGAAGGAATTAGGTGGGCCATGGAAGGCGGCCCAAAATCGACTCAAACCCCCAAAGAATCCCAGTTTTCGCAACAGGTCCTGATTGATAATTTGCGTGAACCCATGGAACTCGCTCCATTGCCAGATGGGCGTGTCCTGATGGTCGAACGCCACGGAAGTGTTCATTTGATCGACCCAGCCACTAGTAAAAACACCATTGCGGCTGAGATACCTGTGTATTCTGAAAAGGAAGATGGACTTTTGGGAATCGCGCTCGACCCCGGTTTTTCGTCGAATGCATGGATTTACCTATACTATTCGGTGCCTGGGGATACTGCAGAGCAACACCTTTCACGATTCACGTTCGACGGAACAACGATCGACCTAGCCTCGGAGATCGTATTACTGCGTGTCCCTACTCAACGAGTCGAATGTTGTCATGCGGGCGGGTCGATTGCGTTCGATTCAAAAGGTAATCTGTACGTTTCCACAGGGGACAATATCAATCCGTTTGCATCGGACGGGTACAGTCCTTCAGACGAATCGCCAGGTAGATCTCCGTGGGATGCACAGGGAACGAGCGCCAACTCCAGAGATTATCGAGGCAAGATTTTGCGCATCAAACCGCTTGATGACGGAACGTACCGGGTTCCCGAAGGCAATTTATTCGCTGATGGAGTGGACGGGCATCCAGAAATTTTCGTGATGGGCAACCGCAATCCATTCCGCATTTCCGTCGACCCTGCCACCGATTGGCTGTATTGGGGTGAAATTGGTCCCGATGCGACTGATCCGAAGGAAGGCCGTGGGCCAGCGGGACACGATGAAATTAATCAAGCTAGAGCCGCCGGGTTTTACGGATGGCCCTACTTTATCGGAAATAACAAGGCCTACACGAACTACGACTTTGTCAAAAAGCAGTCCGGCGATCTCTATGACGTGATGGCTCCGATTAACGATTCGCCCAACAACTCTGGTACCCAAACACTGCCGCCGGCTCAGTCCGCTTGGATTTGGTATCCGTACGGTGAGTCGAAGGAATTTCCGTTGTTAAAAACAGGAGGCAGAAGCGCCATGGCAGGGCCAGTATATCATCCGGTTTCACCAGAAAGTGGCTTTCCCGGTTACTATGAAGGCAAGCTATTCGTTCACGAATGGATGAGGCACAAGCTATTTGTAGTTACCATGGATTCCGAAGGCAATTACGAATACATGGAATCGTTTATGCCTTCAACCACGCTAAGCAGGCCGATGGACATGGCTTTTGGTCCGGATGGATCGCTGTTTTTATTGGAATACGGCGAAGCTTGGAATTCCCGAAATCAGGATGCACGGCTTTCAAAAATCACGTTTACGCGATAGATCGCGGCTTTTTTGCATCAATCTCGTGCTTTAGGCTCATCGTTCATACACTAAGCATCAACTTGTAGGCATAATCCTATGAATCGCATTTTATTAGCCGCAGCCCTTGGGTTTTGGGTTGGTTGTTCCAAGGAGGCACCTCGTGAAAAAACTTCCGGCATGATTGACGTACCCGGAGGTCAAATATTTTACGAAATAACTAACCCCGACTCTGATGGAATCCCGCTATTATTGATTCATGGAGGCCCGGGTTCGACGAGTTGTTATTTCGGGTTGTTGGACGATTTGATTACAAACCGCCCTGTCATTCGTTACGATCAACTCGATACGGGTAAATCCGATCGACCTGGAGATCGATCCCGTTGGGTGTTACCTCACTTTGTGGAGGAGATTGAAGCCATTCGTGCGACTTTGAACCTCGATGAATTGCACATTTTAGGGTCCAGTTGGGGTGGAACGGTGGCGGCTGAGTACGGCCTAGAAGGGAATATGGAGGGTGTACAATCCATCATTTTTGCAGGACCACTCCTTTCGACCCCAAAGTGGATGGAAGATGCGCAAATTTTGATCTCACAAATGCCAATCGAACTACAGGAAACGATTCGAACGCACGAATCAGCTGGAACCTACACAGATCCTGCTTACGTGGCTGCAACTGATTCCTTCTATGCGCGCTATCTGTATCACCAACCACAAAAAGAAGTCCCCGAGTGTGCTGGTGTTGATGGTAACAGCGAAATGTATAACTACATGTGGGGACCTACCGAATTCACGGCAACGGGTACCTTGCTAGCGTACGATCGGACGGATCGGTTGCACGAAATTACCCTGCCAGTTTTATTCATTGCTGGCGAATTTGATGAAGCCAGGCCTTCTACTCTAGAAGAATTTGCCCGGCTAATGCCAAAAGCTGAAGTCGAAGTCCTTCTGGATGCCGGGCATTTAGGCATGGTCGATCTGCCGGAAGAATACGCCCAAATGGTGAACAACTATTTAACCAAAGTCGAAGGCTCCGAGTAAGTTCTGAGCTTCGTAAAAGACGTTAGACTATAATTCTATGTACGGCAAGGCTTTAAGACCCATTTACCTCCTTGTTTTAATCAGTTTTATCTCGGCCTTTGTACCAAAAACGATGGTAGACCCGCCGTTTAGCGGCACCATCTTTATCGACCCGGACATCATTACGTCGGCCGTTTGCCCAATGCATTGAGAAAAGACGTTAAGACGATGTGGATTCACAAGGGAGTTCAGCCTTTTGGCGGAGGCAACAACAACATTCTGATTCATACGGGACAGGCTGCCAATTATATCGCTGATGGTATTCTCGAGGAAACGTTAGTCCACGAAGCTTCTCATACGTCCCTCGATTTGGCTCACGCTCTGGCGCCGGGGTGGGTTGCGGCACAATCTGCCGATCCTGATTTTATTTCAACTTATGCCCGAGACAACCCGACCCGAGAGGACATAGCGGAAAGCTTTTTGACTTATTTGGCGGTTAAGTATCGCTCTGGTCGAATCAGCTCAACCCTGAAAAATACCATCTTACAGACCATCCCTAATCGAATAGCTTATTTTGAGCAGCAACAGTTAAACTTGTACCCGATTACGACCGCTACCGATTCGGAAAAGATCGGTATTCAATTGCATCAGAACCACCCGAATCCGTTTTCCAGCCAAACCAATATCTCTTTTGATCTTGCTGATCCAACTTTTGCTTCATTAAGCGTATCCAATTTGCAGGGCCAAGTGGTCAAAACATTGTCAAATGCTTATTTGGAATCAGGAAATTATCGATTCTCCTGGGATGGAACAGACCAAAACGGCAGGCCAGTTAGTAGTGGAGCCTATTTTTACCAATTGGAAACAACCCGATCAAGGATCACAAAAACGTTGATCGTAGTACACTAGAATCAGATTTTCCGTTTTATCGAGTCAGCACATGAACAAGCGACTGTTTTTCGTTTTCATTTTTGGTCTCTGCGTGGCGCTCGGCCAATCGGCCGTGGCACAGTCGACAACCCACAAGTCAACAGAGTATGACTTCAACGCAGTGCCCGTCGTTTCTGGGCTTGAAAACGTGTGGGGCATGGCGTTTTTACCAAATGGGGATCTCTTGGTGACGGAGCGTCCCGGCCGTCTCAGAATCGTTAGGAACGGCGTTCTTGTAAAAGACGCTGTGACAGGAACACCCACGGTTCACGCTCGGGGCCAAGGTGGATTAATGGACGTTGCTGTTCATCCGAATTTTGCTTCGAACCGGTTGGTGTATCTCTCCTATTCGAAGCCCCTCGAACAGGGTTCGACTACGGCCGTTGCCCGCGGTCGGTTTGAAAATGGTGCTTTGACCGACGTAAAAGATATTTTTGTGGCCGACTCCAAAGGAGGAGGCCACTACGGATCGCGTCTAGTATTTGACAACGACGGTTATTTATATATAACCGCAGGAGACCGGCAGGCTTCTCCCACCGGAGATCTTACGGCTCACCCTTCGCAAGATATTTCAAATCATCAAGGCACGATCAATCGTATTCACGACGATGGCCGAATTCCAGCCGACAATCCGTTTGTTGGGCAAAGAAATGCCAAAGGTTCTATTTGGTCGTTTGGGCATAGAAATCCCCAGGGAATCACGATTGATCGCGCAACGGGTACTATTTGGGCCACCGAGCATGGACCCCAAGGTGGAGACGAATTAAATCTTATTAAAAAGGCAGCCAACTATGGATGGCCAGTCGTAGGTCAGGGTGTTAATTACGGCGGAGACATCATCCATGCTTCAACAAGAAAGGAAGGAATGGAGCCACCTGTACACTATTGGGTGCCTTCGATTGCCACGGCCGGGGCTCTGTTTTACACGGGAGACAAATTCCCCAAATGGAAAGGAAATATCTTTGTCGGAGGAATGGTCGGGCAGCAACTTGCGCGTGTCACGATGAATGGCGCCAAATCCGCTTCTGAGGAAACTCTTTTCGCAGGTCAAGGACGGATACGGGCCATTACGCAAGGACCTGACGGCTATATTTATTTGGGAATAGACGGTAGGGCTGACAAACCAGGTATCATTCGTCTTCAGCCAAGTGGCGGAAACTAGTCCCCTTTCAGAAAAGCGGTCATCGCGTTTACTCCTTGGTAGCCAACGAGCCGACCAATGATTTCACCCGATGGGCTCATTTTTATCATGGTCGGGTAGCCGGCAACTTCAAACCGTTTGACGATTTCTGGGAAGTCGTCGCCGTCGACTTTTACGGAGATTAACGAGGCGGATGCCTCCACTACGGAATCAGCCGTAAAGACCCACTCCTCCATCGTTGCACAGGGGCCGCACCAAACCGTTTCAAAATCGATAAATAGCGTCTTACCGGCGGATTTGGCCTCTTTTTCGGCTGCGACAAACTCCTTGCGAAACGCAATAGAGGTCCCTGAATGAGGGGCTTGCCGGTCTACAGCCAATTGATCGTCATCTAGTAGTTCTTGCGCTCTGGTTACGCCCGGATCTATCGGCATGAGGTAAACGGTTCGACCATTGGGATGAACTTCATCAATTCGATAAGCCTTTTCTCCCAACCAAGCATGTCTTCTTCCCGGACGATCCTGTTTAGGGGCAAAGATGTTGGCAAATGAGTCGGGTAAGGCTAGCGTCCAAGAATCGTCCAGCGTGTATAGCCCGTCTACATGGCTCTCTGAGAGCCGAATATGCGCCTGTATTCCGTCTAAATCCACTCTGCCCTGCATCCATCCTGTCCGCGAAAACCGGAGAACTTGCTCGGTGACATCTCCTTCTCTCATTGCTTCGACATACCAAAGGGACATAGGATATGGATTAATCGTCTCTTCTTGCGTTGTGGAGTCAACCACCGACACCCAAACAACGGAGGTGAAGCTTGACCACATGCTGTACCTAGATAAGGACGGCGTAGTGGTCAATACTTCCAAGGAGTCTCTGACCCCGTCCCGATTCGAATCCACCCAAAGTCGGTCGAAATATTGCGCACCCTCGCTTTTTTCAAGTCGAACGCGGAATTGAGAAGTATTCGGACTACCCAGCAAATAGGATCCTTCCAGCCCGTCGTCGACCTTCGTCAGAGGGATTTTTTTGCCCACAGGACTAAAATAGAGGTTGTATTCCCCCGTCATATCGCTGGGCTCTAGACTGACCTTGATTCTGGAATCTTCGGGCATCGAACAGCCTGCCAAGACCAATAGAAAGACGGGAGCAAAATGTCGAAAAGTCATGGGTTTCGTGGGTCCAAATACCTTGTTTATAAAGCAACATACTAGGTTAAATGTGCATTGAAGCCAAGCACTTTGTTCGTCAATTCAAGCATGTTGAAAATGTTACCTCTTTCACCTTGGGGCAAGATAGCCACTTTTGTCTCAACAGGTTTGCTAGGCGGTTTAGTGGTAGCCTGCTCGTGGTCTGGACCCAACGCTTCGCCAACCCAAGAAATCGCAAGCAAAGTTAGAGAGGCTTTTTCTGGTGATCGGGCAAAGGAGACCGTCGCTTTTCTTGATCAGCACGTCCGGTGGCCCGGAAACGAAGGGTTTGACGCTTCGATTGGACACGTGGCTACCGAGTTGGCCAAAGCAGGGTTTGTTTTAGAGGAGGAAGCATCGGAAACCGATCGATTGACGTATCGGATTGAAAGTTACCCGATGAGCCGACCAGCTTGGCAACCGCTCGATGCTAGGCTGCAAATTGTAGGCGATTCCACGGCTCTTTTGGAGTTTGCGTCGAACCGTAACATGTTGGCTACCAACTCTTTTTCGACAAAAGAAGGAGGCGTTTCGGGGATTGTAGTCGACGCCGGAGATGGCTCCGATCAGGCTTTTGAAGGGCTCAACGTCAAGGGCAAGATCGTCCTGGTGGAGGGACAATTATCTCGCGCCTTTCAATTAGCGGTAGTCGAGAAAGGCGCGCTTGGCATTTTAGCTTATGCCCTCCCCGATTACCTTAAACCCGACATCAACCAGCATTCCATCCAGTTCAGGAGCATCGCAGCAGACGAAAAAGCGGCATCGTGGGGCATCAGCTTATCCAAAGGAGCCCTTAATCGTCTGCGGGAAGCGATGTCCAAGGGTGAAGTTCGCGTTGAAGTCGAAACACAGGTTAAGTGGATTCCTGAAGCCGTCGAGCTCACCGTCATAGCGGATGTTAAGGGCAGTCAGGTTCCGGACGAACGATTTGTGTTTAGCGCCCATGTCCAAGAGCCAGGGGCCAACGACAACGCTTCCGGTGTTGGAGCACAGCTCGAAATGGCCCGGGTGGCCTCTGCGTTAGTTTTATCGGGCGAAATAGACCCAAAACGGTCGATTTCCTTCATTTGGGGCGATGAAATTAGATCAACCAACCGATACGTTACTCAAGATTCGGCACGTGCTAAAGGTATTTTGTGGGGTATGTCACTGGATATGGTAGGCGAAGACACTGAAAAAACAGGGGGCACATTCCTAATCGAAAAGATGCCTGACCCATCTGCCATCTGGACCAGAGGTGAGGAAAAACACACAGAATGGGGTGGAAGTCCTTTGACCAAAGATGATATGACCCCCCATTATTTTAATGATTTGGTCCTAAATCGGGCGCTTGAACAAGCAGCAACCAACGGCTGGGTCGTTAAAACTAATCCGTTTGAAGGTGGAAGTGATCACGTACCGTTTCTTCGATCAAACATTCCTGGCCTGCTGCTGTGGCATTTCACCGATCAATTCTATCATACCGACCGAGATCGTATCGAAATGGTTTCTGCCAATGAATTGAAAAATGTTGGTGTAACTGCGTTGGTTACAGCACTAGGACTGACAACTGCGGACGGAGAAATGGCCCAATCTTTCATCCAAGAAGTCGGGAAGGCTGCTGAAAAGCGGCTTCGGACCGAATATGAATTAAGCGTTCTTGCTATCAATTCAGGGGGTGATCCGGTCGTTGAAGAAGATATTTTATCTACTTGGAATTCCTGGTATGAAGCAGCGTTAACTTCGACGACCGATATTGAAGTAGGTGGGCCAAAGGACGAGACGCTTGCTGCCATTGACGCGGCTAAAAAGAGTCTAAACGACGTGTTTTTAACACTCGAACTTTCTAAAAACTAATCATCAATTGTTAATTCCCATGTCTAATTCGCACAGTCTGATATTATCTGCGATCCTTTTCGGGGGTTTGACCTTTTGGCAGAAAGACGCTTGCGCTCAGTCCAAGCCCGTTTTTGAAGATGGACAAGCACAAATAGTCGACGGCTTTAACGACAGCTCAAAATGGATCCGTGAAGAGCTGTGGGTTGAAACAGAGTTTGATTCAGATGGGGATGGAAAGCTGGATCGGGTCCACGTCGCGGTGGTACGTCAGGCACAAACGGAGACAGAAGGCTTGAAAGTTCCAATCGTTTACGGCACGAGCCCCTATTTTTCGGGTACGTCGGGATCCCCCGAGTATTTGTGGAATGTTCGGCAAGAGTTGGGCGTGGAATCTCCTTCGCGTTCGAACCAACCCCATCCTCCGTTTGGTCAAACAAGACCAGGTATTTCCAATGACATGGTAGATATCTGGGTGCCCCGCGGATTTGCGGTGGTGCATTCGGAATCGCCAGGGACAGGACTTTCTGAAGGCTGTCCAACAGTGGGTGGCATTAACGAATCCTTGGCTCCAAAAGCTGTGATCGACTGGCTCAACGGACGCGCTAAAGGCTTTACGACGGTGGATGGGAATAAAGCCGTAGTGGCCCCTTGGTCTTCCGGAAAGGTTGGCATGATGGGCACTTCGTTCGAGGGCACGCTTCCATTAGCGGCCGCTACGACGGGTGTTGAAGGCCTCGAAGCGATCATTCCAGTAGCTCCAAACACTTCTTACTGGCACTATTATCGTTCAAATGGTCTCGTCAGAAGCCCTGGGGGCTGGCTGGGAGAGGATATTGATTTCTTGTACGATTTCATTCATAGTCGCGATTCAGATCGGAGAGATTATTGCAATTCGACCGTTCGCGATGGAGAAATGGCGGCTGGAAGAGACCGTAAATCGGGCGACTACAACGATTTTTGGGCCGGAAGGGATTATATCAATGTCGTAAAAAATGTGAAGGCAGCCGTTTTAATGGCCCATGCTTTTAATGATTGGAATGTCGTACCAGAACATAGTATTCGTATTGTGGACGCACTGAGAGGTCAGGTCCCGCTTCAACAATATTATCACCAAGGTGGTCACGGCGGCGACCCGCCTCTCACCATGTCCAATCGTTGGTTTACTCGATACCTCTACGGAATTGAGAATGGAGTAGAAAACGACCCGAAAGCCTGGATCGTGAGAGAAGGAGCAGAAAGAGAAGCGCCTACACCATACGCGGACTATCCCAATCCGGCTGCTGAGCCAGTTACTTTTTATCTGAAAGCTGGGGGCGTACAAACGGGTGGACTTACAGTTGATAAAACGAGTGGGCAGGAAAATGAGACGTTAGTGGATAACGTCTCGTTTACGGGGCAAATCCTAGCAAGTGCGGAAAACACGAATCATCGGTTGCTATATGCTACTGATAAACTTACCTCCGATCTGCACCTGTCCGGCACTGCGGAAATCTCTATTCGCCTAGCTTCAAGCAAGCCTGCAGCGAATTTGTCAGTGTGGTTGGTTTCACTTCCGTGGGTTGAGGGAAGACGGCCACAAGGCGGAGTCATCACAAGAGGTTGGGCTGACCCACAGAATTACAAATCTCTTACCGAAAGCGAACCGCTTGTACCCGGACAATTCTATTCAATGTCGTTCAAACTTCAACCCGACGACCAAGTAATTCCGGCCGGGCAGAAGATTGGATTGATGATTATGTCCAGCGACCGTGAGTTTACCTTATGGCCGGCGCCTGGAACAGAACTGACCGTTGATTTGAATGCGACTTCTATTGAGCTTCCGATTGTTGGCGGCCGGGCCGCATTGAAATAGAAGCTATTTCGCACTTTGCGTAGAAAAAGAGGGGCGCCAGAACTTGTTCTGGCGCCCCTCTTTCATTTTAGCTGATATAGACCCTCGATTATTTCTTTTCAAAACTGACTTTCCCGCTCAACACGTCTTCCCACCGAAGACCATCCGTCTTTACTAGTGGCTTGCGGACCGTTGGGATGAAAGCCGCCAGTTCCGCCTTTTTCGAGGCTAAAGTGGCGTCATTTGCGCGATTCGCCCATTCGTTGGGGTCTTCCCTGAGGTTATATAGCTCCTCTTCAATACCCCCATATTGGATATAATGCCAACCCTGATACATGACCGAGTATTTATCATCATCCAAAACAGACACGACCGGATGATTCCAGTCTGCGTTTGGATTTTGCAAAAGCGGAATAAGACTTCGACCGGAGATGTTTGGCTTGGACGGCATCCCTGTAAGCTCAGTAAGCGTTGGAAAGACATCCACCAACGAGACATTACCATCGCTTACACCGCCTACGAAACTACCGGAGGGAAGCCCTGGGATTCCAGGAGGTACTTTTATCATGAGTACCGAGTTCAGAACATCCTCCCAAAGCGAAAACTTTCGCCAGTGCTCTTTTTCACCTAATTGCCATCCATGGTCCGAAAAAATGACAACGATAGTGTTGTCTGCGTATTCACTGGCTGCGAGGTCTTGAAGCAATTTCCCGACCAGCTCGTCAGCGTAGTTAATAGACGCGAGATATCCCTGCACCGCGTTTTTCCATAGTCCTGCTTCTAAAACATTCTCATGGTATCGGTTTCGAGCCACTCGCTGCCCCATTTCGGGTACATCATCCAGATCATTCTCCAAAACAACGGGCAATTGCACATCTTCCAAGGGAAACTTGTCAAAGTATTTTTGGGGGACGTACCATGGAAGGTGTGGTCGATAGAGGCCTGCTGCCAAGAAAAATGGCTTATCGTGTTTCTTTTTTAGCTGCTCTGATATCCACTGAACAGAGGAATAGTCGCCGGTTTGTTCAGTTTCGACGGAAAGCGGTGCAAAATCAAAGGCAATGTAGCTTCCTTTAAAGGGCGGCATAACCATGGTTACGCCATCGGGATTGTCTTCGCGAATTTCGTTGTCGGTTAAAGCAAATCGCTTGGCTCCTGTTGTGGGGTCCTTGACGGGGAGATAGTAGTCCGGTAATTGCCTAATCCGATCAGGAAAGTTTTCATCCCAAGATCGTGGGTCAGGCTGTGTCGCGTGATAAATTTTTCCTGCCGCCGCCGAGAAGTAACCAGCCTCCCTAAAATATTCCGGCATTACGACTTCATCGCCAATAACGTGCCTCCAAATTTGAGGATTAACGTAAAGGCCCGTTTCCCAGGGCATCCGCCCTGTCATCATGGCCGTGCGGGAAGGGTTGCACGAGGGGGAAACCGTGTAAGCATGTCGAAAAGTGACTGCCTCCTTAGCAAAGGATGCTAGATTAGGCGTTTGCGTCTGCGGATGTCCGCCGAGCGGTTCTATCCAATTATTCAGGTCGTCGACGGATATCAATAGGATATTGGGTGGGCGAACAACCTCAGGTTGTGGGTCCTTGCAAGAGGACAATCCCAGCGCGCATATAAAAAGGGGTAGATAATAGCTGAGCTTTGATCTCATTGTTGTGGGATATTGGTGCTGGAATCAAATATCTTACGATACGAAGCCGGACGCGCAACTAAAAAGCACGTTTGATCCCACGACGAATATTTATTCTAAGCGTTTATTCTCGCGCCCATTCGCATTGACCCGAACACATTGATATGAGAAGTAGTAAGGTCGTTCACGTTGTTAGCTGTCACGCCGAAGGGGAAGTCGGAGATGTAATTGTGGGCGGTGTGCCTCCACCTCCAGGACAAACCATTTGGGACCAGCGCACATTCATTGCCCAAGATGAATCGCTTCGCAATTTTGTGCTCAATGAACCCCGCGGTGGCGTATTTCGACACGTGAACCTCTTGGTACCGCCAATCAACCCGGCCGCGCAGATGGGCTGGATTATTATGGAGCCCCAGGATACGCCCCCTATGTCGGGCTCAAATTCGATCTGTGTGGCTACAGTACTGCTAGAAACGGGCATTCTGCCCATGACTGAACCGGAGACTCACTTGGTTCTCGAAGCTCCGGGAGGGCTGGTTAAGGTCCAGGCGTTCTGTAAAGATGGAAAGGCGGAAAAGGTCAGAATCACCAATTTGCCTTCCTTTGTAGGTAAGTTGGGTGCACAGATTGAGGTGGAAGGCCTTGGCACGCTACGGGTCGATACGGCCTACGGTGGCGACAGCTTTGTCATTGTAGATGCTGAAGCTCTCGGATTCCGAATTTCACCTGACGAAGCCGAAGATTTGGCTCGAACGGGGATGCGCATTGTGGCTGCGGCGAATGCACAACTCGGTTTTCATCACCCAGAAAACCCTGACTGGGATCACATTTCGTTTTGTCAATTTGCCGGGCCCTTGACGCGTCAGGGCTCCATATTGATGGGTGCCAATGCCGTGGCTATCCGTCCGGGCAAAATTGATCGATCACCTACGGGAACGGGATGCTCCGCCAGAATGGCCCTCTTGCACGCCCAAGGACACATGTCGGCCGGGGACACGTATTTAGCGCGCTCCATTATCGGCTCCGAATTTGAATGTAATATTGAAAGTTTGACAACCGTAGGTGGAATTCCTGCTATTATTCCGACAATTATGGGCCGGGCTTGGATAACTGGAACTCACCAACATATGCTTGACCCGACTGATCCATGGCCAGAAGGATATCGACTCTCCGATACTTGGCCGAACTTGAACCCTTTTTAGCGATCAACCTCATGAAATTTCAATTCCTGGTAGCTGTCGTCACCTTTGGTTTCATTGGATGCACGTCCGAGCCCGCTTCGATCTCTTTGTTTAATGGGACCGACCTGTCGGGATGGCACGTCGATGTGCCGGAAATGGATTCTGTCGCTACAGCCATCAATCCATTTATCGTTCGCGATGGCCATTTGGTAAGCTTGGGGACGCCTGAAGGGCACCTCATTACCGATGCGGTCTATTCGAATTATCGCCTGGAAGTCACCTATCGTTTTACGGGAACGCCGGGAAATTGCGGTGTTCTGATCCATGCTTCTACCCCCAGGGCCCTGTATGCCATGTTTCCGAAATCCATCGAGGTCCAGATGATGACGGAAAATGCCGGCGATTTCTGGGTGATTGTCGAAGACATAACCGTACCCGATATGATCGAGCGCCGTGGACCTGAAGAGGAATGGGGCATTACGGAAGGTAAAAAACGGCGCATTTTAAATCTGACAGATGGCTCCGAAAGCCCCGTTGGCGAATGGAATACCATGATCGTTGAGGCCGTTGGTGATCAAATCAAGGTCTGGATGAATGGCGACCTCGTCAATCACGGAACCGGTGCCACCGCTCAATCTGGCCAGATCGCGGTTCAAGCCGAGGGATCAGAAGTAGAATTCTCCAGCTTGGTCTTAACACCTATTACGGCCATTTCGGAGTAACCGAGCCCGATTTTGGCCCCCCCTAAATATCTACTTCCTTTTTTCGAATCAAAAACAGGCCCTCGCCGCGGCTGCTAACGGCAATGATCCCACTTTTGAAATAAGGATAATTGCTCCACGAGCCACCAAATCCAGCTTCATCTTCCCCGAACGGTACCGTATCAAAATGACCGATGGCGACCGGATTTTCAGGGTCGGAAATGTCCAAAATGCGAATCCCGGCCTGGTAGTTCGATTGATACATGTAATTGCCGCGTACGTACAAATTATGATCACTGGCGGCATTATCGTGTAAGAACTCCTTCATTAGAATTGGATCTTCAAGATCTCTCGTATCCCAAATAAGGGTTCTCGTTTTGTCTACGAGTCCATTCAGTTCGTCCAATTCGTCATTCATGTAGAAGTAATTGTGATCATCCGTTAGCCATCCTTGATGGGTATAGGCCTGGTTTGGATACGAGGTGGCCGCTAACGTAATCGTATTGCTTTTGTCCGTCACATCAGCAATCACGAACATATTGCCGCTGGAAGTCAGGCATATCTCGTGTCCCTTATAGTCCACGTCATCTCCATGATAAATCACACACTGCGAATCGTGTGCACCACTCGCATTTTCATTGGAAAAACAACCAGCAAAGGTTGGATTTGCGGGGTCCTGAATATTGATAATGTGAAGTTGTCCGCCGCACGTTTCACCACCTGACCGATTTCCAACGGCGTACGCAAACCCTGTTTCTTCGTTAATTACGATATTATGAGTGCTGTTGGTACCCATGTAACGAGCCGTTTCAGGATACGTAATGGGCATGTCCTCCGGCTTAGCGTCTCTTAGCTGGGTTAGATCAAATATTTGAAGCCCATGCGCTTCGGCTCCGTCTGCAACCACAAAGGCATGGTTTTTATACACTTTGACATCTCTCCACGTGCTTCCTGGAGATGTCGCTGTTTTCAACATTTCGCCAACCCAAACGGGGTGACTAGGATCACTGATATCAACGAAAGAAACCCCTTCGGTCCGGCCGATAATAACCCATTCTTTACCCGTTTCAGGATCTTCCCATCCCCAAATATCGGTCATTCCAACCCCTCTTTCGGTCGAGAGATCATCCACATTCATAAAAGAAACGAGGTCGACGTTATCACACGAAAACTCGCGCGATTTGCCGTCTTTACACTCAATTTTGTCTCCAGCATGGGACTCCAACCGGACGATTTTGCTGGCAAGTGTACCGGTAACGTTCCAGTTTCCGCTATTGGATCGTTCAAAAACGGTGGCAATTCCTGCCTCAGCATCGGCGCTGGCCGATCCAATCACCGAAATATCTCCGCTTACCGCAATCCCCGAACCAAATCCAGGATTTGACCGCTGGTCCGGCGCTTCAATTTTGACATATCCGTCCGTTCCAATTCGATAAGCAAAAGCTGCTCCTCGAGCACTAATGAGAATGTTTTGACCGGACGCTGCCACTCCAATTCCGAACCCAACAATTCGCGGTTCACCTTCAGCTGCCACCGGAGCTTCAATGATCCCTACTTGACCGTATAAGCCTGTAGGTTGCATTTCGTAAATCAAGACCGCCCCTTTAGTCATATAGTTAGGAGCTCCAACGTAGACCTTTCCTTCTGAAACAGCCATCGAAGCACCAAGTGAAGAGCTTCCTTCCGCACTGACCGTTAGGGATCCCATTTGCACCCATTGTCCGTGGTCCATAAATACGAAGACCTGACCTTTACCGTCATTAGATCCGGGAGCAGCTACAAAAACGTTCGCATCATTGGCGGCAATGGTCATAGCATAGCCATCTCCTTCTTTGGCCGTAAATGCCGAAAACACATCCGTTTCAACCCATTGACCTCCTTTGCGACCGAAAACATGGGCCAAACCCATCTTGGAAGTCGAATTGTAGGAAGTAACAATAACCTGCGCGCCTGCTATGGCAATATTTCCGGTTCGATTACCAGCGCGAGCATAGGCCCCACCGAATTCATAACCTTCCTGGAGTTGTTTGGGGGCTAATTTGCCTGCATCCTTCCAATTTCCATTAGCTTCTTTCTCGAAAACATATGCCGCTTTCACGCCCGGAGCGCCAACCACGATCGTGTTGCCCTTCATGAACACGGTCTTGCCAAAATCATCTCCAATTCGGCCATCAGAAGCCCGTAAAGTGGCAATCTCGGTCCAAGAGCCATCCGTTCCTTTTCGAAATACATACGCGGCTCCTGCTGGCTCGTCACCTCGTGGCCACCCAAGCGAGGCCGTACCAACCACAATTTCGTTTCCTGACGCAGAAACGGTGCCCCCGAAGCCCAATCCAGATTGATTTGGGCTATAAGCCGTCTGGGCAGTTGCCGGAAAGGCCAAAAAAGCTAACAAAAGCAGAATTGAGAAAGTGCGAGACATAGGTTTTGGTGACATTTAATCGAGAAACAGAAAAACTGCGTTATCAAAAGGTGAAAAAGACTTAGTTAGCTCGTGAACCACGCATCATCAACTCGTCCTCGAGTGACCTCCATTCAAACGAAGTGATTTCACCAGAACTATCTAATTCAAATTCAAAGAATTCATTACTGGTAGACAAGAGTTCATCATCTTCAAAAAACGCCATATAGAGGATTTGATCAGACTTCTTCAGAAATCGAGTTGGCGAACCCTCCCCATCTTTACTCCACTTTATATTACTCGACAACTTGCCTTCGGAATATTCAAAAGTCATCTGGAAGTCGTATTGCTCTCTTTATTCCATTCTGTGACGAGCATCGTAGCGTTGAAAGTGTGTAAATAAGGTTTGGCAACCTCTTCGCGAACTATAAGGTCAACACTCGGCTTCACTTTGATATTCATGGTCACTAGCCGAGTATCAAAATGCATTTGGAGGTCGGCACCAAAATTTTCGAGACGGGAAAAATCGAATGTGAGCGTCTCTTTCGGCGTGGCCATGGTGTCCGGAGTTACCCAGAAAAAGTATCCGTTGTCAGGGCGCTTAGGCTCTGGCAAATGAAATTGGTCCCAATTGGGATCCAAGATGACCTCCCAATCCCCTTTCTTGTGGACCATCCACATGGAATATTTTCCTGCAGGTAGATCGACATCTTCAATTTTGATGTCTTTGTCAAATTCTATAGTTGTCGCTTCGTCCGCACCGGGCGTCCAAATATGGCCCCAGAATATTTGGCCACCAAACAGGTTTTTTCGATCTCGTAGCCGAGGGCGCGAATAATCGACCGTGATCGTAGTACCATCTATGACCTGCGAAATAGTGCCGCGCGGACTCATACTAACTTGGGCAGAACTGTCATTAAAGCACAGGAAGCCAAAAATGACCAACAAGAATGCGAAACGCATATTTCTAAATCTCATTTATAAAATTGAATCAACCAAAGCGAGCATCAATGGCGCGACGTATCTGATCTAGCGACTGACCTTCCTTGTGTCTTCTGTAGGCCAATTTTGCTTCCCCTTGACAAATGGGGCATCCAATTCCGCGACCCCCTTCATGAAAGCAGGTTAAGAGGGATCGATACCCATCTCGCGTGTGGCAACCACAATAGCAACCTATCCCATCAGCGACTTCAGGGATTTCCCGGATCATGTTGAAAACTTCCCGAACTGGCTTGCCATATTTGGCCACTTTTTCGTCCGGAAGCACCAAGGAAGCATCAATTCCTTTTCGGGGTTCAGAATGAACAGATCCTGCAAACAGCCTGTTAGGAATCAAAGAAATACCGAATCCGGCCAGTGCCAGGGTAAGAAAACTGCGACGTGAATGCTCCTGTCCCATGGTATTAATTTTAGAGATTAATCAGATACGTAAAGTACTACAACGCAGACGAAAAGTTGACACTGAGGTTTCTTTTTGCCTTTACCTCCTTACCTTCACCCGATCATCATAAAAACTCTTAGGCACGAGCGCATGAAAACTATTCAAAACGAGACCGAATCAGAACGTGGCTGGGTCAATCGCTGGCTAAACGGTATCGAGGTTGTTGGTAACAAACTGCCGGACCCATCGATGTTGTTTTTAATATCCATGGTTGTCGTTTGGGTGTTATCTCTGTTGATGTCCGGGATGTCATTCGCCGATATCGATCCGCGTTCTGGTAGTCCCATTCAAGTAGTCAATCTCCTGAGTGGTACGGCCTTCACCACGTTTCTTTCGCAGATGGTGACCATTTTTACCAGTTTTGCCCCTCTAGGAGTTGTACTTGTGGCCATGTTGGGTGTCGGTGTTGCGGACGAAGCTGGGTATTTTAACACCAGCATTAAAATGATGCTGGGTTGGACTCCGAAAGCACTCATGACGCCTATGGTCATATTGGTTGGACTTCTGAGTCATAGCGCCATTGATGCTGGGTACGTGTTGGTCATTCCCTTGGGTGGTATCATATTCTATGCCGTTGGGAGACATCCGGTTGCAGGGATAGCGGCCGCATTTGCCGGGGTTTCGGGAGGTTTTAGCGCCAACCCTTTGCCCGGTGCTCTTGATCCGCTTTTGCAAGGATTTACCCAACCTGCCGCTCAAATTATTGATGCGGCGGTACTGGTCAACCCATTGGGCAACTATTTCTTCACTTCGATTTCGAGCATTTTGATCATTTCGTTAGGTTGGTTCATTACTGATAAAATTGTAGAACCACGCCTCAATCGTACGGCGCCCGTTGACGCCAATTCAGAAAAAACGGACATGGGTACCGTTTCCGCTACTGAACGAAAGGCGTTTTGGTGGGCTACCATCGTTATGGTAGTTGGCATTGTGGGTCTGGCTGCTACCATGCTTCCCGCGAATTCACCGTTTCGGGATGCAAATGGCTCGCTGAACTCGTTTTCGGCGCCCATCATGCAGTCAATCGTTCCGCTCATATTCCTGCTATTTTTAATTCCGGGCGTGGTTTACGGATACATTGTAGGAAAATTTAGCTCATCGAAAGACATGGTCGATGCCATGACAAAATCGATGAATGGGATGTCTTACTATATCGTAATGGCCTTTTTCTGTTCGCTTTTTGTGTACGCATTTGGTCAGTCAAACTTAGGGGCATTGCTTGCACTCAAGGGCGCATCCCTCCTGAAAGCCTTGGCTTTCCCTGGCGGCGTGACCATTATTGGAATCATTTTATTGACGGCTTTCGTGAACCTGTTTGTCGGCTCGGCATCGGCCAAATGGGCCTTATTAGCGCCCATTTTCGTTCCCATGTTAATGCAGGTTGGTATTTCGCCGGAGCTGACACAAGCTGCCTATCGTGTCGGGGACTCTTCCTCCAACATCATCACTCCGTTGATGCCGTATTTCCCTCTCGTTGTGGTCTATTGTCAGCGCTACGTCAAAAAGACGGGGATCGGTACGCTAACATCCATCATGTTGCCTTATAGCGTTACGTTTATCGTTGTCTGGACGCTGTTTTTACTGTTGTATTGGTGGCTTGGAATTCCTCTGGGACTAGGCGCATCGTACGTCTACCCAGCCATGTAATCGAAGCCTGCCTTCGAAATTGGGAGTTCCAAGTTGACCGATACCCCACCAGATATGGATGATGTTCTCTTTCGGCGCGCCCTCGAAGAGGACGCGCCGGACATTCAACGGCTCATAGAGGCGTCAATCCGTGTTCTTGGAGGCAAGTATTACAACCCAAAAGAAGTCGAAAGCTCTCTAATTCACTTGTTTGGCGTTGATTCGACCATGATCCGGGATGGTACCTATTTTGTGGCCGTTGTAGACCAAAAAGTGGTCGGCTCAGGAGGATGGAGTTATCGACTTACTCCTTTTGGAGGCGACCAAGCAACCGATGTTAGAAACGCCGCCTTTCGAGACCCACTCAAAGACCCTGCCATCATCCGAGCCATGTATGTCCACCCTGAATGGGCCCGGAGGAATATTGGCCAAAGGATCATCCGGGCGTGCGAACAGGCTGCTCGGGTGGCGGGTTTTGCCAAAATGGAATTGGTCGCAACCCTGAGTGGAGTCGATTTTTACCTAAAACAAGGCTATGCCCAACAAGAGCGCGTGGATATCCCCCTTCCCGACGGCGCGGTTATAGGCGCCTACCGAATGACGAAACAGGCCACTGACATCACGTCCGGTTAGTTCACCGAGCTGGGATCGATCCGAGTAGGCGTTTTTTCACCCGAAATAATGGTGACCGCGCCGGTGGCAATCGCCTTAATGGTGTTCGTCATGTGCTCAAGATCCAGCGTGGAGACTTCGTCACTCGCCTGGTGGTAATCGGCATCGACGTCGATGGGCGTCGTGCTGATAGAATGAGCTGGAACCCCTAACCTCGCTAGTGTAGCGTTGTCTGAACGATAGAATAGGTTCTGATCTGGATATGGGTCAGGATAAAAACCAAATACCGTTCCTTCAACTGCTTCTTGCAAGATGGTCCCGAAATCGGAACGATCAAAACCGGTAATCCAAGCCGTATTGCGGCCTTCAACCGCTGGTTTCCCGATCATTTCGATATTGAACATGGCCACAATTTGATCGGGATTAACGGTTTCGGAAAAATGCCGCGATCCATATCCGCCCGACTCTTCCGCCGTGAAGGCAACAAAGTAAATCGTGCGCTCCGGAGTACCATTAGACTTGAAATACCGAGCTAACTCAATTACGGCGGTGGTCCCCGATGCATCGTCGTTGGCGCCATTGTAAATGGAATCGGGTTCAGCTCCCCTTCGAACTCCTAAATGGTCGTAGTGGGCCGAAAATACGACGATTTCATCCGCTCGCTTTCCAGGAATCACTCCGACCACGTTCGCAATGTTTTGCTCAGAAATCATTGCCGTGACATTAACCGAAAAGGTTTGAACGGTTGCCGCTGAGGATAACACCATCACCAGGTTGGACCCTCCTTCTACCTTCATACTGCGCGATGGGCGTCGAAGGAATCCAGCAATTTGGTCAAAGGTGTCTTTTTGATCGGGGTGAACAATAAGCAAGGTGTTCGGCGCCGAACGGTTGGATCTCCAAACCGCCAGCAAGTCATCCGCGGCCCCAACAAAAGCAGGAGTGACGTCAGCGCCTTCCATCCATTGAAGAGAATCCGTCGATACACTGGCTGCGACCATGTCCGGTGAAACGACTTTGCCATTGATCGAAACAGTGACGGAGTCAGTCGTAACCGTGTAGAGCGGAAAGTCCTGGATGAAGTCTGAATCCCCGGCGAGCTTCGAAAGTCCGATTGATTCAAATTCCGATCCAATGAAATTAGCCGCATTCATTGCATCCGGTGTAAACGCTTGCCGGCCCCGCATTTCATCCGAAGCGAGAGCAGAAATGACGCGTGTCACGTCAACTACATTCGTCTCCGCCCTGCCACAACCAGTGAATAAAAGCACACCCAACAGCAATATGGTCCCGTTCTTCACGTTCATCATCGGTAAATCATCAAAAAAATGGCAGACGCTGAATACTTCAAATTGAGCCTAAAGGCAAATCATTCAACGATTTTTACCTAATTCTTACTGGTCTTCCTTGGCCGCCTTTTCCCTGGCTTCTTTGGCCTTCTTCTTCTCCAGGTCTTTTTCTAGGAAGGGAATACCATCAGAAATCCACTTGGCGGGCGCTTGGTCTCTTAGGAAATGATTAAACCAGTCGTGTGTACGATTGGCGTAATCCAGTTGGTTTTGCTTTAATCTCAATCCGTGATTTTCGCCATCATAGACCAGAAGAATAAACTCCTTCTCCAAGCGGCGCATGGTGTTATACATTTCTACTCCTTGATTGAAATCCACCGCTCCGTCTTCGTCCCCAAAGGCTACCAGTAACGGCGTATTAATTTTTGAAGCGTTAAACACTGGAGAATTCTGGATAAACTTCTCCATGTCCTCCCAATACGGCTTGGGGAAGCGACCTTGACTTACTTCGAAAATCGTGGCGTCGCCACCGCCCGAATTCCAGTAAACGGAATTGTACATGCTAATCATATTAGTCAGCGGTGCTCCGGCTACGGCAGCCGAGAAGATATCTGTTTGTGTGACTACAAACGATGTCTGATAAGCCCCCCAAGAATGTCCGGTCAGTCCGATGCGATTCGTGTCGATCATCCCCGTGTCTACCACTTTTTGAACTGCTGGAACGAGAGCCTCGACAGCGGACATGCCTGGATCGCTCAGTCGGTAAACGATATCGGGTTCGTATACAAAGTATCCTTCGGCTGAAAATCGGCGCTGACTATACGCATTGGAGCGACTGGGGGTTGAATACGAATGCAGACTCTGAGAGCGAAGCTCATAAATGTAAACGATCATCGGATATTTTTTACCCGGCTCATAGTTGGCGGGGTACAACAGTCGTCCCTGAAGGGCAACTCCGTTCGAATTGGTAAAGTCTACCAGTTCAGAATGTGCCCAGTGATAGTCCGCTTGCTGTTTGTTGGTAGTTGTCAGCTGAACCGAGTTGCTAAATGACTCATCCACAGCGAAAATATTGGGTGATTCATCCGCTTTTTGGGTCATAAACGTGAACACGGGAGCTTTTTCGGCTTTCCGCAACCCCGATATCATCCTCGGCTCGTAAACCAACTTTTCCAAGGCAGCCAGATCTTCACTCCGGCGCGGGTTTTTGCGCAAGATGTAATAGCCGGAGTCCTTCGTGACTTCGCCGTAGGCACTGAAGAAAAGGGGGTCGTTTGGACCAATCGTTTCCTTTTCGAAATCCAATCTCACCTGGCGAAATTGAACTTTATCCTTCGCACCGTGGGTCAATCGCTTCGTTCCAGTTCCGTCTGCCTTGACCTGATAGGCATCGAATTGATCGTATAAAATGACTGTTCCATCTTTGTCAGTCCATTGGGCACTTCCGAACGCGCGATCTTCTTCCCTGCCGTAAATGGACGTAAAGTCGTTGAATTTTGTATCGATGTCTTCGGTCAAATTGGTGTGTTGTCCCGTTGCAACGGAGTAGGACCACCAATGATTTCCGCGAAAATACAGGACGAAGTAGCCATCTGGCGATGTGCTGACGAATTCAATTCGTTCGAGAATTTTCGTTCTTTTGCCGGTTTCGGTGTCCATGACATACACATCCTGCCAGGTTTCTCTGAAAGCCGGTTCATAAGGAGTTGTATCGTAACCAACCGCATGTTTTTGGTCCCCGGTGAGGGTAACGCGTTTGATTTGATCGTCGGTGAGCTTCGCAAACCCGTTTTTTGCAAGAGTCCATGATGACTGGTAGGTGTAATTCCGATCGGCGGTGGCTCTTACCCCTTGGCCCGGCTGGATAATCGGGTCTTTCCAGTGCCAAATATCGACTCCTGCAGGATCCAAATCCTTATCACGGTCTGCATTCGTTTTTACGGCCTTTTTAGTCGAGTCTGCGGCTACCTTTTTATCTTCTGCATCCGATTCGTCCTGAATGCGAGATTTGAGTCCAAAAAAGAGCCGGGATCCATCTTCCGACCAACTTAACGATCCCTCCGAGGCAACGCGGAAGTCAGCCGGAAAACCGGTGTGGGCGGCAGAGTCAAAGGTCCGCGTGGTCGAAACCCCATTCAACTTGCTAAATGCGTAAAGCAAATGATCCTGATAGTCTTTCCCTTTGCGCGTACTCTCTTTTAGGAATGCAAGGTCGAATGAATCTTTTCTCCATACCAAACCCGAATACTTTCGGACATCACTATCTAAAACCCGCGTTGTCGCGGCTTTTAAATCGATGAGATGAACTCCGTTTCCGAGCTTTTCTGAAGCGTCTATAGCAACTGCTAGCAAAGATCCTTCGGGACTAAATGCATATTCTGAAACGTTTCCAACGTTTTGCATGGATCCAGTACCAAGCGTTCGTACTACGAGATCGCTCCCTTCCGTTTTTACTCCTTCAGCTTTGTATTTTCGGATGGCTAAATACTTGCCATCATCCGAAAAAGTGGCCGACTGAACGGCTTTTATGGTATCCACCTTGGCTGTGGAGAGATTCATCAATCCAAGGGCGGTTTTTATGGTCTCTTTTGATTTTTCCTTCTTTTTGGTCTCGTCCTCTGACAATCCGATCGTAAAGGCCAACCACTGGTTGTCATTTGAGAACCGAGGATTGCTGGAATACATAAATTTGTGCTCGGCATCGCCATTTACAGGCCGAGCGACAAGCCATCCATCCCCCTCTTCCAACACGATCTGATAAGCAAACCACTTGCCATCAGGAGATAACCTGTTGGCACCAATCCGCTCCCATTGGGCGTAGTCTTCCAACGATAAGTCCTTTTTCTGCGCTAACAAGACCCCAGGAGTAAGGACCAAAAGAAGAATAGTGGCCCAAAAACGAGACTGAAGGAGACGAAACATGAGCGATACACCAAAAAAATGTGAACGGGAAACGGTCTTCTGAACGAACGCCTAAGGGAATCCATCAGAATGTTTTGAAAGACGAGATTCGGCAAGAAATGAACCAAACGCAAGTACTTTCTTGATTTCTCGAAGGCACCCTATTTTGGTCGATCATACTTTATCCCTCGGTGGTAAGTAATCTCCTTCTAGCGCCAAAGATCTCGACGAGCCTTTTACACTGAGCCCATCATGCTAATTGAAACCGAGCGACTACTAATTCGAGACCTTCGATCTACCGACGACGCGTTCATTTTGGAATTGGTAAATGAACCGGCATTTCACCAACATATTGGTGATAAGGGGATCCGCCATTTGGAAGATGCCAGGGCCTACATTCAAAAAGCGGGCGCAGAGAACTATGAGAGGCTTGGATTTGGAATGTATCTGGTGATGTTAAAAGACTCAAGCATGGCCATTGGGATATGCGGTATTCTCAAACGTGACTTTCTCGATCACCCGGACCTAGGTTTCGCTTATACCGCCGCCAATTGGAATAAAGGGTATGGAACGGAAGCCGCCAACGCGATAATTCATTGGGCAACAACCAGCTTGGGAATTCAAACGCTTTCTGCTATAACCGCAGTTACCAATCCAGCTTCCGTTCGATTACTCGAAAAATCGGGATTCAAATCTCACGGCGAGCAATACTTCCCCGGCAGAAAAGAAAAACTTCATCTCTTGATGATCGATTTCTCTACCGAACCAAACTCAACGATTTAGTTTGGACGCCGGCGTTTGTTGTCATCCGTAAAAAATAGGTCCCACTTGGAAGCGATCCTGCTTCGAACGGCAACTGATGGCGGCCGGATGAAAGCGGTCCATTCAATACCGATGCAACGAGCTTTCCAACGACGTCGAACACCTCGATGCGAATAACCTGCGGTTGATCGAGTTCGAAATCGATGGTGGTCCGAGTTTGGAATGGATTGGGATAGGTCGTTAAGAGTCGAACGGATGTCGGTTGAGTTTTGGGCTCCGTGTTGGTCACAAAACTTGAATTCAGAATTGATAAAGGAGTAAATGAACCGGCAATCAGAGATTGAACTTCAGAGGTCTCTAATCCAAACCAGTCCTTTAGAATAGACCCGTATAAGGCTCTGAAATCAATGCTATAGTGCATATTTCCGCCAGGAGCCAGTTGGGTAAGGCTAGGTTGCGCCCCAATAAGTCCGCCGGCCACTCCTCCACCAAACATAAAGATTGGGGCACTCGTGCCGTGATCCGTGCCACCCGACCCATTTTGGTAGGTCCGACGCCCAAATTCGGAAAACGTCATTACGAGGACTTCTTTATCCCACCCGTCAACTTTTAAATCATCCATGAAGGCTCCAATCGAGCCGGACAACTCTTGCATCAACGCTTGATGCCTGGTCAGCTGGCCGGAATGAGTGTCAAAACCGCCCAGGTTCAAATGATAAATATTCGCCCCCAATCGACCCCTGATCAGTTTGGCGGTAACGGCCAGTTTAGCCGACAAACCGGTAGAAGACGGGTAAGAACCTAGATTCGATCCACTAGTAGATGCCGCCTGAATCGACTCTGCAAATTGAAAAGAGTCATTTGCCACGGATCGCATAAAGGAAAGCTCGCTACCAAGGGAATTGGAAGGGGCGAACGATTCGTCAAACAGAATACCATCCTTGGCAAACTGGCTGAGTAAGCTGAGATTGGGAAACGCAATACCCATGCGAGAACTCGAACCCTGAAAAAGGAGCGGGGCCCCGTTTCCTAGCTGGAGGGCTAATGGATAGGTCGGGGTTTGGGTGACATATTCGGGATATTCCCCCGTCAAATACCTTCCAAGCCAACCCGTACTCCCAATGTTGTTAGACGCATCTCCGGTTAACCAAACATCTGTGGATGAAAAATGGGAAAGCGAGGGGGTTTCGTAACCGACACCATTGAGCACTTGCATGAATCCCTCTTGGTAGAGTCGTTCAAACGCCGTAAGGCTAGGGTGAAGACCGATGTCTGTGGATAGTTTTAAGACGGAATTGCCCGGGATCGATATGGAGGGGCGAATTCGATAGTATTCTGGGTCAGAGTAAGGCACAACCGTATTCAGACCGTCGTTCCCCCCAGAAAGTTGAACGAGAACCAAGATCCGATCCGTTTTTGACCGAGCCAAAGATTGTAGCAAAGGGGAGGTCGAAAAAGCTTGAACAGTCGATGCTCCAAATCCAAAAGAACTCCCGGCAGCCGCAAGCCCTAAGCCCTGAAGAAACTGACGTCTGGACCACGAGGCGTGAGCAAGGGTATGTTTTTCGCCGTGCTCGAGGCAATCGCCCTCACGAAGCACATCGTTTTCTTCATCTGGATGAAGATCTGTTTGATGCGGACTATGGGGATGAGAATCACACATATTATTAGGCCTACATCAATTGATATTCAGGAAACTGAGCCAACCGAATGACATAGGCCACAATCCTGTCAGATGCGCCACCGATACTTAAATTCCATTCATACCACGGCAATCCAATGAGGAACATCTTGACCAAATTTCGCTCGTGCTCAGGCCCGCTTAGAAACCAGTCAGGTAGAGGATTTACCAGTAGGTCACCTTCAAAAGGTTCTTCGATCTTAGCCACTTCGACCCATGCAAGTGGTACGGCAAACATATGATTCGCAATCCCAATAGCTAGATCAAGTGCCGCATAATTCGAGCCTAGAGGTGTTTTGGCCTCTGCAAAAGCTACTATCTGTTGGGAAGTTAGGAAGCGCCGGACTATTTGATCCGAAATAGACCATCTTGACGCCAGCGTACTCGTTGTAATCCATTCCCTGTGACCCGGCCAGCCTGCCACGTTCGGAGGATCTAAAAGGTTTTGTTCGATCGAAACGATAGCTTTGCGTATATAATTGGTTTGCGTGGTAACAGGAACGACACCCATTTCTACCAGATGACCCACACACAATTCAATGGGTGATTTTTCTCTCCCTCCCATTTCAGCCGAATTGAAAAACGCCTTATCTGTAAAAAGTACTTGATAGGCAGGAAGTAAATCGAAATTCGAGGCAATCAACGAGTTTGCTACTCTTTCAACCAGCGCGACGTCTGGAACACGATATACAAACTCCTGCACCAATTTATTGGCCATAAAATGGGCTATTTGATTCGCCCGCGTTTCGAATAAAATGTTGACAACATCATCGTATCCGAATTCGCCGGTGCGCCCTAGAAAAGTTTTGTTACCATCATCCCATGCGGGGAACGAAAATCGTGCATTCCATGATGTCGAGGTTTGCAACACCCATCCAGAAAGAGCTTTTGCCATTTCCTGAATGTCCGCTTCGGTATAATTGGCTACACCGTTTTTGTCGAGGGCTCCCATGGTGAACAATTCCATGAGCTCGCGGGCATAATTCTCGTTCGGGGCGTTACCATTGTTGATGTTTCCATCCAGGTAAACGAGCATTGCCGGATCCAATCCGATAGTGTGAACAAAACTTTTAAAATTCCCGAAAGCGTTGGTGCGCAACGTGTTCAAATAGCGATATGCCCAAGCGGAATAGGTATAGTCCTTGTAACTCGTAACGAAATGGTCATGCCAAAAAAGCGTTATCCGCTCTCGCATCCGGTTAGTGGCCATTTGGCCAATCCAACCTTCCGTGAGCTTAACTCTCCAAACCGTATTATTTAGGTTAAATGCGGCCTTGACCTCGGTAGAAGCCGTTCTAGCCGGAACTAAATCGTTGATCCACGAAGGTGCGTTTGGTAGAGGAAACGTGCTTGAGGCTGTCAAAAGTGCATCTACAGCCTCTCTCGCCGTACGTCCCACAAGTGCTTCAGCTTCCCCTGGTTTGGCGCCAAAGCTAGTCCGTCTAAGCAAGTGCTTGGCTTCAGTAAGGGTCAATGGTGTAGTGTGCTCGTCCATAGCATCAGTATCGGTCAAAGCGCCCTTGAATTCCAGTCCAATTTGTCACAAAAGTATGGACTTTTCGTGGTAAAAACACACTCATTGAGGCAATGATCAACTACAAGTCTTCAACTTGGACCGTTTTTAATTACACATCTTGACCGACCTGACCGAAAACACTACCATAGTCCGAAGTGATTTTGAATGCATCAACGCAAAGAATGTAAGTAGCGTATAAGAACCGTTTGGAAATGCTTTCGGAATGATCGAAAATCTTCTTTTCAATTTGGCTGGATAAACTCATGCGCGCGTTTTTCGCCCTCTTTATAGGCGGTCTATTCCTGACTGCATGCACTTCGGAAAAGCCGAAAGTTCAAGAAATGGTACCAGAAGCCATTTCTTTTAGCGGGCAACCATTGTTTTCGGCAGAACCTTCTGCTGAGCTAATGGCTCGATATGAAGAGAAAAAGACGGCATTTGAAGCCGATTCAACGGATATTGAAAATGTAATCTGGTTTGGGCGTTTTACAGCCTATATCGGACGCTATAATGAATCCATTTCCATTTATACCCGCGCAATTGAGCGCTTCCCGACGGACGCAAGACTGTATCGACATCGGGGCCACCGATATATCACGATTCGGAAAATTGACGAGGCGATCGGGGACTTTGAAACAGCTGCTCGATTGGTTGAGGGATCTTCAGACCAAATTGAACCGGATGGGATGCCGAATGCACAGAACACTCCCGTAAGCACGTTACATGGCAATATTTGGTACCATCTTGGTCTCGCGTATTATCTCAAAAACGATTTAGAAAACGCCCTTCGAGGATTTAATAATTGTTTGGCAACGTCAACGAATGCTGATAACGTAGTATCTGCCACCCACTGGTTATATATGATTCATCGGCGTTTGGGTCATGAATCCGAAGCCAGCGCCGTTTTGAATGATATTTCAATCGAAATGAACATCATCGAAAACTTCGCTTATCATCAGCTAGACCTATTTTACAAAGGTGAAAAAGAAGAGTCCGATCTAAGCGGCGAAGGTCCGGCTAACGATGCCGTTTTGTATGGGATTGCAAATTGGTACTACTATAATGGTGATATTTCAACCGCCAAACAAAAGTTTGAATCCATTGTGACGGGTCCTTCTTGGGCTTCGTTCGGCTTTATTGCGGCCGAATTTGACCTCGCCAAAATGCAATAGTCTTATTTAATGGTTCCATCGAACTGCACCACCTTTAATCACCCCGAATTGCAGTTATTTATTATTATGAAATACCTTCTCCTTTGTGCCCTTTTTGCCCTTGCAGCTTTGCCCTCTCTTGGGCAATCCAATGAAGCGGAGGTAAACAAGGTGCTGGACAATATCCACAGACTAGCAGCCGAAGCTGATTTTGATGGGTATTTCGACCTGTACACCCCTGATGCAATCTTTCTAGGAACGGATGCCATGGAAAGATGGACGATCGAGGAATTTAAAGGCTATGCCAAGCCTTCGTTCGACCGAGGAAGGGGATGGATCTATGTCCCCACAGAACGACACGTTTACCTTTCCCCGGATGGAAACTCAGCCTGGTTTGACGAGCGCCTTGACAATGAAGGTTTTGGGGAATGCAGAGGATCGGGCGCGCTTATCAAAATCGATGGCGTGTGGAAAGTTACCCAATACAACCTGACGGTGCCTATTCCCAACGACCTCCTTCGAAACGTGGCGGGTCAAATCAAAAAGTTGAAGGAAGGAAACTGAAAATTCGACTTCAAAACTTTGACATCGAACATTTTCCCTTTTTTCGAACTATTTTGAGGATATCGACAAGCCCACTTGATCCCAATGACAGAAACAAAAATTAAGTTTTCCTCGCGTGACGGCGCTTCTTTCGTCAAAGAAGTCAAAGCTGAGGTCAATCAATATTTTATTGATAACAACCTTTCAAGGCACGCTAACACCGCCATGATGTTTAAAACAGTTGGTATTATGCTCCTGTTTTTTGCGCCTTATGGGTTGATCATGTGGGGCGGCCTGAGCCTAATGCAAATGTGGTTTTTGGCGCTGATAATGGGAATTGGGGCGGCGGGAATGGGATTTAGCGTTTCGCACGATGCCTTGCATGGGGCCTATTCTTCCAATTCTACGGTCAACACCATTCTCGGCTATTTTTTCGATTTGATTGGTGCGAACGGTTATATGTGGAAGATTACCCATAATGTGATCCATCATACATACACCAACATCACGGGCATTGACGAAGACCTAACGGTGTCTCCAATCGTTCGCCTTTCCCCGGAAGCGCCGCGATACCCCTTTCACCGATTCCAGCATTTCTTCGCGTTCCCTGCCTACAGTCTGGCCACGATCAACTGGTTGTTCGCCAAGGACTTCCAACAATTTTTGAAAAAAGACATCGGCCCGTACAAAGACAAGAAGCACCCACCCATTGAGATTTTCAAGCTTTTCGTAACCAAGGCCGTCGCTATTTCTTACCAGGTCATTCTTCCGTTATGGCTATTAGATATAACGCTGGGCCAATTTGTGATCGGTTTTCTAACGATGCACATGACGGCTGGTCTTATTTTGGGGGTCATTTTTCAATTGGCTCACGTAGTTGAAGGACCCGAATATCTAGCACCTGATGAAAATGGCGATATGGAAAGCTCATGGCTAATCCACGAAATGCGAACTACCGCCAATTTTGCCCGGAATAATCATTTATTGACTTGGTACGTAGGCGGTCTCAATTACCAGATTGAGCATCATCTATTCCCGCAGACCTGTAGTATCCATTATCCAAAACTGAGCCCTATCGTAAGGGAGATTGCCGTGCGGCACAATGTCCCCTACAACTATCATCCGACTCTACTTACTTCCATAAAATCGCACCTAACCATGCTCAAGCAGTTGGGGCGCCCTATCCCGGCGCATGAATAGGATAAAATTCACGCTTCCTAGCATCGGTTTGATGGAGCTTCGTGAAGTGGAAGGGTTAGTCTGGCTGGAGGACGACTTGTCGCAATTAAGGCGAACAAGGAGTCGGTTTACCCGATTCGTCGCCATACCGAAGAACAGATAGCGACCCCGTCCCAGAATCATTCAGCGTTACTACATAGAGCCGATCAAACTCAAACTCGGTTAAATTCGCCAATTCCGTGCCTAAGAGCAGATTAACGAGCGGTGGGGTCGTATTGCTGTGGCCCGAAACCAAAATGCGTTCAGAACCGGATTCTCTGATTTTCGAAGCCAGTTCTTCGAGAAATCCGGACTGAGGCGAAATTTGGGTGATGGAAATTGCTTTCAATTCGGAAGTCGGAGTCGCTGTTTCCAAGGTCCGGTTGAACGTCGTTGAAAAAATCTCCTGGACGTCCACATCCATCAGAACACGAGCCAGGGCTGCAGCGCGGGCCTTCCCATATGCCGAAAGATGAGCATCTGAACCTTGCTCAGTGCAAGTTTCTCCATGACGCACTAAATAGATGACTTTATCTGTTCCCGAAAAAGGCGGAACCGTAGAGACGAACCCTATGGAAAGGGTCGACAACAAAACAAGGAGACATGCAGAGACTTTCATAAAAAGATTGTTTATTTAGCGCCGTACAACATACGATTGACTACATGAAAACGCGCCTGTTCATACTTCTTATTTTGCCTTGCCTATCCGTACGGGGGCAACAGGCAAATAATTTTGACTATTGGTCTTACGACAGCGCCATCGTTTGGAGAGGCGTTCAAACGTTTTTAACGTGTAATGGACTGTTTACTTCCGAACGTTCGATGGATCAAATTGAATCTCAGGAGTGGGCCTATGTCCGAGGTAAACCAGGCGTTGTTTCCGATCGTAGTTACTTGGTAGACAACGAGTTGAAGATGGTTTCGATTGGTGGAGGTGACAGTCTTCCTACGATGCGCGCCGTATATAGACAAGGTTTAGGGTGCGTCATGTTGGCTCCCGATCAAGACGCGTCTCATATTGCTTCCCTTCCTATTCTGGATCTCCCGGAGCGCTCAGATGACCCCAACAGTATACCGTGGCCGAACGGCGACCTCCTTCCCGCCGGGCCAGACTTTGAAGGAATTGACGGCGAGGCGCTAGCCAGGGCGTCGGAATGGGCTTTTGATCGACCGGCCGATCGTCAAAACACGTTGAGCCTCATCGTGCTACATAAAGGCCAAATTGTAGTAGAAAAATATGCTGAAGGCGTCGAGATGAGCACCAAAACCCGCACCTGGTCGACAGCAAAGAGCATTTTTGTAACGCTGGTTGGGATGTTGGTTGATGAAGGAAAAATGGCCCTAGACGCTCCTCTTGACATCAAGTGGTTACCCGTTTTGAACGGCCAACACTCGGACCCGCGCGATCAGATAACATTGAGGCATGTATTGAACATGTCGAGCGGGCTTTACCCTGTTGATAACGGACTGGAATATGCCACTGGTTCGGGTCTTGCTTATTGGGCGGGTGCAAGTTCGTCTGAGGGGGCTAGAAATCGCGGTCTGATCCGAGAGCCGGGCACCCACTGGGACTACGAAAATTATGATACCATTTTGGCCGTTTGGGCCATGAAACAAGCAGTAAATAACGACAAAGCCTATCTGGAATTCCCCAGAACCCGGCTTTTTGATAAAATCGGCATGCGCGACACGATGGTTGGGGTCGATCGATTTGGGGATTTTATCTTTAGCAGCCAAGTGTATACCAACGCTCGGGACTTAGCCCGATTTGGTCAGTTGTACCTCAACAACGGCGTTTGGGACGGTGAACAGCTGATTTCCGAAGAATGGATTGATTTCGTTCGGACCCCCGCCCCTTCTACGTCGGATTCCGGAAATGCCTACGGAGGACAGTGGTGGTTGGTCCCAGACAGTCGAGTGGACGTTCCAAAAGACGCCTATTCAACCAACGGTAATCGGGGCCAGTTTATCGTTGTTGTCCCGTCGTACGATCTTGTAATAGTCCGGCGAGGATTGGATTTTGGGCGACAAGGATTCAGCCAGTGGGATTTAACCAGAGAGGTTATAAAGGCATTTCAACCACGTGAGCACTAATTTCTTTGCACCTGAGTTTATTTGAGTCTTTTTTGCACTCATTGATTCCATGAATGTCTTTTTGTGGGTCCTAGCGGCCATCCATGGGGCGCTTATTGTTAATGCGATTGGAAACTTGATGCGCTTTAGACACGCAAAGAGTAAACCATACGCGGCCGGGCCTCTTCCTAAAATTTCGGTTCTGGTACCGGCCAGAAACGAAGAGCACCATTTGCCCCGGCTCATCCAGTCGTTCAATCTGCAAGATCATCCCAATGCGGAATTAATTGTCTATGATGACCTTTCCTCGGACGATACCTGGTCTATTATTTCTGCTTCAGAAAACGAAAGAGTATCAGGATTGCGCGGAACTGCACTGCCAGAGGGCTGGGTCGGTAAAGTTCACGCTTGCTACCAACTCTCCCTCAAAGCTTCCGGAAAAGTATTGTTGTTTATAGACGCGGACACGGAATTTCAGAGCCCAGAAGCCCTTCAGAGGATGTGTCGTCGTTTTGAGACGCGGCCCACTAGTACAATCCTCACCGGAATGACCCTCTTGAAAGGGCGCGGTCAGCTCATTGTGACTATGGTGGGCAATCTCATTCTGGCTTGCATACCGTGGTGGCTCGGAAAACATATGCCCTTCCATCAACTATCCGCGGTCAACGGGCAATGTTGGATGATCGAAACGAAGGATTATCGTCGGCTTGAGCCTCACGTGTTTGCCAAAAATGAAGTGTTGGAAGACGTGATGATTGGGAGGTATTTGCACAAGCGAGGTTTAATTCCACTACTAGATGATGTTCGCTCCGAACTGGCCGTTTACATGTATTCCAGCTTTGGCGAAGCTTGGAAGGGATTTCGAAAGAACTCGGCGGCTGCGCTCGGCTCATCTACCTGGATTTCCTCCATCACCTTACTTATTTACTTCCTCATTTTTGTGGCGGCTCCGTTCTTTAACATTTGGTTTTTGTTTTCGATCTATGCCTTGAAGTGGATAACCGATCAATCCACGAATCACTCTTTTATCGTGACGCTACTGACTCCATTCTCTTATCTTCTGACAATTTTAATCGGGATTGACTCGATCTTTACGCGAAGTCGTGGCCGTATTGAATGGAAGGGTCGCACAATTAAATAGCACGAATGAACGAATTACGATTACGGTTACTAAGCGAGACGTTTTCCATTCACCGGCTTGATCCAAGCAGGTCGATCCCGCCTACAGTTTTAGGATCTTCCATTTTTTTTGTGGGTCGTACCAAAGAAGAGTTGTCCATCGTGTGTCGCTCCTCGATTCCTATCCTTCAAGCCAAAACAGAAGAAAATTGGTCTTGTTTTATGGTGGAAGGACCCCTTGATTTTAATTTGACGGGTATCGTGGCCCGACTTTCAGGGGCATTGGCCGCCGCCGAAATCAGTATTTTTCCGATCTCCACTTTTGATACGGACTATATTCTTGTCAAGCAGGTTGATTTGCAACGCGCAGAAATCGCCCTGAAAGATGCCGGATATCAAATTTAACTAGCCGGGTGTAACCAATGCCCAAACCGAAAACCTCATCCGAAGAAATTGGTGCGTTAATTGGTGATGGCACGTCCGTAACACCTATCGATAAGGCCCACGCGATGGAACGATCTTCAAATTCAAGTCATTGGGATGTCATTTACGGGAAATACCGCCATGACCAAGTAGGATGGTACGCCCCGGTTTTACAAACCTCGCTCAATTGGATTCTCAAATATTCGGATTCTGAGAAATGTGCGGTCTTAGATGTAGGTGGCGGCTCTTCTACGTTGGTCGACGATTTGCTTCGTCATTTTTATTCAAACGTAACTATTGTTGATCTTTCCCAACGAGCCCTAGACGAAACCGTGTATCGATTGGGGGCCAAAGCATTCGAGGTCAATTTTAATTGTGCAGATATTCTTGATCCGAACCTCTTTTTAATGCCTGTCAAAATCTGGCACGACCGAGCGGCTTTTCATTTCATGTTTGAAAAGGAAATAGATATGTACTTGCAGCGGTTAGCTAAGTCATTACTGCCAAACGCCGTGTTCATTTTGGGAGTTTTCACAAAGAACGCGCCACCCACCTGCTCTGGTCTCCGCGTAAATAGGCATTCAATGGCCAGCTTGGAGCGCATTTTTTCGCACTCGTTTTTGCTCCTGGAATCTAAAGTCGAAACGCATATCACCCCAAACGGAGTTCAGCAAGAGTATCTCTACTCGGCATGGAGGAGACTCCCATAGGAAGCCTCTCTCCTATTTGATAATGTCTAGCAAAGAGACCCTTGACCAACATCATCGATGCATTCAGCCCTTATTCGCTCCTCCATTTTAACGGACCTACCCGTAATCTCAACCTGGGTAACAAATCAAGAGGAATGCGATTTGTGGTCCGGGGGCGTCGTTCCCTTTCCAATTGATCGTGCATCTCTTCCCCAACAGATTATATGGGACTCTGCACAATCCTGGACGGTCACATCAAGTGAGCACGTGGTCGGATATGGACAAATCATACTCAAGCCAGAGGGACGACACCATTTGGCTAGGATCCTTGTTGATCCTGAAAATAGTCGAGCAACGGCGCTGTACCTTTCCTTGGGATTCAAACCGGTAATCGACTTTGAGGCCAGCCACAAAGGTGCCTTTGTGTATATGGAATACCAACCCGTCATCATCCAAAGCCCGTGACAGCCGAACTAACTTCCAGGCTAACACTTTCTACAGCCGTCATGTCTGACGCACTGGAATTAGTGTTCCTGAAAAGGGCTGTCTTTGACGATTTCCACGATCGATTTGGGGCCGGGCATTGGCCGGCTACAGACAATCTTTCTTCTGTTGAAAAAAGCATTGACAGTTCAACTATTCTTATCGCAAAAGAACAGGATGCCATCTTAGGCATGCTTCGTCTGTCGAACAAAAAACCCTGGGCAATAGACCTAGCCTACTTCGAACCTTTTCCTGTGGCCATGTATTTGACCGACATGGCTGTTTTGCCGTCCCGTCAACACGCTGGAATTGGGATGAGACTCTTGGAGTTTGCAACCGCCGTTTCGAGAGAGAAAGGTGCCGGAGCCATCCGTCTCGACGCTTATAATTCGATTAACGGAGCTGGAGATTTTTACTTGAGATGCGGCTTTGAAGAAAGGGGTCAATCAACCTACCGAGGCACGGCGCTACGGTATTTTGAAAAACGATTGTAGGAGGGCCGTCCCATACGAAACAGCCCTCCTACCTCTTATCGATTGTTCATGTCAATTGAGCCATGCGTGGTGCGGGCATAGATTCTAGCGCCGCCACCATTAATAGAGCCTGAAACGCTTTTTTCCCGTTTCTCACCATTGACCTTAACGCCTTTTGCGACATTGATTTCCGGGGCTTTAAAATCGAGATCAGCTCCCATGTCCTCGTTGATAGAAATGTCAATGTCACCGTGTTCGGTAGCAAGTCTGGCTTCTTCATTTCCGGCCAGAAAAACGCGAATGTCTCCGTGAGACGTCGAAATCTCAGCCGCCCCCACTACGTTATCAATTGAAATATCGGCGTGTGATGTGGTCGCATTAAAAATTTTGGCGTCCACTTTGCCAATTTGAATGTCTGCGTGAGACGTTTCAACTTCAACCCTTGGTGAGCTCAGTGAGCTGCCGGAAATATCGCCATGAGATGATTTGATTGAAATATGATCTCCTTCGATACCGCCGAAATCGACGTCACCATGAGAGGTTTGCATATTTACTTGGCCGTTGATATCAGCCAGATTCACATCGCCATGTGAGGTCTTCAAATCAACATTAAAGGTAGATGGAACCGTAATCAAAACATCAATGCTCCAGTTCCCGTTGAACGACCAACTGTTACCGGGCGATTTGGCTTTTACAAGCAAGGCTTCCCCTTCTTGATAAACGTTCCACTCCATCTCTTCAAATCGCGTACGGCCCCGCTCTAAATTGGATGATTTTAGCGTAACGACCACGCTCGCTTCAGTGCCGCTTCCCGTCACAATTTCAACGTCCGAATGAACGATATCAACTACGAGGTTGCTACCCGCTTTAACCGTAAACGATTTTTCAATCATTACTTCGCCTTCCTGCTCGTGAATGGCGTCCACCCCGTCCAGTTTCAAACGAACCTTCGCTACAATCCCTCTGATGTCTTTGATTTCCGTTCGGACAACGTCGACATCAGAATCACCATAGTGATTGCTTGTGGTCATATTCTGAAATAATTGCATACCGCCGAGGACGGTTAAAACGACGAGAACAGAGCCTAGAATTTTTGTACGCATGATGCTATTACTGTAAAGTGAAGCTGAGCTGGACACTCCGAAAAAATCGGAACGCGTTGGCAGATTTTTGACGGCCTGGAGTCATTACGGAGACTCCCCGAAAAGAGTTACAGATGCTTCGGTTGTGGCCGCTACCGTAAAGTATTTTTCTATACCTTTGAATGGTGTTTTATCGTGCGTTTCCCATTGTACAACTATGCAAAAAGCCCTAATCGTTGCCCTCTCGGCCGTATTGTTCGGTTTTTGGGGCTCACATTCACAAATCGAACCGCGTAGCACTACTCCAAATGTCGTTTTGATTTTTGTTGATGATTTGGGTTATGCCGATATCGGAGCGTACGGGGCTACGGCGTACAAAACACCCGAACTAGACCGAATGGCCTCGGAAGGAGCGCTTTTTACTGATTTTTATGTTAGTCAACCGGTGTGTTCTGCTTCCAGGGCGTCGCTGTTAACCGGAACGTATGCGAACCGAATCGGCATTCATGGGGCGCTGGGACCCAGCAACAGCCATGGCATCCATTCAGACGAAACGACACTCGCCGAACTGTTTAAAGGCCGGGCGTACGCGACCGCCATTTTTGGCAAATGGCATTTGGGGCATCTCCCGGATTTTCTGCCAACGGAGCATGGTTTCGATACATTTTATGGCATTCCCTACTCCAACGATATGTGGCCCAATCACCCGGAAAGCCCAGAAGCGTGGGTCGATTTACCTACTATTGAAGGGACCAATACCGTTGGATTAAACACCGATCAATCTCGTTTTACGACTGATTTTACTTCCCGAGCCGTCGAGTTTATCACGAACCAGGCCGCGGCCAAAACCCCGTTTTTTCTCTATCTGGCCCATCCGATGCCCCACGTACCTTTGGCCGTGTCCGAAGAGCGATTTGGAAAGAGCGGTGCTGGGCTTTTTGGCGATGTTGTCGCGGAGATTGATTGGTCCGTGGGGGAAGTTTTGAAAACCCTAAAAACCACGGGTGTTGATGAAAATACCTTGGTAATGTTTATCTCAGACAATGGCCCCTGGATGAGCTATGGCAATCATGCGGGCTCGGCCTTGCCGTTGAGAGAGGGTAAAGGAACGACCTGGGATGGCGGAGTTCGAGTACCGTTTCTTGTCCGATGGCCTGGCGTCATTCCTGAAGGCCTTCGAGTTTCCGCCCCAGCCATGACCATTGATGTGTTTCCCACGATGGTCGACCTACTCGCAGCACCACCCCCTAAACTTCCGATTGACGGGAGTTCCATATGGAAGCTCATGGATGGAACTAGCTCCGATCCTGTTCAAGAAGCTTACTACTTTTATTACAACAGAAATGAGCTGCACGCCATGAGAAGTGGGAATTGGAAACTTCATTTTCCGCATTCCTATCGAACCATGATTGGCCAAGTACCCGGAAAGGACGGTATGCCTGGTAAGTATGATTATACGCCTATCACCGGGCTGGAGCTGTACGATCTAAATACAGATATTTCTGAGAAGACCGACGTGTCGAGCCTACATCCTGATGTGGTGGAACGACTTACGCGAATGGCTAATGAAAAACGCGCTGAACTCGGAGATGCGCTTCAGGGAATAGAGGGCCGGGGCTCTCGAGAGCCAGGCAAAAACGTCGTAGACGTAAAGCGTTAGCATGAGCCAGGCCTAACGACCGAACGCTATTTCCCAGGCAGCGCTCCCGTGGCCAAAACCTGACCCTTGAGCCGAATTTCAACGCGTAATGAAGACTCTGAATCCCCGTTGATATCGGCGGTTAGCGAGAGAGAATGAGATCCGGATCCAACTCCCAAAGCGGCTGGATCCATGGGTATGGAACGTAGCTCGTGCCAGGTCCGGTCCACCAAGAATGCTTCCGTTCCACCCCGATAAACCAAGGATTCACCCACTTTTAGGCCAAGTGGAATCTCTACAGACGCATTGTTATCCAACGTGAAACGGATTCGGGAGGCTGACCCCCCATCGGCGGTCAAAATGAAGGAAACCGGGCCATCGACGGCTCCTGATTCAAACGTAAAATTGGATTCGAGGGGTTCGCCCGGTTGACGTTCCCGGTTAAATCGTCTGAAAATGTGGACTTTGCTAGGTGTTAGCGTCCAGGCGCCGTCCTCTGACAACGATAAATGAAACTCTTGGTCGCGGGACCTAAGCAGCGCCTTTTGATCTTCAGAAAATACATCTCCAAGCCGCAGCTTTTCCCAGACACCCAGTAACCTCAAAATTTCATCAGATTTCCCATTCTTTTCAACCGCATCATAGGATGTTACAAAACCGTAGCCTGCGTCATATCCGGCGGAGAGGGAAAGCATCCATTCGATGTCTTCTACACTCGTTTCTGGGGTCATTTTGAACCAACCCAACATCCCGGGCATCAGATTACGCTCGAAATAAGCCTGGTTTTTCAGACGATATTCCGTCTGGCTCTCCCGAAAACCCGCATACCAGGGTTCGCCCCAATTCATCCGGGTATACATGTGCCAGAAATAATGCGTGGTTCGACTGGCATCTGCGATGTAATGTGATCGAATATCGTCATTAAGGTTATCGTACCATGCCTGCGCAAATAACGACTCCCCGTAATTACCCATCCCGGTCGACCGATTCCCCTCTAGTCCATCAAAAGAAATCTGACGAAACCCCGTCTCATTGTATAGTTTGGCTAAAGTCGTTGCCATTTCCACGGATAGGGCTGTTTCCGTTAGGAATACCATGTATCCGTGATCGTCGAGCTTCGATATCTTGGCGCCGGAGGCATGAGTTGAAGCAGTCGTTCCAAAGGCCCCTCGTTCGACGCCGAGCAATTGCCATGGAGCTTTCTGAGATACCGAAGTGAATTTGACGATTTCATCTTCGATTTGAGCCGCCATCAAATAGCTTTTGCCCCCTTGATTGAAAAAATCAGGACTTTCGATGGCAATCGTGCTCAAGCTGACCGAAAGATCTTCTGACAGCTTCGTGCCCCCCACTTTGGCCAATCGAGCGTCGGGAATGGGGGTCACATAGGGATCGTTGGTCGTCACGAAATTGGAGAGGTTGTGGGTACCTACCATTAAACCCCGCTCACTTGCACGAGTGGAAATGCGTTTCAGGCTCGCCACACCGTCTGGGAAACTCTTTTCATTAATTTTGAAGTGCCCCCACGTTTCGAATAAACCATCGTGGTACAAATATCTAAGGCCGGCCTTTTCTACGATATCCATGGCTTTTTCGGCCGTCTCTTCACTAAAGTTCATGATGATGTAGGCCGCGTTCGCCGTTGGGGACATTTTCCCCCAAACACCGTCAATCATAGGGTGTGGAAGCCCTTCGGCCACCTCAATTTCGCCTATGGTTGCTAGCGTTTGCTGCACGGGAACACCGAAAAGGGCTATTTTGGACCCGATCACCCCCCCATCATCATAAGCGGGGGCTACATATCGATCATATCCTTGATTCTTGATGATGCGGTCCACGGATCGATTCCGCGTGTAGGCTTGCAGCGTGCTTCCCATGGAATCGGGTTTGGCCGCCTCAACGCGGTACAACACAGAACGGGACTTGGCCGGGTCCATATCGTGGTAATTTCCTCCTTCGAAAATATCCATTTCCGGCATGGCATCGTTTTCATTCCACGGATATCCACCCAGCGTTTTAATGTTTAGGGCTTGTAATCCAATTCCAAACGATTCCCCTCGGGCTACCCCCACTGTTTCACCGATCGATTTATCGATTGATGTCGCAAAAGGCCCCCACAAAACGAGATCAACCGAGTCGGCTTGGGATAGCTCTACCAGTTCAAAAACCAGGTGCGTGTCTTTCTCTTCGACCGATATTTGCGCGACAAATCCACCGGGAAATACTAATTCCAATCCTTCCCCTTTGGCTCTAGCTGACTGAGGCGTAACGAACTCCCCTTGTTTTCGCAATTGCAAAAGGGGGGATGGGCGGGATACGTATTCCGTTCCATTCGACTCATCTTGCAATTGAACCACTTGGCCTTCTTTTGAAATCGCCAAACGAAATGTCTCGGTTTTAAGTACGAGGGCATTCCGATCGGAACAGCCAATCACGGAGGCAGAGGCCACAACAGCCATCATGGCCCAGATCCTAAAAGAGAAAACGCCTGTCTTATTGAACAAGAACAGGGGCGTGGCTAAATGGAGGCGCATGAGATTAACAGGTTTAAATCTGGATTTGGCAAGATAATCGATTCCTGACCCCAAGTCCGATTATATTGCAATCAGCGAATTCGTGAAGGCCCGTGGGCGCGACCGACAGATTTAATGAAACAAGTAGTTGGGAGTTAAGACATATAATGAAAATTACAGCGGCCTTTTTTCTTTTCCTTTTCTTCCCTGGATGGGTAACTGCGCAAACGCCCGCCACCACGCCTGAATCCGCCGCGACTAGCCTCGATTCGTCAGCCAATAAAGCGCTATTTGAGGCTGGAATACCATTCGGACTGTTTCTGGACCGGGCTGAAAAACGCCGCGAAATGTGGTTAGGGAATTTTGAAAAAGGAAAGGTACCGGTCGATTTGCGTCGGAGGGCTTCCGAACTGCACGGACCTTATTACTTGCTGGCGGTAGCTGTCGATGGTTGTAGCGATTCGGTCAACACGATTCCATATTTGGCCCACTTGGACGAGGCGACCGAATCCATTGTAATGCATTTGGTGTCGCCAGAGGCAGGCCGGCATATCATGGAAGCCTACAAAACACCCGACGGGCGCCCTTCAACGCCGACCGTACTGGTGTTGGATTCTAACTTTACGGTCATTGACGCTTTTATTGAACGGCCAAAGTTATTGCAGGATTGGGCCTTGGGAAGCGGCAAAGAATTGTCCTCTTCCGCTTTTATGACGGCTAAATTCGCTTGGTATGACGAGGATCTTGGCCGCCAGACGATGTCCGAAGTGTTGGATATTATCGAAAAACACGAGGCAAAAGGCGGACATAATCACTAATACATCAACACGAATAGTTGACAGGTCAATTCTTACGGAAACCGTTTTGGGTGATGAAACGGGCATTTCGAATTCTTATTGAACCCAAACTTACTGAAAATGGCTTCGTTTGAGCCTTCGTTCACTCTAAATCATCAAAGTCGCAACCATGAACCGCACTTTAACTTTTCTAACCCTTGTAAGCATCCTTGTTGGATGCAATTCAAACGCGGGTTGGACTCCAAGCCCCGACGAACCACGCGCTTTCGTATCTACGTTGGGTACAGATACAGTGGCCGTTGAGGTTTATACCCGCACAGCCGATTCCATTGAAGGAATTCTGGTAGATCGTCTTCCCGTTACCCAAATCGTCGAGTATGTAGCGACGCTAAATAGCGATGGGGACATTGTTAGCCTTCGATTTACCACTCGTACACCTTCCACTAATCCAAACGGTCCTGCTGAAAGTTCAGCTTCCGTTGTGATTGCAGAGGGACAAGCAACCATTATTCGGGTTGGCGGCGAAAATCCTGACACCGTGCTTGTTGACGTGGCGTCAGGAACCCTACCAACGATTGGCAGAGCCGACCTCGCCATGTTCGAATTTGAACAGGTAGCAAACAAATTGCAGGCAGGTGCAACGCAAACTATGATCCTAAGTGGCTATAGCTCGGCACCCATGGTCAATGATTCTCGGGTAGAATCACCTGATTCCGTTTCCATGGACTACTACGGTTTTAGAAGAATAGGATGGACTGGAGCAGAAGGTCAGTTAATTGGCGTTTCTGGCGCAGCAACTCCTAATGGAACGGAAAATAGACGCGTTGAGCCGTTTTTGGTTGGACCTTATGCTGAGCGCTGGGCCGCAATGGATGCAGCTGGCACCGGAATTGGCGTGCCTTCTCCGGGCGCAGTGGTAGCCATCACTCTGGACGAAGCAAATTTGGAAATCGTCTATAGCCAACCAGCCAAAAGAGGAAGAGAAATTTGGGGTCAATTGGTTCCTGAAGGAGAAGTTTGGCGCACCGGAGCAAATGCGGCCACACAGTTCACAACCAGCAAAGACCTCACATTTGATGGTCAAGTCCTTCCAGCTGGTGTCTATACTCTTTGGTCCGTCTATTCAAATGGTGGTTTATCCTTAATGTTCAATAGCCAAACGGGCCAATGGGGAACCATTCATGACCCAGCGTTAGACTTATTCACCACGCCAATGACGGCTTCGGATTTGACGACCCTTAGCGAGCGTTTTGTGATTTCCTTTGAAGATACCGAAGCCGGTGGCTCCATTATTTTTGATTGGGATATGAAGCGATTCACTCTTGGGTTTACCGTCAACTAAGCGTTTCGATAGCGGTGAGCTAAAATAGTGAGGTGGGGGGCGCAGCAGCGCCCCCCACCTCTTTTTTGTCTACACTCTTCCGCCAGGCAAGTGTAGACAAGAACTCCAAGAACGCCCTATTACAGGCGGAAATTGCGCAGTGTGTACGTAAAGTTCAGAATGATGTATCGACCCAAAATGTTTGAAGAGCTGTCTTCTACATAAAACTCGGTGATATTGCGAGATACATTGGTGCTCTGATTCAGCAAGTCAGCCATGATCAACCTGACTTCCCCCCCGTTTCCTTTCAAGAATTTGTATCCCAAGGCCGCGTTGAGCAAAAACGAAGTGTTATCAAATCCTTCGCCGAGGCCACCCAGCTTGTTGTAAGCCAAACTGGTTTCCAGGACTAACGATGGAGTCGGCATGGCCGTCACTTTTCCATTTGCGGTGTAGCTAGTGTAATCTGAGTTCAAATCTGGATAGATCGAGTTTTCAGAAATGTTGTAGCTGAAGTTTTGAGAAAAGGTAAAGTCTAGTCGTTCGCTAATATTGGAGCTTAAAACCAAGCCTCCTCTCAATCCTTTTAGATTAGAAAGATTGTCCTGGCCATTGATCACGCCGGGTGTTTCTGACCAACTCACTCCTGCCCATACGTTCATATTGCTCTTAATGAACGGCGCTGGCCGGCCTAGGGTTAAAAATGAGCGAAAGCTTTTGTAACCATCCACGTTGATGGGGCGAGAGAATTGGGATCCCTGAAGTAGCGGAACGCCCCCTTCCAATACCATGTCCCGCTCAGCGATCAATGATTCGCTGCCGATTTGGTTGTTACTAAGCGTCATCGACGCAAATCCAAAAAAGATCGATCCCGTTTGCAGGTTCGTCGTATTAAAACGAGCGGAAAAGACGTTCGTAAAGGACTGGTCCAGGTCCGGATTACCTGACGACAACATCAATGGATTGCGGTTGTCAATCACATTCTGCAATTGCGAAATCGAAGGCGTGTTTGTGCTGGTTCGGTATGACAAGCGGAGTGTTTTTTGACGGGAATTGCCGATCTGCACATCGACATTAGGCATGATGTTGGTGAACGAACGGTCTACGTCGAAGGCCAACGGAAATGTTTGATCGCCCGTCAGGCTCACATTCTGAATATCAGCTCCCGCCGTGATTCTAACGGCTTCTTTTCGAAACGAATAACTAACACCACCGCGTTGGGTTAACACCTTGTTGTCAAATTGACTAGAAAGATTCGGATCCAACACGTTGTAGAGGCCCGTTCTGAGGTCGATGGCGTTGGCCAATCGTTCTGAATCGTTGTTATTGAGCGACGGTGAATAATTGAGCTGTAGCTGACCTGTTTCGCCGATTTGATCGGTATACGATAGACGGGCTGAATAGGACGTTCCGGTCACGTCGCTGTCGGTAATTTGATCGATCGTCTGATCGCGGGATCCATCATCAAAAAACAAATTGGATGAGACCTGTGAGTTGTTTCCCAGCGATGAATTGGCACCCGCGCTCAAATTCAGCGAAACCGTCCGGCCCCTTTTATCGAATCCAAGACGATACAGTAGGTTGGCTCCCGCATTGTAGCCCGAATTGTCCGAAACGTAGTTGTTGGTTGTTTCGCTCAGCATGGAGGAGTTATCCAATACGTTGCTACCAAAAAGAAAGCTGGATGCGGTGTTACTCTGAGTTGAAAACCGCGGCGTAAAGATCAAAGAGTTTTTGGCATCAATGGTATACTGAACACGGCCGTTAAAACGGTGATTGGTATTGTCCGAGGCCGACGTGTTGTTTTGATTATAAAACTGGCTGGCACCGCCAGTCAGGTAATATTCGCGGTCCAACAGAGTGGCGCTGGAATTTTCAGAAGCGTTGAGGAAGTAGCTTGCCGTGACCGATAATTTGGGGCTGTACACATCAGAATAGTTTACTCCGACCGCGTGCGTCGTGTTTAAACCACCTTGGTTGCCTACTAAGAAACTACTAGAGCCTCCTCCGCCACCGCCAAAACCACTACCTCCACTGCCGCCGCCACCACGGGTGAAGCCGCCACCATCACCACCGCGACCTCCTCCGCCACCACCACCACTACCACCTCCCGGAGGGGAAGGTGGCCCCCTTCGGTCGCCACCGCCAGAGCCACCGCCGAAGCCACCACGGCCACCGCTATTCTGCCCGGTTACGCCCAAAAGGTCGTCAATCGCAAAGTTTTGCTGATTGACATTGTTGGACATGCCAATAATGGAAATACGGCGATCTTTATCAAAAATATTGATGTTTCCCCCGCCGATATAGCGTTCTTCCGAGCCATAGCCACCATAAACCTTTCCAAATTGACCATTACTTTTTCCGGTCAACGTCACAATATTGATGGTTTTCTCCGTCGCTGTGTCCTCAAATCCGGTGAATTGAGCCTGATCGCTCTGACGGTCATAGACTTCAATTTTGTTGATAATTTCCGATGGGAGGTTTTTGAGTGCGGCCGCTGGGTCAGTACCGAAAAATTCCCGTCCGTCAACTAAAACACGGGTAACGGTTTCGCCTTGCGCCGTTACCGTTCCTCCGTCTACCGTCACACCCGGAAGTTTGGCGATCAAATCTTCAGCCGTAGCATCGGGGTTCACTTTAAAGGCCGCAGCATTGAACGAGGTCGTATCTCCTCGAACCTCAACGCGCTCCTGCACGGCTTCAACCCTAACTTCATCGAGCAACACAGTATCAAATTCCAACTCTATCAAACCCAAGTCCGTTCGAGGGGTGGTGACTGTTACCCGTTTGGATTGCGATACATATCCAACAAAGGACATTTTGACGTTATACACACCTGCGTTTTTAACAACGAAATTGAATCGGCCATCGTTATTTGTCGCCTCACCATACTGAAGGGTTGAATCGGCCGCGAAAGATGCGACGACGTTTACCCCAGGAAGCGACGCACCCGTTTTCTCGTCGATAATGCGCCCGGAAATCGTGGTGTTCTGTGCGAACACATGTCCGATGGTCAGGAAGGCAAGGAAGAGAAGTGAAACTACGGTTTTCATTTGCGTTTTTTTGGGTGGATACGATTTTTTATTGGATTCATATCGGTCGTATTAAGATGCTCACGCGGCTTAGACGCGGCGTGTATTCGTTTTATTCCGATATCTTTCCGCCCCATTTCATCTTTACGTCGATTACATACAATTGTGACCGTTTGTGACACTTTTGTGACAATTATCGAGGCACGCAAGGAGACACCCGAGGAGGCGCCCGGGGAAACCTAAAGGCAAATAATAGCAGCTACCTTTCGAAGCCTACCAGACAAAAACAGACTTTATTGATTCAATCAATATGCGAAAATGGAGCGATCTTCAAAGCGTAGATTAAGAGTATCTAGTTTTTTACCCCATAAGCTGGGGACAACTTCTTTTGAACTGACCTTGGAATGATGGAACAGAAACGGCTTGTTGATCAACTGGACGCGCTTGAAAGTGAAAGCCTTTCGCTCGACCCGGATGCCAGTATGCGTTCACATGTCGCTGAGATGGTTGAGGCTTACGTAGAGCAATACTTATGTGCCATTCCATCGGGTCCGGCTTTTGCAATGGAACAACCTTCCGCGAGGTTGGGTGGTTTTAAAGAGCAAGGGATCGGGCTTCCTGCAACCCTAGACCTGCTCAAAACCGACGTAGATCGTCCGGGAATAGCGACCACGTCCCCTCGTTTTTTTGGATATATCCCCGGAGGAGGCCTCTATTACTCAGCCATGGCCGATTTCCTCGCGGCTATCACCAACAAATATGCAGGTGTATTTTTTGCAAGTCCGGGAGCCGTCCGGGTTGAGGAAGAATGTCTCGAGTTTTTGGCCCGAATCGTTGGCTACACCCCAGGATACGGAGGATACCTGGCTTCAGGCGGGAGTTTGGCCAATTTTACAGCGGTCGTCGCCGCTAGGGACCATCATCGGGTTGAAGGAGCCAATATAACCCGGTCGGTTATATACTTAACCGACCATGCGCATCACTGCCTGGACAAAGCGATTCACCTCGCGGGCCTGTCCGGGTGCGTAGTGCGCCGAATTCCGGTTGACGGAATGTATCGCATGCGGGTTGATTTACTGGAAAAACAGCTCCAATCTGACAGGGATGACAAACTGAACCCTTTCTTAGTTGTGGCTACTGCTGGAACGACCAATACGGGATCCATCGATCCGCTGGAGGCCGTCGGCAAACTTGCCGCGACATTTGGAGCCTGGTACCATATCGATGGGGCCTATGGTGCGCTGTTTGCGTTGTGTGATGAAGGTAAAAACGTGCTAAAAGGCATGGATTTGTCCGATTCCATTGTCCTGGATCCGCACAAAACCTTGTTTTTACCGTACGGTATCGGCGCTTTGCTGGTGAAAGACCAAGCCAGATTATTGGCTTCGCACGCGGTCGGCGCGGATTATATGCAGGATGTGATCCACGTTGAGGCCACCTCTCCAGCTACTGTTTCACCCGAATTAACCAAGCATTTTCGAGGTCTTCGGATGTGGCTTCCGCTCCAAATTGTGGGCGTGGAGCCATTTCGGGCGGCACTCGAAGAAAAAATGTTATTGGCCCGGTATTTTCATGCCGAGTTATCCCAGATGGAGGGATTTGAGGTCGGTCCGGCGCCCGATCTAAGCGTGGTTACTTATCGATATCTCCCCCCGTCCGGTGACCCTGACGCATTTAATGAGCGACTAATCCAAGCCATCCATAAAGATGGGCGGATTTTTGTATCCTCCACGCGACTGGCGGGCGTTTTTATGCTTCGAATGGCCATCGTTTGTTTTCGATCACACCGAGCAGATGTAGAAACTGCTCTGGTCGTATTGAAAGAATTGACCCAAGCGCTTCTTATAGAACGCCCCCCTGATTCTCACTCTTTGTTGCAAAAGCCATGAGCGAACCCAAGTCCCCTAGCCCTTTTTTACAATTCGCATTGCAATTGGCCGGCGCGGCGGCGGCTGAGATCATGCCTCGATTTCAAAACGTGGCCGTTAGCACCAAAAAAGACGGAACACCCGTGACAGAAGCAGATCTGGAAGCCGAACGAGTCATGCGCGAACTTATTCAGGCCAAGTTCCCGGACCATGGAATTATGGGGGAAGAGCACCCGGAGCAAAGCAGCCGCGGCGAATATACGTGGGTCCTGGATCCGATCGACGGGACGGCATCGTTCGCGCTCGGAATACCAACGTTTGGAACGCTGGTGGCACTCCTTAAAAACGGACACCCGATTTTGGGAGTGATCAACCTTCCAGGCCTCAAAGAGACGGTGTACGCGGAACTCGGGTACGGCTGTTGGTACCTGAATAAAATGGGCGAACTGACCCGTCAGCACGTCTCTTCGGCTAAAATTCTGGCAAAGGCATACGTATCTACGACCGGTGTTTACAATACCGAAATCGACCCTAAAGGCCAATTGAAGCCATTCAAAATGGGTGATTTGATACGACAGGCTGGTCGTTTCCGTTTTGTGGGGGATTGTCTGCAGCATGCGCTCGTGGCCCGGGGATTGTTGGACGCGGCGCTCGACCCAGCCATGCACCCGTGGGACAATGCGGCCATCATTCCATGCATCTTAGAGGCTGGAGGTACCGTTTCAGGTGGCAACGGCTCAACGGATCATCTGGTAATGGCGACCAGCTTGCTCACCTCGGCGACGCCCGAATTACACGCTCAAATACTTTCCGTCATTAACGCGTAATCTCCATGCACTGGTATGATATTCTAGGTACGCTCGGGGTCCTTTCCATCATCTTTGCCTATGCGGCCGTTCAATCGGGGCGCCTCGCCCCAACTCGGCTACTTTATTCGATGATGAATTTGATCGGAGCCATCCTGATTTTGGTTTCGCTGGCCTATAATTTCAATTTGGCGTCGGTGGTGATCGAAGTCTTCTGGATATTGATCAGCGTTTGGGGTATCGTCAAGTGGTTTCAGGCCCGGCGCGAATTAATGAAACCGCCTATTGAATGATAGGCGAGGCCTTTTGGGAATTCTCCCCGTCAACCGGATCGTGATTTAATGCGCCCTTTCGTTTGGAAAATGGTGATCCCTGCTGAAGTGATCGATGCTTACGGGCACGTCAACAACGTGGCCTATGTCCAATGGATGCAGGATGTAGCCATACAGCATACCGAGTTCGTGGGCGGTGATAAACTGGCCGATGAGGCAGGAATTATGTGGGTTGTCAAAACCCACGAAGTGGAGTATTTACGGCAAGCTTTTGAAGGAGAAGCCTTGAGTGTGGAGACGTTTATCGAGAACGCTGAGCGCGCGAATTCGGTCAGACGGACTACTTTTACCCGTACTAAGGATCAAAAAGTAGTTGCGGTCCGAGAAGTGGGAAAATCGCCGTCCATTCCGGCCCCAATGATCCGTGTGGAAACCGGCACACGCATTCGGGCACGCTTCCATAACGCTTTGACCGATTCGACCGTAACTCTCTTTGGATGGAATGTCCATCCCTCTCCTCTGTCCGACAGCCTGCGAGTCGGACCCGGTCAAACCCAATCCGTGGAATTTGAGGCGGGAGAACCGGGTACTTATTTCTATTGGCTCAGGATCGGCACCGGATTTGACAAGGAGTTTGATCAACGCGAACAATTGTTCGGAGCATTTATTGTTGATCCCGTAGGTGGATCGCCTGAGGATCGGGTGTTCGTGATGAACACTTATTCGACCCCGATCGATGCTTCTTTGCATGCTTCGGGATGGATTGAAGCCTTGACCATTAACGGGCTCAGCTGGCCCTACACGGAGAGAATGACGCCAGCGGTCGGCGACACCCTTCGTTGGCGCTTCATCAACGCGACGAACCGGGGTCATCCAATGCATTTGCACGGATTTTATTACGATGTGTTATCAAACGGCAGCGCCCATTCTGATCATATTTACGACTTTTCGGACCGCCGAAAAGTGGTTACTGGGCGAATGGGTGCTTTTTCCACCATGGCCATGGAGTGGGTTCCAACCCGGCCTGGTAACTGGCTATTTCACTGCCACATTTCTTTTCACATATCTCCCGATTTACGGCTTCCGTTGGCCGAATCCGAGCATGTCGGCCATTCGGTTCACATGAGAGGACTCGTGCTGGGTATTGAAGTGGGGCCAGGACCTTCAGACTTGATTTCGATAGGTTATCCGCGCGAGCTAGATCTGTTTGTCAATTCCTACGGCCAGGATTCAACTGGGGGTATCGGATTTTCATTGAATCCGCCCGAAAAGGATGGTCTGAAGCCGAATTTGCCAGGCCCTACGTTGTTTTTGCAGCAAAATCAGAGTACGTTTGTGACCGTTCAGAATAATATGAGCGCCCCCACAAGTGTACACTGGCACGGACTTGAGCTGGATAGCTGGGCGGACGGCGTTCCCGGATGGAGTGCATCCGATGGCATGGTATCTCCGGCCATCAAACCAGGCGATAAGTTTACCTATAAACTTTCGTCGTTGCGCTCCGGGACTTTTATCTATCACACGCATCTGAATGATCTTCAGCAATTAATCGGCGGCCTATATGGACCTCTAATTGTATTACCGGAAGGAGTGCAGTTCGACTCTAAGCTCGATCATATCAACATAATTGGATGGAGAGAACTTGAGCCGACCGATGTCTCTGGATGGGCTATTAATGGGTTGTCAAAATTACAAGACCAACAGGTAAAGGTTGGCGAAAAACACCGAATTCGGCTCATTAACATCGCACCAGCCGGTTTAATTGGAATGAAAATGACGGGACCTGATGGAGGGGTTGCGGTTCAAACAATAGCGGTGGATGGTGCGGATTTACCATTATCTCAGCAAACCCGCCAACTCGCTCCTCCCGGATTGGGCGTAGGGTCGACTGCAGACTACCTCTTTTTGCCTGAAAAGCCGGGTATTTACGATCTTTTTATAGGATTCACTCCGGAATTAGGATGGCATCAAAAATGGGTGGTTTCGGATAAGTAGTCTTTAGCCAAAAATGTCGTTCGATTAGTCGGATTGCGTTTCTCTAGTAGAATACTAGCTGAGACACCCGTTTTGATAAACTGCCACGTCCATCTCTTCACGATTCGAGCAGTGCCAGAGCAATTCTTTGGCCCTCGCTGGGTGATGAAACTGCTTTTGACACGGCGCGGGAGCCAAATCGTCCGGCAGCTTTTGAATTGGCTGACGTATTTGACGGGAACGAGGCGCTTTGAACGACTCGCGGCCTTTGCCGGTGTTGGGTCGATGGATTCTCAAGAAGACATATTCAATGTGCTCCAGGGATATTACTCTTCGGACACAGAGTTCATCGTGTTACCCATGGATTTCGCGTATATGGGTGCAGGGCCCTCCCGCCAGACTTATCTGGACCAATTGGGTGAGTTGAGGCAACTCAAAAGGGACCCCATCATAGGACCCAGGATTCATCCCTTTGTGGCCGTAGACCCCAGACGCCCAGATTTTTTCGAGGTCGCTCGGGATTTTGTAGAGAATCAGGGATTCGCTGGGATTAAAGTCTATCCCGCATTGGGTTTTTTTCCTTTTGATGATCGACTTACAAAACTTTGGCAATGGGCTGAATCTGAACAGATTCCGGTGATGAGCCATTGCTCTCGGGGTGGGGTGTATTTTCGGGGCACATCATCCGAAATTGAAAGACCTTCAAGCCTTCCAAACGACTTTTCTTTTACCGGTCCGAATACGAAATGGACCGATCAATTGTCCGATCCGGTCGGATTTAGACGGGTCTTGCGTTCTTTTCCTAATCTGAAAGTTTGTCTGGCCCATATGGGTGGTGAGGATGAATGTGAGCAGTGGCTTTCCGAGCCATGGCCCTTTCACTTGAGACAATCAAACTGGCTGTCGGTTATCCTGGGGTTGATGAAAGAGTTTCCCAATGTGTACACCGACCTTTCGTACGTAGGATATCAATCCAAACTACATCCGTTAATGCACGTTTTAGTCCGGGATCCAGGTATTGGTGGGCGCATCCTGTTCGGGTCGGACTTCTATATGGTCCATCAGAGCGCAACCGAACGTGAATTCAGTATTCGTTTGCGTAGTGTTCTTTCAGAGGATGAGTTTCGCCGGATTTCGCATATCAATCCGCAACATTTCTTGGCAAAAGCGTAAATCGGTCGAAATCGATGCAATCCCTTCTTACCTTTGCATTGAATGGAATTGAAAGCTTTCAAACTGTCACGGAAGATGAGCTCTATACCTAATAATGCGGATGAGTCAGGGCTGGGTGGTACGACCGACACAAAAGGGTCGAAAAAAGCCTTTAAAGTAGCAGCGAAACTGCAAGGGATTCGCGAAAATCAAGGGTTTACGCCCGATCAAGTAAACGAGCTTTTTGACCAGGGAATTTACCCGTACAGCGAAAAACTTAGCAGAAAAGCCTACGAAGCTGAAATACGGCTGCTGCAAATTGAGTTACTGAAAGTCCAACGATGGGTCAAGGAATCGGGCAAGCGGTTGGTTGTGATTTTCGAAGGCCGGGATGCGGCTGGAAAAGGGGGAACGATCAAACGATTTATGGAGCATTTAAACCCTCGCGGAGCCAGGATTGTGGCGTTGGACAAGCCGACTGAAGAAGAACAGGGTCAGTGGTACTTCCAGCGTTATTTCAAACAGTTTCCAACACACGGCGAAATCGTGTTCTTTGACCGGTCCTGGTACAATCGCGCGGGCGTCGAGCGGGTCATGAAGTTTTGTACAGGTAAACAATACAAGGAATTCCTGCGCCAAGCTCCCGAACTGGAGCGCATGCTGATCCGATCCGGTACGGTTCTCTTCAAATATTGGTTTTCGGTGACCCGGGAAGCCCAAAGTGAACGCATGGAATCCAGATTGAAGGATCCCCTTAAACAGTGGAAGCTGAGTCCGATTGATACCGCTTCTCGGGACAAATGGGACGAATACACGGAAGCAAAGCTCACCATGTTTTTTCACACGGACACGTTAGAATCGCCGTGGACCCTCATTAAATCGGATGATAAAAAACGTGCCAGAATCAATTGTATGAGGCACTTTTTGCATTCTTTGGATTATGATGGCAAAGATTTAGAGGTTGTCCGTGCTCCTGACCCACTCATCGTGGGATGCCCTTCTCAAGTGGTTGACAAGCACGAATACGGCTGGTAAACGTCCACAATGGTTCGCCATTGATCTTTTAGCGAACAGGCGTTACAAAACTGATTCAATTGGCCTCTTTCTATTGATATCGGCTGGCAAGGTGGCCTGCCGGAAACTCAACGTGAAGAAGGAATGAGGAGGTTTGAGATGAATCAAAAACGAATAGATAGCCATTTTAGGCTAAAAGGTATAGGACTCGCTTCGAGTCTGTTTCTGCTATGTTTGGGCCTGGTTGGATGCGACGCATCCGCGGCAACGGACCTATCAGATCCTGTGGACTCTTTAACATCAACCAATTTGATTGAGTCGATGGTAATGACACCCATCCCCTCCCGAGACGGGTCGTTAGAGCAGGAATACGTCTTGGAAGTGACCATGAAATCGACCACCGAGGTCTCCTATCCGGAAGTGATCAATTTACTTGGGGCAACGGAAAAGATGCCTGCGTCCCTCATTTACGACGATGGCTCGGGTTACGATAAAACCCCGGGCGATCTCGTGTTTACCGGAGTCGTTACAGAAGCATGCGCTCCTTTTGATTTGCCAAAAGGGGTTGCAGCGAAGGACATATTCTTTGTTAAAGTCACGTGTTCAGGAGACTTCATTCGCCCCGGCGAAGAATGTGAAGGCTATGGTATCTGCCCCGAACAGACTAGTCGATCTTTTCTGTGGGGTCTTATTGAATATGATACCAGCGTTGCGCTGTGCTGGTGTGGCTTTGAATGTTCTTATGAACTTGGACTAAAATTCGGCAAGTGACGGAGAAGAACCCTGGATCCATAAACAATGGTTTGTCGGTTCAGTGGGACTATTTCGTTCACTAGGTTGGTGAATTGCTTGGTTGGCCGGGGCGGCTTTGTACGCGCCCCGGCCAACCAACTTTCTCGGTCAAATGATTCAGAAACGGTGTTTTAGTTTAAACGATCCACGCGTATTTTCAGGTTTCAAATGTTTAAAATGAACAAAGAACTACCCCCTCCTTCCCTATCCGCAGGTGTCATCTGCGTAGCTTTGGGCCTCATTGCGTGGTCGAATTTCATAGGTGAAATAACCAGCGGGAATTTGGACTTACTCAATTTCGAAACGCTCCTCTTTCCAATCGGAATTGGCTTGATTCAGCCAGGGGTTTTTTGGATTTGGGTGGCGCGGATTCAATTATTTGCTTTGGCGCTCTATAGCGGTACCATCTTGGTGGGATTTCTTTTTATGTCCGATCAAACCAAGTTTTTGGTTTACGAATTTCACAATGAAGGGGGATCACTGTCAGGAACAGGGATCGTTTTGTTTTTACAGAGTTTGTTTTTCGTCGGGATACTTTGGGTCTATTTTTCTAATTTTGCAGGTCGAAAAATTGCCAAATCGATTAATCCGATTCAAATCAACTAACGTGCGTCGGATTTGAAGACGTTTAAATTCCAAACCCGCCATTGATGGTATTTCTTGAAGCTTTGGCAGCCATTGCCGGGCTGCTGAGTGTGTATTTGGTCACCAAACAGAATATTTGGTGTTGGCCGATTGGATTGGTATCTGTCGTGGCCGCAGCGATAGTGTTCTTCGATTCGTTTTTATACTCAGATATGATCTTACACATCTATTTCTTTGGAATGAATGTGTACGGATGGATTCATTGGTCGAAAAAGCCCGTGGAAGGAACTGCCTTACCGATTTCCACCATGAGCCTGTTTCAAAACGGACTTTGGTTATTGGCAGCGGCTGTGGGAACGCTGCTGTGGGGGTATACAATGAGCTCCAATACCGAAGCCTCGTTTCCGTATGGAGATGCATTTACTACCGTGGCCAGCTTTATAGCGCAATGGTTCATGGCGCAAAAAAAACTGGAAAACTGGCTCTACTGGTTCGTTATTGACGTGGTAGCTATCAGCATCTACGCCATGAAGGGGTTGTACCTGTTTTCGATCCAATATTTTATTTTCTTGATTTTGTGTGTCGTTGGTTATCGAAATTGGAAAAATGACCTTCAGTCCTCGAAAAAAGTAATCCCGGCTTAATGGTCGTTTGCACATTTTTTCCTAAGATTGATAGTCCTGCATATAGAGCTTCGCTTTTAGCAAACGAACCCACCATTTCCTATGTCTAGTGAATCATTCCAAGTGGCACTAAGTGCACGGCGCGGTACCCTTATTCCGTCGCTTAATTGGCTTTCCAAACGGCAGGCTGTTGTTTACCTGCTTCTGATTTTCAGCGCTCCCCTCTCGTTCGGTCAATCTGGACATACCCATGGAGCTGTACGAGCAATTGAATTTCCAGATGTAAATGGTTTTTTCAGTTTAACCTGTGACTTCCATATGCACTCGGTATTCTCCGATGGGGATGTGTGGCCCAACACGCGAGTACAGGAAGCCCAAAAAGACAATTTGGATTGCATTGCCGTTACCGAGCACCTGGAATACCTGCCACACAAAGCCGATATCCCGTTCCCGGATCGAAATCGAGCATTCGATATTGCCTTAAGCACGGCAGCAAATAGCGATTTAATCGTAATTCGGGGCTCGGAAATAACTCGCGCCCTCCCCTTCGGGCATGCGAATACTATTTTTATATCGGACGCTAATCCGCTAGTAACCGAAAATGCGGAAGTTGCCTACGCCGAAGCTCAAAAACAGGGCGGTTTTACCTTCATGAACCACCCCAATTGGACGGCACAAAGAAAGGACGGTGTAGCGCGTCTGGAAGAAATAAATCTCGCGATGATTGAAAAAGGCCAGATTCAGGGAATTGAAGTGGTAAATGATATTACCTATTCAGACGAAGCCTTGGAGATTGCTTTGAAGTACAATCTGGCAATTATCGGCACATCCGACATACACAGTTTGATAGATTGGCAGTTTGACGTTCCGGGCGGCGGGCACCGACCAGTTACAATCGTTTTTGCCAAAGAAAGGACGGAATCAGGAATTAAGGAAGCTTTGTTGGCACGCAGAACGGTTGCATGGTACCAGAATACGCTGATTGGCCGCCTCGAACATGTTATGCCGTTGGTAGAAGCATCGCTTTCCATCACCTCGGCAGCCTATCAAGGAGACACGAGTATCCTGGACATTCGCATTGAAAACAAGTCCGAATCCGACTTTACTCTCAGTAATACTTCGGATTTTAGATTTCATGACAGAGCAAATTTGGTAGTTATTCCGGCTCATCACTCGATTCAGGTTTTGGTTAAAACCGGGCCCAGAATTCCGGAAGTAGCCCTGACCTTTGACGTGCTAAATGTAGTCACTGCTCCGGGTCAGCATCCCAGTTTCACGATGAAAACGGCCATCAAAAGCGGGAGTGAACCGAAATAGTCGCCGCGAAAGCCGAAAGAAAGGAACGGGAATACGCCGCGGCGTCAATTGGACCAATTGGCCCCTCGTTTACTTTTGCCAAGTAGACGAAATCCGATGCATTAGGATGGCCACGCGAATGGTTTGCATGGGTAACGTGCTCAGGTCAGCCCATTCAGTCGTGGTGTGTGTCCCTTCGCCTGTCATCCCTAGACCATCCAACGCCATTTCCACCCGTCCGGCGGCAAATGAAATGTCAGCGGCGCCGGCCTCAGCTGGGTTTCCTGCCCGAACCGGTTCATACCCGGCATCTGTACTGGCCTTGCTCAATATGGCCAGTAAACGTTCGTTTCCTTCGGTCATTCCCATCGGGGGATAGCTGTCCCGAAATATGATTTCGGCTCCGGTTCCCGGTAAATGGTCTGCCACGATGGCGCGCATAGACGCTTTTACCTGTTCCCTCTTTTGAGGTGATATCGTCCTCAAATCCCCCGTAACGATCGTTTTTTCCGAAATAACGTTGGTCTTTCCAATGGCTGATCCCCGATCGTTTTCTTCGTCGAATTCAACTGTAGTTCCGCCGAGAATCAATCCAGGATTAAACGTTAATAGCTCTTGTCCGGTCAGCTTTTCCTGGAAGCGTGTAAGAATTCGGGCGGCTTCATAAATCGATCCGTATCCCATTTCACTCGAAAAAACAGCCGAAGAGTGCCCTCTAATTCCTGTTGCGTGCACTTCCCAACCTGTAAATCCTCTTCGAGCCAAGACAGCGGTTTGCGGATCTCCATCGCCAGGTTCAAAGGCCAAGGCGATATCCGCAGCATCGGCGGCTTCAACCAACGACGCCCGACCTACCTCAAGCGGATCGCCGGACGACTCTTCATCGCCAATCAAAGAAATGGTGATGGTCATCTGGTCCAGGGCTCCAACCGAGTGTAAGGCCCTTACCACTTCCAACAGGACGACATCCCCGCCTTTCATGTCTATCACACCAGGCCCCTCTGCCTGATTCACATTCAGTCGGGTAAATTTTTGAAATGAACTGTCCAGTTCAAATACAGTGTCTAAGTGGCCAATTAACAGAAAATGTGGACCTGTGTTGCCCCGTGTTGCAAACAAGTGCCCTGCTCTTCCAAATGCAGCTCCGTCCACCCACCACGTCTTAAATCCCAACGGTTCTAATTCCTCTGCAAAGGCGGCCCCGACCGCTTTGACACCCTCAAAGTTCATGGAACCGCTGTTAATATTGACAATCTTTTCCAGGAAGGAAATGGCATCTTCAACCCTAGATTCAATGGAGGATACCAGCTGTTGCTCTTCTTGGCTCAAGCCAGATTGCGTTTGGGCAGAAAGGTCGCGCGTAAATGCCATGAGGAGAAAAATATTGATTGCCGTGATTAACTTGGATCTCGCAAACCGGGCCGATAAGAAACGCATAAATCAATTTTAGGAATGCGGTTAGGGTCAAAACAGGACTGCACTCAAGATAATGCGGGACGAAAGAATAGTGATTGAGCAAATGTATGATTGATGTCGAAATCTGTATTGACTGTACGAACCTTACGACCGCGCTAAAGTCGGCCGAAGCTGCTTTAGAGGGAGGTGCTCGTCGAATCGAATGTTGCAAAGACATGGTCATCGGCGGAACTACGCCTGATTTGACGATCCTTCAAAAGATTGTCGACCTCGTGGGAGGGAAAATAGAGGTGGTAGTTATGATTAGACCTCGCGGAGGAGATTTCACTTTCAACCGCACAGATCGAATGACCATGTTAACTGACGCCCAACAAATTATTGCACTTGGGGTCGACGGAATCGTCTTTGGCTCGTTGGATGGCGACCGAGTGGACGAAGTGCTTTGCGAAGAAATAGCGCTATACGCCAGCTACAATGGAGTAAAAAACACGTTCCACAGGGCATTTGACGCTCTTTCAGACCCGTTCGCTGCACTTGAATTCCTCGAGGAAACTCGGTTTCAACGTGTATTAACCTCAGGAACGGCTTGGGGAAGTTCGTTATCCGCTGTGGATGGCCTTTCCAACATTAAAGAGTTCGCTTCTGAGTTCCCACGTTTGGAGTTCGTAGTTGGGGGAGGCGTTTCCTCCGAAAACGTCCAAGCCATTGTTCAGGGTATGGCGAACACCAAGTTCTCGTTGCACGCTTATTCATCCGTGCTCGAAAACGGCGTGACATCAGCTGAAAAAGTCAAACACCTCGTCGAACTGGCTCAAAAAACCCGGTGAATATTGAATCCGAAGCCAAAGTCCCCGTCGAAAAAATTATCGCGCGATTTCGAAGCAACGTATTGCGGCACAATCCACTGTGTTGAAGTAAGAAACATTTGAAAAACGTGCCCGCCTGCTTCCAGATCTACGCCCAAAGAAAATGCATTTTCTGAACCATCCGATCTGGTGCCAATAACTGGGATAAATTCGGCCAAAACCGAGACTTGACCGGTAATAATATATCTAGTTGCGAATCCCAGCGTGAGAATATCGGATGCCTCTCGTTCAACCCCGCCGCCAAAAACAATATTCGATTTCGCCAAATTGAAGTGAGACCATGCGGGGGATACTTGAAGAGTTATTTTTTCAGTTAAAGCATGTCCAACCAGAACCGAAAGGTGGCTCGAGGCGCGGTCAGCAAATTCCAAATCGTTGTCCTGTGAATCCACTCCGATATTACCGAAAACGCTTATAACCGTAGGTGAAGCCTCCGTACCTACCGTCATCAATTTCATTTTTGCTCTCAGGTCATACACTTTGTCAAATCTCGATCTTCCGATGCCGATTGAAAGATTATCTGTGAGACCGTAGTCAAAGCCAAATCGAATGTTTGAAGAGGCGTCGAGTCCAAAAAGCCCCTCCAATCCATCAGAAACGGGCCCAAAAGCGTGCTGAATGGTAAAATTCATGTTCGATGCAGGCAACTGGGTCGTGCTAGGTAAAGTGATTACCGATGCAGCCAGAAACAATTCGGGGGCAATTTCCACCGACCGTTCCCTCTTCATTTGACCAAATACAAGCGGCGTTACCAGTGTCAGAAGCGACAAAAAGACCATCATCTTCGAGGACAATCGGCCAAATTTGGTATCTAAGTTCATCTTTATCACTTAATTAGCCTTATTTAGAATCTGAGGTTAGTACTGCTCGAATCGTAATTTCTTGCTTTTCATCGACCTTTACGATCAACAGTTTTGGCGGCTTTATGTTGTAATCACTCAGGTTCAAAGACCAAGCAGCTTCCAGCTTCCAACCCGATTTCTCTTTGATCAGCGAGCCCTGAACCACAATATCCTTGGTTATCCCATGAAGGCTAAATTTGCCCTTAACCTGAACTTGTTGACGGGAGCTCGAATTTAAATCTACGGGTTGACTCAACTTCCCAAAAAACTCTGCAAAAGGATATTTGCTAGTCTGGAGGGTAGTTCGCATATCTTTGTCCCTCTTCCCAATCCCCGTTTCGAGCGATGCAAGGTCAACATAAAAATCGACCGAGCTATCGGTAAAATTGATGTTTCCCTTCAATGTATTCGACACCCCGGAAAACGTGTGAAGAGGAACATGGGAAGTAAACACCACTTCTCCTCCAGTTGTCGAAACAACCTGAGCTTCGGCTGTGACGCTCCAAAAGAGGGCCACCCATGCGAACAACATCGACGATTTTTTAATTATTGAGGGCACCTTCGTTGATCCATGTTGAAATGGTCGCAATTTGTGAGCTAGAAAGAGCGGATCTTCCATCAGGCATTCGATTTCCGAAGCGAGGATTGGACCCAAGCTTATCGATTATGGGACTCAATGATGCGTTTCCGGCTACTACAATAGGCGTACCGTAGGCTTGTCCTATACTTCCCATAACCGAGGAATAGGTCGTTAAGTTGACTCCATTCTTGACGTTATTAACATGACACCCCGAACCGCCACAACTTGCGTGGAAAATTTGAGAAACGTCTTGGGAAAACCGAATCGGACCTGTTGGTCCTGGCGGATCGTCGTTACCACCTGGACCGACAACCGGATCACCCGACCCTCCGGAATCACCGCTGCAGGCGGACGTCAAAGTTAAAACAGTGAGCAAACTGAGTACTAAAATTCGATGCGTCGACATGGTATAGATCTGAGTGATTAAAAAGCGTTTTAGTTAAGGATAGACCGGTAAACCTTGAATTGTCCCCTTTCGAATAGCTTACGGAGTTACACGAAGAATACGTTTTTGATGCTGACGAATGTAGGGTATTTCCCGATACCCAAAAACAAAAGTGCCATTTGGCCTCGGTTCGATCGGCTTTTATTTTTCCATTGTGTGTCCCCTTGAAGGATATGAATGGCCGGAGAACAGCTTTTTAAACGCCGATTTTGATGGGTCTAAAGAATCGCTCAGCCTCCAGTCGTGCTCCCTAGACGAGAAGCATTTTATTTATTAACATAGAAGACTATTCCCTCGAGAAAATGACCTATTCGTCTTTGGTTTCCGATTGATAGCTTTTGTTAGCAACGAATCCCTCTGAATTGGATATTTTGGAAGACCTTTAGGACCAAAACCCAAGTATTACCTGTAACCCATCGACCGAACTATGACACGTTCCTTTACTACCCTCTTTCTTGTCGTGTTTTTGTGGACCACAACATCACAAGCGCAAGACCGAAAACATGCCCCATCCAGCAAGCCGAATTATGATTTGGCGGCAAAATTTGCTCCCTATAAGGTTGGCGCCATGTTGTACTCGACGTCCGTTAGTCCCCAGTGGATTGAGGGAACGGAAAATTTCTGGTACGAATGGAAGTCGTCGGCTGGTACCATGTATTACATGGTTGATAGCAAATTGGGGACCAAGAAAGCCATTTTCGACAATGATCGTATCGCAGCTGAACTAACCAGAATTACCAAGGACCCTTGGGATGGGCAGCACTTGCCTATTCGTAGTATCAAGTTCATCAATGCGAATACCCTTCAATTCGAGGTGCAAGGATCCCAAGATGAAGAAATAGAGGCTGAGGAGGTCGAAGGAGACACTCAGGAGAAGAAAAAGTCCGCCAAACCCAAAACTCGAAAGAAGGTGTTCCACTTCGAGTACACCGTAAGTACTCGCACCTTGCGGGAATTGTCCGAATTCGAAGAGCCAGCCAATCATCCATCTTGGTCTTCCCTATCACCCGATGGAAAAACCGTTCTTTTTGGCCGTAACCATAATATTTACAAAATGAGCCCGGATGACTACGCAAAAATTTTGGCCGCTCGCGTGGGAAAAACGGGTGATGATGCGACTACAGCTGAAGAAAAGGTTGAAGTATCGCAAATACAGTTAACTACCGACGGCGAAGCATATTTCTCCTACACCGGTGGCGATTTTGGCGGCACCCAAAAGGAAGTGGACAAAAATAAAGACAAACGTAAGCGGGTCGGCGTTACTTGGTCAAAAGACTCGAAACGTTTCTCCGTAGGTCGAACGGATCAAAGAAAAGTTGAAGACCTTTGGATTATCCACAGCACAGGGAATAAGCGACCTGAACTCGAAACGTATAAATATGCCATGCCTGGGGATGAGTTTGTCGGAGAAGAGAGCATTCAGATTTATGACCTCGCATCGGACAAGATGGTCATGGTGAAGGGAAATCGTTTTAAAGACGAGTCCTTTGGCACTATGACAGCCCGTTCGTTCCGTTATCCTGCGAGTGTTGAACCGTTTAGGTCGCTGTGGCTTTCTGACAATTCGGACGATTTTTACTTTTCCAGCATAAGCCGAGATCTGAAACGAGTTGATGTGATGAAGGCGGATGCATCGACTGGAGAAGTGACGGTATTGATCGAAGAGAGACTCAATACTTACGTCGAGGTTCAACGGCTCGACCAACTGTCAAATGGGGACCTATTGTGGTGGTCCGAACGCGATGGATGGGGTCACATTTACCGATTTGGAGCTGATGGAAAACTCAAAAACCAAGTGACTTCGGGCCCGTACTCCGTTCGTGGCATTCAAACCATCGATGAAGCGGCGGGAGTCCTATACTTTACGGCAAACAGCAAAGAAAAAGGAGAAGACCCTTATTATATCCACGCCTACAAAGTAAAACTCGATGGAACAGGGCTACAGTTGCTTAATCCAGGCGACTTTGATCACCGTTCTTCATTTAGCGAATCGGGTAAGTTTTTCGTAGATAATTATTCCCGCGTCAATACGATCCCAGCCGCATCCTTAGTGAATCAGACGGGCCAGAAAGTATTGGATTTGGAAACTTCCGACTTCAGCAAACTCCTAGATTCGGGGTATAAATTCCCTGAGCCCTTTAAAGTTAAAGCGGGAGATGGGGTTACTGATCTCTATGGGGTGATGTACCTACCCTTCGATTTCGACGAAAATAAGTCGTATCCAATTGTCGAGTATGTTTATCCAGGGCCGCAAACGGAAGCCGTTGCCAAATCGTTTTCAGACAGTCGATCTGAAATGGCATTAGCTCAGTTTGGGATGGTCGTTGTGACGATTGGAAACCGTGGAGGCCATCCTGATCGGTCCAAATGGTACCATAATTATGGGTACGGAGATTTACGGGACTATGGACTAGAGGACAAAAAAGTGGCGGTGGAGCAGCTTGCGAATCGGCACCCATTCATTGACCAGGATCGCGTGGGGATTTACGGCCATTCGGGGGGTGGATTTATGTCGACGGCAGCAATGCTCGTATATCCAGACTTTTTCAAAGTGGCCGTTTCGAGCTCTGGAAATCATACGAACGATATCTACAACCGCTGGTGGTCCGAAAAACATCACGGTATCAAGGAAGTCGTAAGCGATTCAGGAAAGGTCACTTTTGAATATGCGATTGACAAAAATCCGGATCTGGCCAAAAACTTAAAAGGGCATTTATTGCTTACCACAGGGGACGAGGACAACAACGTGCACCCGGCCAATACCTATCGAATGGTAGATGCGTTGATAAAAGCCAACAAACGATTCGATTTCTTCCTGTTTACCGGACAACGTCACGGCTACGGATCGATGTCAGACTATTGGTTTTGGCTGAGAGCTGAATATTTTGTCGAGCATCTATTGGGGTCAACAGAGTGGAACGCAGATATCTGGCAGGTCAACGTCGAAAAGCCGATGGACAAATAGATTCAGTTTTCGAGTTGATTTGGGCTTTTTACAGGTCCAATAAATCAAAAAGGGCCAGACCACGGAAGCGATAACCATCATTTTGCTTTCCTTCACCATTAAATCGCCCGAGTACAGCTGAGCGAAATCCCACGCCTCTTGCGAAGCCATTGACCGTTTGGTTCGGTATCCGTAAAGGGAGTTTATTTTTTTTGGAGGGTGGGCGCGGACATAAACTGCGACCCCCCACAAAAAGAGACCAATAGATAGAACCGTAATGGTAAATGGGTTTATCCAATTCATAGGTCAATATTGATAATGTTAATTCGTAAGGGGGCGAATTTGCACAATTTCTTTGTTAGAATACGGCATGTCAACGATTAAAAAAGCCGGGGGCTGGGCCTCCATTGCCTACACACTGAAGAAATCGCGAGAATCTGGAGGGATTTTGGCGATGTGGCGCGCTATGCGCACTCGGAATGCTTGCAAAACATGCGCCGTTGGGATGGGTGGCCAAAAAGGGGGTATGGTCAATGAATCTGGACACTTTCCGGAATTCTGTAAAAAAAGCATCCAAGCCATGGCTGCGGATATGCAGGGCGGAATTCCCTCCCATTTTTGGTCCGAATATCCGATACGACGACTACAACAGGCCAGCCCCCGACAACTAGAGGCCTTTGGTAGACTTACTGAACCGGTCCGCTTCCGCCACGGCCAGCCTGGGTACGAGGTCATTTCTTGGGAAGAAGCCCTGACGGCCATCAGCACAAAACTTCAACTGACCGAACCCAATAAGTCATTTTTCTATTTCAGTGGTCGTAGCAGCAACGAGGCTGGGTTTCTGTTGCAATTGTTTGCGCGTCTGTACGGCACCAATAATGTTAATAACTGCAGTTTTTACTGTCATCAGGCAAGTGGTGTTGGACTAAACCGCGTGCTCGGAAGTGGAACCGCCACGGTGGTTTTGAAGGATTTGGACAAAACCGATCTAGTGGTTTTGATTGGTGCCAATCCGGCCAGCAATCATCCGAGACTGATGAAATCGTTTATGCAGATCCGCCGACGCGGGGGCAAAGTAATTGTAATTAACCCCATTAAAGAGTCCGGTCTCGAAAGCTTTAGTATCCCATCCGACCCAAGGTCACTCTTATTTGGCAGTAAAATCGCATCCAGAATGGTCCAACCGCACATAGGCGGCGACCTTGCTTTGCTTACTGGAATAGCCAAATCGCTCCTCGAAACCAGGAAAATCAATTACGATTTTGTCCAGTTACATACGGAAGGGTTTGACGCTTTTCGGGAAGAGATCGATCGAACCAAATGGGAAACGATCACGCAACAATCTGGAATTGAAAAGGCCATCATCGAACAGGTTGCAGCTGAATATGCGGAGTCAAAAAGCACCGTTTTCGCTTGGGCCATGGGTGTCACTCACCATCTTAGGGGGACCGAAACCGTGCAACTGATTGCCACGGTTGCCCTTTTGAGAGGAATGGTAGGACGAGAAGGATGTGGATTGATGCCCATCAGAGGACACTCCAACGTTCAAGGCATCGGATCGGTGGGCGTGACTCCTGTGCTGAAGAAGGACATTTACGACAATTTAGTTTCTGAATACGGAGTCGAATTGCCCACGGAAGAAGGCCTGGACACCATGGCTTGTATAGAAAAGGCCTATTCGGGTGATTTGGAAATCGGGCTTTGCTTGGGCGGCAACCTTTACGGGTCTAACCCTGATTCGGTATTCGCAGCAAAGGCTCTTTCCAAGCTCAAATTTTTGGTCACTCTGAGTACTACGCTCAATACGGGACATGCATGGGCTTTGGCGGAGGAAACCATCGTTTTACCCGTATTGCCTCGCGACGAAGAGCCGCAGGCCACCACACAGGAATCGATGTTCAATTATGTTCGCATGAGCGATGGCGGCAAACCGCGTGTGGACGGACCTCGAAGCGAAGTTGCTGTGATTGCTGAACTGGCAGCCCGAGTCCAATCAGGTGGCAAGCACCCTGGCCTGCACGCTCTGAATTGGGACAAATTGAAGAATACCAATGCCATTCGAGAGATGATTGGTAAGGTCGTGCCGGGTTGGAAGGCCATTAAAACAATGGACCAAACCAAAACTGAGTTTCACATCGAAGGCCGGACATTTCACACGCCGGTTTTCAGCACTAAAAACGGGAAAGCGCAAATTTTTCCGGTCAAGCTGCCCCCTAAATCCGAGCAAATAGCTGGCGCATTTCGATTAATGACTATTCGAAGCGAAGGACAATTTAATACGGTGGTGTACGAGGACCACGACGATTATCGCGGCATTAATGGTCGCGACGTCGTGCTAATGCACCCGGGTGACCTTCAATCTCTAGGACTTATGGATGGACAACGTGTTACCGTCCATGGCCCGGCTGGTAGAATGCCCCACGTTCAAGCCATTTCGTTTGATCGCATTAAAAAGGGCAATGTGGCCATGTATTTTCCCGAGTCCAACGTCCTATTGTCGCGAGAAACAGATAGTTTGAGCAAAACGCCTGGATTTAAAGGCGCCATGGTATCCATTCACGACTAGGAATCGCGTCAATTTAAGTTGCCTTTCGGGGGGTGCTATTGAATCTTAGCGGCCGGAACCATAAAAATGGAGCAGAAAATCATCCAAAAGTGGCTTCCAATTGTCCCAATTATGCGCAAACGGGACCTCAAGATATTTCAAAGGATACCCCTTTTCGATCAAAATATCCCTTAATCGACGAGTTACGGTCTCATTGTCATCGCGATCGCCAGAGGAAAGGAAAATATTTATTGGCAGCCTGGAAGAATCGGCATAAGATGAATGAATGGTTCGAATTGGGTGTGTGGCCGGGGACTGCATACCAATCCCGTAAAAAACATCGTTGGCGTGAAGACCGAAACAGGCCGAATTGAGCCCCCCAAAAGATAGCCCCAACGTCGTGCGCCCCATTCGATTAGCGCTCGTTTTATACTTTTTGTCGATGGTCGGAATTAATTCTTCTTTGTAGAAGCGAATGAACGCTTGATTGCAGAAAAATTGACCGTTTCGACGGTTTAGGCTGGTGTTCTCTGGAATTCTCGCATCAAGAAAAACAGCCACAATAGGCCTTATTTCTCGTTTTTCGATCATTTTATCGAGCAAAGCCGGCAGCTGGCCCGGGTCGATATACCAAGCTCCATCTGACAAAAATAAGACCGGTAACCCCTCCAAAGAGTCATACCCGGAAGGCGTATATACCCAGTATTGTAGGTTGTACCCCAGGACTTCGCTCCGAATTCGAATGGCATCTGAAAGGGATGAGGGTTGTGCAAACGCCCCCCAAGCGCTCACTAAAAACAAAAGGGTAACCCCCATGAGACGTAGAGACGTGGGGTTCAATTGAAAGCGAGTTTTGAGCACAAACAATTCCTGGTGATTTGCGTTGATTGGCATCCGCACCCCAATCTATCGAAATATTGTTAATGAGCAAGGCCAAACTTCTTACCTACACAGGAACGGAATACACGGTTACCTGGGATCGATCGATCTGCACGCATTCGGAAGAATGTATTCGGACAGATAGTAAGCTTTTTGAAAAAGGTAGGTCTCCTTGGGGACAACCCGATCTCGTCGAATTTGATGAGTTGGAGCGGGTTATTAAAAGATGCCCGTCCGGAGCCCTTCAATACCGGGCGACGGCTTCTGAAGCGGAAACGTTGCTCGAAGCGCCTGAACCCGTTAACACGGCTATTGCAATGCCAAACGGGCCACTTTATGTCCGAGGCAATTTATCCATTGTCGGCTCTGATCCCGAGAACCCAACACCTGCACGCCGGGTGGCCCTTTGCAGATGTGGCCATTCTAAAAACAAACCGTATTGCGATAACAGCCACGTTGCTGCCGGATTTAAAGACTCGGGTGCGGTTGGACGAGAAGGTCCAGGTCTGGAAGAAAAAGGAGGCGAACTTCAGATCATCCCCAATAAAAATGCGTCGGTACGTTTAGTCGGGAATGTGACCATTCTGGCGGCTAGTGGTTGTTCCAGATGGAATGGCCCCAAAGTATCGATCTGTCGATGCGGACTGTCAAAACAAAAGCCTTTTTGTGACTCTTCCCACCGCGAAGGCAACTTCGAGACTGAATAAATCGTTCATTTGCTCTAATTCTGGAAAAACTAGATCATTATTTGTGATGTCTCAGTACGTAGTTGCTGCTCTCTATAAATTTGTCACCATCGAGGATCCCGAAACCTTTAGGGACAACCTGTTTCGATTTATGACAGAGCATGAGGTTCGGGGTACAGTTCTCGTAGCCCACGAAGGCATTAATGGCACCGTCTCTGGGACACGCGCAAATGTAGACTCATTTTTGGGCTATTTGCGATCTGATTCAAGACTTGCCGATCTGGAGCATAAAGAATCGTTCACCGAAGAGTGCCCGTTTCTTCGCACAAAAGTTCGATTGAAGAAGGAGATCGTAACACTCGGGATTGATGGCGTTAATCCAAACAAGGTCGTTGGATCCTATGTTCACCCGAAAGATTGGAACGCACTTATTTCGCAGGACGATGTCGTTTTGGTTGATACACGAAACGATTACGAGTTTCAAATTGGATCATTCAAAAATGCATTAAACCCGAATACGACCTCGTTTTGGGAGTTTCCGGAATACGTTAAGACCAATCTTGACCCGAACAAAACCAAAAAAGTCGCCATGTTTTGCACCGGTGGTATCCGATGCGAAAAAGCTACTTCCTATATGAAAATGCAGGGGTTTGATGAGGTCTATCACCTCAAAGGCGGCATATTGAAGTATCTGGAAGAAGTCGAAACTGAAGATTCCCTGTGGGAGGGTGAATGTTTTGTTTTTGATGATCGGGTGTCCGTCGATCACGACCTTTCGCGTGGAGAATACGACCTCTGCCATGCTTGTCGCATGCCCATTTCAGCCGAAGAAAAGGCGTCTGAGTTATATGTCCTTGGAGAAAGTTGTCCTTACTGCTCCAGTATCCATTCGGAGGAAGACAAAGCTCGACTACGCGAGCGACAACGCCAGATTGAACTCGCCAAACATCGTGGCGAGCAACACTTGGGCTCCAATCTCGCACAGATTAGAGAACAACGTCGAAACGAAAAACTCGCTGAGAAAGAGCGGCAACGCAAAGCTCAGGAAGCTTAGTTATACGTGAACCTGAGAAGCAGGGTCATCTTCAGCAGGTACGCGAATCCCAAAAGCCTATTCGTTCTCGGGCGGAACGATCATAATGTGCGCGCGAAAAGTGCCGGCATCCATGATAAATGGCGCACCAGGTGCCATTGGAGATGTCGGTAGGCCTGTCGATTCAGGGGTAGCTCCAGGAATGTAAATCACAAACCTGACCTGAGAATTTAACACTTCCCCCGTGGCTTCGTCGTATGAAGCATTGTCGCCATAGCGGATATACTGCGTGGCCTGACCTTTAACAAACGGAAGAGTACCAGCCTCAATTTCTGCTTTCCGTTTTTCAACAGAATCTTGCCCGTTCATTCCCTCGGCCTTGAGTACGCGACCGCGAGAGATGTAGTCAAAAAGATCCTTTTGAAAACATGCCGTTTCAAACGACTCATTTTCCGGATCGTCGGACGTACAAACGAGCTCATTCGTGCCCTTACGTATCAAACGAAGCGTGCCGTTTTTGTTATAACCGTACACGGCAGCACCTTCTTTTAAATCATCAGGGGCAGCTGAAATGGCCTGGTTAATGGCGTGTCGGTCGGCCGCATTTTGAGCACAGGCCGACGTGGAGAGAGAAAAGATGAGGGCGGCTAGGACTGAACAAGTGCGTGTCATAATCAGAAAGGGTTGATTGAGGCATGAAATGTACGGTTTTACCTTGTACAATCTCATACTTGTTTGATTAGGAATAAAAAAATCTGCAATAACCCCACAGGATCGCGCTTTCGTCCTAATTTCTGACCATCAACCCTCTCAAAGACTTTCCAACTTTATGATAAATGTTGCGATTTTAGGTCCGGGCGGCATAGCTGACGATCAACATGCCCCCGCCGTGGCCGGGCACGCAAAAACCCGATTATGGTCGGTATTGAGCCGATCGTCAGAACGAGGACATCAATTTGCAACCAAGCACCAATTGGCTTCTCCTTTTCCCGTCCATCAGTCCCTAGATAGTCTTTTAAAAGATCCCAACTTGCACGCTGTGATCATCGCGACACCCGATCGATTACATGCCGAACAGGTCATTGCTTGTGCCCGGGCAAAGAAGCATATCCTTTTGGAAAAACCGATGGCCACGAGCCTCGAGGAGTGCGACCAAATGACAGGGGCGCTCAGGGAAAACAAGGTGGTTTTGGCCCTCGCTTATCACCTACGTTGGCATGCCGGGCACCGAAAAGTAGCATCCATGATCCAGGCAGGACACGTAGGGCAACTTCGCCACATCCGGGTCCACTGGACATTTGCAGCTCCTAACGACTCAAATTGGAGATCAACTCCTGAAAGTGGTAGGTGGTGGAGTTTAGCCGCGAATGGCACACACTGCTTAGATTTGGTTCGATGGATGATGATTCCAACGGAAGGAGAGATTTCCGATGTTAAGTGCGTCGTAAGTCGTTCGAAGTTCAATAGCCCGCACGATGAATCAGCCATAGTGGCCCTTCAGTTCGAGTCGGGAGCGACGGCGGAAATTTGCGTGTCCGTGCAGTTTGCCTCAGAATCTCGAGTCGAAATCTATGGCGATTCAGGTTCGATTCGAATGGAGGGCACGATGGGCCGACATGGAAAGGGTCAAATCTATCACGCTTCTGGACTCCAGGCACCCACCGTCGTCCAATTTGAACCAACGAACCCGTTTCTCGGCGAACTAAACAATTTTGTGAACGCTATTGAAACGGGCCAGGAGCCAGAGGTCGGGCCACTCGAAGGCCGCCGTAACGTCGAGTGCCTCCTACAGGCTATAAAAGCATCTGGAGCAGACCACTACTGACTTACCGTGCCTTACACACCCAAATCGCTGTTTAACTTGATTTCGAAACAGGTGACCACTTTATGCCAAATCTTTTCTTCCAAAAAGGCTAAATTCGTCCGCTGATTCAATCCATCCTCGCGTTTACCAATGAAACGAGTTTTATTGACCTTTTTGAGCACGTTGGTCGCCTTTTCCTCTCCTGCACCGACGTTTGAATCATCCAATTGGAAACATCTTTCCGAGCTTCCGATCGCGCGCGGCGGCGGCCGTTACGACGATATGGATTTCGTTAATGAAAAAGAGGGATGGGTCGTAAACACCTCTGGCGAGATCTGGCACACCGAGGATGGTGGGGACGCTTGGGAATTGCAGTTTTCAAGAAGCAGTGCGCGTTTCCGATCTGTAACTTTTATGGATGAATTGGGGCCTCGTGGAAATCAAATTGGCTGGGCTGGAACGGTTTTTAATCCAGCGAGCGTCCTTTGGGAAACACGGGATAATGGTGCCCATTGGATCGATATTACACATCGGATTGAAGGGGTCGTACCTGCGGGTGTTTGTGGCATGGTTTCCATCGGAGATTCTGCCTGGGGAGTTGGAGCGTTTCACGGAGATCCCACTATTATCACTACGCACGACGGCGGCATTCATTGGGAGGGCAAAGATCTTAGCTTGATTGCTGGGTCTTTGATTGATGTCCATTTTCACAATCAAACCACCGGAATAGCGGTTGGTGGTTCGGGTAGTAATTTGGACGGAGATGCGGTGGTTTTGCGTACGGAAGACGGCGGGGTGACGTGGGAAAAAGTATTCCAGTCGAAGCGCCAGAATGGCATTGCAGGCGAATGGGGCTGGAAAATATCCTTCCCTACCCCGCTTATTGGCTACGTTTCAGTCGAGTACCGCGGAAACCCAAACTCCAATGATGCTAAATTCTTAAAAACGGAGGATGGTGGCGCCACGTGGCGGGAACTCCCTGTTCGAGGCAGTCGAACCAATTTGGGGCTCCAAGGAATAGGGTTTATTTCGCCCAATACGGGTTGGGCTTCGGGACGTGGAGTCACGAGCTTAACTACGGATGGTGGTTTAACGTGGCAGCAGCTCACCGAATACAATCCAGTCACTGGATCGGGACAATTGGACGGTTCGATGAACCGATTTTTTCCGATCAACGACACGCTGGCTTACAGTGTAGGACGCCGGATGTACAAATTGACCGGCCGCGAAGCGAACAGCGTGGCAGTTGAAATTGGCGAAATCCCTTCCACTTTTACTCTGGAAACCTCCTTCCCCAATCCATTTTCGGAATCGACGACCCTCAGATACTCGTTGGAAAAACCAGCGACGGTGGGTCTACGGGTGATAGATCCGACCGGCAGAATGCACCGCACGTTCGAGTCGTCCTTCCAAGATGTTGGAACCCATGAAATCGTATGGGACGGCCGAAACGATTTCGGCCAAAAACTGTCATCCGGAAGTTATATTTTCCTTGTCGATATCGGGAATTCTATTGAAATGAAGCAGGTAGTTTTGCTTCGATAATCCCCGCCGTAGAATCAGTTACTCCCACTCAATATGTCTCTTCAATTTCCCTGCAAAGCCCAGACCAGGCTCGCTCTCCTGTTTTTAGCTGTTTTCGGGATCATCTCACCTCCCGTTTTAGGTCAATCACAAACTACTGAGATAGCGGGTCGAAGAGCGAAATTGATCGAACAGTTTCCGGATGGCCTGATCATTTTGCCTGCAAAGTGGGAAGAAAAGGCAATGGAACAACCATTCTGGGTTCAGGATGCCACTTTTTTCTATTTCACATCGCTTGAAACAGCTCCGGGTGCCATCCTTTTGCTCGATGGTCCCTTAAAGCAATCCATCTTGTTTTCAGGACCAGATCCGAGGTCGTTCGGGGTTCCACTCCCAGATCTAAATGTTCAAAATAGACCTGACTGGGCCGAACAGTCCGGAGTGTCAGCCATCCTTCCGAACACCGAATTTGAAACCTACGTTCGGTCAAGATTAAAAGATGGGATTTCGACTATATATCTCGATCAACCCAGACGGCAAACGCCATCGGAAGCTCCAACTGGGATGCTTGAGGTCTCCGGTTTTCATCGTTTGTGGCAGCAGTCCATTGAGGATGCGTTTCCAGAAGCAACAATAAAGTCTGCCAGCGCAGCGATTGGAGCGTTGGTGTGGGTTAAAAGCGATTCAGAAGTGGCGCAATTAACCCAAAACGCAAACTATTCGGCTGACGCCCTGCGAAAAGGGATGAAAGGAATTCGGGAGGGGCGCACCCAGCGGCAAGTGGAGGGTGAAGTCGTCAATGCGTGCTTACAAGCCGGGGCCGAAGGCCCCTCTTTTTGGCCTTGGGTCATGACCGGACCAAATGCCCAGATAACGCGGGTAGTCCGTTCGTTTTTTGACGATACCCACCTCAATCGGACGTTTAAGGCGGGTGAGCTTGTCCGAGTAGATGTAGGGTGTACGTCCGGCGGTTATGGAGGCGATGTAGGCCGAACAGTCCCCGTTTCAGGCCTTTTCACGCCAGAACAAGCTACCATTTGGGACATTTTGATTGCTGGCTACCTGGCGGGCATGGATGCTATGAAACCCGGTCAATCGATCGACCAAATTAAGGCTGCTAGTATCGACGGAATGAAGAAATGGGGGCAAAATAATCCTGAAAATGCTGGATTGGTTACTCAAATGTCCGCTGCCACGGGAGGAGTTGGTTGGCATATACACGGTGTAGGCATTGAATCGGGTGAAACCGCTGAACAAGTGCTTGAAGCGGGTTCTGTAATCGCGTTTGAACCCGGTTTTTCCACCACTTCAGATGCCTATTATTTGGAGGACATGATCTTGATCACCGACACCGGACGTCAAGTTCTGACTTTGAATTTGCCGTATTCATCATCCGAAATGCATGCTTTCTTGTCCAAATAGGGTGCAACAGCCACTTATCTTGTAATTTTTTCAGCTGTCCTAATAATGTCCATGAAATCTACTTCCGATAGAATCCACATCACCGTTCTTGGTGCAGGCCTAGTTGGTAGCGCAATAATCAAAGATCTTGCTCTCGAATCCAATTATACTATTACAGCCGTGGATCTTGACGAGAATCGTCTGTCCGACGTAAAGCGCCTCGAAAACGTGGTCATCCGCCAAGGAAGCGTAGTGGACACGGCGTTTTTTGACGAAGTGTGTAAGAATGCGGACCTCGTCATTTGCGCTGTTCCGGGATTTTTGGGGTATGCTACTTTAGAAAAAATCATTCAGCTGGGCAAAGATGTCGTAGACATATCGTTCTTCCCGGAAGATGCGCTTGAACTACACGACCTAGCTTTTGCAAAAGGTGTCACAGCAGTTGTGGACTGTGGCGTAGCCCCGGGATTGTGCAACATCCAGGCTGGGTATGTGCAATCGCGGATGAAGAAAGTGGATTCCTATGTCTGCTACGTCGGCGGTCTGCCGCGGACAAGAGAATGGCCGTTTGAATATAAAGCAGTTTTTTCCCCCGCCGATGTGATTGAGGAGTACACCCGTCCGGCCCGCTTTGTGGAATACGGAACGATTGTAACGAAAGACGCCCTAACAGATCTGGAAAAAATCAATTTCCCTGGAGTGGGAACGCTAGAAGCATTCAATACGGATGGTCTCCGATCATTGCTCTTTACGCTGGATGCTCCCTTTAAAAAGGAAAAGACGCTTCGTTACACCGGCCATGTTGAATTGATGAGGGCCTTCCGCGATTCAGGGTTTTTTAGCAACACGCCCATACTGGTGGATGGACTTCACGTAGTTCCACTTCAGGTAACGAGTAAATTGTTGTTCGACCAGTGGAAAATGGGTCCCGGCGATGAAGACTTGACCGTCATGCAGGTCCAGATGACAGGGAAAGAAAATGGCGAACAAGTACGCTATACCTTTGATTTGCTTGATTTTTATGATGCTTCAACAAGCATTCACTCGATGGCCCGAACTACTGGATACACCTGTACGATTATAGCGCGTCAAGTATTAAGCGGGCTTTTTTCCAGGAAAGGCATTTCTCCTCCCGAGTACATAGGGCAAACCAAGGGTTGCTATGCAAATCTGCTCGAGGAATACAAAAAGCGAGGCATTGTGGTTCGCGAATTGAAAGAGTCGATCGCGTAATATTGGCGCATAATTTTATCGTTACAAGGTAGGCCGGATAGGCCTCTATTGTTACGTAGATGCCTCTTTTAAGCTAGATGGATTAATTCGGTTGATTATTTTCGGGGCTATGACATTTAGATGTCATAGCCCCCGCTGTACCTTTCAAATAAGAAATGGCAGGCGGGCAACCAAATGCTGAAAGGTTCGAAACCCGTTAGGACTTTGAGAAAAACAGGGGCTCTACGAGTGGACAAAACCAGACATTAACCTCAGTCTTAATTATGACTGCTATCAGGACACATCGATGGAAGTGAAAGCCATAAATCAAACAAAAACACTTGCGGACTTTTCGTTTTACTTGAGCGTTTCTAATAAAACGCCAGAATTGGTTTCGGTTGATGGAAAAATGCGGGTGCCTCTAGCAAGCCTCGATGCCAGCGGACTGGTTCGGGCCAAAAACCTTGCCCACAACCAGTACATTCAGGCTATGATGAATGACTCGGATGACCTTGGCGTGCATCGCGCCACGCTCAATTTTCTGTGCAAAGCCATCGAGCGGTCAGGAATTGCGCCTAACCGCCCGCATAACAAAAAGGCCAATCCGGCTCCTTCCAGAAAAATGACATCTAAAATCGAACGAAGAATCAACCGAAAGATGGCGGTTTAGGGGTGGCCCCCGCCCAGCAAAACGGGTAGCGGTGCGGGGGAAATGCGGTAACAATCCGTTGCGTTTTTGCAACTATTCCGGGTCTAGCTAAAATCCAAGTCGTAGTTGAGGATCCGGAAGATATTCTGAGATACTCCGAAGGCCAGAGATTGATATACCGAGGAGCCGAACCGGTTTTGTAGGGACAGCCGGAGCATGTTGCAAAAGCAGCGAAACCAGTTCGAATATTTCTTCCTTATGGGAAATGGGCGTTTCACTTGTGGTTTGACGTGTCGTGATCTCAAAATCGGATGTTTTTATTTTGAGTGTCACCGTAAACCCGATTAAGTTTTTGTCCTGTAGTCGCTCAGCAATTTTGTCTGCTATTTGGTCCAGTCGCGCCAGAAACGCCTCGAGAGTCGTCAAATTGTTCTCAAATGTTCGTTCGGCACCCACCGATTTTCGAGTGCGACTCGACCGGACCGGTCGGTCGTCCTGGCAGCGAACCATACGAAAATAGTATTGACCAGCTTTGCCGAACATCGAATTGAGTTCAGTGAGGGAGTATTTAGAGAGGTCAGCGCCATTATGAATCCCGGATCGTTTCATTTTTGAAGCGGTCACGGGACCAATGCCGTAGAACTTTTCAATCGGAAGACGCGCTATCAACCCCAATGCTTCTGCTGGTTTGATGACGGTCAATCCGTCCGGCTTATTCATAGCTGACCCAATTTTTGCTAGAAACTTATTGAAGGAAACTCCGGCTGAAGCGGTCAGCTGAACTTCAGCTTGGATGTCATTTTTGATTTTCCGCGCGATTGAAGTGGCAGATCCGGGACCCGTTTTGGGTTCAGTGACATCTAGATAGGCTTCGTCAAGTGAAAGGGGCTCTATCAAATCTGTATAACGACTAAAAATGGCCTTGATCTGCCGCGATGCCGCTTGATAAGCATCGAAGCGTGGTGGTACGAAAATGAGGCCCGGGCACTTTTTGGCCGCGAGAGCAGAAGGCATGGCTGAATGAACCCCGTATTTGCGGGCTTCATAACTAGCCGCCGCCACCACTCCCCGCTGCGAAGACCCTCCCACGGCTACAGGCCTTCCTCTCAAATGAGGAAAATCCCGCTGCTCGACAGATGCAAAAAACGCATCCATGTCCACATGGATAATCTTCTTTCCGGTGTACATCCTGCCGCTCCCCGACCAAAGGTGAAGTCTAAACCATCAAAGTCGCAATTTAACGTGGAGATACGTTTATCTCCGTATGACGAGCCTTCTCTTTCGGATTAAATGGGATCTATGATTCGGCGGCAAAAACGTTTTTCATCAGCACTCTTCTCAGGGACAATATCGCACCTTGTCCTTCTGGCTTTCTGCTTTTCCCCTATTTCCTGTGCGTCTTCCATTGCGCCATTTAGTTTGGTTGCCTACGAAATGGCGATCGATCTCAAAGTCGACAGCCTCCGCTTGATGGATGCGGCTGAATTACCGTTTACAGATTCGGCGACAAAGGTAAAAACGCTTCAAATCCGGACGGAAAAGGCCTTCGAATTTGCCATGGGTAGGCCCAAAAATGAGCACTCAACCGAGCAGTGGAAGATCATGATCGATTCCGACCGACATCTTCTGGGGGGCTTTTTCAAAAGGTGGGAATCCGAATCGACGCTGTCGAGGGCCTTTATCGTAAAAGCTAAAAAACTTGTGGAAAAGTCTTTTGATGCCATAATTGGCCTTGAAAGCGGAAAAATTGGAGGGGCTAATGATCGATAATACTTTCGCAGAAAAGACCTTCATCGAGGATTTTTTACCTCAATTCAGAAGCTATTTACAACGGACTCTCCCTGGCCTTCAGCGATCCCTTCTAGAGAATGCGAGTACCATTGTGAAGGAAAACGCAGTCAATATCCAGAAGTGGACCATTCAATCGTCAAGCGGGGCGTTGTCCGTTGCTGACCTAAGGTGGTTAATCAAGTCACAGTTGGATTGGACAAGTTTACACATACTCAAAGAAGCTGGATTGACGCTAGTAAAGGTGGACGAAATGAAACAGGCAGTGGTTTCCTCTCTACTTACCACCATTTTCAAAGTGAATATCTTTAAGTAAGATTCCTTTGGCCCCTTCTTCCAGCAATTAGGAAGGGTAAAAACTTACAGTAAATCCGTTAGGATTCAGCCGGAATACCTTGCGAAGGCGGCGCTTTCCTACTATGTTGGTTGTCCCGAAGTAGTCTACTTGAACCATCCCTGTCGCAACCATTCTTTTCCATGTCGAACCCGACGTATCTCGTTTCTGCTCGCAAGTACCGCCCCATGCTGTTCAAGGATATGGTAGCGCAGGAGCATGTAACCGAAACGCTCAAAAACGCGATTCGACTCGAGCGTCTGGCCCATGCTTATATGTTTACGGGCCCAAGGGGGGTTGGGAAGACTACGGTGGCTCGAATCGTTGCGAAAGCGATTAACTGCACGACACCGGCCGAAGATCGAGAAGATCCTTCCGAGCCTTGCCGTCACTGTATCTCATGTCGGTCTTTTGAAGAAGGACGCAACATGAATATTATTGAAATCGATGCCGCGTCGAACAGAAAGATAGAACACGTTCGAGACCTCCAGGATACCGTTCGGATCCCCCCTCAAGGCAATCGGATGAAGGTTTTCATCATTGACGAAGTCCACATGCTCACCAAAGAGGCTTTCAGTGCATTGTTGAAAACATTGGAAGAGCCGCCACCGCATGCGATGTTCATTTTTGCGACCACAGAGCCGCACAAGGTGTTACCGACCATCCAATCACGGTGTCAACGATTTGATTTCCGCCGGATCGCGACCCAGGAATCAGTCGACCATTTGCGTCAGATTTGCCTCACCGAGGATATTGCTGTTGACGATGAATCGCTGATGCTCATTGCCCGGAAAGGCGACGGTGCTTTGCGGGACGCTCTCTCTGTATTTGATCAAGCTGTTTCGCTGTGCGGAACGACTATTACCTACCCGGAATTGATCAAAGCACTTGGGGTTGTGAGCTCCGATGTATACTTCGAAGTCACCGCGGCCATTGCTTCAGGAAACGGTTCGGAGATGATTTTGATTGTTGATCGAATGATTCGCTCCGGATACGATTTGCAAGAATTTGTCGATGGCCTTGCCGAACATATTCGAAATCTACTCGTGGCCCTTAGCGTGAATGACCCACGCCTCATTGATGCTACCGATGCCGACCGCAAGAAATTGAAAACCCACAGCAAGGAGTTTTCCGAGTCGACACTCATGACGTTGATTCACCTAATTGGCGAGGTTTCGGATTCCTTGCGTCTTTCGCGACAACCACGGCTCCGCTTGGAAATGGCGCTTCTCAGGATGTCTAGCATTCCTAATTCGGTTGATATTCGAAGTGCTCTGGAAAAGCTCAACAATTTGGAGAAAATGGCTGTTACGGGCGCTGTTCGGATCGAAAAAGATCCCCCCAAAGCAGCCATTCCGACTCCTATTCCGACCACGACCCCTACCCCTACTCCGGCTTCAACCCCGATTCCTATTCCGACCCCGACCCCGGCCCCGACCCCTACTCCTAAGGTTTCAACGACGGGTTCCGAAATGAATGTGGGTTCTAGCTCACATGTCCCCGCCATCCTTAAAGTCGCCGATGACGACAGCGGCCCGGCTTTAGACCTCGAAAGTATGGACGTAGATGGGCCCCGTCCGCTATTCGAGGGGGCAACTTCCGGACGTCCGGCTCTAGAATCAGAGCCGATGTCCTCCTCCAATGATCTTTCGTTGTTTTTTGAGCCGCCTGCCATCAATCGTCCGAATCAAAGGCCCGATAATCAGGGTTTGTTATCAGAGGACGAGGATGTGATGGTGATGGAGCCGCATGAAGCAGAACCGGACGTAACGGCCAGGGAAGAATCCAACGAAATACAGGCCCTTCGATCAGCGTGGCTCGATTTGATTTCCGACGTGATGGAATCTGAAAAACAACTCGGTTCGTTTTTAAATCAGGCACATATTTTCGCGTTTGATTCTAAAACGGTCTTTTTGGGTGTTCCAGATGACTTTCATGCGAAGGCCATTCGATCGGAACGTGTCAAATTAACCCACCGATTAAATGATTTGACCGGATTCAAAATTGAAGGAATCGCTTTTAGAATTGAGCGGTCGAGATCGGAAAAAGATGAAATTCCGGCTTCGGAGTCGTCTCTTCGTGAATCTCTAAACCATTTGTGTGAAAACTACCCCGCCGTACGAATCCTTGTGGAGCGTTTCGGCGGCGAAATCGTATGGTAGCCCGCACTCCGGGGTACGATATTGGAATCAATGTTTACGGTCTGTCATGGCATGGCATGGCATTGAGATTGAGATTGAGATTGAAAGCTCTTAACTTTGAAGTCGAAGAGCATATCTCACTAGCAAAAGACCTCATCTTGTTGTGCGAAGTTATACAACTACTTAAATCAGAGTTAGCATGAGCGACGGATTGAACATGGCTGATATGATCAGCAAAATGGCGGATATGCAGAAAAAGATGGCTGAAGCTCAAACGGCTTTAGGAACCAAAACGGTTTCAGCAGAGGCTGGGGGCGGGATGGTCAAGGTTACAGCCAATGGCCTGCAACGAATTACGTCGATTTCTATCGAAAAAGAAGTGGTCGATCCATCGGATGTCGAGTTGCTGGAGGACCTTATCATGGCGGGTGTCAACAAAGCACTGGAAGAAGCAGCAAGCATCGCTAAACAAGAAATGGCAAAGTCCGCCGGCAGTTTGTTACCGCCTGGAATGGACCTGGGGCGTTTCGGCCTTTAATTCCCATTCCTATGCAATTTACTTCTGAAACGGTCGAATCCTTGGTCGACCAGTTCGCTCGTCTACCGGGTATTGGCCGCAAAACAGCCAGAAGATTGGCGGCATTTGTACTAAAGCTTCCCAAGTCCGAAGTCGAACAAATGGCTAAAGCACTTATCGCTGTCAAAGAAAAAGTCGTTTTTTGTTCCGTTTGTTTCAATGTAACCGACCACGATCCGTGCCCCATTTGTGCTTCGAGCAAGCGTAATCACGAGATTATCTGCGTGGTTGAAGAACCAAACGATGTGATGGCCATCGAACGCACCCATGGTTTTAATGGTGTCTATCACGTTCTCGGCGGCGCGATTTCTCCGCTCGATGGCATCGGCCCTGAAGACCTCAGAATCAGAGAATTAATTGGGCGGGTAAATGGAAAGAGCGGGGCCGTAACAAGCGAACCTATGGTTAAAACCAAAGAGGTTATATTGGCGGTGAATCCCAGCGTTGAAGGCGATACGACAGCCTACTACATCTCGCAGCTGGTTTCTCCATTTGGTATTAAAGTTACGCGGTTAGCGCAGGGCATCTCTGTCGGTAGCGATTTGGAGTTTACGGACGAAGCCACTTTAACCCGTGCTCTAGAGGCCAGAGTAAGCGTCTAAAACGCATGATCGGTTCCAAAACAAAATTGCCGGCCCCCGGAGGACTCCTTTCCAGATCCAGCAACTGGATTTTACTGATTTCATTGTCCGTTATTCTCCTGGGGTACGTGCTCTGGCCGTCTTTGAGGCTATTTGCGTCCGGTCTTAAAATCCAGGTTCTGATTGAATTGTTTGGAAGCACTTCTTCGGGAAACCGAAGGGCCCTTTACAATTCCGTTTGGATCTCGATTTGGACGGTCGTGGGGTCAGGTTTTTTGGGAACGACCATGTCCTACCTCTTTTTCCGATACGAATTTCCCCTCAAGAAAGCACTGGTAGCCTTGGCAGCGTTGCCCCTGGCTCTTCCGCCTCTGGTCGGAGTGCTGGCTTTTTTGTTTTTATACGGGGAAAGCGGGATCCTGCCTAGAGGCATCCAGGCGCTGCTGGCCTTGGATAGGGTGCCTTTTTCCTTTCAGGGTATGTGGGCGGTATGGCTGGTTCACGTATACTCGATGTACGTTTATTTCTATTTATTCTGTTCCGCGGCCCTTCAAAACGTCGATCGAAACCTAATTGAGGCCTCATCTGATCTCGGAGCGCACCCCGCCACGACGTTTCAAAAGATTATTCTCCCCCACTTGAGACCTTCGTTGATTAGTGCGTCGCTACTCGTTTTTATGATTTCGATGGCGTCCTTCACGGCCCCGCTTCTATTTGCCGGTACTGAAAACTTCCTAACGCTGCAGATTTATAACTATAAGGTTAACGGCAATTTGGAGTATTCAGCTGCCGTTTCGGTCGTTTTGACGCTGATTTGCCTGTTTTTTCTGCTCTTAATCGAGCTTAATCGCCGCGGTTCTCGCGTTTCGACGGCCTCAAAAGGCTCAGCCCCCACCCCAATCGCGATTCAATCGGGTGCGGGTCGTTTATTCGCCTTGATTGCGGCCCTTTCAATTATCGTGTTTCTGGCACTACCCATTTTGACCATCATCTTGATCTCTTTTGTAAAAGAGGGAAGTTGGACCTGGCAGATATTACCTGAAGCATATACTTTTGACAATTATGTCAATCTGTTCAGTCAGCAGGACGTAGCGCAGCCGATATTCAATAGTCTTCGAATGGCCTTGGCTGCGACCGTCGCAAATCTCCTGTTTGGCGTTGCTGCGGCCGTCTTTATTGTCAAGGGACGACTACCCGGGAGAGCCTTTATACGCCTACTCTCCATTCTCCCTTTTGCGATTCCTGGAACCGTGATTGCCATAAACCTGATCGTAACGTTTAGCAGCCCAAGTCCTCTTGCTGGCGGCGCGATTCTGGTCGGAAGCCTGTGGCTGCTTCCCCTTGCTTATTTTATTCGACACATTCCCCTCATTGTTCGCTCGACGGTCGCCGCGCTCGAAACGTATGACGATCGACTAACCGACGCCTCCCTTGACCTCGGTGCCAGCGGTTTGTTGACCTTTCGAAAGGTGGTTTTGCCCTCGATTTTACCGGGCATTTTGGCGGGAACGCTCCTCACGTTTGTAACAGCACTAGGCGAATTTGTATCATCCATTCTACTTTACGTGTTTGACAATCGACCGATTTCGGTGGAGATCCTTTCCCAGCTCCGATTGTATGATTTTGGGGCAGCTGCTGCCTACTCGGTCCTGTTGATGGTTTTAATTGGCTCGGCCACCCTTTTGGTAACCTATTTTGGTGGATCCAGTCGATCGAGCATCGTTAGATAATTTTGGAACCCTTTAGATCTACATGAAAATATCGATTGTAGGGGCCGGTAATATGGGCTCCGCTATTGCCCATGAATTGGTCTCAAACGATGACATTGAGTTAATTCGCATTTGTGACGCGCGGTCCTCTGCTCTTGACCAGCTTCAAAGGCGTCTGGACAGCCCAAAAGTTCGGACCGTAAATGTTGATGCACGCAATAAACGGACGTTAACCGCCGTGTTAGACGATAGTGACTGTGTCGTGGGGTGTTCTTCTCCCGAAGTCAATCCGTTGCTGGCTACCATTGCAGTAAATGCCGGAAGCCATTATTGTGATTTGGGAAGCGCTGCAGCCATCGTCCGAGAAGAAGTGAAATTGGCTCCTTTAGCCAAGGACAAAGGGGTTTGGGTCGTCCCGGGATGTGGATTAGATCCAGGGCTCGTCCACATGTTGTGTCATTCAGCCATCCAATATTTGGATAAACCCGAGTCCGCCCAAATTTGGGTTGGCGACGTTCCTCTGCACCCCCAGCCTCCATTTAACTTCAGAATCGGTTGGTCAGCCGATAAACTCCTTGACGATTACACGAACGAAGTTAGGGTGGTAGAAAACGGCCAACTGATGCTCAAAACACCTCTCACAGGCATTGAGCACCTTTCGTTTGGCGCGGATTACCCAAATATGGAAGCATTTTACACAGCCGGTGACCTCGAAACGCTTTGGAAACTGTCTAACAGTCAGCTCAGTAGCTTAACCCATAAGTCCATTCGATGGCCGGGACACGCCGAACAAATGGGGTTTTTGCTTTCCCTAGGCTTCGGTGAAAAGCGAGCCATCGATGCCCAGACCCACCTGACCTATCGAGACGTTTTAGCACGCCGACTTAAACAGCGTTTGGGAGGACCGTTTGAGGACGTAGTCCTAGCACGCGCTTCCGCATCCGGTTTGAAAGATGGTCAGCAAGTGACCTGTTCATACGAATTAGTCGATGTCTATCAAGAAGATCGTAAAGTGAGCGCCATTCAACGCTGTACCGGCATTCCAGCTGCTTCAATTGCCGTTTTTCTGGCCAGTGGAGCCATACCGGGGGGTGGTGTTTCTGGCCCAGAAAGCATCATTCCAATTCCATCATTCCTGGATGATGTGAAGAGACGTGGTTTGCAAATTGAGTTTAAATGCGAAAGCTGAGAGCGCTTAAATTACCCGTCGCCAAACGCTTCTAATATTTTGCCGTTCGTTTGTTTGCCTTCATCGCTGGCAAGCATTAAACAATAGGAAAGCAATTGGGAAGCTTGAATGCCGCCTTTTTGCCCCGATTCGAACAATATCGTAGAAGGCGCAATCGCGTGGACATGGAGATCCGAACCTTCATATTCTGCGCCAATAGCTTCGACGAGGCGAACCAATCCTCCTTTTGAGGCAGAGTACCCTGCTTGTTGACTGGCTCCCCGAACGGCGCCTTGCCTTGAGACGATTCCTATCAAGCTCCCCTTTTCACCCATTGAAAGAATGGCCTGCTTGAAAACAAGAAAGCTGGACGTCAAGTTCAAGTCCAACATCAGGTTCCAGGCTTGTAATGTGGTTTCCTTAAAGGGTGACATGCCCCACATTCCGACCGTATGAATGACCGAAGTGGGAACGCCAAAACGCTTGGCGATCTCAGAAAAAGCGCCTTCAATCGACGCGGCGCTTAAAACGTCCACCTCAATTAGAGGCCATGCCTTTACCTGGTTGCTCGGTAAATCGAGCCCAACTACCTGATACCCAGCATTTAAAAAACCGGCCGCTAAAACACTGCCTAATCGTCCAGTGCTTCCCGTTATGACCACTAATCCTTTATCATCCATAAAACATGCCTCTTTCTTTGAACGTAAGATATAAAGATCAGAATCGTTTGACAGTACCCTAACTCTCATTGGGTAGTTCTTCCACTCGATTCGTATTAGTCATGTTAACTAGGACTTCAATCAGTTAACACACAGAACAATTAAAGGCTTGTTAGGTAAGCCGACGGGATCCCCAAATCGATCCAGCCCCTTACACAGGCTGAAGTTTCAGCCGATACTGGATAGGAGTTGAACCGGTGGGGCATTCCGACCCGTTCAACTTTAAAAATGCACGTTTCCAACAGAACTTCTGAGCCTTATACGTTTCTATCGTTACTATTCTAAATCTTTAATCCCTAGATAGTAGGCTGATTGCTCAGAACTTAGCTGCAGTAAAAGTCGCGGTCGTTATTACGTGCTAATTCCAAAAGAAGACATCGCAATTCAGGATTCAAGCGTCCATCGTTCAAGTTCGACTATAAAATTCGTCCTTGGGGCCGTGTTGGGTTTATTCGCGATTTCGATGGTGTGGGTGAGCGCTGCATCAACTAAGCTAGATCCTTCTGCTTGGCGTACTTCTCGCATGCACGTGGCACGTGCAGATACCGATTCGGTTGCCGTGGACTCGCTGGGACTTGATAGTCTGTTGACCGATTCATTGGGACAAGTGGTTGATTCGCTTTGGCTTCCCGACACCGCCTTAGTGTTCCGATATGTCCCCGCTTTCAGGGGTGATATTCACACCGCTCGATTGACTCCGCAAGATCGGCTCCCTTTTTCACCACCGCTGGGCCGATATTGGCAGTACAAAGTCGTTTTTGATACGACGGCGTTAACGTACACCACTCACGAAGAGGTTGGCCAAGAAGACGTTCGTTTTCCTGTTGAATTGGATTATGCTGCTTACCAAACGGCCAAGTTGGAAAAAGATATGCAGCAAAATTGGCAAGAGTTGATCCTACAAAAATCCCGGGAGCAGGACCGCCAGAGCCGAGGAGGTCTTGGATTCAATATTGTGGTACCGGGAGGCCGAGAAAGTGCATTTAGCACCATTTTTGGAACGAGCGACGTCGATCTCAGGGTAAACGGGACCGCCGACATTCGAGCAGGATTTGATTACAGGAAGAGCGACCAACAAGTCTCAATTACCGGAAAACCGAGTCAGTTGGACCCGGAATTCAAGCAAGATCTAAGTCTCGGAATAACCGGAACGATTGGAGACAAACTTCGAATAAACGTCAATTACGATTCCAGAAATCAATTTGATTTTCAAAATCAGCTCAAACTGGAATACACGGGCTACGAAGACGAAATCATCCAGAAAATTGAGGCCGGAAACGTATTCTTACAGACCCCATCGACGCTGATTCGGGGCGGACAAAGCCTGTTTGGTATCAAAAGTGAGTTTAAGCTGGGTGGTGTCAAACTGACCACGGTTATGAGTCAGCAGGAAGGGCAGGCCAACAGTCTGAATATTCAGGGAGGGTCGGAAGAGACCAAGTTTGACCTTCGTCCAACCGATTATGACGAATCGACCCACTTTTTTATTGGGTATTACTTCCGAAATCGCTTTGAGTCCGCGTTGGTCGATCCACCCAACATTCGGGTATCCAATGGATTTGAGCGGATTACCGAAATTGAAGTTTGGAAACTCATGCCGACCCGGCCTGAGGAAGAGAATGTTAGGCAAGCAGTTGCCGTGGTTGACCTTGGCGAAGCACCAGACATCCTGTTTCAGGCCAATAATTACACATCCCAGACACTTCCAAACAGCAATATTGACCAGTACGACGATTCGGCTGGCGGCGAACTCGACACCAAATTGCGCGACGGGAATGGTGCTCCTGGATCATATTTGGAGTCTGTCAAAGATCTATCCTCCTCCGATTTCCAGGTTGGAAAATTCAAACGCCTAGAAAAAGGGAGGGATTACGACATTGATCCCGTACTTGGCTATTTGACGCTCAATCAACGCGTTCAAGAAAGCGAAGCGTTGGCGGTAGCATTTAGATATCGCGCGAATGGTCGTACAGCGCAGGTTGGTGACTTTTCAACCGAAACCGGAGGGTCGAATGGTGGCCAGAACGAAAACAAGATCGTTTTGAAGCTCATTCGGCCGGTTCAGCTTCGCCAGCCGGCTCTAGAAACTTCGTTTAATCCCGCTGCATGGTATCTGGAAATGAGAAATATTTACCGCCTTCCAGGCCGCAGTATTTCTCCAACCGAGTTTGACTTGCAGGTTTACTATGAGCCTCCGGGAAAAACGGCCTCGAAAACGCTTCCTGCAGTGGGCGGAACTCAGACCGTCCTCCAAATTCTCGGCCTCGACCGAGTCAACGAAGATCAAGCTTTGACTCCAGATGACGTGTTTGACTTTTTAGTCAACTACACCATTATACCCGGAGATGGCACCCTAATCTTTCCTTATTTGGAACCCTTTGGCAGTCGTCTTCGAAATGTCATCCAGGAAGGCGGGGGCTCTCCAGAGGCTCAAAAGCAACTGGAAGATATTTTTGTTTTCAAATCGCTGTATCAGGAAAAAAAGGCTAATGCCCGACGGAACAGTCAGCACGATGTGTATCGCATTCGAGGCGCATATAAAGGCTCGGTCCAGTCGTCATACGACCTCAATGCTTTTTCGGGCGTTATTCCAGGCTCCGTCAGGGTGACTTCGGGTGGCACCCCACTACAGGAAAACACCGATTTTATCGTGGAGTATTCGGGAACCGGTTTGGTCCAAATTACCAACCCCGCGTTTTTGTCTTCCGGACGCGATATCTCAATAGAATTTGAGCAAAACTCCTTTTTCAATGTCCAAAAAAAGACCTTGATCGGGATGCGCGCGGATTACTACGTAAATGAACGTTTCTCGTTTGGAGCCACGATCATGCGGATGACGCAAAAGTCCGCGATTGACAAGTTTCGCATTGGGGAAGAACCCATTGCCAATACGATTTGGGGAGTAGATGGGGCCATTAAACTGAATCCGAGGTGGATGACCCGGGCCATTGACTTCGTTCCGCTGCTCCAAACGAAAGAGCCGAGCAGCGTCTCGCTAACGGGAGAGTTTGCACAGCTTCGGCCTTCAAACACCCAAACGGTGGCGTTTGATAGGACCAGAAGGGAATTAAAGGATGCTGGTCAAGATTTTAAGTCGGATGAATTAAACGGCACATCGTATATCGATGACTTCGAAGGCTTCGAAAACACGTTTACATTGATGCAGCCCGGCACATGGGGCTTATCAGCGGCACCTGACTCGATTGGGGCGATCGACCTAGGTGGCGTGGTCGAGGGGTCAAAAGCCGATTCGTTGCGGACCAATTGGAGGGGAAACTTCGCCTGGTACAGAATCAATGCGAATATGCTTCGGGAAATACCAGCCCTGACCTACAATGGGGAGTCGATCAAGATTTTCAGGATTGACGAGGTTTTTCCAAACCGAGATACCCGGGCCGAGATTGATCCGACCTTAGAAACGTTCGATATCTATTTCAATCCCTCCGAGCGGGGTCCTTACAATTACACCCGCAATTTAAGGGGGTTTTTGAACAACCCAAAATCGGCGTGGGGAGGTATGACCCAGCGTTTGCCGGAAGGTTTTACCGACTTCGGCCTCAAAAACATCGATTTCGTAGAATTCGTTTTTCGTCCTTTCCCCGAAAAGCCGGGTGAAGATGCGGGCCGCGATGCCTCGCTGTTGGTCGATTTAGGCTCAATTTCAGAAGATATCCTTCCTGACGAAAAACTCAACAACGAAGACGGTCTTTCCACCGTGGCCGTTTCCGAAGCGGGAATTCTAGAGTGGGGACGCACACCCACGGGCGCACAGAATAGCGTCGTAGACATTGATGATGCTTCCAATCGAACGGAAGATTTGGGACTCGATGGTTTAGCGAGTGGAAGCGGAAGCTATCCACCTTATGCTACTGAAGAAATCCATTTTCTGGACTTCTTGAACTCCCTCGACCAAAGTTCAAGCGACCCGCTGTATCGGGCTGAAGTTGCGAAAGCAATGGCGGATCCATCGGCCGACGACTATCACTATTTTGGCAACAGCCAGTATTTCGAATCATCCGTGTTTTTCCCGGAAAGGGCTTCTTTTCAGCAACATTTTTCGAGATACTTTGCCGGCCACGAACTCAATGCGTTCGAAACCCAAACAAAATTAGCTTCAAATACCTCCGTAAAACGCGGAAACTCGCGCTTTCCTGACTCTGAGGACCGCAATCTAAACTCGACAGTCGATACCGATAACAGCTATTTCCAATACGAAATCCCGCTTTCCAAAAGCACTCTGGACTCTCTAGCAGCACCTGAAAACATCGATGATTATATCGTAGGAGAAATTGCAGACCAGGATGGAAACGGTACTGGTTGGTATCAAGTCCGTATTCCCGTTCAACAGTATTCTCGTCGCGTTGGGAACATCCAAGATTTCTCGTTGATCGAATTTATGCGAATCTGGACCACCGGTCATGAGGTTCCGATCACTATGCGGTTTGCCTCTCTTGAATTGGTTGGATCGCAGTGGCAGAAATCGGATCAAATCGCGCGAGAACACGACACCGCATTTGACTTGGCATCTGTCGATACTCGACTGACCATCTCTAGCATCAACAATGAAGAGAACGCAGAAACGTATCAACCTCCGTTAGCCGCGGTAGTCAGTCAATCCCGGCTAGCCAGCGGAAGGGTTCAGAATGCTCGTGAGCAGTCTTTGGTCATTCGAACCGAGAATTTACGCCCTGGTAAACAGCGAGCTATATTCAAGACACAGAACAGTGGTCTTGATTTGTTGAAATACTCCAACTTGCGCATGTTTGTGCATATGCACGGGCAATTGGCCGACGGAACCGATCTGGCCGCTCTGCCCCAAGCGGAGGGAAGATCGAAGGCCAAACTATTTGTGCGCTTAGGGTCGAATGAAACGAACGACTATTACGAGTACGAACAGCCATTGACTCCAAGTTTTGAATCCTCTGGAAACCCCGATGTGCTTTGGCAAACCAATGTTGATTATGAGGGCCTTTTCCGGGATCTGGGCTCGATGAATATCGAACTTACAGCTCTGAATCAACTCAAAGTGGCTCGAGATCGCATTGCTTTTCCTACGGACAGTATTTTTTACAACACTAAAAACGGAGAATTGGTCACGCCTGACTCTCCCGATGCTTCCCAGTTTGCACCTCCAGGAACCCGTCTCGGAATTCGGGGAACGCCATCGCTTGGCAAAGTAAACAGTATCGTAATCGGTATTCGTAACGCCGCGGATTCAACGCAAGCGGGCTTTGATACCATTTTGGAGGACGTTTCGGTCTGGATTAACGAACTTCGAGTTTCAGGGTACGATTCTGAAAACGGATGGGCTGCGCTATCCAACATCGACATAAAATTGGCAGATCTGGGCCGAATCAAGGCTAGTTTCCAGCGCCAAACCGATGGTTTTGGATCGCTTTCATCTAGCCTTGGAGAACGCGAGCAACTCAGTATCAACAACTGGACCGTCACTTCTGAAATTAACGTGGACAAAGTGCTTCCAGAACGCTTTGGATGGGATATTCCGGTCAACGTTCAGGTTCAGTCTAACACGACCACCCCACGATTCTCACCTACGAGGGGCGATATTCGACTAGAAGACCTGCTCACCCAGATCGATGAACGAGAGGATTTGACCCCGCAGGAAAAGTCTGCAGCGAAAACAGAGGCCGAAGAATCTGCTCAGACGTACACATTTACTAAATCAGTGTCGACCCAGCTTGGAAAAAGCGGATCTCGCAACATCCTGGTTAGAAACACGCTGGATGGTATTTCTCTGGCCTATTCAAAATCTACTATTGACGGACGCAGCCCTTCTCAAGCCCTAAACGATTCCTGGCGATGGGCTTCGACACTGAGCTACCGTTTTAATTCCAGAAAACCCAAGACCTTTCGACCCCTGTTTTTCCTTGATTCCATTCCAATTCTGAATAAACTCAGCGGCTTGGCGTTCGGGTACGTTCCAACGATGGTTGCAACGAGTGGGACGTTTTCTAGAAACTTCAGTCAGACCAGGGAGCGTGCAATCGTTTCTCCAAGTGACACGTTGCAAACCCCATTAGATGTTCGCTTCCCGCTTCGTGAGAAGCACGCCTTTAATCACGGCCGCAATTTTCAGATGGAATACAACCCGTTTTCGTTCCTGAATCTCACGTTCAATACGACTACGGATCAAAGCTTCAATACGGCCGGCGTCGATACGCTCTTCAACGTCGTAACTCCGGACACTACTTTATTCGGTACTCGTTTAGATGACGCGTTATTGAATGGATGGCTTACGGAAGACCAAGCTCGTAACGCTTTTGAAGTTTCGCAGTTGGCCGTCATACCGGGTTCAACCGTGATTAGCGAGTTCTTTTCAGGCGGCTTTACGCCTCGCACTGAACGTCACAATCAAAGATTCGGAGCTGCGCTCCGACCCAAACTGGAACGAATTAAGGCGATCAACTGGATCCAGCTCCAAGATCTGAGCTATGGAGCTAATTTTGATTGGGCTAACGGACCAGTTGGCAGAAATTCGGGCGCTGCCGTTAGTAATAGTGTCGATATAAGAAGTGGATTGTCGTTTAAATTCCAGGACATGTGGCGCAAATTCAGCTTTTACAAATCGATTGAAGATGCACAGCAGCTGTACGTAAAAGCGAAAGAATCAGCGCGTTTGGCCCGCCAGACCGAAAAAGATCAAAAGAAAAAACTGGAGGAAGCTCGCAAAATAGCTGAAAAAGCGGGGGTCGAGCTTCCGGAAGAGCTGCCTATCGAGAAAAAACCGCTTGCACAAAACCCCTCAACCAGTGTGGACTTAGGATTTAAAGGTAAGTTGAAATCACTAGGTCGGCAGATGATGCTTGGATTAACGGGGATTCGGGATTTCAATATTACATATAGCGGCACCCAAACCAGCTCCTCCTCAAACGTCGGCACGGCTGAGTACAATGAAGACGGTAGTCTGGCACGTGTCAACACCCATTACAGCCTATTGGACGCCTTTGGAGGAAGAGGAGCATCATTGGGTTATCGGTTCGGACGTGCTCGGGGTTTTGACATTGAGGACCGGTTTGTAGATCCTTCATTGCAAGTAGGCGACCTACTCAATGACGGGCATCGATTCCAGGCTCGCACGTCGCTAAATCCTTCAACCGCACTTTCGTTGACACTTAATTGGAATCTGGAATTGCAGGATAGCGAGAATTTTACCTTCCGACCACTTACCGATGACGTCGGCATGTTTTTAGGTGTCGACACGACGATTACCCAGAGTGGAACCAATAAGGCGAGCATCTGGGCTTTTGGCTCTGACTATCTGACGATGTTTGAAAGCCAGCTTAACATTTTCAAGGACGATTTCGCGGCATTGTCTCCGGAAGATGATCCAAACATCATCCCAGATGCCAACGGAGATGGCCGAATCGTCCTTACTAACTCGTCGGTAGTGGACGACTTTAGAAAAGCTTTTGTGAACGGAGGCTCGACTGTAGATGACTTGGGCATCGCGCCATTTCCAAAACCGACGTGGAATATTACCTATTCCGGAATCGCCAAATGGCCGCTGTTCAGATTATTGACCGAATCCGTCGCGCTACGTCATTCTTATTCTGGCTATTATGCGGCAGACTACAATACCAACACCTCTTTTTCAGAGGACGATGGTGAGCGATCGCTTGATCTTGGTGATAAGAAAATTCTTTTTACACCAAACGAGTTTCAGATTAACAACGTTCGAATAAACGAACGTTATCAGCCTCTTTTGGGCGTTGACATCACTTGGAAAGGTAAAATATCAACGACGACTTCGTGGAGTAAGAGTAATTCGTATTCGCTCAGTACCTCCAATTTTGAAGTGAGCGAAAACAACACCAATGAGCTTGATTTTAGTATTACCTATCAAAAAACCGGGCTTAAGCTTCCATTTTTGAAGAAGGCACTGAACAACCGGGCCAGTTTTACGGTCAAGGTTACCCGTTCTAATACCATCGACCAACGTTTGCGGCTTCGTCGAGCGCTCGAAAATGCCCTCGTGGACCCTGAATTCTTGTTGTCTGATGCTTTGAAAGGGGATAACATTTCCCTCGTAACAGCACATACGAGGCTCATCGTGTCACCGCAAATCTCCTATCAATTCAGCAACCGGGTCCAGGCTAACTTTACGTTGAAGTACGAAAAGTTTGACTCTGAGGACTCCAGACAACCTTCAGCTGTGAACATCAACGGAACGTTTAACATCCGTGTCAGCATCAATAATTAGAGGATGGAAGCTGAACAGACCATTATTTTTTGCAGAATGGGGCGTCTCCCATATCAAGAAGGGTGGGAATTACAGCAGCGTATCCAGCAAAGACTGATCGATAATAAACGATCCGATAATCCTCTAAATCTCCCGCATGTCTGTCTGCTAGTTGAGCACCCTCCAGTTTTTACGCTGGGTAAAAGTGGCAACGAGTCAAACCTAATTGCTACACCAGCCGAATTAGAAGCCGCAGGAGCAAGTTTTGTTAGAATCGATCGGGGTGGAGACATCACCTATCATGGTCCGGGGCAGATTGTTGGATATCCAATATTGGATTTGGGGAGATTTTACACCGATATACACCGATATCTTAGAGACCTTGAAGAGATCATCATCCGGACCTGTCGTCATTTTGGAATTGAAACGGATCGTTTTGATGGAAAAACGGGTGTATGGGTGACAACGCCGGCCGGATCGGAGCGCAAAATCTGTGCGATGGGCATTCGGTGCAGTCGATGGGTCACCATGCATGGCTTCGCTTTAAACGTAGCAACAGAAATCGATCACTTTTCGATGATTGTACCCTGCGGGATTGGGGATCGAGGCGTTACTTCGATGGAAATGGAAAAACTTTCATCTGTTGATCGAACAGCCGTTGAATCTGAAATTGCGAAGAACTTTGCAGATGTCTTCCATACCCGGACCCAAATCCTGGACCAAAATGATGCACGCGCATTTCTGCAGACGTATCTTGATGAAGAGGTCTTAGTACCGATTCATCCCGCAAAAAGCAACTAGAGGCCGAGTTCATGGCAGCTTTCAACTCCGACCAATTCATCATCCGCCTGATTGCAGAGACTCTTTTTTACGACGAAGAGTACGAGGCTCTCGGTAATCTCAGCTTGATCGATCTCGAAGAAAAGTGCGAACGCTTTGTAGCGTCTTTTGCCCCAGAAGACGGAGTTTTTGTGCTAGAAGAGGCGACAGAGTGGGAAGAATACCAACCAGGTGAGGCGGACGATATCGGATACGCTCTGGCAGTGGACAGCCGCGAAATTGGAACGTACGAGTCGGCAGAAAGCGTTGCCGCTGAGTTACTGGCTTTGGCCCGCGCACACAACCTCGCGCCAAGCATTACGCTATTGTTTGAAGAGGAAGAGGCGTAATCCTTACGTCAGTTCTTGAGGCCGCGGTGTAAACCGAGGGCGACCAACATCCAGGAAGCGATAAAAAGCACCCCTCCGAATGGCGTGATGGCGCCTAACCATCCGATATCGGTTCCGACCAGCACGAATAAGCTTCCGCTGAAAAACAGCATACCGAGTAGAAGCGTAATCGCCGCCAGTCGAAACAGCCGCTCCCCGGTGTGTGCTAAGAGAATCCCAACGCCGAGCAGCGCCAACGCATGCCATTCCAGGTAGGAAACCGCGGTCTTGTAAGTTTCCAGCCGTTCCGGAGTTAGGACTTCCTTAAGAGCATGGGCGCCGAATGCTCCGAGAACCACCGCCAATCCACTCAAAATGGCACCATAAACGGCTATTTTTTTTCCAGTTAACATCTAGTTCACACTTGGTTCTGTAACAAGCTGAGGACAACCCGTAACATACATCTTAATAAGTGCGGAGATGAATCCTTCGGGAGACTCCTTTTCATTTGCATCGTTTTTTCGCGTATCAACCGTCCGTATTATTCATTGGATTTGGCCAATAAAGCCTCTATCTTGAAGCCCACTGACTGGTTTTTCTAATCTGTCGACCCACTTAAAGTATGTCATTTTCATTCAGCGACGCAGACATCGAACGCATCGAAGAAGTGCTTGGTGTCAAAGCCAAGAAAGACGAAACGCTTGCCCGATTCGAATTGGCGGACAAAAAAAGCGGCCGTCGTATCACGCTGGAAATACATCGGATTGTAAAAACGCAAGGACTCAGCAGCGGCGAATCGACTTCGTTGGTTTCGGTGTATGCTGCAAGTTCTTTCCTTCAGCTTCAGGGATGTACTGGATTTTGGGGGAGCAAAGATCTGGGTGAAGTCATATTTGTGGCTAGAAGCGGTGAAACCGCCAATGGCCTCGTGGTTGAACGCGAGGCGGGATGCTCCATTTACGCGAATGTGGATACCAATCTCCTGTCCACCGATTTCACTCTATTGGCTCCTGAGCTCATAATGAGCAGTTTGGCGTTATCCATTACCGAAGACCTCTTCGGCGATCTTGGATAGTCAGTGGCTGACTTTTCTCTTTCAATACCGAGTGAAGATGCTTCGGACTGCCCGTCTGAAGAACGGGTGATATCTCTGGTGAATTCCGTCTTTAAAGGCGAAGGGTTGAAATGGGAGGCAATCAGCGTCGTCTTGGCCGATCATCAAGCTGTGCTAGACTTGAATATAGAGTGGCTTAAGCACGACTATCACACCGACGTCCTGTCCTTTTTACTGGAAGACGACCCCGATGCCATTGAAGGGGAAGTTTACGTCGATATTGAAACGGCCCGTGAGAGGTATGCTGAGTTCGCCGCGACCTCCATTACTCAGGAGATTGAGCGATATATCGTTCACGGGTTATTGCACTTGACTGGTCTGGACGACGAAACCGAGGACGAAAAAACGGCGATGAAGCTGCTCGAAGACAAATACCTAGCGGCATAAGGCGCTTCGGCCCCTTCTTTCCGTTCAATATAAACGGCTCCTGTCCGTTTGGGGCCTGCTTTGGGACCTTTCTTATGACCCCATTATCTGCTCTTTTAAGCCAACTTCCTCAGCGATTTAACCACTTTTGACACGTGGTTTGGGGTTTGGATGATATAGAAGTGCAGATTGCTAAATCCTCTGCTAAGTAACTCATCACACTGCTTTATAGCCCATCGGATGCCTATCTCTGGCACCTCGTGGTCTTTGGCCGAAGCTATTTCTGACGCTAATTCCTCTGGAACTTGGAGGTGAAACCGCGAAGGCAGTGTCTGAAGTTGACTTTTGCTGGTTAGTACTTTCAATCCAGGAATAATGGGGGCAGTTATTCCGGCAGACCGGCAGGCTTTCTCAAATGCAAAAAACGAGTCGTTGTCGAAGAACATCTGAGTGGTGATGTACTCGGCACCAGCATCAATTTTATTCTTCAGGTTCTTTACATCCCACTTAATGTTGGGAGCTTCAAAATGTTTTTCAGGATAACCCGCCACTCCTACACAAAAATCGGTTGGAGCTGCGTCAATCAACTCTTCCAAAAAATGTCCCGAATTCATGCCATGTATTTGCCGAACCAGGTCAATGGCATACTCATTTTTAGTCCGATCGCCGTGGATAGGCTTTTGAAAGCCGCTGTCATCCCCGCGCAGGGCCATTACATTTTGGATTCCGAGGTAGTTAAGTTCGATTAATGCGTCCTCGCTTTCTTCCCTGGTAAACCCTTTGCACAAGAGGTGGGGTACCGTTTCGATTCCAAATCGACCTTTAATAGCAGCGCACAATCCTAGCGTACCGGGCCTTTTTCTCTTAATATGCCGTCTCCAACTACCGTCTTGTTGCTCCTCGTAGTAGATTTGGGCGGAATGAGATGTAACATCGACGAAGGGTGGATCAAACTCCATCAATTGGTCGATTATTTCTAAAATTTCAGAAACGGATCCACCCCTTTTAGGCGGGACGATCTCGTACGATACATTGGGTATCCCGTCGTTTCTAAGTAACTCAACAACTTTCATTCCGTCTGGCTAATTCGTTTCTTAGGTTAGCTACGCAATCTAGAATATTTGCGCCGGGGCAAGGTACGGCGATCCAAATTTTAAGACTCATTTTCCAGATTCAATTCAGTTAAATTGTTCAAATAGTCCAATTTAATTGTCACCCCCACCAGTTAATTACCAGAGCACCTGTTCAATGATCGGAATAGTTTTTTCAACGGAAGAAGAAGCCCAACCCTTTCTCGCCAAATACGAAAGGGGTCGTTTCGACGGCTTGGGAGAAAGTGAAAGCTTTCATGATGATAAAGTATTGGTTTCAATTCTTGGAGTAGGCAAAATTAAAGGTGCCTTGAGAACGGAACGCCTTTTGGAATCGCATAAGGTGTCAACCCTAATTCATGCAGGGACCTGTACGGCACTAAATGACAAGTTGAAAATCGGGTCCGTTGTCTCTGTGGCTCAGGTCTTTGAAGGCGATCGTATTGAATTATCAGCTCCCACCTACCCCAGAATGCCCTTGGCGGTGACTTTCGAAAAGTTGGACCAGGTGACTCTCGTAACGCAGGATCACACGGTCCATGGAGCCACTGAACTGTCCTATTGGCAACGCATTGCCGATGTCAGCGACATGACCGGCTACGCAGCAGCTTATGTTTCTGCCACCCATGGCATTAGCTGCCAGATACTAAAAGTGGTCTCGGGTCACATGGGAATTGACGATCCAAACTTTAGAAAAACCCTTTCTGCATCACATCAAAAGCTAGCTGACTTCCTTCATGCTAATCTTGCGGCCATGCAGCCGGTGCCCTAACGGGCAATTAGTTATTAGCTGATTGGGCCAAGCTTCCAGAACTCCAATCATTTCTACCAAATTAGCTTCGTCTAGCAGAAGTTTTAATTTGTTCGATGGTATAAATCGTCGATCCAAGCGTCCGGAAATCCGGCCGAGCTTCCATCTAAGTAATGGTATTGGGATTCGTAATCGCCGACCGGCACCTGATCGCGTTCAAGATATCGGATATCTGAAAATTGGACTGCGGTCTTCTTCCCGGCCTTCATCTGAATTCTTCGAATCAACTGAGCGTCTCTGTGGGCGGCAATGGGAGTATCAGGTCGAATAAATTGCAGGACGTAAACAATGACCCAAAGCATTACGAATACTCCTATAGAGGCTCCAATTACAACTAAAAATACCTGTAGCATATCCGCGTTAGATAGCAAGAATGAAAGCTGCCGTTCATTAGACGTTTTAGGCCTCAAAAGGGTTACTAAAAAAAGTGGGGCCGGCGTAGCCGGGTACGCCAAAAAAAAGGTGGGGCCGGCATAGCCGGCCCCACCTAAACTCGATGAGCTAATTATTTCCGCCGAAAAAATTACGGCGTGTGAACCGGCTGTAGTGAACTCGGGTCTGGCTCGCGGCTTTGAAGTGCTTCATTACGAATAACCTCGTCTTGTACCGTGCCCTTCGTCGTGCTACTCATATCGCCACGATAAAGGGTGTCAAACAGGACAAATGAAATAAATACCGCGACGAATAGTAGGCCTAGACCAAATATCACCGCATTCACCTTATTGTCCCATTTAAGAGCCATAAATATTACAATGACCAATGATGCTTTTATGACAGCGATCGTCATAGCCAACGGAACGTTGAAAGCCCCAAGGTCGATCTGAGCAGTCAAAACTGTAGTGACGGTCAGGAAGACCAACCCCCCAAACACAATGGAGAGCATCTTAATCGAGGAAACATGATGTTCGGCGTGTGACATCTTACCTTTTATTTATAATCGCGTGATGCGGTAAAGGACTCAAATACGGCTCAGGAACGGATCGTAACCCGCCTAGCACGGAAAATCGTTATATCAAGTACAATAGTGGGAAGAGGAAAATCCAAATGATGTCCACTAAGTGCCAATACAAACCGCAATTCTCGACCGGAGTGTAGTATGCGCTCGAAAATTGTCCTTTGACAGCTTTAATGGTTATCCAGGTAAATAAGCCCATCCCTACCAAAACGTGAAATCCGTGGATCCCGGTCATCACGAAATAGATTGAAAAGAATTGGCGTGCATACTGAATATTGTACGTAGCGTAGTCAACTCCGTGGGAAACTCCATGCGGATCAAACGCAGCTCCCGGAAAGACGCCATGTTCAAATTTCGCCGTGTACTCAAAGTATTTAACGACCAAAAACGTAAGCGCAAAAAGAAAAGTCAGAACCAAATTGATGACCAGCCCTTTCTTGTTATCCTTTTGCGCAAAATGAATCCCGAGAGCCACGGTAAACGACGAAGCCAACAGTACAATCGTGTTTATACCGCCCATAACCGGATCTAATAGCTCTGATGACTTAACAAAAACTTCCGGGTGCCAGGTTCGATACACGATATAAGCGACAAACATCCCGCTAAATAGCAGGATCTCTGTGACTAGAAACAGCCACATGCCCATTTTTGCGGCATCGAACTGTTGTTCCGATGACACAAAATGATGCTGCAGATGTGCAGGGTGATCAGAGTGCGCGTTTGCCATAGTCAAATGCTTTATTTAGGACTAAATAAGTCCTATTTGGTCAGTTTAATGTTTTGTTGAGGTCACTACTTCCGAGACTTCCTTACCCGAGGCAAACAAGTCTTTTGCCAAATGGAAGTCATACGCACCGCGCGTTACGATAGGCGTTTCCAAGAAGTTGTGCGGATGCGGGGGAGTCGTAGTGTGCGTCCAATCGAGCGTCAACGCTCCCCAAGGATTGAGACCCGCTTTCTTGCCATTAATTAGCGAAGCAACTAGGTATCCCAAAATCAAGAACATACCCGCACCGAGCACCCACGAACCGTAGGTCGAGAGCAGGTGATATCCCTGAAACTCCGGTAGGTAGTCATAATAGCGACGTGGCATGCCCTGCGCGCCCATAATGAATTGAGGGAAGAACGTCAGGTTGAACCCAAAGAACACCAATCCAGCGGCAATCTTACCCAGCGTCTCATTGAACATCTTGCCCGTCATCTTCGGCCACCAATAGTGAAGACCCCCAAGCGCGGCAATCACGTTGCCCCCCATCATCACATAATGAAAATGGGCTACGACGAAATAGGTGTCATGCAAATGAATGTCGATCGCTAGAACACCCAACATGATGCCGGTAAATCCTCCAATCGAAAACGTAAACAGGAAGGCGATGGCGTACAACATCGGAGTCTTAAGCTGAACGCTTCCCTTGTACATAGTCGACACCCAGTTGATAACCTTCACACCCGTGGGAATACCGATCAGGTAGGTAATAAGGGAGAAGACAACCGAAGAGGTAGCAGACTGGCCGGATACGAACATGTGGTGCCCCCAAACCAGGAAGCCCAGGAACGCGATGGCTACCGAAGACAGGGCAACAAATTTATATCCTGAAACTTGGTGACGGGAAAACGTCCCCATCAGATCAGAAACAATGCCAAAAGCTGGCAGAATCATGATGTAAACGGCAGGATGGGAATAAAACCAAAAAAAGTGCTGAAACAATACCGGATCGCCACCGAGTGCGGGGTCGAAGATTCCAATGTGCATAAACTTCTCAAGGAAAAGCAGCACCATGGTGATACCGATAACCGGCGTGGCAAGTACCTGCACAATAGCGGTTGCGTAAATCGACCACAAAAAGAGAGGCAAGCGGTTCCAAGTAAGCCCCGGAGCACGCATTTTGTGAACGGTCACGATGAAGTTCAAACCCGTCAAAATGGACGAGAATCCCATCACAAATACGCCAGTCGAGACATACAAAATCCCATCTCCAATACTGGTTGAGTAAGGAGTATAAAAGGTCCAACCACCATCAATGCGACCAACTAACAGCGCGGCCAGTGCAATAACGGCACCTGCCACGTAAAGGTAGAAACTCAACAAATTCAGCCTTGGAAACGCGACGTCCTTGGCGCCAATCTGCAGCGGTAACACAAAGTTACCCATCACGGCGGGGACAGCGGGGATGATAAACGCGAAGACCATTAACACTGCATGAAGCGTGAAGGTCTGATTATAGGCGTCGGCGCTCATAATCGTTTCGCCCGGTGCCATCAATTCGATCCGAACTAACAGTGCCAAAATGCCGCCCGCTAGAAAGGCGAGGGATACGGCTATCAAATACATGATGCCGATTCGCTTGTGGTCAAGCGTAAATAACCAAGACTTAATAGACTTATCGTGGCTTAGATAATTGATCGTTCCGGAAGCAGATTCACTCATTTCGATTGAGGGTTATCGGGTAACTAATAACGTACTAGGATTACTTCAGTGACTTGATATAAGCCACCAGACCGTCTATTTGTTTGGGAGTCATGCTGGTATACCCAGCCGGCATGATGGGCTGAAATCCTTCAGCGACCTGGAGGGCCGGATTCAAGATGGATTCGCGAATGAAATTTTCGTCTACCAAGACCGATGTGCCATCGGCTAATTTCTGCTGCGTACCAAAGATGCCGTTCAAGGCCGGGCCAATTTTCACGGTGCCATCAACAGCGTGACATGCCGCGCATTGCGCAAATAGCTGCTCACCTAGCTGCTCAGGTGGTAAATCTTGACTCTGTTCTGCAATCCAAGACGCAAAATCTTCCTCTGAAACCACCCTGACTTTGGCCAACATTCCTGAATGTGTGGTTCCACAATATTCGGTACAAAATATCTGATATTCCCCCGTTTGTGTGGCTTCAAACCACAACGAAGTATACCGATTGGGTACCAAGTCCATCTTTACTCTGAAAGCAGGGATAAAGAAACTGTGCAATACATCCGAACTGCTCATCATCAGCTTAACCGGACGACCGACAGGCACAACCATTTCCTCAAAAGTGGTAACACCTTCCGCGTATTCAAATTCCCATGCCCACTGCTTACCTCGAACCGTAATCTGGTACGAGTCTGGCGGGGCACTGTTCATATCGAGATAGACATCAAATCCCCAAATGAACACGAACAAGACGAGGACCGTCGGCACAACAATCCAAGCGGACTCAAGGAGTTTGCTTTCGTGCACCGCGTCGGGTACGCTTGTTTCGTCTTTCCGCTTGTAACGGAACATGAAGTAGAACTTTGCTCCCACTACGGCAGCAAATAAAACCGTACTAGTCCAAAAAACGAACCAGAACAGGGCGTCGACTTCGCCTGCGAAGGTCGACATGGCATCTGGTAACCAGAAAACTCCTTTATCGCCCATGTTAGATACTATGTATTAGTCTTGAGTTCAGAACTGTCGATTAAGCTTTGGACATCAATTCCGTCTGCTTTTGACGTTCCCGTCGCCAGAAGACAAAAAGTCCAAAACCAATCATGATGAGTGTAAACAAACCGCCAATTTTCATCAGGTTGGTGGCATGTAGTACATAAGAATTTGAATTCGGGTCGTACCGGTAACAATAAAGTAAAACCTGCTCCAGAGGAGATCCTACCGTGCCTTCCGATGCTTCCATAATTGCCCGTCGCACATCCGCGCTAGGGTAATTAATTCCATTTAAATATCGTGTTATAAGCCCGTCACCGCTTACAAAAATCAAAGCCGAAGGATGGGCAAATTCTTGCGTGGACTCAACCCATTTGAACTTGAATCCTACCGACTCGGTTAGCGCAGAAATGCTTTCTTCGCTCCCCGTCAAAAAATGCCAGCCGTCTCGTGCGTCCGGTTTTCCCAGCTTCAACAGAATCCTTTCCTTTGTTTGGGACGCCATTTCCGGCGTTTCAACTGCAGAAAAACTGATCGTTAATACCTTGAACTCCTGCCCTGGCACCCAAGGAATGAGTTTAAGCGTTTCCGTCAGCGATTCAAGCACCACGCTACAAAGCATGGGACAGTTGTGGTACACAAAATTGATGATTACGGGTGTTTTCCCATCGAAATAGTCCGTCAGTTGTACACGTTGACCACTTTCGTTAAGGAATTCCGTATTCAAAGGAATCGTATCGCCAAGCATCTCTTCTAAACCCACGCCACCAAGGGACGTTGGAAGAGAACCTGTCTGTGCTTGAACGGGTATGGCTATTGCCAAAACCAGAGCAAAAACGAGCTTACAATATGTTGAGAAAGAACAAATAGCGATTCAGGTATAGCTATTTCGTAGCGTCAATGACTTCCAATTCCATGGCTCGTTCGATAGGAATCGTGTAACGACCCCCTTCTGACTTCCCGTAGCTGGTCAACTTCGATGCGCCTAGTAAAGCGGTTTCATGCTTTGTAGGATATCCGGTGACTTGTGTCGATTCCATACTCGCTTGGTGAAAGCTATACTTGGCAAACGTAAGTCCACTTATTACCAACACCACGACCACGACTACGGAAACAGCCATGCTTCCGAAAATCGAGGGAATACTGAGGCCTTCGGGCTCGACTTCTATTAAATTTGAATCGTGTGATGACATATAAGAGCTTTCGTAAAAATGAAGCCTGTCGAAAATCGACGGACCCATAAAAGTGGATGATGTCTACGAATTGGTGAAAGATAGCGACTTGTGAAGTCTAGGATCACGCTGCGGTACCAGAGCATGACGACTGAAACGGTACATAAAGGCCGCAGCGAAAACCCCAAACAGGCCGAACCAGGACGAAATGTCATATAAGCTCAAGGAAGCGTGCTCGGCTTCCATTACTGGTTTGATCAACCAAAACATGTCAAACCACTGCATCGTGAGCATCCAGATTGCCATGAACCCCAGATAAGGCAACCAACGCTTGCCCCATCGGCCGATTAATAGCATAAAAGGCAGGATAAAATGTCCTAAAAGCAAAACAGCGGAGTACCCTTCCCATCCATGTTCCATGCGGTGACGGAACCATACCGTTTCTTCCGGGAGGTTTCCGTACCAAATAAGCATGTACTGGCTGAAAGCGATGTATGCCCAAAACACGGTGAATGCAAACAAAAACTTACCTAGATCTTGGTAGTGATCCAGTTTAATTTCATTTTTTAACATCCCGTTCTTTTGCAGCGTGATCGAGACCAAAATCATCACTGCCATGATGGACATAAACGAACCGGCAAAGAAATAGACACCAAAAATGGTCGAGAACCAATGTGGATCAAGCGACATCAAAATGTCGAAAGCTGCAAAAGAAACAACGATTGCTCCCACGCCTAGTCCAATTGCCGAATATTTTCGCTGAAGCTTCGGTATGGCCGGGTCTGGATCGTTGTCCTGTCTAACACTTAACGTGTACAGTTTGAAGGATATAAACGTCCAGAAAATGAAATAAAACGCAACGCGGGCCAGAAAGAATGGGGTATTCAAATAGCTCTCTTTTCCTGCTAAGACGGCGTCATAGTTTTCGCTGGTCGGATCAAACAAATCGTGGTGGGTCCAGTGATACAAGTCGTGCATTCCCAAAAGCACAGGAATGCCCAAAACGGCTAGAAGAGGGAAAGACCATATCAACGTTTCTGGAATACGACGAATCACTACGCTCCATCTGGCTTTGGTCAAATGCTGGATGATTACAAAGAAATATGCTCCCACCGTAAGGGCAAGGCAGAATGCCCATCCTATTAAATAGGAAAAATAAAACTGCTGTGAGTTAGTTGCCCAACCCACTGCACTTACCACGAGGCCGGCAATCCCAATTGCCAAGGGTAACATCCAGGCCATTTGAGACCAGGAATATCGATAAGCTGGATCCGCCTGACTAGCCGTTGATCGCATTGGATCAATCAGCCAGAACAATGGATTATTTCTTTTTACTGTCTCAGACATACATCGTTCGCTCTTTTTCCCGCCATAAAAAAGGCAGATATCGAATCAATTTTATCGTTCATTTTCTGGCACATCATTGACGTCAGCGTACTGACTTCTTTGAAGTGCCCTTACATACGCCACAATAGCCCATCGATCTTTCATAGGGACTTGAGATCCGTATCCCGCCATTGTTCTGACGCCGTTTTTAACCACGTCGTAGAAATATCCGTCTGGCTGGGCTCTGAGCATATCAGAATGATAGGTCGGTGCCTGTACGAAACCGTATCCACCCTTCATGATGATCCCTTGACCGTCTCCAGCAATCCCATGACACACACTGCAATAAATTTGGTAACGCTCACGTCCTCGTTCTAGCAATTCCAAGGTCACGGGAACTGGAATCGACGTAAAGTCACCTGATTCCGTTTTTCCTGTCCAAAGCGCAACATCCTCTTTTAGAAAACCGCGTGCTACCGTTCCGTTCACTGGTAGTCTCATGGCCCGTCCATCCGCAAAAAACGGATTGGCTTCCTGGGCTTCAAAACGTTCTTGTCTATCCATATTCGGGTTGATATGGATGGGTGACTTCTCGGAAATGGAGCCCTGACAGCCCGCAAAAACGAAGGCTGCAAGTACCAAAGCAAAAAGTCCAATTTCAGATTTTATTCGATTCATCGTTATGAATGGCTCTTCGGTGGTGAAAGGGTCCTTACCGAAAATCTAGTCCTCCTCCCCGGAATCACGAATGGTTTCAATATTCTTTCCACCCAGGTCCTTCAACAATTTTTGAGTAGCACCTAGATCGAACTGTTTGTCACTGGCTGCGATGTGCAAAAAGAAAGCATCGTCAGTGACACGCAAAAAGTTGGTCGAATAAAACAACGGGTTGTACGGCCTGGGAAGTCCGTTCAGCGCAAACATGCCGATCACCGTAGAAAGCGAGGCAATGAGCACCGTAAGCTCAAACATAATCGGAATCGAAGGTTCAACAGCGAAAAAGGGTTTACCGCTAATGTTAATTGGATAACTCACTTCACTCATCCACCATTGCATCAGCGTTGCTAGCGAAAGGCCAATGATGCCGCCTCCCAGCGTAATAAACCCGATAATGGAATTCCCAAGACCCATGGCTTTGTCCATACCATGGATTGGAAAAGGACTATGCGTATCGAAGTGGCGGTACCCAGCTTCCCGAACTGCCCCGGCCGCATGAAGTAACTCTCCCGGATGGGCAAACTCAGCTACAACCCCGTACAGGGCGTCTTCCTGAGCTTCATAGATGCTCATGGTAGCTTTTACTTCGCTTGCAATTTGATTCAGCATAACTGCGTGTGCATGCAACGCCTGAATTCAGGCAGTTAACGATTAGTGAGCCGTTTTTGATTTTGCCACACCAAGGGTGTGGTCCGCTCCGTGCCCATCCCCTTCATGATCATAAAAGTGCGGATCAGCCTCTGGCAATACCCCTTTCACTTCTGAAGCAGCTACCATTGGTAGGAACCGCAAAAACAGAAGGAACAAGGTGAAGAAAAGTCCAAACGTGCCGACAAATGTCAAAACGTCTACCCAGGTCGGAGTGTAATAATCCCAGGCACTTGGTAGGTAATCTCGGTGGAGAGAAACCACTGTGATAACAAAGCGCTCGAACCACATCCCGACGTTTACAAATATGGAAATGGCAAACATGAACGGAATGCTGCGTCGTAGTTTCTTAATCCAGAAAAATTGTGGGAAAAACAGGTTACACGTCATCATAGTCCAGTAAGCCCAAGCGTATGGACCAAACATGCGGTTTGTAAACGCATATTGTTCGTACTGAACGCCGGAGTACCAGGCGATGAAAAACTCGGTGATGTAGGCAAAACCGACCATCGAGCCCGTAACTAAAATCACAATGTTCATCTTTTCGAGATGATCAATCGTGATGATATTTTCGACATTGTACACTTTGCGGGCCACCACCATTAGGGTGATAACCATCGCGAAACCGGAGAAAATGGCGCCAGCCACGAAGTAGGGCGGGAAAATGGTCGTGTGCCAACCCGGAACGATAGAAACAGCAAAGTCGAAAGAAACCACCGAGTGGACCGAAAGAACCAGCGGAGTACAGAGTGCTGCCAACAGCAGATAAGCTTTCTCGTAATTGCGCCAGTGCCGGTTGGCACCCGTCCATCCCATGGCTAAAACGCCAAACACTTTCCGCCTAAGTCCGGTCGCACGGTCTCTTAGCGAGGCCAAGTCCGGTATCAATCCTACGTACCAAAAGGCAGCGGAAACGGTAAAATAGGTCGAAACCGCAAACACGTCCCACAATAGCGGACTCTTGAACTGCGGCCACATGCCCATTTGGTTTGGAATAGGAAGCATCCAATAGGCGGCCCAAACGCGTCCAACGTGAATTCCCGGAAAGACGAGAGCACATACAACCGCAAACAGCGTCATTGCCTCTGCGGATCGGTTGATGGCCGTTCTCCACTGCTGTCTAAACAGAAATAAAATAGCAGAAATCAGGGTACCCGCGTGACCAATACCAACCCAAAACACGAAGTTTACGATGGCAAAACCCCAGCCAACTGGGTTATTTAGACCCCAAACGCCTGTTCCGTTCCAGAACAAGTAGGCTATCATCACGATCATGAGCATCAGCCCCGAAAGAGCCAATCCAAATGCGCCGTACCACTGCAACGGGGTTTTCTTCTCGGTGTGAGAAGAGACAATCTCAGTAATGTCGTGAAACGTGAGATTCCCTTTTACAAGCGGTGCTTCGTCGTGGAAGTCTGCTAAATGTGCGAGAGTCTTATCCATACTCACGGGAGCCAATGTGTCGAAAAGTGATTAATAATGATTGATTAGGCCAGATTTGGATTCGGATTCCGAATTCTGCCCAAATAACTGACCCTAGGCTTAACGTTTAGTTCAGCCAGCAATTCATACCTGCGATCCGAAGTTCGCATTTGTGAAACCGCGCTGTTAGGATCTGCTACGTTTCCAAACGTGATGGCTCTCGCAGGACAAACTTGTTGGCAAGCTGTAACTACTTCTCCATCTTCAATCGGACGGCTTTCAATATTTGCCGTTTTGTTCACCTGGCGAACTCTCTGAATACAGAAAGAACATTTTTCCATAACCCCTCTCGAACGAACGGTCACATTGGGATTGTGAGCCATGTGAATCGTATCTGGAAGAGTTTTGGTCCAGTTGTAAAAATTGAAGCGACGAACTTTGTACGGGCAGTTGTTCGCGCAATACCGGGTACCAATACAACGATTATAAATCATTTGATTGGTGCCGTCGGGTGAATGAACGGTCGCAGCTACCGGACAAACCTGCTCGCATGGGGCGTTTTCGCAGTGTTGACAAGGAAGCGGCTGAATGACCATCTGTGGACTATCATAAGAGGCGCCGTCTCCGCTTACAAAATAGCGGTCGGTACGAATCCAATGCATTTCGCGTCCGCGACTCACTTCGTCCTTTCCGACCACCTGAATGTTGTTTTCAGACTGACAAGCAACCACACAAGCACTGCATCCCGTACAGGTATTCAGGTCGATAACCATTCCCCATTGGTAATCGTGGTAGTTCGACTGGGTAATGACATCCGTATTCGCAGGGTGGCGCTCCTCCCAAAGGGTAGGATAATCAGCCCAGTCCTCGCGGATTGGTTTGGGCTCGCCACCGGCCACAAATTTTGGATTGGCGCGATACTCTTCGACCGTCGCTTGACGGAAAAGGCCACGCTTCTGGACGATTTTCCCTTCTTCTTCGATAGCGCCGTGATCCTGAGTCGAGGCCACCATGTAGCCTGAACCTGATTTCGTGATCGTCGCCGTTACGATTCGGGCGGAAAGGGCCGCTACACTACTTCCAACACCTGTTGCTACCGCTCCATGCCCGTAAACATCGGTGTGGTCGTCGCGGTCAAAAAAGTTGGTCGAGCGGATTTCGCGGTCACTTAGAATATTGCGACCATACCCCGTTGTCACCTGAATCGAATCTTCTGCCAATCCCGGCTGAATCCAAACAGGTAACTCTACACTTACTCCCCCTGCTTCAATCTTAGCGATATCAGTGATATACTTACCGCCATTTAATTTGTAATGCAGTCCGAGGTTTTCAGCCGTTTTGGGGCTCATCTGGGCGATATTGTCCCAAACAACCTTGGTAGTCGGGTCTGGTAGTTCCTGCAGCCAAACATTGTTGGCAAAACGACCATCTAAGATTTTCGGGTCGAGTCGAGTTACAACTTCAATCCCCTGATGGGCTGAAACCGAAACGTTGGACATGGCACTTTCAATGCCTGCAGCAGAAGCCGAGGCCGAAAGAACGGAAAACCCAGAACTGGGATAAAATCCGTCATGAACCACTTTGCGCCAAGCCGTTTCAAAATTGCCAGAAAGCTCGGAACGCCAAGTTTCCCGAACCAAATCATAACCAAACTGCTCAGCCCCGGTAGCCAAAAGAGCAATCACTTCCAGGTTTGAATGCGCGCCTTCATACAACGGAGCGATGAGCGGCTGAACAATGGCTTTGAGGCCGCTTTGACTGCGACCATCTCCCCATTCTTCTAAAAAGTGGGTTTGAGGAATGCTCCAAGTGGCCCCTTGGGCTGTTTCATCCTGATGCAAGCTGACGTGAATCCGCTCAGTCACCTTAGCATAGGCATCAGAAAAACTCGGTACATCATACACTGGATTTACGCCGAGTGTTATGACGACATCCACATTCCCGGCGGTCATTTCACCAATGACAGCCGTCATTTCAGCCGAAAAGTCAGCGGCGGAGTCCCCAGCGTCCAAATACCGAACCGTGGTACCCACAGCGCCCAACTTTGCGTTCATGGCCGCAGCAAGTGCGTGAACACCAGCCGGCTGGTTGTCCCCTACTACTACGACCGCTCCGGATCCGGCTCCTTGCAAATCGGATACCAGTTCGCCAATCCATGGGTGAGACGAGTGAACCCCGGTATCGCCGGCATAAACACCTAAACCGGAGCCGAGAGAAGCCGCAAAAGAGGCAATTTCGGACGATTTCAACCGTAAACGGTTGTCAGCCATACCACCTGTGATGGAATATCCACTTTCGATGACGTATAAACGGCTAACATCGCTAGTGCCGTCCACATTGCGGCTGGCGGAATATCCCCTGGCATTCACGACTGAATCTGAATCGACTGAACCTAAGAAATCAGCATCCAGGCTGACAATAACTTTTGCGTTTGAGAAGGAATGAACGGCTCGTGCTGATTTACCAAAAGCAGCATTAACTCCTCGGGTTGACGCGTTTCCAGCAGCACCGGAATAATCAATCCACTTTACCGAGGCAAACTTTTGTTCAAGGCGGCGGCGCGTCGCGGCAAGCGTCATCGAAGACGATTCTTCGGCTAAGACAACGATTCTCGAACTTGCAGCTAGTTGACCGGCGAACGACTTAAAAGAACCCCAATCTGACGTAGCACCTTTATGGTTAAACACGGACAATCTGTCCGGATCGTACATGCCCAAAATGGAAGCTTGTTCGAAAGACGAACAGGTGCCTAAGCTGTCGGGATGCTCTGGGTTACCTTCAATTTTGCGCGGCCTTCCGTCATAACTTTCAACCAAAACCGGACGAAGCGCCCCTCTAAAAGGCATCGAGGTGGCATAATAAACGGGAATTCCTTCTACACGATCTTCCGGCATGTGCGAAAAGGGCACAATGGTCTCAATCGGTTTTCGACAAGCCGTGAGGCCCGCCATAGCCATAGAGGCCCCCATCAACTGAATAAATTGCCGACGGGTAGCACCTTCTGGAGCGTTAGAAGCACCGGGGATAAATTCCTCTCCCGAGACTCGTTGGAATTCGGTAGAATTCTCAAATTGACTAACACTGCGCCAGTAGCGGGCACGAGGCGTTTGCTCGTTTGCAGCGGCAGAATCTATGATTGGAAGCTCGATCATAATCTAGTTGTTATCGAATCGTGTAAAACCCGGATAAAATACCTGGGCGATCGATTAGTAGTGGCAAGCTGAACAGTTGGTGGGTGGCTGAATATCTTCAGAAACAATTCGGGCCAAATTAGCGGTGAGGAAATCCTCCGGATAATCATATCCCATGGTAGTTATTTCGCTGTTTGGCCTTAAAAACTGCTCAGGGCTCCTATGGCAATCAATACACCAGCTCATGGATAAAGGCTGAGCTTGAGCCACAATTTCCATTTGATCAATTCTGCCATGGCATGATTCGCATCCAACTCCGTTGTTGGTATGTACGGAGTGGCTGAAGTTCGCGTAATCAGGCAGTTTGTGCACTTTAATCCACTCAATGGGCTCTCCAGTTGCCCAACTTTCCCGAACGGGTAGCAATTTTAGAGATTCCGTTCGAACCTGGCTATGGCAATTCATACAAGTCTGAGTAGCCGGTACGTTGGAATGATTGGCGTTCTTGACATTGGTGTGACAGTACTGGCAATCGAGTCCAAGTTGACCTACGTGCAGGCGATGGCTGTATTCTACCGGCTGTTGCGGAGCGTATCCAACGTCGGTGAACTTGGGAGAAAAGTAGTACCAAACGAACAGGACGGCGAAAACACCCCCTGCCAACGTACCCAAAAGCGTTAGGGTTGGAAGGGAGTTAACCTTCCGGGAAAAAATCTGCGGCATCCAGTAGGTGGAGTTGAGTCGATTCGTGAAATCACAGAATGGGCAAAAAATTAGTGATTATGAAGCCGCAAAGATAGGAGTAAACACTTGAATTTCAGGCTAAAACTGACGAGTATCAATGTGACTTAAGTCGTTAATTAATACAAGACTAAGGTTTTTTCCTGATCGATGAACACTTTGTAAAGTGCAAAACTTTATAACTGCCGCGGCCGGCTCAAACGGTAAAATCGCCTGGTTAAAAGCACCGATGCCGCGGCGAGTCCTACAACCAGACCCCACCACAAACCCTTTTCGCCATAGCCAAATTGAAAAGCCAATAAATAACCCGTTGTCAACCCGACACCCCAGTAGGCAAAAAGACAGATATACATGGGTTGCTTGGTATCTTTCATCCCCCTTAATGCTCCCATTACTGATACCTGAATCCCGTCAAAAACTTGAAAAATGGCAGCTAGCATCAACAAGCCGACGGCCATTTCAACAACTTCGAAATTGGCCGGCAAATCCAAATCCAAATAAAGCGAGATTATAATCCGCGGCGCCACCCAGAAAAATAAGGCGGCCACCATCATAAAGATGACGGAGAACCCGATGCCGGTAAAACCGGCAATAGCAGCTCCATTAAGATCTTTATTTCCAATAGCTTGCCCCACCCTGACCGAGCTTGCCATTCCAATGCCTAAGGGAACCATAAACGTGAAAGAAGCACATTGAATGGCCACCTGATGGGCGGCCAGTTCTGTAGTTCCGAGCCAGCCCATCATAAAAACGGTGAGCATGAATAAACTCATTTCAACCCCCATGGAAGAGCCAATGGGCCACCCAATACGAAATAAGTCTTTAAAGTAGGCTGGATCAGGACGTCCCAGTTTGGAAAAAATATGATATCGTTTGAAGGCTTTTTGCTTCGCGACAACAGTCAGCAAAACCAAAAAATTGATAGTGAAAACGATGCTCGATGCCCATCCTGTCCCAACCAACCCCATGGCTGGAAACCCAAGTTTGCCGAACATCAATACGTAATTCAAAATGATGTTCAGGAATACACCGACAACGGCCACAACGGTCACGATACGGGGTCTCGAAACGGCTTCCATGAATGCCCGGAGGGTGATAAAACCCAAAAACGAAGGGATTCCCCAGGAAATAGCAAATAAATAGGATCCAGCCGCTTCAATATTAACTTCCGACTGTCCCAGGAGGCGAAGCACATGCTCTCCATTTTGGACAAAGGTAAACGCGGCAATAGTCAGGACAACGGTCATCCAAAGCCCCTGGCGCACACTTCGCCCGATCGATTGCTCGTCGTCAGCCCCGAAAGCTTGGGAAACCATGGGGCCCACTGCCAAGAGAATGCCCATGCAAAAGATCATGGCGCTAAAAAAGACCGTACTTCCTAGGGAAACTCCGGCGAGGGCCGCAGGCCCGAGCCGACCCACCATCACGGTATCTACAAAACTCAACGAAATGTGGGCGAGTTGGGTAACGACAATCGGCGCAGCCAAAATCAGCGTTGCTTTTCCTTCCGTACGATATGCAGACCAAGTATGAATAAGATTGATGCGTCGAAAGGGCTAGCCGAAGCTACCAAGTCCCCAACATGATTAAAACGGGCTCGTTTGACCCAAAATTTTGCCGAGTGACCAAAATTCCAGCGTAACGTACGGAGCGTGTCTCTCAAACCCATAGGCGGAACTTCGTTCCCTGACCGAGACGATTAGCGAACGAACCAAGGGTTGATTCCGTATCTTGCCGCCGTAGCGAGATCCTCGCCGGATTGTGACTTCCTAACCGCATCGAATGCCTGATCCTACTTTTTCAGCATCTGTAGAAAAAGCCCTTTCAGGGCTAGAGGTTGACGTTCCCCCCGTTGTGGACGTTAGCATTATCATCGTTAACTACAACGTAAAGGACTTTTTATCTCAGGCCCTCCGCTCGGTTTATCAAGCCTCGGAAGGCCTATCTGTTGAAGTCTTTGTGGTCGATAACAACTCCATTGACGACTCCGTCAGCATGGTAAAGCGGGAGTATCCTTCGGTTCGGTTGATGGCAAACTCCGAAAATGTCGGCTTTGGCGCGGCCAACAATCAGGCTATTCAAGTAGCCAAAGGGAGCCACCTTCTGATCTTGAACCCAGACACCATCCTGCAAGAAGATTCCTTACGGATGATGGTTGACTTCATGAAATTGCACCCGGAGTGCGGTGCATTGGGTTGCCAAATTTTAAATCCAGATGGCACGTTTGCCCCCGAAAGCCGCCGATCATTTCCAACCCCACAGATTGCGTTCTATCGAATGATTGGTCTGTCCGCTCTTTTCCCGCGGAGCAAACGATTCGGCCGGTACAATCTGACCTATTTGCCGCGCGATAAAGCATGCGAGGTCGACGCCCTTAGCGGGTCGTGTATGATGCTTCGAAGGGAGGCCCTCTTTGGCCCCGGTTCTTCGACGGGATCCGATTCCCCGATAGGATCCGGTTCCTCGAAGGGCCCCGATTCCGCGATAGGATCTGGGCTTTTTGATGAGGACTTTTTTATGTACGGCGAAGATTTAGATCTGTGTTTTCGCATTCAGAAAGCCGGTTGGAAAGTCTGGTATACGCCAGATACCCAAATCATCCATTACAAAGGAGAAAGCACCAAAAAAGGGGAGCTCAAATATGTAATGTTGTTCTATGGCGCGATGCTCCTATTCACCCAAAAACACTTGGAGTTCCAGCATTCCACCGTTTTAACGTTTCTTTTACGTGTTGGAATCGTGTTTCGAGCCTCCCTTTCTATGGTTGGCAATTGGATTGGAATGGCTTCACCGATCATGAAAGATCTGATCGGGGTTTACGCCTCCGTTAGCGCCCTGGGCGCCGTCCGATTTTGGCAGACCGAGGTGAATTCTACACCGTTGTTTTTTGCATCGATTGGCCCTGCGTTTGCGGTTTGCACGGTGTTAGGGATTGCGCTAGCGGGCGGCTACCGAGTGGAGAAAAAAAGGCGTGTTGAGCCAGTCTTTATCGGCGTGATTATGGGATTTATGTCCGTCGCAAGTCTGGCCTATTTCGTCCCGGATATCGCCTTTTCACGGATGGTGGTGGGTCTTTCGGTGCCGTTGAGTTTCGGGGTCCTGTTGATTTTACGCGGTGTTTTGAGCGGATCTCGGCGGGGGCCACGCCGGGCCCTTTTAGTGGGTGAGTACGCCGAAGCCGTACGCCTTTCCAATTTACTAAGCAGCCACCCCCGACCTCCTTTTAGATTAAACGGTTATGTATCGGAAAAGGAGTCAGGGAACGGAACCATTCCCTACCTCGGCCGCTTTTCCCACCTCCGAGACCTGGTTCGCCTTCGTGGATTTGATGATATCGTCTTTGCTTCCCGCGACATCCCTAATCACGTCATTTTTGGGATCATGCGGACACTTAAGGACCTTTCTGTCCAATTTCGGATGCTCCAAGAGGGCCAAGAACATGTGATTGGGAAGTCGGTGATCAGCCATCTGTCTCTCAGCTCCTTGCAAGCTGATGTGACGGAGGTGGTCTCCCTACGATCCCCAGTGTCCAAAGCGATTTTTGACAAAAGTATCGCTTTGCTTGTGCTCCCTTTTCTTCCTTTGATCTGGCTCAGCCTACGATTGATCGACAAAAACAGTCTAATTCATCAGAAAATGGGCCTTTTCCTAAAAACGCCTCAGGTATTAACTAATTCCATTTCGTTAGTGGGATGCAAACCTGAGGAGCTTTCCATCATTCCAGAAACCTGGAACGTGCCCATCGGTATCTTCACGGTGACGAACACCTTGAAAACCGAGGAGTTAAAGCCGGACGAACTGGCACGAGCCTATTGGTATTATGTTACCCACCAGACACCAGGGCTCGATCTCGAGATCATTTTGTCGTCTATTAGGCGCTCTTGAAATGAGTAGATCTTGATTGCCAATTCCCGGGCTAGTTTCTTAGTCATGTCGATCCAATGATTGAAGTCAGGATCGGAACCTCTTTCACCACCCACCCAACTGCATGTCGCAGAACATCAAACTCAATCTTTTAGAATTCGAAAAACCGCTTTATGAACTCGAGCAGAAGCTCGAAGAAATGCGCGCGTTGAGTCATGAAGATACTGGGTCCGACCTGTCCAAGACTTTACAAGCCTTGGAAGAACGAGTTGACGAACTACGGGAGTCCATTTACAAAAACCTGACGCGTTGGCAACGGGTTCAAATTGCTCGTCACCCAGATCGTCCTTATACCCTGGATCATATCGACGCGTTGACAGAGGGATTTGTCGAACTTCACGGGGACCGTCTGTTTGGTGAAGATCCAGCCATAGTCGGGGGATTTGGAACGTTTAAAGGCTCCCGGTACGGAGGAAAAGATCAAACGGTTCTGATTTTGGGTCATCAAAAAGGTCGTGATACGAAGACCCGTAAATTCCGTCGATTTGGTATGCCCAATCCGGAAGGCTACCGAAAAGCGCTTCGGTTGATGAAAATGGCGGCCCGATTTGATATTCCAGTCATCACGCTTCTGGACACGACCGGCGCTTTCCCGGGATTAGAGGCTGAAGAACGTGGTCAGGCTGAAGCGATCGCCCGGAATTTGTTTGAAATGGCCCGGCTTCCGGTTCCGATCGTGGTTGTGATCATTGGTGAAGGAGCCTCCGGCGGCGCTCTGGGCATTGGCGTCGGTGATCGAATTTTAATGTTGGAAAACGCCTGGTACTCCGTGATTTCGCCTGAAAGCTGCTCCTCCATCTTATGGCGTTCCTGGGACTACAAGGAAGAGGCAGCACGCGCGCTGAAATTGACCGCACCCGACCTTATTCCTTTCGGAATTGTGGATCAAATTATCGCCGAACCTATCGGCGGGGCTCATCGAGATCCTGAAACCACCTTTGAGGCGGTTGGAAGGGCCATTGTTGAAAATCTAACGCCACTCTTGTCGGTGCCGACACAGGAACTACTGGACAACAGACTGGCCAAATTTGACGCCATGGGCACATTTTCGGAAGTTTAGGATGCCAAGCAGCGAACGTATGCCCCATCGTTTCACCTATCGGGTTCGATTTCGTGAATGCGATCCGATGGGGATTGTCTTCCATACGCATTATTTGGATTGGTTTGAATACGCCCGGACGGAGGCCCTGAGGGAATTGGGCCTACCGTACATAGTCATCCAGGACAGCGGGACTACACTTCCAGTCGTGGATTTGGCTGTTAAGTACCATGAAAGCGCCCGGTACGACGACCTGATCATCATAGAAACACGCCCCCTGTTGTCTGAGTCAAAATTGCGACTCACCTGTTCCTACCGCATCCTACGACAAGCCGACTTACGGCTGTTGGTTACGGGCCATGTAACGCTGTGTTTTATTGAAAATGGTCGGACGAGACCCGTCCCCGCACCGATTCTGCTGCAACAAGCGTTAGGCGCCGGAAACGCATGAAAAACCTACCAGCTTACGTTCGCCCAGATCGGCTCCAAACCTTGATCCAAGCGGCACTCGGGGAAGATGTTGACTCGGGTGATATTACGTCGATTGCTACGATTCCGGCCCACAAGCATGCCACGGCCATCCTCAAGGCTAAGGAAGCGGGAATTATAGCAGGTCTGCAGGTTTTTGAGGCGGTCCTCAACGAAGTCGACCGATCGATCGAATCAAAGTGGACGCAGTCGGACGGAGATCACATTTCATCAGGAGCCATTCTCGGTACGATCAGCGGCCCCGCCCGATCCATTTTAATGGCTGAGCGCGTGGCCTTGAATTTCCTCCAGCGCATGTCGGGGATTGCAACACTTACCAACCGCATGGTTCAGGCCCTCAACGGAACCAACTGCAAACTTTTAGACACCCGAAAAACGGCGCCCGGGCTGCGAATGCTAGACAAATGGGCCGTTTTACTAGGGGGCGGATTCAATCATCGCGTGGGCTTATTTGATATGATGCTCATCAAAGAAAATCATATCGCGGCGGCCGGGAGCATTGAAAACGCATTGAACCGGGCTAACGAATGGAGATTAGGTCTGGAGCAGATCGAAACGCAGAAGACCCCACATCTTGGCTCTGGCAAAGGAGGCACGTCGCCATCCGATATCAAAATCGAAATCGAAGTCACTTCTATCGAAGAGTTAACGCGCGTTTTGGCCCATGGCGGGGCTGATCGGGTGATGTTGGACAATTTTGTGGTGATAGATGCTTCCGGCCACATCGATACTTCAAGACTCGATCACGCCGTTAAAATGGTCAACGGCCAAATGGAAACGGAAGCGTCGGGCAACATAACTCTCGATACATTGGGTGCGATCGGACGGAGCGGTGTTGATTACATATCCAGTGGCGCACTGACCCATTCGGTGAAGGCCATGGATTTCTCCCTACTCATTACCATTGATGAGTAATCCGTATCTTACGGCGTCACCAACCCGTTTTTGATTCGCCAGAGCGTTACCAATCTGTTTTTCTTGTTGGGCCATTGAAAGCCCGCATCACCCAAACCGAAATCAGCGATGCTCCAGGAGCAAAGTCGCCTTTTTCAACGACTCCTATTTTTCGCCGACGCTGTTATAATAGTTGTTAGCTGGATTCTGGCCTATTACACCCGATTTGAGGTCTTTCCGGCCATCGGCGTCTTTCCGCTCCCGGAATGGCTTCCGCTGACCCGATACCTCAGTTTCCTGCCCTGGGTCATCATCATCTCGATGTTGGTCTTTTGGGCGTCGGGCCTATACGTACCCGATAGAGCCCAAAGGCTGTCCACCCTGGTGTATACCGTTGCTAAGGCCATCATTCTAGGCATCTTGATTGTGGCTGCGTCCTTGTCGTTTTATCGCGCCCTCTATTTCTCCCGGTTACACATGCTGTTGTTCGGGATGTATACGCCATTATTGTTGGTCGCCCTTCGAGTGGCCATTTTGGTTTATCTGAGAAACGGCCGAAGACAAGGGAAATATCTGCGTCGTGTACTGATAATCGGGGCGGGACCTGTAGGCCAGCGTTTAAAGGACTCCTTTTCCAGCTTTCCGTGGATGGGATTCGATACCGTCGGATTTTTGGACGATACCCCATCCGAAACGGAAACGCTTTTGGGTTCAACGGCAGATGTATCTGTTGTCTTGGATCGGTTTGAACAGGCTGGAACTCCCATTCAATATGTCTATATCGCCCTCCCTTTTTCGGCGATGGATCAGATTGTAAAACTGTCGAATGAACTATCAACCCGACTGGCCCACGTCTGCTTGGTCCCGGACTTATTTCAACTCGATATCGTAAACAGTCGAGTCACCGATATTGGAGGAATGCCCGTCATCCACTTGATTGACGAAGCACCTCTAGATTTTAGACGAGCAGTAAAACGGGTCATCGACGTCGTTTTTTCGTTTTTAATCCTATTTCTCATCTCTCCACTGCTAGCCTTTATTGCAATTGGTGTGAAATTGTCATCTCCGGGGCCCATTTTCTACCGTCAACAGCGAATGGGACTGAACGGACATCATTTTCAGATGTTGAAGTTTCGATCGATGCCCGTTAACGTGGAAAACTCGACCGGCGCTGTTTGGGCCTCTTCTGGAGAAAACAGGGCCACTAAAGTCGGAGCGTTTCTGCGCAAAACATCGCTAGATGAGTTACCGCAGTTTATCAATGTGTTAAAGGGTGATATGTCCGTTGTAGGACCTCGGCCCGAACGACCCGTCTTTATTGACGAGTTTAAAAACAAGGTCCCCAAATACATGCTTCGTCATAAGATGAAAGCCGGAATTACGGGATGGGCTCAGGTAAATGGCTGGCGAGGAGACACTTCGATCGAAAAACGTATTGAATTCGACCTCTATTATATACAGAATTGGTCTCTTCGAATGGATCTCAAAATCATGCTCATGACGCTTTGGAGCGGATTTGTCCACGAAAACGCCTATTAATCGGACGACTTTATCATTCAGATTCAAAACATATCGCTGGCCTTCGGCGGACAGGTTATTCTCGATCGTACCTCATGGGTAATTCGGATCGGAAAACGCTATGGCCTGGTAGGACCCAATGGTGCCGGCAAAACCACTCTTTTGAGACTTATAGCTGGTGAATTCCCACCTGATGAGGGCAGTATCGGATATTCAGGAATGAGTGTCGGCTACCTCAAACAGGAAACGGAGGAAATTGAGGCCACGAAAACCGTGCTGGAAGAGGCTATGCAGGCGTTTTCTGAAATCCTGGAGCTGGAAGCAGAAGAGCACCGTTTGATTGAGTGCATGGAAGCGGAATCCGACCACGAAACCGACGCTTATCACAAAGTGATGGTCGATTTCAACCGGGTGCACGAGCTCCTTTTGGCTTCAGATGTCCATATGATCAAGCCCCGTACCGAATCGGTTCTAAGCGGACTCGGCTTCAAGGACGCTGATTTTGACCGACCGCTATCCACTTTTTCCGGGGGATGGCGCATGCGAGTGGCGCTTGCTCAGCTACTTCTTCGCCAACCCGACGTATTGCTACTCGATGAGCCCACGAACCACTTGGACATCGACAGCATCGATTGGCTGGAAGAGTATTTGAAGGCCTATCCTGGAACCGTTGTGCTCGTTTCGCATGACCGCTACTTCCTCGATCGGATGGTTAATACGACGGTAGAACTGCAACAGGGGCAACTAACGGAATATGCAGGTAATTACGCTTTTTACCTGGAAGACCGAACGCTCCGACGCGAACATCAACGAGCAGGATACATCAACCAGCAAAAATTTATTGCTGAAAACGACCGGTTTATTGAGCGCTTCCGTTCCAAGGCTTCGAAAGCCACCCAGGTCCAATCCAGAGTCAAAATGATGGCCAAGCTCGAGCGGATCCCACCCCCTCCCGCCGACGAAGCCAAAATATCCTTTCGATTCCCTGAACCGCCCCGCTCCGGCCGAACGGTTATTGAAATCCAGCAATGCTCGAAAAAGTACGAAACGGATCAAGGCGTCATCAACGTATTTGATAAGGCCGGACCCCTAATGATTGAGCGCGGCGATAAAATTGCCCTGATTGGTAAAAACGGAGCCGGAAAGTCGACACTGGCCCGCATGTTGTTGGGCTCCGAGCCCTTCGAAGGCGAACGGATTGAAGGACATAATGTGGCGATGACGTTTTTTGCCCAACATCAAGCCGAATCGCTAGATCGTAGAGAAACTCCACTTGATTCCCTCCGTTCGGTTTCCAGTGGCAGTAGCGAAACCGAACTCCGCACGTTGCTCGGCGCATTTTTGTTTAGTGGCGATGATGTATTCAAAACCATTGGTGTTCTTTCAGGTGGGGAAAGAAGCAGGGTCGCATTGGCCCGTACGCTGGCCTCCCCGGCCAACCTTCTCGTTCTCGACGAGCCCACCAATCACTTGGATATTCATTCGATCGGGGTATTAACCGAGGCACTTCGACAATACACGGGGACGTTTGTGGTCGTCTCGCACGACCGGCACTTCCTTGACCGGGTGGTCAACAAAGTTTGGCGTGTAGAGGATGGCACCATTCGCCAGTTTGACGGCAATTTTTCGGACTATTCTTGGCAAATTGAGCATGGAACGGCGCGCGCATTCATCGATCCGGGTACGCAGTCAACTAGTTCTTCTAACACCAGCTCGGGGAATGGGAAAGCAAATGGCACCGCTTCTAACACGCCCACTGGCGGCGGCCCAAAGTCCAAAGAGCAGAAGCGTTTGGAGGCTCAAGAGCGAGAGTTGGCCCGGCAGAAACTGACTTCAAAAAGTCCGTCAAAGTTCGGGGGCCTCAACAATTTTAAACTCAAGAACGAGTACGAACGAGTAGAAGCCGAAGTCGAAAAATTGGAAGTTGTGACAAAAGCTATGGCAGCAGAATTGGCCGATCCAACTACGTTTGCCAACCCATCTAAAAGCACCAAACTTTTATCCGATTTCGAGACGTCACAAAAGAAACTCGCGGACCTGAATAAACAATGGGAACAGTTGGCTTCGGAGATGAGCTCGCGAAGTCTGGCCTGAAACTACCTCTATTTTGACCGTTCATACCGTTTTTTATTAAAGGCATGTTATTTGAACGTATTCTGTAAACGATCAGGTCCTCGTCTGACTAGGTAGTTTCTGGATAGGGGGCGAGAAAGGAATCAGAACCATTGTTCGTTCAACCTTTACGTTTTTTCGCTTTGAATATTCGAGTCATCATATGGTTGGCAGGTCTGGCCCTTTTGCCCCAACTCGTTGTAGGGCAGATATTTACGTTCCCAACCCCAGGTAACCTATCGGGCAATTTTTTCGGCAGCGCCGTGGCCGTGGATGGGGACCTTGCCGTAGTAGGAAGCTCCGGTTTCGATTCTTGTGGGACGAATTCGGGGGCCGCTTTTGTATACCAGCGCCATCCAGACTCAACGTGGAAGCTGACATCGGTCCTCCAACCATCCGATTGCCAAGAAGACCATTTTTTTGGAAAAACCGTTGCGGTAAGCGGTAACCGCATTTTGGTCACGTCTTTCCGATCTTCCTTCAACCAACGAGAATCAAACGGGGTTTACATTTTTGAGCGGGACGAGTCTTTTTCGGGTGATGTTTTTGACCTTGGCCCCAGTAATGCGGTCGGTGTGGCTTCCATACCCTCAGATTCGCTTGACACCCCCTCCAACGTCGGAAAGTCGGATGAAAACGCTCAAGAAGTCGCGGCTTCGCCGGATACCGTTTCTGTGACCTCCGTAACGAATACGATCAATCTCTCTAGCCTGACCGGACGCGGATGGAAGCAAAAAACGCGCATTTCAGACCCTGATCGAGGCGAATTTGGTACTTTTGCAACCGCCGTTTCGCTGGATCACAATCGACTTTTGGTCACTGCCGCCGGCCATCGAGAAGGCAATCAATCGCGAGGAGCCGGGTACGTTTTTGATCTACAGAAAAACGGCCAGTGGCTCCTTTCTTCTCGCTTAACCGCCGACCAATTACGATTCAATGGTGTTTTTGGGACTTCTTGCGATTTAGATGGCGATCGGCTGGTCATTTCGTCATCATCCTATACACCGGGAAAACCGGGTAGAATCGCCATATATGATTTGGACCCTGATTCGAACGACTGGCGCGTTACGGATACCATCGAAGACGTGGTGTCGTTTTTTATGCCTCTGGATCTTTCGGGTGACCGCCTTTTGATCGGCGAAAGCAACGCCGGCCGAAATCAATCTGGACGCGCCCGACTTTTTGAACTAGCCGATCAGAAATGGAATCTAAAAACGACGTTTAGCCCCGCTCTTCCATACGACTTCGGCGCTTTTGGCACCCTGGTGTCGATGAGTGGAGATCATGTGCTAATTGTCGGATTTGATGAACAACTCGAACTCAGCATCAATGTCGATCGAGTGGTTTACGTCTTTCACAATTCCATGGGTGAGTGGCGCCAACGCAACACCCTCGACGTCGGAAATCCCTTTTTTGGATCTGCCCTATCGTTCACTGGGAAAACCGCAGTTATCGGCCAATCATCCGAAAATACGCCCGGTCAGGTCTACTCGGTGGATTTTAATCGACCTTAAAACCGCTTCGTGTATACGTGGCAATAAGGACTGCCACCCGTTTTGTTGTAATAATCGTGATGATATTCTTCCGCCCTGTAAAACGGCCCCGCCGGCGAAATCCGGGTTTTAACTTCGAGCCCATCGTTGACCAATTGATCGACTAACTGAAGCGCGATGGTTTGCTGTGCTTCGTCCAGCACAAAAATCTCCGAACGATACTGCGTTCCCACATCGGGGCCTTGTCGGTTGAGCTGCGTAGGATCGTGGGTCTCAAAAAAGAGCTTGGCTAACGTTTCGTAACTCACCAAATCGGGATCAAACACGACTTCAACCGCCTCTGCGTGGCCCGTCGTTCCGCTGCAAACTTCTCGGTAGGCTGGGTTCTTGATATGGCCGCCCGTAAATCCCACGGAAGTCGCCAACACTCCAGCCTGTTTTTGAAAATGATATTCAGTGCCCCAAAAGCATCCAGAGGCGAAAATGGCACGTTGGGTCAATGTAGGTGTCATATTTTAGAGGCGGGAATGAACTTCATGGAGATGGAATTTACACAGTGGCGCGTGTTTTTTGGGGTAAATCGTTCCCCTTCGAACACGTGACCTAAATGTCCCTGACAATTGGCGCAAACAATTTCGATACGTCTACCGTCCGAATCAGGAATTCGAAGGACGGCTTTAGAAATATCCGCGTCAAAACTCGGCCATCCGCACCCGGACGAAAATTTTGAATCCGATGTGTACAACGGCTCTTCACAGCGCCGGCAGATATAAACTCCGTCGGCATAAAACGAATCATATTCGCCAGAATAGGGCCTTTCCGTTCCCTTGTGGACAATGACGCGTTCTTCTTCTTGCGATAATTTATTCATCGGGGGTGTTATCTAAGGCGTTTTAAACTCACGGCAAGCAACCTGCCACGTTGCTTCGAGTTTAGAGGAGAAGGACGGAGAGGTGTTACCAACCATATCACTTTGGAGTTGCAAAGAAGGTAGGAAGGCCAGCATCGACAGAGGTCCACTTCTTTGTTTTTTGGAAGAATCATTTTGAGATTGGTCCGATTGTTGCCCGATGAACCGTAATATTAGTTCATTCAGCGTGATTAACTGACTTTTAATAAGCAGTTGACTTACTTATGAGTCCGTTTTTAGCCAAGCCTACCTGCAATTTATTTATGCGAAGTCGACTTTCATGTTCGGTTAAACTGGTTTTTTTATCCCTTTTTGTGGTAGCAACCGCTTCTGCACAAGAGATCAATCTGTCTTCAGCCAAAAAATCCACTACTTCGATTTCGCCTGATTCCGTTCAGTGGGTGCACATCACTCCCCAGCTCATGAATTCTGAAGCGGGAAAAGCGGCCATCGCTGAATATCATTATCTGAAGGAAAACGGCCTGCTCCCAGCGCCCAAAAGTGGCCAACAGCCCATTGGTGAAAAAAAGAATTTTTCCGTTTTAAATATTCGGTCGAATACGGAGTCCCCCATAGAATTCACCCTTATGGCGGAAGGGACCAAATTTAATCTCTGGGTAGAAACAGCTCAGTTGGTGGCTGGTGGCGGGCGTGTCACCGCAAACGATATTGCGGCCCTTGCACAAGCTATTGGTTCTCAAACACCATCAGGCTCCGTAGACCCTTCAAAAGGGATTGTTGCCGTCGACGAAATGGTCTTTGGCCCCCCTTCTGATGTGGACGGTAGCGGAAAGATGGACGTATTGCTCCATGACATTCAAGATTTTTACGATCCGGACAATGGGGTCAATTCAGCCGTCGGTGGATTTTTCTACCCAAAGGATCTTCAAATTCCCAATCGACAGGACATTATTCATCTGGATACGGTCCCCGGGATGTATAGCAAATCGGGTGTTCCTAAATCTCAAACTGATTTGCACCAGACGCTGGCCCATGAATATGAGCACCTGATAATGCAGGCAAACAAGGGAACAGAGTCCTCTTTCATAAGCGAAGGCATGGCGGAATGGGCGGAATTGGTCAACGGATACACGCCAAGAACCATTAACTATTTGAATTTCTCCTTTGAGCGCTCTCGCTCCCTGCTTTCGTTTCGGGAGGATCAACCCTATGGAGGACCCGACTCTGAGGATTACCAACGCGGCGGATTGTGGACGAATTACCTGGCAGACCGATTGGGTTACGCAACGGTCGGAAGAATTGCTCGAACACAGGGAACCGGATATACGACGTATGTCAGTTGGCTTACTTCGCCGGCCGTTAATATTCCTGTTTCCATCTTGGAAGACTACTTACAAGGCTTTCACGTCGCCAACCTAATCAACGACGATTCAGCCATTCCCAACTTTGGATACACTTCGCCGTCGCGGCAGTCGATTCGTGTACAGGGCATCCCTGAAATTGACGGGAAAACGGCGGTTGGTACGGCAAAAAGCGGAACGGTCAGTCCCGGAGCCGTCGTGTATCAAAAATGGACCGATGTGGGTTCGTTTAATTTTACGATGACCGTAACAAATCAGGCGTTTAAAGCCGATTTGAAGCCCATTTTGATTTTTGATGCTGCAAATGGGACGCGGAGCTTTGCAGAGCTCTCTCCCGGCGGCGAAGGAGTCCAAAAAGTTGGAAATTTCACGTCCGTACAACTCGTTATTCCACACGTTGATTTGTCCTCTTCCCAAACAGTTTCTTTTAATTACGAAGCTACTTGGTCTGCATATACAGGTACAGCCAGTTTTGAAAACGTGGTTTATGACAATGGCACTGTTCACCATGAAGTAAGTGGAAATAGTATTCTGATTATTGGAAATACCGTCCCCTCGGCTCCGGGTGGCACATTTGCTTTAACCGACAAATTTGCCAACAAGTTTACCGTACCGGCTGGCGCGGCGCTGATTGAGACTTCGGTTTCTATGATGTTTATCAGCGATCTAAATCCTTCCGCTACCAATTCTAGTGTAAAGGATTTTAGGCTCTCGGTTTGGAATGATAACGCAGGAAAACCCGGATCCGTATTAGTGTCGGACGTCTTTACCTATACCGGCGGAAATACAGCCCCTACGTTGTCCTTCCAGACCATTAGCTTGTTACCGTACCAAAACGTTCTGAAATCGGCCACCGGCCCCATTTACGTAAGTATCGAAAACGCTGGTACGGACAACAATTATATGTATTTCATCGTGGCGTATGCTCCCAATCAGACGACATCGCCTTCCTATATGTTTAATCGTTTTGGTACGGGAACCCAGCGATGGGCATCGTTTGATGCATTGACTAGCGGGAGCGGGGGTCAACCTGCGTTTCCGGGTCAGGTTCTTCCGATTAGGGGCAGAATTAATCTCAATGCAGGCTCGACTTCGAAGGCTGTTGACGTGGAATTGCCTCAATTCATTTCGTTAGACCAGAACTACCCGAATCCTTTCAATCCAACCACTTCGATCCAGTTTTCAAATCCGACTGCTGCGCTGGTCAAACTCAATGTGTACGACCTGTTGGGACGACAGGTAGCAACTTTGCAAAATGGCGTTATGTTACCAGGAACGCATTCTGTTCAATTCGATGCATCGCGGTTAAATTCGGGGCTATATCTGTACACCCTTCAGGTAGGCAGTCAAAAACTAACCCGTACCATGACTCTGATTAAGTAAGGCCCGGATTCTAGTGAACGTGTTTGAGGTCTGACACTTGAATCTGAGCAAACGGCCGGCCATTCCAAGCTCCCACGGAAAGGCTGCCTGTTACGCGAATCTGAGCGGGAGTCATTAGACTATCCCTCATTTCACGACTCATTTCAAGGATGTACGAGTTGCGGTCAGACGTTTCTAGAATGAGTTTGGCAAACGGAACGTTTCCCATTACCACTGCTCGCCCTTCTACGGTTATTTGGTTTTGGGCTGTAGGAGCGACAGAAACGCAACCTACCATCGCTCCAATAAGCAAAACTGTCAAAAAAGAGCCATATCGCCATTTGTTGGCATGGAAAGGGTCAAAATGGAGGATGTAGAAACTCATATCAAGTACCGTCATTGGATCAAGAGGTCGTCTGAACCAAATTTAAGCATCAAACGTGCCAAAATGTATTTGACTCGCTGCTTCCATTCGTTAACTCTTGCTACTTCCCAGTTTACTTCCGGCAAGAAATTTGGATCAGACTGGAGTACAATATCGAGTTTTAGGCGCGCCATCCTCATCCTGGGTCTCTTTTTTTACTCCGTGCCCTCGTTTTCTGCTCCAATCCCCGATTATTTATCTCCTCCCATTTCGCTCCGGACTTTTGGCCCGAACACCGCTACGATCGGGACGCTACATGTTGGACATGTCCTAGATCCTGAACATTTTTGTGGGACAGACTTCAGCTCGTCGGCATCAAAAGCCGCATTGGCGAAATACGCCGCCGACAAGGCTGCCGGACTATATCCGATCGCGTCCAAAAATAGAAAGATGCCAGAAGTGGGAGACGAATTGCCGTTCAGGGTGTCTGAAAATAGCAACTGGATTTCTATCAACTTTCGATTGGTCGAGAAGACCAGCCTTTACCATCTGTGGGCAGAGATTGCCGAGATCACCAATGGCCACGTCAATACTACAGTCATCGCCAATTTGCGTCAGGTGGCACTGGGTTCGTCCCCAACGAGATCTATCAACCCATCCAAGGGCTTTTTTGCCAATAACCATGATGTGTACGGCCAACCGCCTAATGTCGATGGAGATGGTATCGTCGACTTGCTCATGTACGACATCGGACGAGGCACCGGAACCACGCTCGGATATGTTTCTTCGTTAGATTTAGTTATTAACCCGACGGACGGAACCGGTAACGGTCGTGATATTCTGTACCTGGATTCAGACCAGGGAACACGAAATTTGAATACTTTGGCCGCTATAGCAGCGCACGAGTATACGCACCTCATTCATCAGGCTTACGGATATGACGAGGATTTTTTGTCCGAAGGCTATGCTGAATTCGCCATCGATTTCAACGGGTATTACTGGCGCCGGACGACTTACCCGGCTACCGTTTCTGAAGTAACCCAGAACTTGTTTACCTGGAGAAGGGCAGCTGATGGAAGCCAGGACGTCCGAGATTACGAGCGTGCCGGTTTGTTTGTAACCTATTTGGCCAGTCGCGTGGGAACGCACGTCGTGGGGGACATGTTACGAAGCGTAAAACTCAAAGGCGCCCGGGCAATCGATTCTGTTTTGACGGTGAATGGAACGAGGTTGGCTGAGGTGATTCGGGATTTCCACACGGCTAATTTTTTTAATGACCGAACTTTAGACCCCCGATTCGGCTTTGAACAACCGGAACGATCGGCTCATCATACGCCGCTAACCAATGCCCCGATAAATGGAGAATTGATGTCCGGCGCCGGCGAAGGCGGCTTTGAAGATGCCTTTTTCGAGTCGATAAATTCAGGCGCAGTGAAGTATCGACGCTACAATAGTGTGGCCAATTTTAATTACACCTACGACGTTCCGATTGACCCCATTTTTGGCAATGCCGCGCAGCTACTTGCAAGAGTTCGAAATTCAGCTCGCATCGCTGTTAAGAGGATGAATTCGAATACCATTGAGTTTTCGGAAATTCAACCATCGGGTGAAATGCGGACCATCGATGGAAAGTTCGATTGGATTCTGTTCATTTTCGTCCATAACAATCCGGGAATAGCGACCGGGGACCGGACAGAAATGAAAGCGGACTGGACCCCGGCTTCTCTAGCCACGTCAATTGAAAATGCGGCCGAGGGGCCTCAGGACTGGATGCTTGGCTTGAATTACCCCAATCCGTTCAATCCTCAGACCACCATTCCGATTCATTTAAGCGCACCATCAACCATCTCTTTGGAGGTTTTTGACGCGTTAGGAAGAAGCCATGCGGTATTAGCACAAGGAATGTTTTCGACCGGTTCGCATACCTTTAATCTGGATGCATCGGGATGGTCATCAGGTGCCTATCTAGTCCGGCTCACGACGCCAAACGGGATACAAACCCGGTTGATGACGCTTCTGAAGTAAGCGATCGTCTTCGCTTTGACGTTCCCGACTAAGGCAGGATACCGCAAGCTCCTCAACGGACCTTTATTGACCTGTGTAGGCAATTCGATATATAACACCCGCAAGGTCGTCTGAGACTAGGAGTGAACCGTCGAACATCATCTCCACATCCACAGGCCTCCCCCAAGCCAACTCTCCGGTCAGCCAGCCTTCTGCAAACGAAGAGTAAACGGGACTCAACGAATCTGGATCGACTCTTAACGTAGCGATTCGATACCCCACCATGGAAGACCGATTCCAAGAGCCGTGTTCAGTCACAAATAGCTGACCGCGATACGCGTCGGGAAAACTCGCTCCCTTATAAAATTCCATCCCCAACGGGGCAACATGCGCTCCAAGCATGTGCATCGGGGCTTGAAGATCTGTGGGGGTTTGCTCTTGTCCAAATTCAGGGTCTAAAATTGTCCCGGCGTGCACAAAAGGAAATCCGAAATGGCCTTCCGGACCTCGAAGCCGGTTGATTTCGTCCGGAGGGATGTTATCTCCCAAATTGTCCCGGCCGTTATCAGAAAACCACAAGTCGCCTGATTCCGGATGCCAGTCGAAGCCAACGGAATTACGCACTCCACGGGCAACGATTTCAAAATCCGATCCGTCCGGGTTCATCCGAGAAATGGTCGCGTACGGATCTCCCCGATTACAGACATTGCATGGAGCTCCAATGGGCACGTAGAGTTTCCCGTCGGGGCTAAACGCGATGTATTTCCATCCATGGTGACGATCGCTTGGCAATTGATCAGTAACTACTGCCGAAAAATCGATGTCGGAAAGGTCAAACTGGGTGAGATTTCCAGCACTTTTGGTACCATCCGTGACTTTTACTGCTTCGTCCAACAAGGCTTCGATATTGTCATATCGGATAATGCGACTGACTTCCGCGACGAAGAGCGCACCGTCTTTAAAAGCAACGCCATTGGGTACTTCCAGGCTGCGCCCAATGTGGAAGACTTGATCGGCTATTCCGTCATCGTCTAGATCGCGAACGGCATAAATATGATCTTTTTGACGAGTCCCAATGAACAGAGTACCGCCAGGACTGAGGGCAAGACTCCGGGCGTTAGAAATTCCGGAAGCGTAAACGGATATCGAAAAACCAACGGGAAGCTTTACTCGCAAAAGGTCTTCGGAAGTCAGGTTGGTTGCCTCGTCAGCGCAACTGGCACCCACGAAGCCTATCAGCCAAAATAAAATAAATCCCAGAAAAGCACGAGCACCCATTATGCCGCCGGTAATGCTGGAAACGCCCCGCGTATCAAGGTATCCACTTCGAGGGCTTGTCGTTCGTTGAATGCTGCAGTCAACGATTTATAATTGAACAAGTCCACAATGGTGCCGATCAGGCAAAAACCAAAAGTAAAGAGATAGGCCACTCCCATCCCCACTTGCCCCAGATAAAATCGATTGGCCCCCGCAATTCCAATAAATGCGGTCAACGTTAACAATAAAACCGATACGTCGTCCTTCCGGCGCTGACGGTACACATGGGCAAACTGCTCAGCTTGTTCTTCTGTCATCGTCGTTATGACTTGTGCCACTAACAACTGCTCTTCCCCCTGAAGCTCAGGTAAATACTTGATTATTTTAGACATAACTCATTGGTTGACAACAAACGGTTTCGAAATCCTAAACTACGGCTTTTCTAAAAACAAGGGTATAAATTCGCGTTACTAGAATGATCGCGACAGCCGGGGACATCCAATGGCTCTTCATGGCCAATATCCATTCTCCGCGAGCCAAAAAGCCAAGCGCATGTCCTAAGCCTCATCCAGGACAGCCCAAAAATCCGATTAACTTGAAAAGACACAAATCGACCGCCGATTTTTGAGTTGGATCGGCTAAACAAACCGCGACCAATCCGGCTATCCAAATCCCCGCTTCAAACCGAGGCGATCCTCGAAAAGTCTTTAAATTTAGCAATCTGCTCATAAAGCACTGGCAAAAGAGTTGGCGTTCGTTTCAATCTAGTGCTATCTTGACGGTGTCGTCACGACTTTAGCCGAAAAACACTGCTAGCCAGCGGTACGATACTTTTCGAGGATTGTTGACGCATTGACTGTCAAGGGACCCAAACACCTGAAAGATACTGGTAAATTATGCCATACGTTGTAACTGAAGCATGTATTAACTGCAAGCACACTGATTGTGTGGAAGTCTGCCCTGTGGACTGCTTTTATGAAGGTCCAAACTTCCTCGTAATTCATCCTGATGAATGCATTGACTGCAATGCATGCGTCCCGGTATGCCCAGTAGAAGCCATTTATGCTGACGACGAGCTTCCGGCAGAAATGGCGCATTACGCGGAGTGGAATACCTATTTGGCTAACCAGTGGCAAGCTCTTGGCAAAAACATTACGGAAAAAGGGGATCCTTTGCCCGACTCTGAAGCATGGGCTACCAAAGAAAAATCTGAGCAGGATATTTTGACTTGGGAAACGGACTAATCTCGTTTAGCAAAAAATGAAGGCGTCGAAAAGTGTAGACTACTCGTCTTTTCCCTCCTTCTAAAGCCTATTGAAACCTACAAAAAAAGGGGCGCCCATCCGGGCGCCCCTTTTTAACTTTCATCCAGGCCGATGCACGCTCTTAATAGCGATAATACTCCGGCTTAAAAGGGCCTTCCGGTTTGACACCGATGTATTCCGCCTGATCCGGACGCAACACTTCAAGGTCAACACCAATTTTGGCTAGGTGAAGTCGCGCCACTTCCTCATCGAGGTGCTTCGGCAGCATGTAGACCTTGTTTTCATACTTCTCATTGCTGAGCCACAATTCGAGTTGCGCCAACACCTGATTGGTGAATGAATTGGACATGACGAAAGAAGGATGCCCGGTGGCGCAGCCCAGATTGACTAGTCTTCCTTCCGCCAATAAGATGACGTCAACTCCGTCGACCGTGTATTTATCAACCTGCGGCTTGATCTCCACCCGTGTGTGTCCGTGGTTCTTTTTCAGCCATGCGACGTCAATTTCAGTGTCAAAGTGGCCGATATTGCAGACAATCGTCTTATCCCTCATCAATTTGAAATGGGGGGCTGAAATAATGTCCTTATTGCCCGTTGCCGTGACAATGATGTTTGCACGCGGAACGGCATCGATCATCCTTCTGACTTCAAAACCATCCATAGCGGCCTGGAGTGCGCAGATAGGGTCAATTTCGGTGACGATAACACGGCAGCCAGCTCCCTTCAAGGAGGCGGCGGAACCCTTTCCTACGTCACCGTAACCGGCAACCACAGCTACTTTACCCGCCATCATAATATCGGTGGCGCGGCGAATGGCATCTACCAGCGATTCTTTACATCCGTATTTGTTATCGAATTTCGACTTTGTAACGGAGTCATTGATGTTGATGGCCGGCAGCGGAAGTGTTCCTTTTTCAACTCTTTCATACAAACGATGTACGCCGGTCGTCGTCTCTTCCGTGATGCCTTGAATGCCGCCCACAAGCTCTGGAAAACGATCCAACACCATATTCGTCAGGTCACCGCCGTCGTCTAAAATCATGTTCAGTGGCAGGTTGTCTTTGAAAGCAAACAAGGTTTTTTCAATACACCAGTCAAATTCAGTTTCATTCATCCCTTTCCATGCAAAAACGGGAATTCCGGCATGTGCAATTGCCGCAGCCGCATGATCCTGCGTTGAAAAAATGTTGCAGGATGACCACGATACTTCGGCCCCTAACTCAATCAGGGTTTCGATCAAAACGGCCGTTTGAATGGTCATATGCAAACATCCCGCAATCCGAGCACCCTGAAACGGCTGCTCGTCTTTGTAACGCTCACGGAGCGACATCAAACCCGGCATTTCTGCTTCGGCCAGTTCAATCTCTTTCCGCCCGTAGGCAGCAAGCGTGATGTCTTTAACCTTGAATGGTAACGTTTCCGTAGTGGCTGACATATAAAACTCTTTTCCTAGGCTGGTGATGACTAAAGTCAAGGGCAAATAACAGATACTGAAACGTCATCAACCGTCCGTCTGTTTTGTCTTAGTAAAAAATTAAAAAACCGACTAAAATCAATGGCAGTGGGTAGGTAGTGAGCTAATTGACAATGACCACTTTTCGCACTCGAATATCCCTACCAGCCCGGATTCGAAGGAAGTAGACCCCGGGTACAAGATGGCCTCGTTCGATGACCACTTGATGCGATCCTGAACCTAGCGTTCCCGACTGAATGAAAGAAACTGCCCTTCCCATAAGATCATACAGACCAATTTCGACGTCTTCCGGGTCCGAAAGGATAAACGGGACGGTTGCTCGGTCCTGGAATGGGTTGGGGAAAATGGGAAGGATTTCAAACTTCGGATTAACATCGAACGCATCCTCATCTGATTCAAAAACGACCCTAATTTCTCTAATGGTCCAGTTTGAGCTGAAGTTTGAGTCGGAACCAACACCTGCGGTTACCCTCAAGAGGACCTGCTGACCGCTCCAATTTTGGAGATCGAACACCGAACTGAGCTGTCCATTAGAGGTACCCACAAAAGCTTTTTCCCCATTCATCGAAGGCACTCCGACACCCGTATAGGTCCCGGGGTAATCCCCTTCAGGCGCGATTCCCTGCCAATTTTTACCGCCGTTCGATGATAGCTCAACACGACCGGCCATGTGAGTATCAAACTGAAATGAATGATCCAAGACCAGTTTGGCTGCGGTTGAATTCTCAGGAATGGATATAAGACTTAAATTCAGGGAGGAAAGTCCAGCTTCGGAGCTTCCTGAAATGCTAGTTACACTTCCTATTTTCTGCCAGCTCCCGGATGTTGCGACCGATATCAACGCATTTGAGCTTCCGCGAATCCGAAAAACCACCTTATGGTCCTCGCCCGAAGCGGGTATTCTGGTCGAATTCCCAGAAGGATCCAAAAGTTCAATGGAATAGATCAATTCGTCCCCGGCCTGCGCCCCAGATGTCATGGTCAGTGCGGCAGAAAAGATGGTAGGATCATCGGGGTGTTGAAAAAACCGCGTCTTACCGGACATTTTCCCCGTTTTGCTGACAAAGAGCCAATTTAGAAGAACATCTTGGACCCCAACCAAGTCTTCCGCGCGCAACTGTATAGAGGGCTGTGTCTCATCGACAGAAACAACGATTTGGGAAGCGGGCCCTTCGATTACAACGGGGGGACTATTATCTACCAAAGCCATCGTGTTGATCGATAATTGGTCCAACATCCAGCCAGCATAAGCCTCGGAATACTCGGAATTAGACGCATTAGTAGCAAAAACAAAACGAATGCGCACCCTATCCGATGCAGGAAGATCAAATTCGGCCCTTCGCCAACCATAGCTAAAGCCTCCAAATGCGTCTTGACCGCGGAACGGATTGGACGGGTCATTTCCTATTCGTCCTGGATAGCCCCCCTTTGGAACTAGGGTCGTCCATTCGGAAATATCATTCGATTTAATCTGGACGAATCCCCCATCTTGTATCAAGCCTGCCACCGAACTCGGGGTTACCGTTCCATCGTTTTCAGTGTCGTAAAAATGCCAAAAAGACAGTTTGGAGACTCCGATTAGTTTTAGATTGATGGGTGGCAATTCAAGTGAGCTCATTCCGGCCTCGGCAGGATAGGCCCCCTGAAGCCCTGTAGAAACGACCTCGGAAGCTTGAAAAGCTCGTGACCGGCCGAACGTTGGTGATCCGTTTTGCCAGAGACCCGAGCTGGTCCATTGACTTTTCTCGGTCGCTTCAAAAGAGAGACGACGCAGTTCTCCTACCGCCGACACGGCAACTTCGATAAATCCAGTAGCAGGATAACGGCCGGTATTTTTAGCTAGAGAATTATCAACCGCCACAAGAGCATATCTGAGGGTTGAACCCCTAAAAAGATGCTCAAACGGAACGCTTAGTTGCGCCGAGTAGGTAGATCCCGAAGCTCCGAGCGCCATCTCCCCGGAAAGCGAAGTCGTTCCGTCCGGATTGAGCAAAGAATATTCTGCAACGACCGATTTAATAGAAAAATTATCGGTTACCTGGGCCTGAATCGAAAGCGGCCAATCGACCAATGCCGAGGAGGAAAGTGGTGTATGTACTATAACGGGTGCGTGAAAATCCTGACCCACCGCAAACCGAAAACGGATTCCTGGTGCGCCTTCCGGCAATACAGTAACCCGCCCGTCTAAGTCCTCCGCTCTCAAATAATAAAAAACGTTATCCACTTGAGCTGGAAGCGTGAGAGAGCCTCGGTAAAGGTTTGAACTTGCTTCAGCCATAGAGATGATCTGCGATCCTCCGGATCCCGTCTCAACAAATAACTTGAAGTTCGCGATTTGGGCTGATATTCCGGTCGCACGCGCTTCAACCACAATCGTCCCTCCCAACATCTCTGTATCCGCCAACGCCGAATGGACCACGATGGGGGCATAATTGGATGCGCTAACTAATCCCCGGGCCGAAAATATGCTGATCAAGGTGGTGATATTGGCACCCCCATTGTAATCCAAATCGGCTTGAAGCACGGCTTCCGCCGCATCCGAAAACTTGACAGGTGCGACTAGGTACCCGTGCGAGAGTAGAGATAATCTATCAGTCGTGGCTCGTCCAAGTCGATCGTAAACTTCCATCATAGTGGTAGCCCACATTCTGCCGTCGTTGTGGACACTACAACTCCCACCCGTTGTCACACAAAGACTTTGGGGATAAATACCTGAATGATCGAGCGTTCGACCGTCCCATAAGGCACCATCTCCACTATCCCAGGCAAAAAGCTTTCTCCAATCCGTCCTTTTAGCGTCCCCACTTTCCACCTGAGACCGCAAGTAAGAGGCGGCCCAATAGTCCGCCCATCCTTCATGAAAGGCGCTCCCTTCCTGAGTGGACAATATTCCGGGTGAAGCAGCCTCCAACAGGGCATGCGCATACTCATGCCAGACTACCGTTGGATCTTCGGCGTCGTCAACTCCACCCGTTCCAAAAAGAATCATGTTTGACGATGGAAAGAAAAAGGAATCGTCGCGAGTAAGCCCTTGTGGATTCACCAAAAACGGTCCTGCAAGGCGTCCAATAATTCCGAGACTTTGAACATAACGTTGACTTTTGTCTACATGAAAGTAGACATTGACCGCTTCAAACCCCGAATGAGCCCGCGTGTATTGAAATCCGTCCAAAAGGGATTCGGCAGGCGGTGTATACACCTCGGTACCGCTCTGATTTAAACCGGTAATGGATACATTTGGACCTTTTAAGACATACTTATTGGCCGAATTCAGGGTAATTCCGGCGAGCGTAACGGTTTTTCTAGCGGCGTCCAAAGCACTCGTCGTGGTATTGTCTCCGTCCACATAAGCCCCTCCGTAAACGACATTGGCCACGTGAAGAGGACTGGGATCGTAGACCGTACCGAGCCCATCGGCACGACTCACTACGGATTTCTCAACACCCAAATACGAGCCTGTTGGGAATTCCATCTTGTCGCGAAGGATTGTATCCGCCGACTTTCCCCACCAGGGAGTTACCGAATTCCAATCGGCCGAAACGATCGAATTATAGCCGCTATTTTTCGGGTGATGGACTCCTTTATCGCCCAACGAGATCGCTTGATTTATCGCCCTAATGACGATTCCTGTTCGAGCATCCACGTGTACACGGAATTCGGCCGGCTCGTTTTCAGGCCAAACGAGTACTTCCCAAACCAAAACCGGCGAATCCGGCCTGATAATGCCTAGTTTGGCCTGCGAATGAAGTCCACTCCCGTCAGCATACTGGGAAAACGCACGCTCGGCAGCATCTGGTCCCGTTATCAACGGGGTCGCATTAAAAGTCCCTTCGTCCGCTGCCATGGGCGAAAAGGCGCTCAAAACCATGCTTACCCGGCCCTCAGCGTCCATATTGACCCGTACTCGGTGATCCAAGACGGGTAGGCCTTTGAACGTTTGTTGATAGGTTACGTGCCGGCTGGAGCCGCTTTGAAGATCACTGATGAGAACTAAGTCCCTTTCCGGCTCCTTCCAGCCGAATGCCGCGCCTTCGGCTCGAAGGAACTGAGTAGGAGATCGATACTCCTTATTTTCGAACAGTCTGTATTTTGATCTAACAAGCCCCGTCGAAACCTCTATCGTTCCGCCTTGACGATCTACTGTCTTAAATTCTATTTCTCGAACCCGATCTACCCGGCGAGCGTCCTGGGCCGAAACGGTATCGACCAAGACAAAAGTAATGGTCAAAACAAAAGCAATGGCCAACGCAAGGACCTTTCTTGAAGCTACGAGCTGCATCGGGCGGGTGTTTTTGGCCATAAGTGAGATATTCGCCCCTGAAGGCCGTACAACCGTTTGGTTGTAAAATCTATACTTAAAAAATACCCAACCCGGGGTCGGGTACTACGATAGTACCTGTGCAGCCTGGCGGATGTCCTCAACTTTATTTAGAGCTTCCCATGTGAACTCGGAGCGGCCAAAATGGCCGTAGGCGGCGGTTGGTCGATATACCGGACGCTTTAGATCCAACGAATCAATAATGCCTTTAGGGCGGAGGTCGAATACTTCCTTTACGATATCCACCAATAAATGATCAGCAATCCGGCCTGTCCTATAGCTGTTTACGTGAATGGACACCGGTTCGGCAACGCCAATAGCATAGGCTAATTGAACAAGCACTTCGTCAGCAAGTCCGGCGGCCACTAGGTTTTTAGCTACGTGTCGCGCTGCATAAGCTGCACTACGGTCAACTTTCGATGGATCTTTTCCTGAAAAAGCGCCGCCGCCATGGGCTCCTTTTCCGCCGTAGGTGTCCACGATAATTTTACGCCCGGTTAAGCCGGTATCTCCGTGCGGACCCCCGATAATAAACTGACCGGTCGGGTTCACATGCAGAATCATCTTATCATCCATGAGATGCGCTGGGATGACGCGCGGAAGTAGATATTCTCTGACGTCCGACTTGATTTTAGCTATTTGAACGTCCGGACCGTGCTGCGTGGAAACTACTACCGTGTGCACACGCTTGATCGTCTTCCCATCGTCCTCATATTCAACGGTCACTTGACTCTTTGAATCCGGTCTGAGGTACGGCATAATGGATTCATTTTTCCGAATGCTAGCGAGTTCCCGCATCAACGCATGGGAATAGCTCAAAGCCATCGGCATGAGCGATTCTGTCTCCCGCGATGCATAGCCAAACATCATTCCTTGATCCCCAGCGCCTTGTTCTTCGTGAAGACCTTTGTCATCGTCAACCCCCTGGGCAATATCAGCGCTTTGTTCGTGGATCGTAGTCAGAACTCCGCATGAATCCGCATCAAATCGAAGAAGGGGGTCCGTATAACCAATGCTGCGGATTACGCCGCGCGCAATCTCCTGCACGTCGACATAGGCACGAGTCGTCACTTCGCCCGACAATACGACAAGACCGGTAGTACATAGCGTTTCGACCGCAACACGACTGTTGGGATCGTCTTTCAGCATGGCGTCGAGGACGGCATCCGAAATTTGATCTGAAATTTTATCAGGGTGTCCTTCTGAAACCGACTCCGACGTAAATAAATAAGACATGCTTAAGGGCGTTTTAAAATGAAGCGAATCGGCATAAGATAAGACGAGAAGTTTCTTTTAATTACGAAGTCTGTATCAAGTACAAAGCTAAAATTGCTTCTACCCTATTAGACCCGTAATTTTGCGTTTTGAACGCCCGGTTGAGGCGAAAATATTAGTTTGCTTCGTAACAATGAAGCATGCTCAAACACCTATCACAAGCAGGAGAACAGGATATGTCCGAAATCGCAGACAAGGTACACGCTATTATCGTCGAGAAACTTGGCGTTGATGTGTCAGATATTTCCCCCGACGCATCGTTCACCAATGATCTAGGCGCAGATTCCCTTGACACTGTTGAACTCATCATGGAATTCGAAAAGGAATTTGACCTTACGATTCCAGACGAAGATGCTGAAAAAATTGCAACCGTTGGTGACGCAGTTACTTATTTGACAGCCAACTCTGGCAAATAAGGCTCCTCGTATTTCGAACATCACCCATTAATTTATAATTATTGGACGTTAGGTATGAGCCGACCTACTCGGAGAGTAGTAGTTACAGGGATGGGCGCCCTTACTCCCATCGGAAATGACCCCATTTCCTTCTGGAATGCTATGATGGCAGGAAAGAGTGGCGCCGCCCCCATTACGTATTTTGATACAGCTGCGTACGCGACCAATTTTGCGTGCGAGCTGAAGAATTTTGACGTAGGCGACTTTCTTGATCGAAAAGAAGCTCGCAGAATGGACCCGTTCTGTCAGTACGCAATGGTCGTGGCCGGACAAGCCTTAGCTGATGCCGGGATTGACCATGAAAAACTGAGTACCGAGCAGCAGGAGCGGATTGGAGTCATTTTTGGTTCCGGTATTGGAGGTTTGCAGGTACTGTTTGATCAGGCCAGAAACCTAGTTGATAACGGCCCTAGACGCGTATCTCCGTTCTTCATTCCGATGATGATTCCGGATATCGCCCCGGGACAGATTTCCATCCGATACGGACTTCGCGGACCCAATTATTCCTGTGTAAGTGCGTGCGCTACAGGCAATAACAACATTGGCGATGCTTTCATGTTGATTAAGTTGGGACACATGGACGCGGCCATTACCGGGGGTAGTGAAGCCAGCATTTCTGAATTGGGAGTAGGCGGATTTAATGCTTTAAAAGCTCTTTCCACCAGAAATGACGATCCAGCCTCCGCTTCTCGGCCTTTTGATGCCACCAGGGATGGCTTTGTGTTGGGAGAAGGAGCCGGGTCGCTGTATGTCGAAGAGTTGGAGCACGCCAGAGCTCGTGGAGCCCGCATTTATGCTGAAATCCTGGGTATGGGGATGGGCGGAGACGCTTATCACATAACGGCGCCAGATCCTTCCGGATTGGGCGCCAGAAACGCAATGAAAGCGGCCCTTGCAGATGCCGGTTTGGTTACCTCTGATATTGATTACCTGAATATGCACGGTACATCAACCGGCCTTGGCGACATAGCTGAATCCAATGCGATCAAGGCTGTTTTTGGTGATCACGCTTATAAAATGAACGTGTCGTCTACCAAAAGTATGACTGGACATATGTTGGGCGCGGCTGGTGCTGCCGAGGCAGTGGCTACGATTGGTGCGATAACACATCAAATCATCCCCCCGACCGTTAATTTTGCGCACCCAGATCCAGATTGTGATTTGAACTACACGTTCAACAAGCCGGTGAAGCGCGAAGTAAAAGTGGCCATGTCGAATGCGTTCGGCTTTGGTGGCCACAACACCAGTGTGATTTTCGGTCAATACTCAGAATAACTTTCGAATGCCCGTACTAATCTCTTCCGCCACGGTCATTGAAGCGGCCGGAGTTCCTCCAAAAAGGATTGAAGAGTGGGTCGGTCGCGTCAATACAGGCCATTCCGAAGTAAGTATTGCTCATATGAATAGCCCCAAAGGCTGGACTGAGCCGGGTCAGACCCCCGAATTTGACGAATTCACCCTGGTTCTGAAAGGATGCCTAAGGGTGGAGTCAAATTCCGGCGCCCTCGACGTTCAGGCCGGTCAGGCCGTACACTGTGCTCCCGGAGAATGGATCAGGTATTCCAGCCCCTTCGACGGTGGAGCAGACTATATAGCGGTGTGTTTGCCAGCCTTCGCGCCTAGCACGGTTCATCGGGACGAGGAATAGTCGTCAAACGATCGGCTCCGCTCACTTAAAAACAATCTCCCTTACGGCTTCGGACCCCAATTCTGAATTGAGTCTTTTACGCCAATCCTCCCTCTGAAAGTGCAATTCTTGTCTCCAGGCCGCGGACCGGACCTGTACAAATAGTTTGTCGCCCTTCATCCAAGACCGTTCGATGTGCTGAGACATTTGATCGCTCATCATTCCCTCCCACTTGGCAATGACCGTTCCTCTTGCAAAAGGCCCAGCGAACCCCATGGTTCGTACCCATTCGCCTAAAATATCGCCAATTCTTTGAGGTGTTCTAGATCGTTGCATACGATGAACATAGGCAACCACATCATCAAATGGTAATTCGAAGTACGACTGATCGGTGATTTCTTTGAATCTCGAAATGGAAATCGGGGCCGCTCTAATTTTCAGAAAACTAAAAACAGATCGGTATAAAATGGTCGGGGGGCGCCGGCGATTTGCAGAAAACTGCCCATTGCCAGCACCCCCCACCACTCATCGGAAGACGCACTAATCTCTACGGCACGTTCTGCACCATAGTTACACAATAGACAGCCCGAATATTTAAAGGTTACGCTACGTACTGTATATTTTAGAAAGATCGGCTAATCCAGTAAAATTGAGCAGGGTAGATTTTTCTACATGCTTGAATTCGTGCCCTTTGGGGGGTCATTTTTGAGGTTCTGGACTAGATTGGAAGGAAAGGAGCATTTTAAAACAGATGACATTCGCGATGAAATCAAGTCTAGAAACGATCGCAGCGAGGGTGGGCACCGAACCAGATCTCGAAACTCGGGCCCTATCTCCCTCAATCCATTTGGCGACTACATTTGCAAGGGATCAGTCAGGTAACCATTCCGGCGGTTTTGTCTATTCCCGTCTCGAAAATCCAACTAGGCAGAAGCTCGAATTAGCACTGACAGAATTGGAAGGCGGAGCCAAAGCAATGGCTTTTTCCTCGGGTATGGCAGCTGCTAATGCTATTTTTCAAGCTCTTAAACCCGGCGACAGAATTCTTCTCCCACACGATATTTATTACGGCGTCAAGTCTTTGGCTGTCGACTTTTTTGGAAGTTGGGGGTTAGTTGTGGAATGTGTCGACATGAGGGACCTGTCGAATGTTAAAAAAGCATTGACCGTCGCGACACGGTTGGTATGGCTAGAGACTCCTTCGAACCCGCAAGTCAGCATAACTGATATCAGAGCGGTCAGCACTGCGGCTCGACAGGTAGGGGCGACGGTACTTGTAGACAACACTTGGTCTACACCCTTAATTACGAGACCGTTTGAGTTTGGAGCGCACGTAGTCTTGCATTCCATCACCAAATATTTTGGCGGACACTCCGATGTACTTGGCGGGGCCTTGGTTTTTGCTGAAAACGACGACATGTGTTCCAAAGTAAGCGCTATCCAACAAAAGGCAGGGGCCGTTTTAGACCCCTTCTCATGCTGGCTGACCATGAGGGGCATTCGGTCCCTAGCAGTGAGATTAGAAAGACAATGTCGATCTGCGATGATCTTAGCCGAATATCTTTCCGCCCATCCGTCCATTGAACAAGTTCACTACCCAGGACTTTCGACGGATCCCGGACATGAAGTGGCCTCTCGACAGATGAAAATGTATGGTGGCATGCTTTCTGTTCGAATTAAAGGCTCTCCGGAAGGGGCCAAACAGGTGGCTAGCAATTTGTACTACTTTGCCAACGCGACCAGCTTGGGAGGTACAGAGTCATTGATAGAGCATCGGGCGTCGATCGAAGGACCCTCGTCCACGACGCCGCAAAATCTACTTCGGATCTCCGTCGGACTTGAGTCGGTTGATGATTTGATTGCAGATCTCAATCAAGCGCTTCAGTTGGTCCAGAAATAACGGACGGAAAGGCTCCCATTTGCGGCTTATGAATGCTTTTTGGTTGATCGGGGGACCCGGCTGTTGTAGTTTGCCGCGCCCCTCGGTTATTGCGTTCTCCGTCCTTTTTTCGGATTCAAATTCTTTCGCATGAAGCTCCCCTTTTTCCTAGCACGTAAGTTTGTGGCCGCGGAAACGGTCGAAAAAACGTTACCCGTAGCCGCTGCTTTACGAGCTACTGGGCTTTCGACCACGTTGGATTTGCTGGGAGAGTATATCAGCGACCCAAAATTGGCTACGCAGGCCAAAGACTCGTATATCTCACTTGTTAAGGCAATCCACTCGTCAGGCGGAGCGATCGACAAAAATATCTCTATCAAATTGTCCATGTTAGGGCAAAAGATTGATGAGTCTTTTTGCCTGGATAATCTGTATGAAGTCCTCCAGGTCGCGAAAGAAACGAACACGTTTGTTCGTCTGGATATGGAAGGCACGGACGTAACCGAATCCACTGTTTCTCTCTTTGAACGCGTTCATCCGGAATATCCGGAGAATGTTGGGATCGTGCTGCAGGCGTATCTCAAACGTACCGGAGACGATATCGCCCGCATGTGCGAACTGAAAGCGCGGGTGCGCTTATGCAAGGGGGCGTATAAAGAGCCTGCCCACCTAGCCTTCCAAGATATGCCGACCATCCGAGAGCGATACCTGGAGCACATGGAAACGCTTATCACCAAAGGACGCTTCCCTGGAATTGCTACTCACGACGATATCCTGATCGGCGCCGTTAAGCAATATGTCTCTCAAAACGGGATTGCTTCCGATCGGTTTGAATTCCAGATGCTGTTTGGGATTCGGACGGATACGCAGCAGTCCATTGCCGCCGAAGGATTTGGAATGCGCGTTTATGTCCCCTTTGGGGACATGTGGTATCCGTACTTCTCCAGAAGACTTCGGGAGCGAAAGGAAAATGTATGGTTCGTACTGTCCAATATGTTCAGAAAGTAGCCTTCCAGGATGAACGTCTTTGAATGGGTTAGTGGCAGCGCCTGATCTAGCAGGTCACCAAGACCGAGCCATTGTCTTTAAGGCCGGCTAAAACCATACCTACGCTTCCTGATCTGCCAACCATCGTTCGGCGTCAATGGCCGCCATACACCCCGTTCCTGCGGCCGTAATCGCCTGTCGGTATACGTGATCTTGTGCATCGCCGCAGGCGAAAACGCCTTCGATATTAGTATAGGTAGAATCGGGCTTGGTGATGATATACCCCGTTTCGTCCCGATCCAGAAAATCGGCGAATATATCGGTGTTTGGGCGATGGCCAATGGCTACGAAAAATCCCTGAATGGGTAGAGTTCTTTCATTTGAGCCATCGGTATTCCGAAGGACGGCTGCGCTTACGAGTTTATCACCCAAGACATCAATCACTTCCGTATTCCAAATCACTTCGATTTTGGCGTGTGTTAATACCCGATCCTGCATGATTTGTGAAGCCCGAAATTCACCCCGACGATGAATAACGTATACTTTGGACGCAAAACGGGTTAAAAACAGAGCCTCCTCCATGGCGGTGTCCCCACCCCCCACAATGGCCACTTCTTGTTCTCTGAAAAAGGCTCCGTCGCAGGTGGCACAAGCTGACACGCCGTGCCCGAGTAGGCGGGCTTCATTTTCCAATCCCAAGTAACGAGCGGATGCTCCCGTCGAGATAATCACGGTGTCCGACACGATCGGAGTTTCTTCATCCACGATCATCCTAAAAGGTCGAACCGTAAAGTCGACCGACGTGACCGATCCCCAGCGAAGCTCAGCACCAAACCTTTCGGCTTGGGCTTCAAACTTCTGCATCATATCGGGTCCCATGATACCGTCGGGGAATCCAGGATAGTTTTCAACATCCGTTGTTGTGATCAATTGACCACCAGGCTCCGGACCCTGAATAACCAGCGGCGATAAATTGGCTCGAGCCGAATATATCGCGGCGGTTAGACCGGCTGGGCCCGTTCCAATGATCGTCACTTTTCGATGCTCAGCATCTTTGAAATCTATCCCTTGCATACGGTTTATTAAGCAGGCTGTCCTGAAAGAGCGGCTAATTTAGCAGCCAAAACCTTTTTGGGGGCTGCTCCGACCATTTGATCCACAACTACACCGTTTTTGAAAAACAACAGCGTTGGAATGGATCGAATGCCAAAATTCATCGCCGTCTGAGGATTATGATCTACATCCAATTTTCCAATCACGGCCTGTCCTTCGAGTTCAGAAGCGAGCTCTTCGATGACCGGTGCAATAATCCGGCAAGGACCGCACCAGGTCGCCCAAAAGTCCACGAGTACCGGGAGCTCCGAGTTCAAAACTTCGGTGCCAAAGTTGGCATCCGTTAGCGTTACATATTTTGCGTTATCTGCCATGTTTTTTCTTTTACTTTCTGCGTTATCGTTCAATAAAATTCATTTGGAGCTATAGGTTACTCCGGCGATCAAAGTGTTACACCGAAGCAGACCAGATGGTGCCGAAAACGGTGTCCTTCAACAACGATTCACCTACCTCTTCTTGGACATCAGCTTCGGGATAGCCATTTCATACACTTCACGCATCACGGACGGCGAAGTAGAAATCACGGATTGCCCGTCTACCTCGATCGTGAACCTGGTTCCCGCCACTTTTCCAATTCCAATGGCCGCGATTCCGTTTTCGGCAGCAATGTCCTGCACCGTTTCAGCGTGTTTCGAAGGCACTGCAAGCACAATTCGAGACTGTGCTTCGCCAAATAGGGTTGTATCAAAGCGTGAATCCCCCATCGATGAAAGGCTGATTTCGGCTCCGAGGTTTTGGGAAGCGAGACTCATTTCTGCTAGACAAACGGCCAAGCCTCCATCCGATACGTCATGCGCGCTGTTGATCAATCCGCTTTGGATAATGGACAGACAAGCGTCCTGAACCCTCTTTTCGGATTTAAGGTCAAAACAAGGGGCATCACCAGCTGTAAGGCCATGCATCAGGACCAAGTACTCTGACCCTTCAATGCATGCCTTTTCAATAACAGAAGGCTGAAGGAGAAGCAAGACGTCCCCTTCTGCCTTGAAATCAAAGGTTGTAGCGTGTGCTTCCACATCTTCCACAACGCCAAGCATTCCAATCGTTGGAGTCGGAAATACAGATCCAGCAGGGCTTTCATTGTAAAATGAAACGTTTCCTCCCGTAACCGGCGTGTCCAACACACGACATGCATCTCCCATACCACTGACCGCTTCCTTAAATACCCAATACTGTTCCGGTTTATAAGGATTTCCGAAATTTAGACAGTTGGTAATGGCAAGTGGTTTTCCGCCCGCACAAACGACGTTTCGAGCTGCTTCTGCTACGGCGATTTGAGCGCCTTTGCGAGGATTCAGATAGACGTAGCGCGCATTGCAGTCAGTCTTGACGGCAAGGCCTTTCTTGGAATCTTTCAAACGAACCACGGCTGCATCGGAAGGTCCTGGCCCGATGACCGTATTTGTCCGGACCATGGTGTCATATTGCTCGAACACCCAACGCTTCGACGCGATGTTCGGGGATCCCAACAGCTTCAGGAGCACGTCCGTTCCATTTTCTGCCTTTAGGTCATCAACACTGTCGGTCCTGAATGCTCCCGTTTCATCCAAGTAGGCAGGTCGTTGAGTATCACGGATATAAACCGGAGCACCACCGCCGAGTGCCAAGTGCTCCGCGGGTACATCTGCTACCATTTCTCCGTGCCACATTACTTTCACCCGACCGTCGTCTGTGACGTGGCCAATTTCGGCTGCATGGAGGTCCCATTTGTCAAATATGGCTAATAAAGCGGCCTCTTTGCCTTTGTGACACACAATTAACATGCGCTCCTGACTCTCGGAAAGCATAATTTCGTAGGGTGACATTCCCGTCTCGCGGATCGGAACCTTGTCGATATGCAGGATCATTCCCGAGTTGCCTTTTTCACTCATTTCACAGGAGGAGCATGTAATACCTGCTGCTCCCATGTCCTGAATACCGACCACAACCCCGCTGTTTATCACTTCCAGAGTGGCTTCCAGCAGAAGCTTTTCAGTAAATGGATCTCCTACTTGAACGCTGGGGCGCTTGGCTTCGCTGGCTTCCGATATTTCCTCGGAGGCAAATGTTGCTCCGTGAATACCATCTCTCCCTGTGGCTGAACCAACTATAAAGACAGGATTCCCCACACCCTCAGCAATTGCGGAAGCCGTTTTTTGGCCCTTTTCAATGATACCAACGCTCATCGCGTTTACGAGCGGGTTTCCCTCGTACGATGGATCGAAATAAACCTCCCCGCCTACCGTAGGCACTCCAAAAGAGTTGCCGTAGTCGCCAATGCCTCGAACGACGCCATCGAATAGATACCGCACACG
>JAQBZH010000002.1:0-2500 GCA_027622005.1 Bacteroidota bacterium | reverse complement strand
CTTGGGCTTACGGCGGACAGGTTTCTCACCTGTCTTGTCGTTACTCATTCCTACATTTGCTTTTCCAGAAGCTCCACCAAACCTCGCAGTTCAGCTTCGACGCCGCTGGAATGCTCCCCTACCACTGATAATAAATTATCAATCCGAAGCTTCGGTGTCACACTTGATGCCCGCTAATTTTAGATGCCCGACCGCTCGACCAGTGAGCTGTTACGCACTCTTTAAATGAATGGCTGCTTCTAAGCCAACATCCTGGTTGTTTATGCAGTCAGACCCCCTTTTACACAACTTAGCGTGAACTTTGGGACCTTAGCTGTCGATCTGGGTTCTTTCCCTCTCGGACACGGATCTTATCACCCGCGCCCTCACTGCTACGCATCGTACTACTGGTATTCGGAGTTTGACAGGGTTTGGTACCCGGTGAAGGGCCCTAGCCCAACCAGTGCTCTACCTCCAGTAGACTAACGTAACGCTGTACCTAAATACATTTCGGGGAGTACGAGCTATCTCTGAGTTTGATAGGCCTTTCACCCCTACCCTCAAGTCATCGGAGCATTTTTCAACATACACCCGTTCGGTCCTCCACGTAGTCTTACCTACGCTTCAACCTGCTCAAGGGTAGCTCACTCAGTTTCGCGTCTACCCCCACTGACTAAATCGCCCTATTCAGACTCGCTTTCGCTACGGCTCCGGCCCTGAAGGCCTTAACCTTGCCAATGAGGAGTAACTCGTAGGATCATTATGCAAAAGGCACGCAGTCACCCCTTACGGGGCTCCTACTGGTTGTAAGCGTATGGTTTCAGGTACTATTTCACTCGCCTACTAGGCGTTCTTTTCACCTTTCCCTCACGGTACTAGTTCACTATCGGTCATGGACAGTATTTAGCCTTACCAGATGGTGCTGGCAGATTCACACAGGATTTCTCCGGTCCCGTGCTACTCAGGGACACTGCTGGGCCATTCGTCTTACACCTACAGGGCTTTCACCTTCTGTGGCGTTGCTTTCCAGGCAACTTCGATTTCGACTAGTGGTCCCGTTATGCAGGCCCTACAACCCCGATGCCGCCGAAACGACACCGGTTTGGGCTATTCCCCGTTCGCTCGCCACTACTTAGGGAATCACTATTGTTTTCTCTTCCTCTGGGTACTTAGATGTTTCAGTTCTCCAGGTTAGCTCTATATACCTATGTATTCAGTATACAGTGACTGGTCTTCAACCAGCCGGGTTTCCCCATTCGGAAATCCACGGATCAAAACTTGTTTGCAGTTCCCCGTGGCTTATCGCAGCTTATCACGTCCTTCATCGCCCGTCCATGCCAAGGCATCCTCCATACGCCATAAATTACTTAAGTCCTGCCATTTTACGTGGTTTGGACTCGTGCCATTTTCGACGCTCTTATGTCTCGATACATTGTTTACAACGGGTGTCTTCCTGATCTGGCACCGAAATGCCTTCAAAGAAAAACACCTTACTACAGATACTTTACTGGCGCAGCACCGAAGTGCCACTACAGAAAAATATCCTGCTTTTTGTTTCGCATATAGTCTCGCAAGTACTCGAAAGTACTCGCTCATCTACTGCGCTACGGAACAATCATTACGTCAAAGAACCGGAGCTGGAAGACAACGCGCCGACTTTGGCAAGTCAACTTATGTCCAGAACCTTATGTGGAGTTACACGGGCTCGAACCGTGGACCCCCTGCTTGCAAAGCAGGTGCTCTACCAACTGAGCTATAACCCCGCCTGAATCGCCTGACAGGTATTTCTACCCAAAAGACCGTGTGGGGCTGGGAGGAGTTGAACCTCCGACCTCACGCTTATCAGGCGTGCGCTCTAACCACCTGAGCTACAGCCCCCTTAAGGAAAAACCACTTTCGCGGCTTACGCCCCAAAGAGGACGGGAATGCAGTCTCAAAAGAACAGATTCTTCGAAAGAAGAACCTTTGTTCAAGATGAAATGGAATATATAGCGAGTCCTGCCAATACTGGAGCGAGTAATGAACTCTTTAGGAGGTGATCCAGCCGCACGTTCCCGTACGGCTACCTTGTTACGACTTAGCCCCAGTCACTAATTTTACCTTAGGCCGCTCCCTCCTTACGGTCGGGTCACGGACGTTGGGTACCCTCAGCTTCCATGGCTTGACGGGCGGTGTGTACAAGGCCCGGGAACGTATTCACCGCGTCGTTGCTGATACGCGATTACTAGCGATTCCGGCTTCATGTAGTCGAGTTGCAGACTACAATCCGAACTGAGATCGGCTTTGTGGATTCGCTCCCTCTCGCGAGGTGGCAGCCCATTGTACCGACCATTGTAGCACGTGTGCAGCCCTGGGCATAAGGGCCATGATGACTTGACGTCGTCCCCACCTTCCTCACTGCTTGCGCAGGCAGTCTCACTAGAGTCCCCACCTTAACGTGCTGGTAACTAGTAATAGGGGTTGCGCTCGTTGCGGGACTTAACCCAACATCTCACGACACGAGCTGACGACAGCCATGCAG
>JAQBZH010000057.1 GCA_027622005.1 Bacteroidota bacterium | reverse complement strand
CCCGCAGGGCGCCCCCCCTTTAGGAAGCTAAGTTTATCACCTACCACATTTCGTGACAGCGATAACTTTAAAAAGACCTATCGAACAACGATGGTGTCGACACGGCGGTATTGAGCCAAACCTTCTTTCTTGCTGGTCAAACCTTCTGCGCGACCTTTGCCAACCGTAACAATACGGGCTGAAGCAACACCGTTCGAGGTGTAGTACTGCTCAACGGCGCGTGCACGATCTTCGCTAAGCTCTTGAGCGCGACGTTCGCCAGGCGCGGAAACGCCTTCAACACGAACGTTCATATTTGGGCACTCATTCAGAATTTCCAGGTTTTCTGTCAGCACGCCACGGGCTTCATCCGAAAGCACTGAATCGTTGGCGGAGAAGAATGCCGCGCCCAACTGCGAAACATCTTTACAGATCTGAGCTTCGTACATCGACACATTGAGTGTCATGGTACGGGAGTCGGAGCCGGCTTTGTTGGAAACGTTTAGCTGGACAGTGTAAGAACCAGGCTTATTAAACGTGTGGGATGGAGAAGCATTGCTGCTGGTACCACCGTCTCCAAATGTCCAGGCATAAGAAAGAAGTGGTGTGTCGCCATTGACGGATGCTGAGAACGTCACGGCCGTCTGCGTGTCCGGAGAATTATTGCTTGCGCGAAGGCTAACAATGGAAGCCGAGACAGCCGGATTCATGACCACAACCGAAGCGGTTGCGACATCTGTAGACTTCCCTTTTCTGTTCGAAGCAGTAACCGATACGGTGTAAGTGCCCGGTGCAGTAAAGGCATGTGATGTAGTGGTGCCTTTAGCGCTCTTGCTATCACCAAAATTCCAGGAAACATCTACCGGAAGTTTAGCTTTTTCATTGAGTGTAACAGCAAAATTTCCGTTCTGATTCGTCAAAAGACTATCAGGTGCGGTCATGGACAGAATGTCAACAGGAACACTTTTACAACCGGTCAGGATGGTTACTGCCGCAAATAGTGTCATGACAACAAGTTGAGAGAAATATTTTCTTGACATGTCAGGAGTAGGATGGGTTGGAAGGACTCCAGTGGCGAGCCGGATTGCACGGTATCGGGCGTTGGTGCTATCGAAAGTTCAAAAGAGTTCTGTATAAAACTCTAGTAACGACGATTCCGAGAACAAAAAGTGTCTCATTGGTCGAAGGACCGCAAAAACAAACACGAACGGATAGATTAAAGCGCGTTTACGTGCTTCTCTAATTGGCTCTTATAGTTCGCTGCTTTGTTGGCGTGAATCAAACCTCTTGAAGACATTCTGTCTAACATGGATTTGACGTCATTAAACAGAGTGCGAGCTTCTGTTGAATCTTCTGTAGCACGAAGTTTCTTCATCATTGTGCGCATTTTGCTACGGTGTACGCGATTGCGTGCACGACGGGATTCGGTCTGGCGAGCTCTTTTGGCTGCGGATTTATGCTGAGGCATGGGGGGGAGCCGTATACTAAACGGATTTCATCGGAAAAATTACAGAGCCTATAAATATACGGCACCACAAAGGGATGAGTCAATTCCCACGAGGCCTAAGGAAACCCCTATCATCAGGGGGAGTTTGCCCTTTAATTCGCTTCCAAGCCACATTTTTGCTTTTATGAAACGCCTTCTCTCTGAATTCATACGTCAGATCAACAGGTCTTTTACTTTTGTGGTAATGGATGCTGAGCGGTTGAAGCAATTCGGCGTGAAAACCTTAAAGCCACTTTCCATTGTCCTGGCGACCGGGGGAATTTTGTTTCTTTTATTCCTAGCGATACAGGCCGTGCTTCTTTTCACTCCTTTAAGAAACAGCTTACCAGGAGTTGGAACCGAGGATATGCGGAGCGACGCTCGCCAGAATGAACTTCGGCTCCAAAGCATGGCGGATTCCCTTGCATTGCAGGAAGCTTATTTAAATAGACTTCGAGACATAATCCTGGGAAACGTCGAAGATGCAACGTCATCTTTTGTGGACAGCGAAGCTCCGGTTTTTGAAGATGGCACCTCTCTAGCCGAGCTGGAGCTGCCGGATCCTTCAGATAATTGGGAGGACCACGTCCAACCAGCCCTCCCTATCGAACGGCTCAACAGCGCTCCTTCCGCTCAGCCACTCTCTTTCGACGTTGGCCCAAGCTTTTTATCAGCCATTTCTTTTCCGGTTCTTCCTCCTGTTTCAGGACTATTGACCCGCGGGTTTGACGCACGAACTAGCCATTTTGCAATCGATATCGCCATCGAAGAGGGAAGTGTGGTAAGGAGCATTGGAGACGGCTATGTCGTCTTGTCGGATTGGATGAACGACGGAGGGCAGGTCATAGCGGTCGCACACGCTGGCGGATTCCTTTCCGTTTTCAAACATAACTCGAGTTTGCTTAAACAAGTTGGGGATCGTGTTCGCGACCGTGAGGTCATTGCTCGAACCGGAAATTCAGGCGAGATAACGTCAGGGCCCCATGCCCACTTCGAATTATGGCATAATGGACTCGCTCAGGATCCTAGAGCCTATGTAATGGGTTGGTAACCGTTCGAGCCTATTAAACCCCCCGTAAACGGTTCGAACTAGTTTGACAACTATTCAAAACTAATGTCTTATGGCTAAGTATTTTGTACCCCCCACCCCCTCCCAAATCAACCTAATTGCCGCTGGCACCCACGTAGAAGGCAGTTTGAATGCCAAGGACGATACGCGGGTAAGTGGTTCCCTAAAAGGAACCCTTCGCGTTGATGGGAAAGCGATCATAGCCGAAGAAGGTTCGGTAGAAGGAGAGATTCACGCAAACGATGCGGATCTCGCCGGGAAATTGATTGGTGATATTTACGTCAAAGGACGTCTTGTGTTAAAAGAAACGGCCCGAATTCAAGGCACGATTCGGACAGCGCGTCTTATCGTCGAAGAAGGTGCGATTATCGAAGGAAGTTGCCACATGGGTCAACTCGATAAATCCAGAGCCGACATATTAAAGAATGGAATGACGGGTAACGGAGCCCACGCATCGGACAAAGCCTCACCCATACCCAGCGCCTTTTCGTTAGTGGCCGGTGACTAAGCCAAACAGAGAGACCAAAGCAGGCAAATGGCAAAAAAGCCTACATGATGCCACGCCGTTTCTGACGTTTGGAATCAGTCTTGTCGGGGCCATGTTGTTCTATTTGGGTGCCGGGTTTCTCCTGGACCGGTGGTTGGATACATCCCCTACTTACCTCATAGTGGGTAGTATTGTGGGAGGGATCAGCTTTTTTATCCAGTTTTTTCGTTTGACAAAGCTGTTATCCGAGTCTTCCAAGAAGTCATCACCCCAAAAAAAGAGCCCTAAAGAAGAGTAGTCAAAGTCCAATTCGGCCTAGCCGTTCATCTTTTTTTCACCCCGTTTTCCCTCCCTTTCATATTTAATTCACCCCTAAAAAGGGGCGCGTGTAGCCCGTAGTCCGTAATTTTGGGATCTGTTAATGTTCTCTGGACACCGCTATCGGTAGTTCTCTCATGACTGAAGGAATTTGGCTTAGTGCGCTCGTAGGAGCCGGAATTGCCGGGGTTTATAGCCTTGGTGCCCTTTGGTTGGGAAAGATTGCTGTCAAGGCGTCTCAGCGAACATTTATGATGCTGGTAATGGGGGGCATGGTTGCACGGATTTTCGTGACCCTAATTCTCTTGACGGGCATCTTGCTTCTGACTTCGTTGGATAGCACAGCCTTACTGGTAGGATTTTTTATCGTGTTTGCGATTGGATTGACTTTCGAAACGATCATTTTACATCGCCGACAAAGCAGCATCCTTACAAGTTCGGAAAAGGACGGTCAATTAGACTGATTTTTTTCGGATGAGCGAGCCTAAACGGCCGACGATTTACATATGATGATTAAAAGAGCTTCGATATTTTTCCTGCTAGCGTTGTTGGCCTTGATGGCTATTCCGCCATTTGCTCTTGCATCTGACTCAGGTGAAACGGAAGATTTCGACGCACTTCATCATAGCGCCAACGCCTACTATTTGGACTTTTCTCCGTTTGGGGACATTGAGCTTCCCAGGTTTTTTGTGGTGCAACACGCAGACGGCGGTTATAGTCTGGAGCTCTTTCGTTCGACAACTTCGGCCATCCGCAACGGTCACTTCACCGTGGAGATCGCCGCTGCCGACCATGGAGCCGAAGCTTCGGAGGATTCAACCAGCGCCAGCTCCACGGAAGTTCTTGAAGAAGTTGGCGACGCTCATAATACCGCCGGCGAAGTCACGCGAGCTGAATTGGAAGGTCACTTACTTGCCCCGAACGGAAGTCACGTTGTATTGGATTTGTCCATTTCCCGGCATTTGTTTTTCGCCTGGCTGAGCATGCTGTTGATTCTGTTTTTGATGACACGGATGGCCCGCATGTATAAGCGCGGAATTGGCCGCGTTACGGCCCCCAAGGGGTTGTTTCAGAATTTCTTTGAAACCATCATTATGTTTGTACGGGATGAGATTGCTCGTCCGAACCTGGGTGCGAAAACGGATAAATATCTTCCGTATCTGCTTACCGCTTTCTTTTTTATTCTGGTTAGTAATTTTTTAGGACTCGTTCCTTACGGGGCAACCGCTACTTCGAGCTTGATGATTACCACCGTTTTGGCGGTATTTACGTTCGTCATCACCCAAATGGGCGGCACGAAGGACTATTGGGGCCACATTTTCTGGCCTCCCGGAGTACCGGGTTTTGTTAAACCAATTTTGATTCCGGTTGAAGTGATGGGCATCATTACCAAACCGATTGCCCTCGCTATTCGTCTTTTTGCCAATATGACCGCAGGTCACCTGGTTATTTTGAGCCTCATTGGCTTCATTTTTTCATTCGCCAAAATGTTTGGCCCGGGTGTCGGTTACGCCGTAGCACCGATCAGTGTGGCGTTTGCGCTCTTTGTGTATTTCCTCGAAATACTAGTGTCCATCATTCAAGCCTATGTCTTTACAATGCTCTCGGCCTTGTTTATTAGCATGGCCATCCAAGAGCATGACCACGCCCACGATGATACCCATCACGGTGAACACGTTTCCGATCACTCAGAAACTGTGGGCGCGTAAAACAATTTCTCTCATCCACTTCGTAACAAACAAACGACAACAGGAAATCTAATGGATCCATCAGCTCTCGCATACCTCGGAGCAGGTATTGGTGCAGGTTTAGTTGCCCTTGGCGCTGGCCTAGGAATCGGTCTTGCTGCCGGCCCAGCCATGGAAGCAACCGCACGCCAACCAGAATCGACAGGCGATATTCGTACCACGATGATTATTGCAGCCGCCCTTATTGAAGGTGTTGCACTATTCGGTCTGGTTATCTGCATTATCCTTGTAGCCAAGTAATAATTGGCGGTTTAGGCCGTCCATATTACGGGTGATGGTCATTTTGTTGACCATAAATAGATACGTGTACCACGAAACTCGGGGCGCACAAAAATTAACCTGTACGACCAACCATGATCGTATTAGCAGTAGACCTACTCGCTCCTGACGCCGGACTCATCATCTGGGTTGGAATCACTTTTCTGGCATTACTTCTTCTTTTGAAAAAGTTTGCTTGGGGACCGATTCTGTCCGCGATGACCACGCGTGAGGAGACCATCCACGAGTCTTTGTCTCAGGCCGAGCGCGCTTTGGCAGAAGCCAAGCAACTTCAGTCAGATAACAGCAAGGCTCGACGCGAAGCCGAAGTTCAGTCACAGGCCATCCTCCGGGAGGCTCGCGACGAAGCTGAGCGTATTCGCACGGAGGAAGTAGACAAAACTCGGGTCCAGATTAAACAGTTGCAAGATTCGGCTCAGGCTGAGATCGAACGCGAGAAAGAAAACGCGCTCAACAGTCTCAGGAATGAAGTCGCGGACTTAGCCATTCGGGCAGCCGAAAAGATCTTGCGTGAGAATTTGGATGCAGATCGCCAAAAGAAAATTGTTGACAATTTTCTAAGCGACCTCTCGAAAAACTGATTTTGCCCAATAAACAATGAGCGAAATTTAGACAATGAGCGAAATCACGATATCGCGTCGATACGCCCAGGCGCTTGACGAACAGGCCGAAGCGGCCGGAAAAAGTGCAAACGTAGCTGCAGATATGTCCCTCATTAGTGAAGGACTAGCGGTTTCGCGTGAGCTTTCCGGGCTGTTTGACAGTCCTGTCGTTTCTCGTGAAAAGAAAGCGGACGTGTTTCGCGCTCTTTTTAGCGAGCGCTTGGATTCGATTACGCTCCGATTTCTCGAGCTTCTCGTGGAGAAGCGACGCGAAGGGTTGTTTCCGGAAATTGTGAAAGCCTATCAAGAACGTAGGGATCGTCAGTCTGGTGTTGTGAGCGTTTCTGCGCGCACGGCACTTCCACTAACCGGCGATGACGAAAAACGCTTGATAGGATCGCTTGAAAAACTCACCGGCAGTAATGTCCGCCTCGAAACAAAGATTGATGCTTCCATCCTTGGTGGAATAGTCATCCGCATTGGAGATACGGTCTACGACGCAAGTGTGGTAAATCAATTGGCTTCGCTTCGGGAACGCCTTGGAACTGGGTCCCGGAATTAAATAGACAGTGTGATGGGCCTTTTGCTCATCCGAACAGAAATAAACGAATTACGATGGCAACGGCAATCAGACCCGATGAAGTCACCGCTGTTTTAAAACGCGAATTAGGCGGTTTTGAAGCAACAACGGACGTATACGAAGTCGGAACAGTACTTCAAGTTGGCGACGGTATCGCTCGCATTTATGGACTTGCTAATGTGCAGGCCGGCGAGCTACTCGAGTTTCCACGAAGTGGGGTTTCAGGGATGGTACTCAACCTGGAAGAAGACAACGTAGGAGCTGTTCTTTTCGGTGAAGCCGACAAGGTCAAGGAAGGAGACGAAGTACGCCGTACCAAGCGAATTGCGTCGATTAACGTTTCCGAAGACATGTTGGGACGCGTTATCGATCCGCTTGGACGTCCGATTGACGGCAAAGGCGCCTTTACCGGAAAGACCTATGAGATGCCGCTCGAGCGCAAAGCGCCTTCGGTTATCTTCCGTGAGCCGGTTACTGAGCCCCTTCAAACGGGTATTAAAGCCATCGACTCCATGATCCCCGTTGGACGTGGACAGCGCGAGCTCGTCATTGGGGACCGCCAAACGGGTAAAACGGCGGTTTTGGTTGACACCATCATCAACCAGAAATCGACTCACCAGACGGATAAGCCGGTTTATTGCATCTACGTCGCAATCGGCCAGAAAAACTCAACCGTTGCTCAGGTTATGCGCTCGTTGGAAGAAAACGGTGCAATGGAATACACGGTCATTGTAAATGCAGGCGCCGCAATGCCAGCACCGTTGCAATACATCGCTCCATTTGCTGGCGCTTGTATTGGTGAGTTATTTCGCGACACGGGCCGTCATGCCCTTATTATTTACGATGACCTTTCGAAGCAGGCTGTGGCCTATCGTCAGGTATCCTTGCTCCTTCGTCGCCCACCGGGACGTGAAGCTTTCCCTGGAGACGTTTTCTACTTGCACAGCCGCCTGCTTGAGCGCGCTGCAAAGATTACATCCTCCAACGCCGTTGCCAAGAACATGAACGACCTTCCGGCTTGTTTGAAGGACGAAGTGAAAGGCGGCGGTTCGCTAACCGCGCTTCCAGTTATTGAAACCCAGGCTGGGGACGTTTCTGCGTACATCCCAACCAACGTAATTTCGATCACGGACGGTCAGATTTACCTCGAATCGAGTCTGTTTAACGCTGGTGTGCGTCCTGCTATTAACGTGGGTATTTCGGTATCGCGTGTGGGTGGTAATGCCCAGATCAAAGGGATGAAGAAAGTATCGGGTACGCTTCGTCTTGACCTTGCCCAGTATCGGGAGCTCGAGGCCTTCTCAAAGTTTGGGTCGGACCTGGATGCGGCTACGCAGCGTCAGCTTACCCGCGGGGAAAAGCTGGTTGAAGTGCTGAAACAAGGCCAGTTTGTGCCGATGCCGGTCGAAGAACAGATTGCCATCATTTTTGTGGCAGGAAAGGGATTAATCGACAAGGTACCTACCAAGAAGGTTAAGCAGTTCGAAAAGGACTTCATCGACCGCATCAAGATGAGACACCCGAACGCCCTTGGTTCGATCGTTTCGACAGGTGCTGTTTCGGATGAATTGGTAGAAACGTTTACGAAAGAAGCCAAAGAACTCGTCGAACTTTACGCTGCTCAAGGCTAAAAAAACCACCAATTGGCCCTTTTGGGCACTTTAACCACCGAGCAATCCACCCGAGACTATGGCAAGCCTTCGAGATTTACGAAGCCGAATCAACTCGGTAAGCAACACGCAGCAGCTTACCCGCGCCATGAAAATGGTTGCGGCGGCCAAACTGCGTCGTGCACAGGAAAGTATCTTTGCAGCTCGACCCTATGCGTTTAAGATCGCTGAGATCATTACGCATCTGAAGAGTCAAATCGATACGTCCATTCACCCGCTATTTCAATCACGGGAGAATGCAGATAAGGTTCTTTTGGTGATAATTACCGCCGATCGCGGACTGGCTGGTGCATTCAACTCGAACATCATCAAGCTGGCAGAACAGGCCATCAACACGCAATTTGCAGCCCATCGGGACAGCGGCCGCTTGTTTTTAACTTGTGTCGGACGCAAGGGGCACGAGCACTTTAAACGCCGCGGCTACCAGTTGATCGGGGACTTTAGAGGGGCTTTTGACAAGCTAACCTTTTCCACGGCCGATGTTGTGGCTTCGGTGGCTGAGGATGGATTTTTGGAAGGCAAATGGGATGAGGTCTATGTTCTCTACAACGAGTTCAAGAACACCATTTCGCAGAACCGGATCATGGAGCCTTTCATTCCGATTCCATTAGAGCGATTTATTACGCCCGTGATGGAATCAGATTCGATGGATACGCCGGTTGCCACGTCCAAATACGCCGATGATCCGATTTACGAACCAGGCGTCGAGCAAATCTTGAATGTTTTGGTCCCTCGGTTCCTGAATTATCAGATCTGGCGCGCTTTACTAGAGTCTAACGCATCGGAGCAGGGAGCCCGCATGGTAGCCATGGATAACGCTACTACGAATGCTGGGGACTTGTTGAAAGAGTTGAAGCTCAAGTACAACCGCGCCCGTCAGGATGCCATTACGACGGAGCTCATCGAGATCACGTCCGGCGCCGATGCCATGGAAGCGGGTTGATCTTAGTTCAACAAGCCTTCGGCCTTCAATTGGTCGACCATCCAGATAGCTTCTACGTTTCCTGTTTCTGCGTTTTTCCGCAGCACTGCTATTGAGTTGGCGTGATGATCGGTTTGCAGTTTAAACTGTTCATCCGTTATAAAGGGACTCCGCCAGTTTTCGATGGCGACTCGCATAAACCAGATGGCTGAATCAATCCCATTCTTGGAACTGTCTGGTGCTGCTGTGAACCTGTGGTAGAAATATTTACCAATGGTCGTGGGATGATCTTTGAGACGGGAAAGAGCTTCTTCTTTCAATTGAGCATCGTCCAACATTTTGGCGGTCCAAACAACCTGATACGCAGCTGAAGGATCGCCCGCTTCGGCCTGAAGGATCAAGGCCGGTAGGTTTTCTTTGGCCTTCTCTACATCTCGAAGATGTCTCACCGCCCATTTAGCAGCTTGATCTCCGTTTTTCCGGGCTTGTCTCCACTCCTCTACCGACGTCCAAGTGACCGTATCATCCCCATACCCCGTTGAAATGGATCCCTCTTCAGACCCTTCGATTGCTTTTCTCACCAGATCTGCTTCCTGATGAATCACGAATTGCTTTACGATAGGTAGTTCTTGAAACTTGGCAAGCCGCTGGTATGGATGCAGCGGGTAGTATTCGACAAAGGCATATTCGCCCAGTCCAAAAACAACGACAAGCACTGCAATTAACCCATAACGCATAAAAAGCTCATTTTTATGGTGAACTTGTGGGTATCGGTCTTTCAAACTCGTGTATTAACTTCCTAGATTGATAGATGAGTTTTCTTTTCAGAACCTTTTCGCCCCGGCCATGACTAAATACGCCTTTCACGACGGTCATATCGTCCCAATTGCCGACGCACACGTCAGCATAACTTGCACCACGTTTCACTACGGAATAGGCTGTTTTGCGGGAATTAGAGCTTTTTGGAGTGAAGAAAATCAACAACTCTATATTTTCCGTGCGTTTGATCACTACAAACGTCTACTGAATAGCGCCAAGTTTTTAATGAGCGATATTGGTCATTCGAATTCTGAGCTCATCGGAATTACGGCGGATCTACTTCGAAAGGAGGGCTGGAGACAAAATGTGTACATCAGACCCATCATTTACAAAGATGACGGCGTTTTTCGGGTCCAACTCCACGATTCGACCGATAAATTGGCCATTTATAGCCAGCCTGTTGGCCACTATATCAAGGCAGATGGTGCGCTGAGTGTGGGCTTTAGCTCCTGGAGACGCGTAGATGACAATGCCATTCCAGCGCGTGGAAAGATCAGCGGGACGTACATCAATAGCGCTCTGGCCAAAACGGAAGCCGTTATGAACGGGTTTGATGAGGCGCTGGTTTTAACCCAGGACGGACATGTGTCCGAAGCTAGCGCGGCCAATTTCTTCATGGTTAGGGATGGTGTGTTGATTACTCCGCCTATCACGGACAATGTGCTTGAGGGCATCACCCGAAAAACCATGATTCAATTTGGTCGGGATGACCTCGAAATGGAAGTCGTGGAGCGAAGCATTGACCGCTCGGAGCTGTACCTCGCCGACGAAGCGTTCTTCTGCGGAACAGGTGTTGGGGTCGCGGCCATTGGTAAAATCGATCACCGACTCGTGGCCGACGGAAAAGCGGGGCCGGTAGCTACAAAACTCCTCGAGCTCTATCAAAAAGTGGTAACTGGACAAGTGGCCAAGTACGCGGATTGGTTGACCCCTGTTTATTCTAAGTAAGGGAGGAAGGAAGGGCAATTCGAGTTCTCCAGGGTAACAAAATCGTTGACAATTTAGTAAAGCGAGTTTCAAAGATTTTGAAGCCCAGGTATCCTTCCACGACCCGTTTTACGTTCAGAAATATGGATTTACGATCCCCTCTTTTCCCAGCTATGGGGCTTCTATTACTGTTCGTAACCGGATGCAGCCAAAACCCACAGATAGATTTTCAACTGATCGGTGCTGACTCGTTCTTGGCGGAAACGATAGCGGTCGAACAGGGGAAGCTGTTTCGAGGTACCTTTTCTCCAGATGGGAAAGAATTCTACTTCTTTCAAAATGTCGCGGAAGGAGAAGATTATCGGGTCTTTAGTACGCAAAAGAAGGGCTCTTCATGGTCCCAACCTGAGATGATGCCTCTAGGAGATGCCAATGTTTCCTCCTTATACCCGGCCATTTCCCCCGACGGACGGTTTCTTGTTTTTACATCCTATCGAAGTACCGGCGATAGTACGAACAACGCCAATCTCTGGGCAGCAGAAAAGGGTGACGAAGGCTGGGGCACGCCGTTTTTTCTCGAGGGTGCATCAACAAAAGTCAATTACGATGCTGGGCCCTGGTTTGGGCCTGACGGTACGCTGCGATTTACAAGCACTTCACCCGACTGGCGCGAATCGTGGCCTCGAACGGTGTCTTTTTCAAACGGGACTTTTGGTGCTTGGCAGGAGGATACTTTTTGGAACGGAATAGACATGCCGTCTGACCAATACCATTTTTGGTCGGGAACGGTCAACCATTCAGGTACGGCAGCCGTCATGGAGTTTTCAGAACGTCTTCCAGATGGATCTCTTGGCGACGCCGATCTTTGGATTGCGACAAAAGGACCTGAAGGTTGGTCCATACCGGTTCCTTTCGGACCTAGCGTCAACACAGACGTAACCGAAAACTTTCCAAGTTTTTCTTATGATGATTCGAGATTGGTTTTTGTTCGCGACTTTTCAGCATTCTTTATTGTAGAGTTAGCAAAGTGACCGCATATCGACTTTGGTAGTCCTCTTAGATTCGAATGCGGAGATCTTCGAGTGGTTTATAGGCCCGTAGACATTCCACCGGAAAAGGGGTCATAGAGAATCACGAACAATAGTAATATTGACAATTACTTCGTTGATCCTGACTGCGTAGAGATGTAATTTGGGGGCTGCTCATTCCGAACCCAACCATTCTTGTGATGAACGATTTGGTTTGAGCAATGGCTAACGCTGATGATTGTCCGTAGCGTGGGCGATCTAAAATGTCGGAAAACGACACATTTGAGTCAGAATCGGCCCGCCGGAGGGGTGGGTGAGTGGCTGAAACCACAGGTTTGCTAAACCTGCGTACCTTTTATAGGGTACCGAGGGTTCGAATCCCTCCTCCTCCGCATGGAAGAAACAATGGCCCCGTCCACGAAGTGGACGGGGCTTTTTGTTTGGCCGCGTCAAGCTCGCTTGAAAGCGGACGAACGAAAAGACCCGAGCGAGCGCAGCGAGTAGGGGCCAAGGTGAATAACATGACGGCCCCCCCACAGGCTAACGGCGAGCGGAGCGAGACGTAATCCCTCCTCCTCCGCAAAATGACTTTGACATCAATGAAAATGGAAGAACTTTAAAACTGAATTTTATACCCAAGTTGGCCAACAAACCAAGCAGAAAATACCTTCCAGTTGATCAGCTTAACCTATAATAAAACGCAACAAACAGTCTCAGATCCTAGGTATTTGAAATATAGAGCGCTTGTTTATTGCGTATATAGACGAGTTGTGGCGTCCAGTGCAAGACGAGTTGTAGCATCCAGTACGGGAGTTAATTAGTGTTCTATCAAATTAAATAGACGCAATGGCGCCAAATTGGACAATACCGCGCCATGAAGGGAGGAATCGCGTCACCATTCGATCAATTGCGTCAATAAGTAGGATATCGCGCCACGGGAGGAGCGAATAAGTGCCTCGGGAATAGCATACAAGGGCTTTTGAATGGTATTGCGCCACTTGACCATGTTCGACCCCCCCCTCAACTCCAAGACGCATTCAGGTTGACAGTGGAAGTGCTTATCTCCGCCACTCCAAGTTTGCCCCCTGCGAACGCTCTACGCGGCAGCTGCTTCTGTTTTTTTAACCCAGAAATGAAGAATAGAAAATAAGACCACAAGAATGGCTGGGAAGATGACCATCGTGCCCAAAGTGGCCTGTCCTGCAACGAGTTCCAATGCATCACCCGTAAGTCCTGTGGCTGCCGCCGTACCTCGGTTTCCGTCAATCCAGCCCCCGATGATTGGCTGGAAGATGGAAGTGGAAAACATACCGACCGCTCCGACAAGGGACATACCCAGCGCACCACTTTTAGGAATTTTGTCTGCCACAAACCCAATCATGTTAGGCCAGAAGTAGGCGATTCCTAGGGCATACACAATCGCAGCAACGTAGGCCATAGATCCCGTTTGTGTACTGAACAGGTAAACTCCAATGGTTGCTAAGATGGCGGAACCCAATAAGACACCCGTATGACTGAATTTGCCGACGGCATCGCCGCCGAAATACCGGGCGACCGCCATGAGTCCTGTGACGAGTGCCAGAATCAACATCGGCTGCGCTCCACTACTCGATAGGATGAGGCCGACCCATTGCTGTGGACCGAACTCCGTAATAGCGGTCAAAGCCATGCAAGCAAAAATGAACAGGAATAGAGGGGAGAGCATGGCTTGGACATTCTTGGAGACCTGAGTAGCCTCTTCGACTTTTGCTTCAGGGAATTTTTGACCCCAAAAAAGCCAAGCATAAATGAGCGTTGGAACCAAGATGACCCAAATTTGGGCCTCCCAATTAAAGCCTGCATCCGTCATAAACTTGGATATAAGGCTCCCGATTACGATTCCACCAGGAAACCACATGTGGAATCGATTCATCATCTTACTCATCGTCACACCTTCGTAAGTGTCGGCAATCATAGGATTACAGGCTGCTTCGGTACATCCATTGCCAAGTCCGATCAGTAGAGTTGAAACCAAGAGGCCTTCAAAACTGCCTGAATAGATGGTCATAACAATTCCGACCGCGTGTGCGAAAAACGCGAATTGCATAATCTTCCGTGGGCCAACTGTGTGGTAAACCAACCCACCAACTACCATGGAAATGGGGAAGCCCAAAAACCACATTGAATTGATCCAGCCCAACTGTTCAGCGCTAAAACTCAACTCCGCACCGAGCTGACCAAGGATGCCCGCCCTAATACTGAACGAAAGTGCAGTGGTAATTAGCGCAAAACAGCTGCCGTAAAAAAGTCGCCGCTCAGTATTCATGGTGGATTCCGAGATGGGTGGATGAGGGTGTAATTAGGCCATCACTTAAAGGTCAGACCGGTACAGAATCTACACTAGAGTTTGTCCGGATCGCAACCGATGGGGACAACATAGTAACTTTTGGAAAACTTGCGGCATACTTCCGATATAATGAATCAATTCGGACGCGTATTTTCGAATCGTTTGCCTGAGTTAGCCAGGTTACTCCTTTACAATCACCGTTTCTAGCTGGGTAGGGTGCTTCCATTTTCAAATGGTGCGAAGGAAAGAGACGTTGCACTTTCTCGTACGGCCTTGGAACAGCTTAAAACCTAATGAGGAGACGAACAACGAGTGAAGCGAAAAATACCAAACACAATTGATCAAAGAAGTGGACCCCATAATTCGGACAGGGTCTTAGGTGGATTCTGCTGCGTTAATCATGCGGCTTTTGCTAGTTTTTGATGTTCGTAATATA
>JAQBZH010000056.1 GCA_027622005.1 Bacteroidota bacterium | reverse complement strand
CCCCAAAGCTGAAGATCTGTGTCCTGTGCCCACCCACCAAGAAAAACACGGGTCACATAGCTGCTAGGAGGTAGCTTTAAATCTTCAGATTCGCGTACATCGCTGTACAAGTTCATAGACCGAAAAACACCTATCGAATACTATGCACGAGTATCCTTTAGCAGTCCCGTCATTTCGTCGGCAACCGGTATATCGAGAGACTGCCGTGCACGCTCACTCAGCATTTCATTCATGAACCTTGCGTAAGCCATACGCTCGGGTGAAGTAACGCCTTCTGAATCAAAGGCCAACATTAATTTTTTCCATGCCGATTCAGCAATTTGTCCTCGCATATAGCGGGCCAACAGGAAAGTAAAAGAAGTTGAACTGATGTTTGATATTGCTTGCATGACCGTGTCTCTCCGAGTTTGACCTTTCAGTCAATTTGGTTGTTATCGACGCGATGTCCGATGGACTTACCAGAATCTTTACAAATACCGCGCCTATTTCCAAAAGAGGACACGAAAGAGGGGTATATCGTAACTGCTATTTCTAAATAAATGCCTGTTATAAAGAGTAGGCGCGCCTATTTTATCATCGAAATGGGCAAAGAATCGGCATTTATGCGCAATATTTACAGGACTTTATGACAAATATTAAAATTCGTCACCCAATAAAAATATAGGGAATGTATTTTTGCCCAATGAGCGGAAGGGCGCGCCTCTCCCGCGGTCATTTTTTCCTATTACGTGGAACGTTTATACGACGGCGGTGACTTAGAATCAGGACAGTCGCCCTAGTTCAAGGACTAAATCGGGCAAAATCGACCTATTTGATGGCATTCGACGGCCTATGCCATTATTAGGGGCCGGCCTGTAGCGACCGCTAACCGATTTATCGGGTTGCTTCAAGCGGATGCAGGTCAAACCAGCTAAGCACATCGACTGGCTCGTGCGCAATCTTACAGGTGTATTCGTTGGTAAACGGGCTGTACTCGTAATCCAGCTTCCACTCTTCAACGTGCTCGACCAATTGCTCCAAAGCGTTCAAAATGGTTTCGAGTTCGGCGTTGGTCATGGTAGGATGTAGGGAAATACGTACCCATCCCGGTTTGCTGGCCAGGTTGCCATGATTTATTTGATCAGTAATGGACTTGGAATGCTCGCGGTCCACGTGCAACAGGAAGTGACCGTACGTGCCTGCGCATGAGCAGCCGCCCCTGGTCTGAATCCCAAACCGATCATTGAGCAGTTTGACAATCAAATTGAAGTGCACATCCGTCACATAAAACGAAATGACAGCCAATCGATCCTCGATTTCATTTGCCAAGATATGGAGGTTGGGTATGGCCCTCAGTCTCGGAAACGCGATGGCTAAGAGTTCATGCTCCCGAGCCACCATTTCCCGCGTGCCCATTTCCTCTTTCAATTTGATGGCCAATGCGGCCCGAATGGTCTGAAGGAACGCAGGGGTTCCCCCATCCTCGCGGTCTTCGATGTTTGCAACAAACTTGTGCTCGCCCCATGGATTGGTCCAATCGACCGTTCCTCCACCCGGATGATCAGGAACCGTATTCTTATCCAATACGGCGTTGAAAACCATCACCCCGCTCGATCCTGGGCCTCCTAAAAACTTGTGCGGAGACAAAAAGATGGCGTCTAAACACTCCAGCGGATCCCCTGGATGCATGTTGATGTCTTCGTAGGGAGCATTGGCTGCAAAATCGACGAAACACACGCCGCCGTGTTCGTGCATAACGCGGGCCAGTTCATAATAGGGCGTATGGACCCCAGTCACGTTTGAACAAGCCGTAAACGAACCGATCAATCGGCGTCCTTCGTATTTAACGATTTCCTGTTTCAGGTTGTGGACGGCGCACAAACCGCTTTGATCGGGATCGATGCACACCAACTCGACCTCGGCCTCCAACCAAGACGTTTGATTCGAATGGTGCTCCATGTGGGTGATAAACACCACGGGCTGCTCTTCCCTGGGAATTGAAACAAATCGCTGGGCCTGCTCGGGTATCCGAACCCCGATAATGCGCTGCAGTTTGTTGATGACCCCGGTCATCCCCGATCCACACGCAATTATAATGTCCCCTTCGTTTGCGCCAACGTGGCGCTTGATAATCTTGCGGGCTTCGTGGTAGGCGTGTGTCATGGACGTGCCCGTCACACTGGTTTCCGTATGGGTATTGCCTACAAACGGCCCCATCACGTCGGAAAGAATGGTTTCTATGGGCCCATACAACCGGCCGCTGGCAATCCAGTCCGCGTAGACAATTGGAAACTCGCCATAGGGCGAACGAAAAGTCTGGTCTATCCCGACTATCTGCCGGCGAAACGGTTCAAAATGGGCTTCCAACATAGACATGGGCGCAATTTTTTAAATCACAACTCTCAGTTAGCAAGACAAGGCATATTAGGACAGGACAGCCAATTAAGACAGGACGATTTCCTTTCTCAAACGAGCAACCGGAACGCCCAACTGCTCGCGGTATTTTGTGACCGTCCGGCGGGCGATCTGAAAACCTTTCTTCTCCAGCATCTTGGCAATATGCTGGTCCGATAGCGGTTTATTTTTATTCTCTTCCGAAATGATACGCTCAATGATTGACTTTACTTCCTTGTTGGATACGTCTTCACCAGAATCTGTCGAAAGTCCTTCGGAAAAGAAGTGTTTTAGCTCAAAAACCCCAAAATCACACTGAACATACTTCCCGTTAACCACCCTGGATATCGTCGAAATGTCCATTCGGATGATTTCCGCGATGTCCTTGAGGATCATCGGGCGAAGATTTCCCTGACCCAGTCTGAAAAAATCTTCCTGCTGGGAAACTATGGCTTGCATCACGGCCAGCATGGTTTGGCGTCGCTGGCTGATGGAATTGATAAACCAACGGGCCGATTCAAACTTGGACTTGAGAAAATTCTTAGTCTCAGAGTCGTACGATTCACGGCCTTTCTTCTTGTCAGAAACAACTTGTTCGAGCATCTGCGTGTAATGACGCGATACCCTTAGTTCTGGCATGTTGCCCGCGTTGAGGGAGATGATAAAATCTTCGTCTTCGTAACGCACCGTAAAATCTGGCGTGATGTAGTTTTCAGAGGCCGTAAACTCCCCTTCACCCGGCTTTGGGTTTAATCGCTGAATCAGATCGAACGCCTCTTTTAACTCCGATCCATCGACATCCAAACGCCGCATGATCTGATCGTAGTGCTTCATCGTAAACGCCTTATAAGCGTGTTTCAGCATCTCAATCGCAACTTCCCGGCCCGTTATTTCCTCGGGGAGCACGTCTAGCTGAACTAAAAGACATTCTTGAAGGTCTCTTGACGCCACTCCGACTGGCTCCAGGCGCTGAACTCGAAATAACACTTCCTCTACTTCCGTTTCGCTCAAAAGCACGCCTTGATTAAAGGCCACATCATCCACAATCGATTCTAACGAACGGCGCAAATACCCGTCTTCGTCAATCGAACCAATAATCTGTTCGGCTATAAGCAATTCTTCTTCGCTCAGATGAAGAAAGGCCAGCTGATCCCGAAGATTATCCGTCATGTTAGACATCGACACCATCGGAGTCTCGCGCCGGTCTTCGTCATCACCCTGATCCACACAGGCTTTGTAACCATATAGATCGTCCCCCTGGTCCATGAGCTCTTCCCAGGCGTATTCATCCTCGGTAGTCTCGTTTTCTGGGGTCACATCGTCAAAATCAGTTTCTTCAGTAGAATCGTCTTCGAACTCTTCCGCAACCTCTTCGCCTTCCTCCAACAAAGGATTGATCTCCATCTCGGCCTTAATTCGCTGCTCCAGCGCTAACGTAGGTAGTTGGAGCAGTTTGATATACTGAATCTGCTGCGGCGATAGCCGTTGGGATAGGGATTGTCTTTGTTGCAGATTCAGCATGACTTAGCCTACCTGCGGGGTTGTTGGATCCGAGGCCAGCACTTCCCGACGCTCCCGAACCATGAGCATAAACTGATCATACCAACCTTTCCCGTACTTCCGGACCAAGGGCCCTTCCAAAAACTCAGCCAAGCCAACTCCAAGACGCTTTCCGTGAGGTAAAGCGGGCTTACAGATATCGATTTCTTCGTAATTCAGTGCTTCGTATTCTCCGAGAGGCTGTACTCGTAGAGGGTAGAGGTGGCAAGAAATGGGCTTTTCAAACGAGGTTTTGCCTTCGTAATAGGCCTCTTGAATCGAACACTTGGCTACAGGTCCGTCGTAGCGCACGAATACACACTCGGCGTCTCCGACGCAGGTTGTAGCATAGTAATCATCGCCCAATTCTTCCCACGTCCCTTTTTGGTCGATCACTTTCAGCGCTTCGGGCCGTAGTCGATGTCGTATCAACGGGAGTACTTTCTCGACTTCCGCACGTTCATGTGCCTCCAAGGGAGCACCGGAGGTCCCCTGAACGCAGCAAGCGCCGTGACACGCCCCTAGATTGCAGCAAAAAGCCGCCTCTACGAGGTCGTCGGTTATAAGTACATTGTCTACTACAAACATCACGTCTAGTGGTGGAATGAAAGCCTTCTTTAAAACCGCTCAAAGCGGGCTCTTAGTATCCAGTATCGCACAATTTTTACGTTTCTCAATATACCAACCTAAGACCTATTGCGGATAATTTAAAAACAGACTTGAATGAAGGTTTATTGGGTCCAAATGCTAATGAAAAAACGAACGATACCAGACGGCCGGCCGATCCTGGAATCCAAGAGTTCTTGGGGGTTGAGCGGAAGGATCAGGTATGAATAAATGCCTATGATCCACGTAGATTTACGCATATGATATCGATCCGTCAGGCGATACCTTCTTTCATCGGCTTTTCGCTCTCTCAAATCTACGGTTTCAACATGAACGATTCCTTCGGGGCTGCTGGTAGCCAGGCCATTACCCCCCCCCTCAAATTTTGGACCCTATTAATTTTCGGACTTCTATTTTTTGCTGGATGTGATTCGGTTGCGACCAACGACCAAGGCAGCTCGCGACAACGTGATAGTGTCGTTTTTGAAAGCAAAGTCAGCGAACGGGCAACTCAGGTACAAGACAGTCTAACAACGGCCATTTTGTCTCATGAAGAGATCGTTGGTTTAGCTTCCTCCGTGTCCGAGTTCGGAGTAGAAACCATTATTGTTCTGGTCAAAACACCAATTAATGTGTGGCCACCTCAAAAAAGGAATATTGTACCGCTGGAAGCCGGCGGAATTCCGGTCATCGTGATTGTAACCGGGGAAATTTCCGCACCTATTTCAGCACAGGGTGCTGGCACCATGTTGGGAGCCCAAGTATTTAGCCGTCCTGTACCAATTGGTGTTTCTGCCGGGATAGCAAATGGTCTTACTGGTACGCTCGGAGCCCGGGTAACCGATGGGACTCTAACCTACGCGCTGTCTAACAATCACGTATTTGCTTCGATGAACAACGGGACCGTGGGGAGCTCCATTATCCAACCTGGTAGGTTCGATGGCGGTACGGAACTCGATCATACATTCGCCAATCTATCTGATTTTGAACCGATCGATTTTAGCGGACAATGCGTAAACACAATCGATGCAGCCATTGCTGAAACTGGAGTGGATCAACTAACAAATGCAACGCCTGAAGTTGGATATGGCATTCCGTGGAAAACACCGCTTGCGGCAACGGCTGGAATGAATGTTCAAAAATTTGGTCGTACAAGCGGACTAACCTTCGGATCGGTTCTGGCTCTAAACGCAACGGTCGAAGTAAGTTATGGAAACGCTGGTATTGCCTGCTTTAAAAACCAAATTATCGTTTCTCCTGGTGAGTTTAGCCTCGGCGGTGATTCTGGATCATTGGTCGTAGCCAGTTCAAATGACGAGGCTATAGATACAAGACCCGTTGGCTTGGTATTCGCGGGGTCCTCCACAATTTCAGTTGCCAACGACATCCGATTGGTACTGGATCGTTTTGGAATAACAGTGGATGGACGCGACGGTCCAACCCCCGGAAACAATGGGAGCGGAAACAGCAACAATCGCGGCAACGGGAACGGAAACAGCAACCAGGGCGGCAACGGGAATGGTGTTGGCAACGGCAACTATGATGCTGATGCCCAGTTTACGGGAGAACTGTATTTAAGGGTAGTCAATTCCAGCAATCAGTTTGTTTCACATACCATCTGTGTTTATACATCCGCTGCCTCAAGTAACTGCTCTTCCTCATCTACAGAAGAAATTGACAGTTCGACTGATTACAACTGGGGAGCTCAAATAGCTGGTAATCCTTGTTCGGCATGCCAGGAATCTCTTGGAACTGATACGCAATATCTAATTATGACTACAAATTCAACAAACGGGCTTTTTCTTTATTACGAATTAGGTGATGTGGATGGTTTCGCTACACTCACTATAGGAAGTGGAACCGATGAATTTTCTAACGCCTGGACGAATCACTCATCTTATGACCTTGACGTTGTGAGCGCCGTAGTAAGCAACGTGTCTGTCGGTACGCCCAATTGGAACGGCTATGAGAACAGCATAACTTGGGACGCTAGGTGGAGTGGAACCGAAGACCTCAATTTCTTCCCAAGAACTGCCTCGGTTAAGATAAATGGTGGTGCGACGTTGTCGTCAGGTGCGACTCATTCGAATGGAAGTGGAGCGTATTCTTGGTCGCCAAGTCAATTGTATTCCGGTATTCAAATTCAAGTGGTAGACAATGGTAGTGGATCATCAAGTTTAAGTAGCACCTTTAGCGTTGTGGACAGACCGGCCGAAGCGAGTATCGAAGGCCCATCCTCATTGGATATCCACGTCCAAGGTACGTGGACTGCTTCTGCGGTTGGAGGCGAAACACCCTACGGCTACATATGGGAATATATGTGGATTTGCGGTGCGCAAGGCATTGGAATCCAAGTTGAGGAATGTAATACGTGGAACGGTGGCGGCACTAGTTCATCATTTTCAAAAACGGCTTCGGGCGACAACTTCGATTTAAAAATAAAGCTCATTGTTACAGAAAGCAGTTCTTCCACGGTTCAAGACACCGTTTACTTAACAGTGGACATTATTGACCCATGAAAAATGTACGCCTGAACCAACCTGTGATGATCAAAAGACAAAGCACAATCGGAAGTATAAAGACATTGTGTATTGTGTTTGCGGTGATTCTAGCGTCTTGCGATGCTTCAAACCCGGCCCCTGTTGTTGAGTTACTTCCGATTTCAGATACGGAAGCCATTCTCTCGAATGGAAGATTATCACTAAAATTGAAGGCTTCGGGGGCTCTCCAAAGTATCCGCTTCATTCCGGTCGTAACAGAGCCAAATCGGCTAATTTCCATTGGGGGTACTCTGGGCATGTGGATTTCAGGCTTTCAGAATGGAATTAGGGCGAATGTTTCTGGAAACTCACCAAGTGCTATAGATCAATTCTCCTTACGAAATCCTGATTCAGAAAATAGTGGGCTTTTCGTGGTAAATAGAGGGGATTTTTTAGCTGGATTTGAGAATTGGCAAGATGTACTGGGAGCCCCAACCCATTCGGATGGTAGTCCAAAAATGAATGGTGATGTGATGGCGTGGGGAGCACTTACTTCTACTCCAACCACAGGTATTCCGGGAAACTCCTTCTCCGGTCTGGATATAGTGGTAAATCCATACCTGTTTGAAGACGATGACTTGAAAAGTACGCTGTTCATCCGATTTTACATTTCCAACGAATCTTCCATTCCTGTTGAAAATCTTCATCTCGGATTTGGGGGTGATGTCGATCTGTTTTGGTCAGATCCAGCCAACCCTCCTTGTGGAAGGTTAAATCCCGGATGGAATCAGACGGGTTATGATTTGGACAGGCATTACTCCTTTACATATGTAAAACCTGAACCAAACGATGGAGACTTGCCATCTAATTGCTTTGGAACCATGGTTGGGTACTCAATAGTTGGATCCAGTTCAGCGCATAGCATACAGGCTCCCATTTTGGCCCACACCGTTTTGACGAGAACACCAGAGGCCCCCTTTCAGGCTTTTAATGAAACCGAAATCAAGACCCCAAGCCAAGTCTTGTTTGCTCTCAGTGGATTATCTTCAGAAGGTGCGCCAATGATCGATCCATCATCAGGGGAGGCTACTGCATTCGCCTATACCGGCAATCCCATCACAAACACCGGATGGGTTGACACGCGAAAAGATGTACGAAGCCTACAATCAATCTCACCTATTACGCTTGCACCCGGAGAAAAAATAGAAACCATTGTTGCCATTTTTACCGTAAGCTCACCAACTTTTGAGCAGGGTTACGAGGACCTAGCTACTTTGTATGATAAGGTGATGTCGTTAAGGAGCAAGTGGGATTACGAGTTTTAGTCCATCGCGAATTGTTTTGTCTTTGGAGAGTAGTGAGATGAACGAAAGAATGGGGTTCGAATAAATGCCTATGAACAATTTTGCTTTATGTATTAATTGAGGAAACGTCAGGCGATACCTTCTTTCATCGGCTTTTCGCTCTTTCAAAACTACGGTTTCAACATGAACGATTCCTTCGGGGCTGCTGGTGGCCAGGCCATTACCCCCCCGCCCCCCCCCTCAAATTTTGGACCCTATTAATTTTCGGACTTCTGTTTTTTGCTGGATGTGATTCGGTTGCGACCAACGACCAAGGCAGCTCGAGACAACGTAATAGTGTCGGTTTTGCTAGTAACGTGAGCGAACGAGCCATCCGGGTTCAAGACACCGTTTATTTAACAGTGGACATTATTGATCCATGAAAAACGAACGCCGGCCCCAACCTGTAATGATCAAAAGGCAAAGCACAATCGGCAGTATAAAGACATTGTGTATTGTGTTTGCGGTAATTCTAGCGTCTTGCGATGCTTCAAATCCGGACCCTGTTGTTGAGTTGCTTCCAATTTCAGATTCTTACGTCCTCCTGTCAAACGGACGACTTTCTGTTCGTTTATCAAAAACTGGTGGCCTAGATATACTGAATTTAGATTTCGACGATTCAACCCCAACTCCAGCTCGATCAGCTCAGGTCGGAAGTAGTGCAGGCCTGTGGCTTGCTGGACCTCAGAACGGAATCAAATCCAATGTTGGATCCAACATGCTCAACTTAATATTGAACAAATTTGAATTGGAAGGACAAAATCTTGATGGTTACGGGCTTTATGTGGTGAATCGAGAAGATTTTGAATTGGGTTTTGACAGTTGGCCTTCTGACTTTGGCGCTCCCACTCACCCAAATGGAAGTCCTAAAATGTTAGGTGATGCCATGGTATGGGGAGTATTTGGAGGCTTGCCAACCTCTGCAAACTCATTTTCGGATCTTAGAATCGTAAAGACTGCCTACGTTTTCGATAACAATGAGCTAAAGAATACATTATTTGTTCGATATACAATTTCAAACGAGTCAGCCGTTCCCATTGAAGATCTCCACATAGGTTTTGGGGCTGATATGGATCTTGTTTGGGGAGGGAGTTTCTTAACAACCCCACCTTGCGGAAGACTACGTGCGGCGACGAATCATTCAGGTTATAATCTGGACAATAACTACTCTTATACCTACATGAAGCCTGATTCAAGCGATGGCAATTTATCACCCGGTTGTTATGGAATCCTCGTAGGATACACCATTTGGGGTACCAGCTCTGATAATGGCTTATCCGTTCCTTTTTTATCTCACCGAGTTTTGACCAAAGGTGCCGGATCGCCGTTTGAGATGTTTTGGGCCAACAAAATTCAAACTCCAGGCCAAGTACTTTTTGCCCTTCAAGGACTGTCTTCAGAAGGTGCGCCAATGATTGATCCCAAAACTGGTGAACCCACGGCCTTTGCATTCACCGGAAATCCAGTAACTGGGACGGGTTGGGTAGATACGCGCAATGAAGTAAGAAGCCTTTTATCACTCGCTCCCATTTCCCTTGCGCCCGGAGAAACTGTAGAATTCATTGTCCCCATTTTTACTACCATTTCGCCGTCATTTGAACAGGGTTACGAGGATCTAGCTACCTTATATGATAAGGTGATGTCGCTGCGGAGCACGTGGGATTACTAAATTGGCTCCGTCGAAGGATGTAATACGTGGACCCTGGCGGCAGTGGTTCATCCTTTTCAAAAACAACCACAGGCGACAACTTCGATTTAAAAATAAAGCTCATTGTTACAGAAAGCAGTTCTTCCACGGTTCAAGACACCGTTTATTTAACAGTGGATATCATCGATCCTTGATTAATTAGAGGTAATTGTGATGAAAAGGTCGGCGCTTGGTTTTCAAAAGCGGAATTGGGTTCTATTTCTGACCTGCCTCCTGCTTTCTTTCCAATCGGCATGTGATTCCGATGTTTTAGATGATCATAAAATCGAATTGCTTCCCGTTTCACCTACAAATTTAGCCTTATCTAATGGTCCGAATTCAGTTACAATGCTTGGTAACGGCATATTTCAAAGACTTGGGCTAATTCCGAATGCAGCCAAACCAAATCGTGTTGTTGCTGTTGATGGTAGCTATGGTCTTTGGGTAGCTGGTACCCAGAACGGCACCAAATCGAATGTTATGACTCCACTATTTGGAGGACGGATTGATGGATTTGAGTTGAAGCCATCGATTGCAGATGGCGGCGGGCTCTTTTACGTAGATAAAACGGATTTTCAAACCGGGTTTAAAAGCTGGCCAGCTGATTTAGGTGCTCCTACGAGCCCCGACGGTAGTCCAAAAATGAATGGTGATGTGATGGCATGGGGTTCATTTAGCTCCGCTTCCACAACGGGAAGCTCTGGTAACTCTTTCTCCGGTCTGCATATAGTCGTAAATCCATATATGTTTGAAGGCGTTGACTTGAAGAGCACGCTGTTTATCCGATTTGAAATTTCCAACGAATCATCCAGTCCCATAGAAAATCTTCACCTCGGATTTGGGGGTGATATAGATCTTTACTTGCGGGACACTGCAGATCCGAACCCGCTTAACGGGGTTTGCGGTCAGTTTAAGACACATTGGAATAATACTGGGTATGATTTGAACAGAAACTATTCCTACACTTATGTCAAACCTGATCCGGCCGATGGCGATATTCCTCCAGAATGTTATGGAACGTTGGTTGGCTATTCTATAGTTGGGTCCACTTCAACAAACGGCCTAATGACTCCGGCGTTGGCCCACACCGTAGTGAAAAGATGGGAGGAAGAGCCGTTTGAGGCTTACCAAGAATCAAAAATCAGGACCCCAAGCCAGGTACTCTTTGCCCTTCAGGGATTGTCCTCAGAAGGCATGCCCATGGTTAGCCCAGCTACCGGGGAAATAACAAAGTTTGCATACTCTGGAAATCCAATTATGGAAACTGGATGGGTCGATTATCGCAATGACGTGCGAAGTCTTCAATCCATTTCTCCATTTACCCTTGCTCCAGGCGAAAAAGTCGTAACGATTGTAATCGTTTTTACGGTAGGATCACCAACTTTTGAGCAAGGAATTGCCGATTTGTCGGCACAGTTCGACAAAACCATGGCGCTTAGAGGCATGTGGGATAACTAACGTTATCCGTCGACGTTAGGGAAGCTTATACTATCTCGTTGGCCGTGTAATAATGACAACCACACCTTCCGATTAGTACTCCACGATTTTTAGGTCCGTTCGACTAAAGTCATTCTCAACAAAAAGAAGTGGTTGTTGGAGGGACTTTGCCAATGCATAGGAAAAGCAGTCGCCAAAATTGAGTGCCGCTTCATGGCGTCCTTTACCAAACCTGCGCCAGGCCGATCGAGCAAGATCCAATTGGTCCGAAGTTACGGGCACAATCTCGAGGGCTAAACGATATACGAGAAGGTCCAATTCCCGGTCACCTGCATCTCCGTACCGAGCGCAAATAACAATAGAGCATTCCAGAATCGTTGCAGCTGAGACCCGACGTGTTTCGGCGTGTTCTAGTGCCAGAACGAGACGATCAGCTGGGGTTTCGTTTTGAAGGATCGCAATAATTGCGGAGGTGTCCAGAATCATCAGTTGGCGAGTCCATGTTCATCGTAGCCCAAAATATCGTCGTCACAGCGACCATCTAATATGGGAAGTGCTGCTACGCGCTCCTGTATTCGAGAAATATCTTCTCGCAAGCCCGGAAGCCTCCTCCGCCCAGAAACGTGTTCTAATTTATCCCGGAGAGCATCTAGAACCACATCTGTCAGGTTTTGCCCCGTTCGCTTAACCAGCTCGCGTGCTAGTCGGTCAGCCTCTGCGTTTTTGATATTAAATGCCAAAGTGGCAACTCCTGGTGTGTAGATTCTATAGTTTTGTATATAGTATATACTCTCACCTCTAACTTGTTTCCTAAAACAATGTGAGATGACCCAACAATCTCACCATGTAACCTCATTTTCACGCAGTCGTACTGAATGAAATGCAAAACTCGGTTAAATCTATATCGAAGCCGGAAAGTGGTATCTCCCCAATCCTGCTCCAAGGAAGAGAAGTTTTTCCGGACCGGAAGCTTACAAGACCAACCGGTCCTGCATCTCTTTAAGCTGAACCAACGCTATCGCGAATTGTATTGTCTTTGAAGGATCGATATTGCGTAATAATGTCCTCGATTTATCCGATCTTAGGACGTAAACAGACCATGTTCAAAGGATGATCGAGCGATCAGGACAAATATCCGGACTACCCACTTCGCAGGAAGAGGATTTTGAAAAAGCGCTTCGCCCAAAGACGCTTAGCGAGTTCATTGGACAAGATCAGATAAAGGAAAATTTGCGCGTGTTTCTAACAGCCGCGAAGCGCCGTGGTGAATGCCTGGATCACGTTCTTTTGTCTGGCCCACCCGGCCTGGGTAAAACCACGTTGGCTTACATCATTGGGGCCGAAATGGGGACCCAGGTCAAAACCACGTCAGGCCCGGTTCTAGACAAGCCCGCTTCCGTGGCGGGACTCCTGACCAACCTAAACGAGGGTGATGTCCTTTTTATCGACGAAATCCATCGGTTGTCCCCGGTTGTAGAAGAGTATTTATATGCTGCGATGGAGGATTATCACATCGATATCCTGATTGACTCCGGCCCAAGCGCCCGCAGCGTCAAAATTACCCTTCCTCCTTTCACGCTGATTGGAGCAACGACGCGGAAAGGACTCTTAACCGCCCCGCTCAGAGCCCGGTTTGGGATTGATTTTCGGTATGATTATTACTCAGCGGCCACGTTGACGGAAATTGTTAAACGTTCGGCGGACCTTTTGAAAGTAGAAATAACCGGCGATGGCGCCGTGGAGTTGGCGCGGCGTTCCCGCGGAACGCCGCGCATTGCCAACCGTCTGCTTCGCAGAGCCAGGGATTACGCCCAGGTTGATGGCGATGGACGTATCACCAGAGAAATGGCGGATCATGCGCTCAATGCGCTCAGCGTGGACATCGAAGGCCTTGATGATATGGACACGCGGATCTTGATGACCCTGATTGAGAAATTCGGGGGTGGTCCGACGGGACTCGCAAACCTAGCTGTATCCGTTGGCGAAGACGCCGGCACCATCGAAGAAGTCTACGAACCGTATTTAATTCAGGAAGGATATATCGAGCGCACGGCCAGAGGACGGGTCGCTACTCCGGCGGCCTACAAACATTTTGGTTTGAAACCACAGTCCCGGGAAAGCGGGCTGTTCGAGTAAGCTCCGTTAAAAGGCCTGGCAACGAGGACCTATACGACCTTGCCCTGCGAATCCACTGCAATTCGCTGGATAACCTGATCTCCATCGACCAAAAACATGTGAGGCTGCATGTTGACCACTACGCAGGCATGATTTGGCACGACGCGCACTTGATCCCCTACGTTTAGTGTAGAGCCACCGCGAACCAATACCCAACCGTGTTCTTCGGATAGCGCATTGATCACGGCGTGAGGCATCGGCACCATATTTCCAGCATCGTACAGAATCTGGCCGTACCCTTCGGCTCTGTAGGCGCCATCTGTCGTCAAAACTTTCTTGCCGGAATCGATGAATAGCCGTTCGGATCCGTCGTCGTTTTTGTGTTTTGAAAAGACGGTGGCGTGGACGGTCAAAGCGCAGCTTTCTAGCCCTCGAACGCCCAGATTGACCTGCGTCATATCGTGAAAAACGTAGTTTCCTGGCCGTATTTCCGTGATTTTAAACCCTTCGTGCTCTCGATTGGTGAAGTACCGAATGGAAGGCGTCGAACCGACACTGATTTCGAGATCGCCAGAAACCGCCGCCTTCACGCCAGCTTTTCGCAAACTGACGGCGAACTCTAACATGCGATCTCGCTCCAGGTCACTCACCCGTTTCAAGGAATCGGCCAGCGATTCTCCTTCTGATTGAGGACCGTAATACGAATGCCCTGCATGCGTCAGAATACCGCATACGCGTAGTCCCGGAAGCGAATCAACCCAAACGGCAAACATAGCGCTCTCCGGCCGATCCCACTGAACCCCGCATCGATGATATCCGATGTCGGTTTCGATCACAACATCAACCGTAACCCCAGCTGCTGCAAAGAAAGACGATGCAGCTTTGGCACCCTCCTTCGTATCAATGCAAAACGATACACGGCAGGTATCGAGCATTCGGGCCAAACGGGCATACTTTTCTTCCCCATAAAGCGCATAGGCCAAACGAATATCGGTGAATCCGGCAGCCGCAAACGTTTCAGCTTCGCCCAGCTTTGCAACGGTAAGTCCCCTGGCCCCAAGTTCCCTCTGGAGGGCGGCAATGAACACCGACTTGTGCGTTTTGGTGTGCGGCCTTAGGGCCACACCCTGCGCATCCGCCAACGCTTGCATCGCCATCAAATTGCCTTCTAATCGGCTCTTTTCAATGACGATGGCGGGCGTGGGAAGCTCGAATAAAAGCATGAATCCCCGTTATTGTTAGTTAACAGGCCACGAAACGACTAATTCCGACATCGGAATGGACACGATATCGGCCTTTCCGTCTTTGTGGGTCGTAAAGTACAGATTGATGTCGTCTAAACTTATAATCGCCCCGTACTCGTACTCGGCCGTGTTGACTTCCGGGCCCATATTTACGGCCTCGGTCCATCCTTCCGGAGACGGAAATGAAATCCAAAGGTCGTCGCCTCCAAAGCCATCGGGATGGTCGGTA